>NZ_JAIUHH010000020.1:0-101422 GCF_020165015.1 Mesorhizobium sp. CA7
CTCACTCCGCTGGAACACCCCTCATCCGTCTCGGCGCTATCGCGCCGATCCACCTTCTCCCACAAGGGGAGAAGGGAGAAGCGTTCTGCCTTACGCCGCTTCCGTCACCGGACGGCTGAGGCGGCGGACTTCCTCGTCGTTGAGCAGGCCACCGGCGCGCAGCAGGGCGGCGAAGCGGCCGTTGCGCAGCGACAGCTCGGTGAAGCCGCCCATCTCGACCACCCTGCCCTTGTCCATGAAGACGACGAGGTCGGCGTCGCGGACCGTGGTCAGGCGGTGGGCGATGATGAAGGTCGTGCGGTTGCGGCGCAGCTCGTCGATGGCCTCCTTGACGCGATCCTCGGTTTCGACGTCGAGCGCGCTGGTCGCCTCGTCGAGCACCAGGATCGGCGCATCCTTGAGCACCGCGCGGGCGATGGCGATACGCTGGCGCTCGCCGCCCGAGAGCTGGCCGCCGCGCTCGCCGACGACGGTATCGTAGCCGCCGCTCTTGGCCAGGATGAAGTCCTGGGCGGCGGCGGCATTGGCGGCGGCGTGAACCTCGTCATTGCTGGCATCGGCGCGGCCGACACGGATGTTGTCCTCGATCGAGCGGTTGAGCAGGCCGGCGTCCTGGAAGACGGTGGCGATCGAATGGCGTAGCGACTTGCGGGTCACCGTGCGGGTGTCGATGCCGTCGATCAGGATGCGGCCGCTGGCGGGCGTGAAGACGCGCTGCAAGAGATTGATGAGCGTCGTCTTGCCGGCGCCGGTCGGGCCGACGATGGCGACCGTCTGGCCGGCCTGGACCTCGAAGGAGACGTCCTCGATGCCGTGGCCCGAATTGGCGAACTCGAAGCTGACATCCTCGAAGCGGACGTGGCCGGTGACGTTGGTCAACTCGCGCAATCCGTCGGGCTCGGCGGTCTCGGCAGCCGAATCCTCGAGGCGATAGAACTCCTCGAGCTTGGCACGAGCCTCGGAAATCTGAGTGGTGAAGGCCGACATCTGGTCGAGACGGGCGATCAGCATTCCGGCAAAGCCGGTGAAGGCAACGACATCGCCGACGCGGAGCTGGCCACGGGTGACGAGATAAGCGCCGATCGAGAGCACGATCATCATCGAGATGGTCGACGACAGACGGTTCAGCGCATTGGCGATCGCCCACCAGTCGAGCACCGGGTTCTGGGCGTCGAGCAGATCCTTCACATAGCGCTTCAGCGTCGCAGTCTCGTGGCCGATGCGATTGTAGCTCTGCAGCACGGCAACGTTGCTGACGCTGTCGGTCACGTGGGCAAACACGGTGTGGTAGTGGCGTTCGACGGCAGTCTGCCCCGACTTGGTGCGGCGCATGACGAGGCGGCCGATACCGACATAGAGCACGCCCAGGCCAAGCAGCACGACGGACATGCGGATGTCCATGGACAGCGCGGTCGGAACCAGCAGCACCAGCGCGATGGCCGTCGAGAGATGCACGCGCATGAATTCGAGCCACAGGCTGAACAGGGTCTCGACCGCGCGCAGCAGCGTGTGCAGCGAATTGGATGTGCCGCGCTGATGGTGCCAGGCAAGCGGCATGGTGATGACACGCTCGAAGGACTGGCACAGCACCTCGGAGCGGCGGGCATGGGCGAAGCGGTCGGCGCCGCGCGCCACCAGCACGAAGGCGACGACGTTGAAGGCACCAAGAGCGGCCCAGACGGCGAGCGTCGAAAACACCGCGCCTTTTTCGGAGATGGCACCGATCACCCGGCCCAGGAGGATGGGCTCAAGGATCGCGATCGCCGCGAGCGCGACATTGGCGCCGCAAATCAGCGCAACGCGCTTCTTGTCGGACGCCAGATAACCCAGCGCTCTAAAGTAGATCTGCAGAAGTGACACTTCAGCTACTCCGCCAAACTCTTGTCTGTGCTCAATGCCCGAATTGTGCACCGCACCATTTTCTGACACGTATCGGTTAACGTGTCGCGAAACAATGCGTCGTCTATCGCTTCCGTTCCCATTTAGCGAACAAAAGATGACGACGGTGCGAAATCTGACGTGATCACCTAACGGTTTGAGATAAAAGGTGAAATGTCAGGCTTGCGGCAAAATAATGGCACCTGCCTCGCGCTGCCACATTTTTAATCACAAGCTGCTTGCTTAGGCTGCCCTAAAGGAAGGCGCGCGATCGGGCGCGAGAGGCCGCGCCAAGTAAAAAGGGCGTCGGCCGCGCACCCCGAAAGATGCGCGGCCGACGAACCAAACCTTTGATTTTACGCAGGTATCCTGACGACGACCTCGGTCTTGTCGCCAGCTTTCGGCTCGAAAGAGGCCGATTTTTTCTTCGAACCATCGACTTCTAGCGAGATCGACTTGGTCTTTTTGTCGCGGATAACACGAAGCTTGATCTCGCCGTCGAACATCTTGAGCGTCGCGGCGTAGCCGTCCCAGTGCCCGGGCAGCTTCGGCCTAAACGTGATCTCCTTGCCGCGCCGTTCGATACCGAGAATGCCCTCCACCGCGGCGCGGTAAAGCCAGCCGGCCGAGCCCGTGTACCAGGTCCAGCCGCCGCGGCCGCCCTTGCCTTCGCCGGCATAGATGTCGGCGGCCACGACATAGGGTTCCACGCGATAGTGCTCGGCCGCCGCCTCGTCCGAAGCGTGGTTGACCGGGTTCAGCATCGAGAAGCAGCGATAAGCCTCGTCAGTGCGGCCCATTTCAGCCAGCGCGATGACGAACCAGGTCGCGGCATGGGTATATTGGCCGCCATTCTCGCGCACCCCCGGCGGATAGCTCTTAATATAGCCGGGATCCTTCTCGCTTTTCGAGAAGGGCGGCGTGAACAGCTTGACGATCTTGAGCTCGTCATCGACCAGCATCTTGGTCGCCTGTTCCATGGCCGTCGTCGAACGGGCAGGATCGCCCTCGCCCGACAGCACGCTCCAGGACTGGGCGATGGAATCGATCCTGCACTCGTCCGAATTGTGCGAGCCGAGCGGCGTACCGTCGTCGAAGCTGCCGCGCCGATACCACTGGCCGTCCCAGGCGGTGCTTTCCAGGGCCCGTTTCAGCGCGTCCGCGTGCTTGGTCCAGGCCTGCGCCCGCTTGGTGTCGCCCTGCCCTTTGGCGACAGGCGCGAAGTCGGTGAGCGTCTTCAGCAGGAACCAGCCCAGCCACACGCTCTCGCCCTTGCCGCCCTCGCCGACACGGTTCATGCCGTCGTTCCAGTCGCCGCCAAGGATGAGCGGCAGGCCGGCGGGGCTGCTGCGCTTGATCGCGAGATCGAGCGCCCGCGCGCAATGTTCATAGAGCGGCGCGGTGTTCTTGGTGATCTCAGGCGTGAAGAAGGCGTCGTGCTCGCCCTCGCCGAGCTGCTGCCCGTCGATGAAGGGCAACTGCTCCTTGAGGATACCGGCGTCGCCCGTCACCTCGATGTAGCGGGCCGTCGCATGCGCCAGCCAGACTACGTCGTCCGAGATCATCGTGCGCACCCCGGCATCGGTGCGCGGCAGCCACCAATGCTGCACGTCGCCTTCCGGGAATTGCCGGCGCGCCGCATTAAGGATCTGGTCGCGCGCCAGCTTCGAGTCATGCGCCAGAAGCGAGAGCGTGTCCTGCAACTGGTCGCGGAAGCCGAACGCGCCGCTCGCCTGGTAGAAGGCCGAGCGCGCGCGGATGCGGCAGGCCAGGCTCTGGTAAGGCAGCCAATGGTTGACCATGGCGTTCATCGCTTCGTCGGGCGTCTCGACCTGGATGGTGTCGAGGAAGCCGCGCCAGACGCGCTCGTTATCGGCCAGGCGCTGATCGAAATCCTTGCTGCGATGGGTCTGCACCAGTGCGCTCGCCTCGGCGGGCGTGGCGGCGTCGCCAAGCAGCCAGGACAGTGTCACGTCGCCCCCGGCGGGAATGTCGATGTCGCTGGCGACGACAGCGCAGGGATCGTCGCCCGCCTCGATGCGGCCGGAAAGCGCAAGCCCGCCAAGCACGGCCTGCGGATATTCGGTCGTGCCGTGCCTGCCGATGAACTCGCTGCGGTCAGCGGTTACCGAATGGACAGGATGGCTGGCTGCCAGGAAGGCGACACGCTCGCCGAAGTCGAGGCCATATGGATTCTGCGCCAGCATGGCGCCGGTGGCGGCGTCGCGCGACGGCACGATGGTCGCCGCCGTGCGCGAGCGATGGCCGCCCAGCACCCATTCGGCATAGGCGTAAATGCGCAGCCGCGCCGGCGCCGGGTCGGCATTCTGGATGCGCAGCCGGGTGATCTTCACAGGATCGGTGGGATCGACCACCTGCGTCAGGTCCATCGACAGCGAACCGCGCTTGGAGCGGAAGGTCGAGAAGCCCTGGCCGTGCCAGGTCTCATAGGTCATCGACGGATCGCGAACCGTCGCAGCCATCGGCGAGAAGGCCTTGCCGCTCAATTGGTCGAAAATATAGAAGCCTTCGCCTGGCCGGTTCGACACCGGGTCGTTCGACCACGGCGTCAGCTGGTAGTCGCGGCTGTTGCGGCTCCAGGTGAAGCCGGCGCCTTCGGCCGAGACGTGGAAGCCGAACGAGGCGTTGGAGATCACGTTGATCCAGGGCTGCGGCGTCGAACGCCGCCCGGTCAGCCGGGTGACATAGTGGCGGCCGTCGCCGTCGAAGCCGCCAAAGCCGTTCCAGAGGCTGAGGCCGCTGCCGTCGGCGGCGATATCGGCTCCGCTTCGGCTTGCCGGCACCGGCAAGGGGAGCGGCGGAACGGGCTCGCGCGGCGTGCCGCCCTCGGCCTGCATCAAGGCGTCGCGGGCCTGGAGCGCCGCCGTCTCGGCACGTTCGAGCTGATCGAAGATCGTGCCGTTACGGGTGTGCAGCACGACGCGCGCCACCGATAGCAACGTCTTGTAGGTCGGCTCGTCCATCAGGTCGCGGCGCACCGCGAAGATATGCTGGCGGGGCCCGAGCTCGCGGCCGCGCAGGCGGCTGTTCTCGCACAGCGTCTCCACCGCGCGCTGCAGGTCCTGCACATAGGACGAGGCCTGCTCGTTGACGACGACGAAGTCGATCATCATGCCACGCGCCCGCATATATTCCTGGAAGCGGAGCGCCTGGGCGACGATCTCGAGATCGGCGACGTCGCCGATGCGCACGAGGAAGATCGGGAAATCGCCAGAGATGCTGGTCGGCCAAAGGCTCGACTGGCGGCCGAGGCCCGACGCTATGGATTCCGCCGGCAGGCGCAGGAACGGATCGGGATAGATCAAATAGCGCGCCAGCTTCTGCACATTGGCGGCGTCGGTGAGGCTGAGCCCCAGATGGCGCGTCTGCACCTGGCTGCGCGTCCAGGCAAGCATGGCCTGGCGGGCGAAGCTCTCCTGGTGGTCGAGACGGGCGATCGCCTCGTCGAGCTCGCCGCGATTGGCGCCGACGGCGGTCCAGAAGGTCAGCGATATCTTCTTGTTGGCCGGAACGCGCACCTGGCGGCGCAGCGCCGCTACCGGGTCGAGCGTGAAGCCCTGGCTGCCCGAAAGCCTGACGCCGGGGTCGAAGGCGACGGCATCTGCGATGGTGCGGCCACGGCCGATGAAGGCGCGCCGGTCGGTCTCGGCCTCGGCATCGCGCGACGGGCCGGACGGGTCGGTGACGAAATGCACCATGGTGAGGTCGGGATCGTTGTTGTCGCGCTTGCGCCTTGTGGCGAAGATCGCGCTGTTGTTCGGCGCGATCTCGGTCTCGACGAACATCTTGGAGAACGCCGGATGCGCGTTGTCCGAAGTCTCGTTGCCGAGCACCAGCTCGGCGAAGGAAGTCACTTCGATGTGCCGGTCGGTGGCGCCGTCATTGTAGAGCGTGATGCGGCGGCCTTCGCCATTGCCTTCTGAAATGACGATGCATTCGACTTCCGAACGCAGCGAACCCACCGTCTTGGTGAAGCTCGCCTTGTCGTCGCCAAACAGCGTCTGGACGCGCTCGCCCTCGGCGCGCTTCGGCTCCGCGGTGGCGGACCACCAGTCGCCGGTCGCCGCGTCGCGCAGGAAGATATAGGAGCCGAGGCGATCCTCGCTCGGATCCGGCTGCCAGCGGGTGACGGCAAGCTCGCCGAAGCGGCTGTAGCCGGAGCCGGTGGCGGTGACCATGACTGAATAGCGGCCGTTGGACATGACGTTGGTCGCCCGCAGCGCCTTGATCGGGTCGAGCACGACACGGCTATCCGGGCTCTCGGCCTCGGTCTCGTCCTTGGAGCGCTCGTCGGCTTCCGTCCTGACGGTCGCCGTCGGAATGTCGCGCGGCGCCTTCTCCTGCAGCAGAAGCTCGGCCGATTCGATCACCGGGTCGCTGTGGAAACGCTCGCGCAGCCGGCCCTCGAAAATAGCGTCGGCTACCGCCGCGATCGTCATGCCGGAATGGTGCGCCATATAGTTCTGCACCACAGCGTGGTCGGTGCCTTCGGGCACGCGTTGCGGCGTGAAATCGACCGCGTCGTAGAAGCCGTGACGGCCGAGCGCGCCGATCGAGCGCAGCCGCTGCAGGTTCTGCACCGCCTCGCGCGGATTGAACTGTGCGGCCAGGATCGTCGCATAGGGGGCGATCACGGTGTTCTGGCCAAGGCCGCGCTTCAGGCCGAGCCCGGGCACGCCGAAATTGGTGTACTGATAGGTGAGCTCGCGGTCGCGGGCGTTGTAGGCCGCTTCCGAAATGCCCCAGGGCACGTTCTTGGAACGCGCATACTGGATCTGGCGCTTGATGATGAGCTTGCTGGTCTGGTTGAGGATCGAGCCCTGCGGCTCCTTCATCACCAGCGGCGGCATCAGATACTCGAACATCGAGCCCGACCAGGACATCAGCGCGCCCTGGAAGCCGATCTCGACGATCGGCCGTCCCAGACGGAACCAGTGCTCGGTCGGCAGGTCGCCCTTGGCGATGGCGAACAGGCTGGTGAGCCGTGCTTCGGAAGCAAGCAGGTCGTAGCAGCTCTCGTCGAGCTGGCGCTCCTCGACGCGGTAACCGATCGAGAGCAGCTTGCGCTCCTGCCGCATCAGGAAGGAGAAATCCATTTCGAAGGCGTAGCGGCGACAGCGCTCGCGCAAGGCGAGCAGCTTGGCGCGCAGAGCGGCGACCGCGCTATCGTCATTGTGCGAGTCGTGCACATGCGCCTCGCAGGTCGCTTCCAGCCTGGCCGCCCAATCGGCGATGACATCGCTCTTCGGCGATGCCGCCTCGGTGTGGATGGCGGTGGCGAGCTTGCGGATCTCGCCGGCCAGCACCGCAAGATTGATGGTGCGGATCGACGCCATCTCAGGCTGCGCCTTGATGGTCGCCACCGCGCGGCGCATGCCGTCGAGACGGTCGGCAAGGCGCTGGCGCAGCGGCCGCAGTTGCCGACGGTCGTCCGGCAGCTCGTCCAGGCTCTCGTCAAGGATAGTGACGGTGTCGATGATGCCTTCGAAATCGCCTTGCAGATGCACGGAAGGCGCTTCGGCCCATTCGGCGCAGGACGCCGCCACCGCGACGAGATGTCCAGCGAGATTGCCGCTGTCGACCGCTGAGATGTAGAGCGGATAGAGCGGCTTCAGTGTCGTGGTGTCATACCAGTTATAAAGATGGCCGCGATCGCGCGGCATGTTCTCGATGGTCGTCATCGTGGCGTCGATGCGGGTGATGGCGTCCGACAGGCTGATCCAGCCGAAATCGCGCGCCGATACAACCGAGAGCAGATAGACGCCGATATTGGTCGGCGAGGTGCGCGGCGCCACAACCGGCGCCGGGCTTTCCTGGAAATTGTCCGGCGGCAGGTGATGCTGCTCGGCCGTCACGAAGGTCTCGAAATAGTGCCAGGTGCGGCGCGCGAAGGTGCGCAGCGCGTGGATGTCGGCGGTCGAGATACGCAGCCTGTCCTCAGTCTCGGCCGAGCGGCTGATCCAGCAGGCGACGGCGGGCGAAGCGATCCAGAAGATGGCGAAGAAGAACGCGACGAAGGCGCCGGTGGAATCGGCCAGCACCGGAATCGCCAGGCCAACGACGCCGATGATCACCGCGCCGTACATCATGCCGTAATAGGCGCCGAGATCGTTGCCGCCCTTGGCGGCTTGCGAGGCGGTACGCCATTCCAAAAGATTTTGCCGGCTGACGAAGAGCCGATAGATGGTGCGGATGATGGCATCGCCCATCATCCAGGCGAGATGCGCCATCAAAAGCACTTTTAACGCCACGAGCGCGGTGCCGAACACGGTATCGCGGGCCAAAGCGGAGAAATGGCCGCGCGGCGTCTGGTCGCCGCTCTTCGGCAGGATGCCGTTCACGATGTCGAAGGTCGGCGCCATGAACAGGCTGAGGATCATAAGAGCCTGCCACTGCGCCGCCTGGGTGAAGGGCAGCAGCGTCCAGCCGGCAATGCAGGCCATGACCCAGAAGATCGGGGTGACCGAGCGGCGCAGATTGTCGACCATCTTCCAGCGCGACAGCGCAGGCACGCCGGAGCGCGGATCGAAGATATAGCCGAGCAGCTGCCAGTCGCCGCGCGCCCAGCGGTGGTGGCGCGAGGCGTCGACCGAGTAGCGGGTCGGATAGTCTTCGACCAGCTCGACGTCGGTGACCAGCGCGGCGCGTGCCAGCGCGCCTTCGAGCAGATCGTGGCTGAGGATGGTGTTTTCGTCGATGCGGTTCTTCAGCGCCGCTTCGAAGGCGTCGATATGGTAGAGGCCCTTGCCGGTGAAGGAGCCGTCGCCGAAGACGTCCTGGTAGAGGTCAGAGACCGCGAAGACATAGGGGTCGAGACCGCGATTGGCCGAGAAGACACGCTGGAAGAAGGAGGCGTCGTCGCCGCTGGTGAGCGAAGCGGTGATGCGCGGCTGCAGGATGGTGTAGCCGGCGGTGACGATGCGCTTGACCGGATCGAAATGCGGGCGGTTCAGCGGATGGGCGAGCTTGCCGACCAGGTCCGAAACCGCGTCGCGCGTGGTGCGCGTGTCGGCGTCGAGCGTCATCACATAGACGACGTTTTCCGGCAGCGGCACATCGAGCGGCAGGAAGGTAGTGTCGCTGTCGCCGCGCAAAAGAAGGTTCAGCTCATGCAGCTTGCCGCGCTTGCGCTCCCAGCCCATCCAGCAGCCCTGAGCCTGGTTATAGAGCCGGCGGCGATGCAAGAGGTAGAAGCGCGGCGAACCTTCGGACGGATAGCGGGCATTGAGCCTGGCGATCTCGTCGCGGGCATATTGCAGGATCTCGATGTCGGCGACGTCGATCTCGGTCTTGGAATCCGGCCAGTCGGACAACAGCGCGAAACGGATCTCGTCCGCCGTGTTGGCGAGGTGGTGCACCTCGATGTTGCGGATGTTTTCCTCGACGTCGTCGCGCGAGCCGATCAGCGAAGGCACCACGACCAAGGTGCGCGATTCGGCCGGGATGCCGTGCTTGTTGTAATCGTAGCCGACAAGCCTGGTCGGCTTCAGGAACAGCGCTACCACGGTGTTGAAGAAGGCCAGCGCGCCTTCGCTGGCTGGAACGGCGAACAGCGCCAGCATCAGCGTGATCGATTCCACCGACAGGCCGAGATTGACGAGCGCTTTGCCCGACAGCACCAGCAGCAGCGCCGTCAACAGGAAAACCGGCACGACGATGCCCAGCCAGCCGGCGCTGGCAAAGCCTCGTTTGAAGGTCACATAGAAAGGCGGCCGGTAGCCGATCGCCCTTTCCAGCTCCTGCCGGCGCGGGCCGACCAGGAAGAAGCCGACATCGGTGTGCACGGCGGGGTCCGCTGTTTCCGGCACGCCGGACGCATCGGTGAGGCCGGGTGTGTGGCCGGCAAGCTCGATCGCCTTTTCGGCGACGCGGTACTCGGAGAGATGCGAGCGGCGCGCCAGCTGTTCGATCGCGGTGCGGTACTGGTCGCGCGAGAAGAAATCGAGGTTGGCGAAATCGGTCTTGTCGCGCAGCAGCGTGTCGATGCGGCTGACGCCCTCGAACCAGACCGTCCAGTCGACGTCATTGATGAGGCGCAGACCGCGAATGATGTTGCCGGTGGTGACATTGCCCGAGGACAGCGTCTGATGCTCGGAGATGATGATCTCCTCGGCATCGGAACCGGTCTTTTCGAGCTCGCCTTCCAGCCATTCCAGCGCGCGGCCGGCGTTCTGCGATCCGTCGCGCAGGCGGTAGAGCAGTTGGGTGGCGAAGGTGGTGTCCTGCGCATGCGCGCTGTAGTTCGATAGGATCCTGGTGCGGTCGGCATTGTCGTCGGTCGCCAGAACCCGGTCGGCGACCTCGTTGGCGGTCTGGCGCATCTGCCTGGTGCGCTCGACGCGCACGGCGATGCGGCGCAGGTTCTCGATCAGCACGAAGCGCAGCAGCGAGGGCAGCGCCCAGAGCTCGCCGATCTTCATCGGCTCGACCGACTGGAAGCCCTCGACGATAGCCTTGAACATGCTGGCCGACACGGAGCTGTCGGAATGCTCGACATAGCTCCACGCCACGACGAAGGCGCGTGGCAGCACCGTGCCGTCGCCGAGCGTGAGCGTCGGCAACTGCCGGTAGAAGCGGCGCGGCAGGTCGCGCTTGACCTGGAAGATGGTCTCCTCGACCAAGTAATTGTTGTCCAGCAGCCATTGCGCGGCCGGCGTGATGGTCTCGCCCTTGGCCTGCGCGGCATTGGTCGAGCGGTAGACTTCGAGAATCTTCTTGGCGCTGTCGCGGATGCGGGCCTGGAACTCGAACGGGGCGAGGCCGAACAATTCCTTGACCTCGCCCTTGGCGAGCGCGACGCCCAAGGCGCGCAGCCGATCCTCAGGCAGGAAGTTGGAGCGTATCGGCGCATCCGTTGCCGCCGGGAAGCCGGCGCTTGTGAGTTCGATCTTGTTGGGATTGGTCTGAATGTTCATTGAAAATTCCGTAAGCGGGGGCGCAATGCGGCGTCACCGCCACGGCAATGGCCCTAAAACCGGTTCAATTGCAATTGGTTGCATCACTGATCGGCCGAAAGTTTGTTTTGCGCACCACAACCGGGGCGTGCCCTTTCGACAGCTCGTGGGCGAACGCCCCTCGCTCTCCGCCCCCGGTTGGATCAGGGCAAGGATTCAGGCTTTTTCGTGGTACATGCAAGGGGCCGGGCGATAATTCGCCCAAGCCGCGATCATGTTTGGCAACAGCCGTTAATGGTTGGCGGCGAGGCGGTGGAGCCCGATCACGAAAAGCAGGCCCTGCCCCTTGGGCTGAAGCCGCAATTCCGGGCTGTCGCGGTCGAGGATCAGCGTGTCGAGCGGTCCGAGGCTCGGCCCATCGTGCGTGAGGAGCGTGGCGCCGGCACCGACGGCAAGAACGAGCGTGGTGTCGGCGCGCGGCGCAATCCGAATCTCGGCGGTGAAAGACCGGCGCTCGACCTCATGGGCCATGCGGCCACGGCGGGTCATGATGTTGAGATCGGTGATCGGGCCGCCGATCAGCGCCGCGCCGGTCGGCACGTCGCCCGGAAAGGCGAGCGGCGCCGAGGCCATGGTCAACCGCGCCGGCGCCTGGCCGGCAATGTCGAGAATGATCCCCTCGCCTTCCAGCACCGACAGTGTTCGATCTATGGCTGCGAAGCTTGAGAACGGCCCGCTCGTCTCGACCCGGGCCATCGAGACGCGCCAGTCGAAATCCTCGAGCCCGGCGCCGTCGGGCGACACGGCGATTTCGGTGGTCGTGCCGCCGCCATTCTTCCACGGCATGACGCGGTAATCGGCGGCACGAAGGATTTTCATTTTTGATCCCATTCCTAGAAATCTGTTTCCGTTATGTTCCGACTTGTGCTAGGCATCGAATCGAACCGAGCGTCATCCGAATCGAGGCTTTTCAACATGATCAAACAACCTGGACTTGATGGTCGCCATAGAGATGAGAATGGCCGTATTAGCGAGAA
Source organism: Mesorhizobium sp. CA7 (assembly GCF_020165015.1). Lineage (NCBI taxonomy): Bacteria > Pseudomonadati > Pseudomonadota > Alphaproteobacteria > Hyphomicrobiales > Phyllobacteriaceae > Mesorhizobium > Mesorhizobium sp. CA7. Next base: position 11,831 of record NZ_JAIUHH010000020.1, read on the forward strand.
ACACGGCAACACTCTTGTCGGCACACTGAGGGAAACCTACGGCGACAACTTCGCAGAAGGCCGCCGCTCTGACATGAAGTTAAGCACGCTTCTGGAGCAGAGCGGCGCCCAATCTTTGAGTGACTATCTCAAGAACAACAGATAGCCGCCGCCCTTACGTCGTCAGCCCAGGATGCCCGGCAGGTTGAGCTGGTGCTCCTTGGCGCACTTGATGGCGATGTCGTAGCCGGCATCGGCATGGCGCATCACGCCTGTCGCCGGGTCGTTCCACAACACGCGCTCCAGGCGCTTTGCCGCGTCAGCCGTGCCGTCGGCGACGATGACCATGCCGGCATGCTGCGAGAAGCCCATGCCGACGCCGCCGCCATGGTGCAGCGACACCCAGGTCGCGCCCGACGCGGTGTTGAGCAGCGCGTTGAGCAGCGGCCAGTCGGAAATCGCGTCGGAGCCGTCCTTCATCGCTTCGGTCTCGCGGTTCGGCGAGGCGACCGAGCCGGAATCGAGATGGTCGCGGCCGATGACCACCGGCGCCTTGAGCTCGCCCTTGGCGACCATTTCGTTGAAGGCGAGGCCGAGCCGGTGGCGGTCGCCGAGGCCGACCCAGCAGATGCGCGCCGGCAATCCCTGGAACGAGATGCGCTCGCGCGCCATGTCGAGCCAGTTGTGCAGATGGGTATTGCCGGGAGTGAGCTCGCGCACCTTGGCGTCGGTCTTGTAGATATCTTCCGGATCGCCCGAGAGAGCGGCCCAGCGGAACGGGCCGATACCGCGGCAGAACAGCGGCCGGATATAGGCCGGCACGAAGCCCGGGAATGCAAAGGCGTTCTCGAAACCCTCGTCCTTGGCGACCTGGCGGATGTTGTTGCCGTAGTCGAGCGTCGGCACGCCGGCGTTCCAGAATGCCACCATCGCCTCGACATGCTCGCGCATCGAGCCGCGGGCGGCCTTCTCGACGGCCTTCGGATCCGAGGTGCGCTTCTCGCGCCACTCGGCCATCGTCCAGCCCTTCGGCAGATAGCCGTTGATCGGGTCATGCGCCGAGGTCTGGTCGGTGAGAATGTCGGGGCGGATGCCGCGTTTGAACATCTCCGGCACGATCTCGGCGGCGTTGCCGAGCAGCCCGACCGATTTTGCCTCGCCGGCCTTGGTCCAGCGATCAATCATGTCCATCGCTTCGTCGAGCGTCTCGGCCTTCTCGTCGACATAGCGGGTGCGCAAGCGGAAATCGATCGAGTCCGGGTTGCACTCGATCGCAAGGCAGGAAGCGCCGGCCATGACTGCTGCCAAGGGCTGGGCGCCACCCATGCCGCCGAGGCCGCCGGTCAGGATCCACTTGCCCTTGAGGTCGCCGTTATAATGCTGGCGGCCGGCCTCAACGAAGGTCTCGTAGGTACCTTGGACGATGCCTTGCGTGCCGATATAGATCCAGGAGCCGGCTGTCATCTGGCCGTACATCATCAGGCCTTTCCTATCGAGCTCGTTGAACTTCTCCCAGGTCGCCCAGTGCGGCACGATATTGGAGTTGGCGATGAGCACGCGCGGCGCGTTGGCGTGGGTTTTGAAGACGCCGACCGGCTTGCCCGACTGCACCAGAAGCGTCTCGTCCTCGCCGAGCGTCTTCAGCGAAGCGACGATGCGGTCGAAATCGTTCCAGGTGCGCGCCGCCCTGCCGATGCCGCCATAGACGACGAGCTCGTTCGGGTTCTCGGCGACCTCGGGATCGAGGTTGTTCATCAGCATGCGCAGCGGCGCTTCCGTCGTCCAGTAACGGGCGTTGAGCTTGTCGCCGCGGGGGGCGCGCACTTCACGGATGTTGTGACGAGGATCGGTCATCAATGTCCCTTTCAAGCAAGGCGGGCAGCGCGTCAGCGCCCAGCCCAGTCAATGGCGGTTTCGAGGATTGTCTTCAGCGTGGCGCGGATCGGCGCGGCGTAGCTTGGGTCGTAAGGCACCGGCCAATTTTCCGGCGAACCTTTTTCCGCAGGCTCGCGCATGTAGCCGCGGTTGGAGAGCTCCATCTGCAGCGCATGCACGCCGTTCCCGGGCTGGCCGAAGCTTCTGGTGATCCAGCCGCCCTTGAAGCGGCCGTTGACCACCCAGGTCTCGCCGGTCGCGGCCAGGATGGCGGCCACTTTTTCCTGCAGCACGGGATCGGTGCTCTTGCCGTCATTGGTGCCAAGGTTGAAGACCGGCAGCGTGCCGTCGAACAGGCGCGGCAGCACCGAGCGGATCGAATGGCAGTCATAGAGCACGATCTTGTCATGCATGCCGCGCAGCCGGTCGATCTCGGCCTGCAGGGCGGCATGGTAAGGCTCGAAATAGGTCTCGCGGCGCTGGTCGATCTCGGATGGGCTCGGCTCCTCACCCATGCGGTAGAGCGGATCGCCGTCAAACGTGTCTGTCGGGCAAAGGGTGGTCGTCGCCTGGCCGGGATAGAGCGAAACGCCCGACGGATCGCGGTTGACGTCGATAACGGTACGCGAGATGGCGGTGTGCACGACGGTTGCGCCGAGGTCGGCGGCGAAATCATAGAGCTTGTCGATCCACCAGTCGCAGTCGCGCCGCCCGAGCCAAGTCGAGACGAGGCGCGAGTCGAGGCCTGCGAGGTCGATGCCGGTGTGCGGGATTGAAACCAGCAGCGGCGCGGTGCCCTGGGTGACCGTGAGCCAGGACGGGGTCATGCGAGGTCTCCGCAGGTTGGAGCTCTACGGCGCCCCCCTCTGCCCTGCCGGGCATCTCCCCCTCTTGGGGGGAGATCAGATGTCACGACGGCTTTCGCCAATCGCCTGCGTTGAAGGAAGAGCGGCGCCAAAGCAGCTGCTGATCTCCCCCCTGGAGGGGGAGATGGCCGGCAGGCCAGAGGGGGGCGCGAAGGAACTCGATCTAGCCTGGAGAGCGCTCTCACGACGCGATCCCCGGCAGCTTCACGGCACCGGCCGCATTCACCGCGGCGCCGTTGCGGACCATGGCGATCGCCTTTTCCATGTCGGGGTGGAAATGGCGATCATTGTCGAGATGCGGGACTTCGGCCCGGACCAATTTGCGCACCGCCTCCAGCGCCTCGCTGGATGCAAGCGGCGCGTGAAAATCGCAGCCTTGCGCGGCGGCCAGCAATTCGATGCCGATGACGGCGGTCGCATTCTCGATCATGCCGAGCAGCCGGCGCGCGCCGTGGGCGGCCATCGAGACATGATCTTCCTGGTTGGCCGACGTCGGAATGGAATCGACGCTCGCCGGGTAGGCCTTCTGCTTGTTTTCGGAAACGAGGGCCGCCGCCGTCACCTGCGGGATCATGAAACCGGAGTTCAGACCGGGCTTCGGCGTCAGGAAGGCCGGCATGCCGGACAATGCCGGATCGACCAGCATGGCAATGCGACGCTCCGACAGCGAGCCGATCTCGCAGACGGCAAGCGCAATCATGTCGGCGGCGAAGGCCACCGGCTCGGCGTGGAAATTGCCGCCCGAGAGCGCGGTGTCGTCCTCGGCGAAGATCAGCGGGTTGTCGGTGACGCCGTTGGCTTCCGTCTCGAGCGTGTCGGCGGCCTTGCGCAGCACGTCGAGCGCAGCGCCCATCACCTGCGGCTGGCAGCGCAGGCAGTACGGATCCTGCACGCGCTCGTCGCCGACACGGTGCGATTCACGAATGCCGCTGCCGGCCATGAGATTACGCAACGCGTCCGCCGTCTCGATCTGGCCACGATGCTTGCGCAACAGATGGATGCGCGGGTCGAAGGGGGCGTCCGAACCCTTGGCGGCATCGGTCGACAGCGCGCCGGCGACCAGCGCCGACTGGTAAAGAACCTCGGCCTCGAACAGGCCGGCCAGCGCGAAGGCGGTCGAGAACTGCGTGCCGTTGAGCAACGCGAGACCCTCCTTGGCGCCTAATGTCACCGCCTCCAGCCCATGCGAGACGAAGGCGACCTTGGCCGGGAACCGGCCATGCGGGGTAAAGCATTCGCCGACGCCGATCATCACGGCGGTCATATGCGAAAGCGGCGCGAGGTCGCCGGAAGCGCCGACCGAGCCTTGCGCCGGCACCACCGGAATGACGTCGTTGGCGAGCATTGCTTCCAGCAATTCTATGGTCTGAGGCCGCACGCCGGATGCGCCCTGGGCCAGGCTGGCGAGCTTCAGCGCCATCATCAGCCGCACCACGGCGACAGGCATCGGCTCGCCGACGCCGGCGGCGTGCGACAGCACGATGTTGCGCTGGAGCGTTTCGAGGTCGTTTGCCGGGATGCGGACGCTGGCCAGCTTGCCGAAGCCGGTGTTGATGCCATAGACCGGCTCGCCCTTGGCGACGATGCGGGCGACGGCCTCGGCGCTGTCCCGGATCTTCGGCCGGCAGGCGGCGTCAAGCTTCGGCACGGCGCCGCGATAGATGGCGCGCCAGTCGGCAAGCGTGGCGCTGCCGGGCTTCAGGGTAAGTTCCGTCATTGTCCTCTCCAGATACGGGCATGGAGCGGGTTGAAGCCCATGCGGTAGACGAGTTCGGCCGGGCGCTCGATGTCCCAGATGGCGAGATCGGCCGATTTGCCGGCTTCCAGCGTGCCGGTCTGTTCAAGCAAGCCCAACGCCCGCGCGGCTTCGCGAGTGACGCCGGCGAGGCATTCGTTGACGGTCATGCCAAACAGCGTCGCGGCCATGTTCATGGTGAGCAGCAGCGAGGTGAGCGGCGACGTGCCGGGATTGGAGTCGGTGGCGACAGCCATCTTCACGCCGCGGCGGCGAAAGAGATCGACCGGCGGCTTCTTGGTCTCGCGGATGAAGTAGTAAGCGCCGGGCAGGATGGTCGCCACGGTGCCTGCCTTGGCCATCGCGGCGGCTCCCTCCTCGTCCGTGTATTCGAGATGGTCGGCCGATAGTGCGCCATAGCGGGCGGCAAGCGCCGCGCCATGCAGATTGGAAAGCTGGTCGGCGTGGAGTTTTACGGGCAGGTCGAGCGCCTTTGCCTTATCGAACACGCGCGCCATTTGCTCCGGCGAGAAGGCGATGCCCTCGCAGAACCCATCGACCGCGTCGGCGAGCTTTTCGGCGGCGACTTGCGGCAGGATCGTGCCGGCGACGAGATCGATGAAGGCGTCCTTGTCGCCCTTGGCTTCCGGCGGCAGCGCGTGGGCGGCGAGACATGTCGTGCGGACCATGACGGGGCGCTCGTTGCTCAGCCGGCGGGCGGCGCGCAGCGACTTCTTCTCGTTCTCGAGGTCTAGGCCGTAGCCGGACTTGATCTCGACGGTGGTGACGCCTTCGGCGATCAGCGCGTCGAGCCGCGGCAGCGTCTGGGCGACGAGTTCGTCCTCGCTTGCGGCGCGCAGCGACTTGACCGAGGAGACGATGCCGCCGCCGGCGCGTGCCACCTCCTCATATGTGGCGCCGGCCAGCCGCATCTCGAACTCGTTGGCGCGGTTTCCCGCATAGACAAGATGCGTGTGGCAGTCGATCAGGCCGGGAGTGATCCAGCGTCCAGCGCAATCGACGGTCTCGGCGCCCTGCCCGGCAGCAGCCGGCATCTCGGCTTCGGGGCCGGCATAGACGATAAGCCCGTCGCGCGCGGCGACCGCGCCTTTCTCGACGATGCCGAGGCCGGCCGCACCCTCGGCCACGGTCGCCAGGCGCGCATTGCGCCAGACCCGATGGCCGCTCTTCCCGTTTGCTCCACCCATCATCTTTTCCATTTGAAAGGATGGCGATTATGTATATACATATTGAGACGCGACGCAAGCAATATCGTCGCTCACACATCGAGATTTGGAGACGCAGGTGACGGCGATCTTTGCGGAAGAGGCGCTTCTGCCCGAGGGCTGGCAAAGCAATGTGAGGATCGCTTTCGACGGCGGCCGCATCTCGAAGGTCGAGGCCAGCGCTTCCGCGCAAGCCGGCGACGAGCGCCACGCCATCGTCATGCCCGGCATGCCCAATTTGCACAGCCACGCCTTCCAGCGCGGCATGGCGGGTCTGGCCGAATTGCGCGGACCTTCGGCCGACAGTTTCTGGAGCTGGCGCGAAGTGATGTACCGCTTCGCGCTGTCGATGACGCCGGACCAGGTCGAGGCTGTGGCGGCGCAGCTTTATGTCGAAATGCTGGAGGCCGGCTTTTCGCGCGTCGGCGAGTTCCACTACCTCCACCATGATCGCGACGGAAAGCCTTACGCCAATATCGCCGAAATGGCGGAGCGGATCTCGGCTGCCGCCGCAGATACCGGCATTGGCCTGACACTGTTGCCGGTTTTCTATGCCCATTCCGCCTTCGGCGGCGCCGCGCCCAACGAAGGCCAGCGGCGATTCATCAATGATGTCGAGCGCTTCGGGCGCCTGCTTGAGAAAAGCCGCGAGGGCGTTCGCTCGTTGGAGCAGGTCGTCGTCGGCGTTGCGCCGCACAGCCTGCGCGCCGCGACGCCGGACGAGCTCGATGCGGTCGCCGCGATGGCACCGGACGGACCGATCCATATCCATGTCGCCGAACAGATGAAGGAAGTCGAGGACTGCGTCGCCTGGTCGGGCAAGCGTCCGGTCGAATTCCTGCTGGCCAACGCCAAAGTCGACAAGCGCTGGTGCCTGATCCACGCCACCCATATGACCGAGGCCGAGACGATTGCCATGGCCCGGACCGGCGCCGTCGCCGGACTCTGTCCGATCACCGAAGCCAATCTCGGTGACGGTACGTTCGCGGCGCCACTGTTCATCGAGCATGGCGGCCGCTTTGGCGTCGGCTCCGACTCCAATGTGCTGATCGGCCTGCCGGACGAGCTTCGGCAGCTCGAATATTCGCAGCGCCTCGCCCATCGCGCCCGCAACGTGCTAGCCCGCGCTGGCGGATCGACGGGGCGTGCCCTGTTCGATGCTTCGCTCGACGGCGGCAGCCAGGCGCTCGGCGCCGGTCCGGCGCAAATTGCCGCCGGCTGCCCTGCCGATCTCGTCTCGCTCGACCAAAATCATCCATCGCTCTCCGGCAAGACAGGCGATGCGATCCTCGACGCCTGGATTTTCGCCAATGGCAGCAAGGTCGATTGCGTCTGGGTGCATGGCAAGAAGCAGGTCAGCGGCGGCAGGCATGCCAAGCGCGATGCCATCGCCGCGCGGTTCCGCAAAGTCATGACCGCGCTGTCGCAAGGCTGAACAGGAACATCCGATGAGTCTTGTCGAACCGGAGGACATCGAAGGCGGCGAGATCCTCTCGCTGCATCAACGCATCCTGTCGGATATCCGCGAAAAGATCCTGTCGGGCGCCTGGGCGCCGGGCCATCGCATCCCCTTCGAGCACGAGCTGACGGCTCACTACAATTGCTCGCGCATGACGGTGAACAAGGCGCTGTCGCAGTTGGCCAAGGCCGGGCTGATCGAGCGCCGCCGCCGCTCCGGTAGTTTCGTGCGCCAGCCGCAGTCGCAGGCGGCGGTGCTTGAGCTGCATGACATCCGGATCGAGGTCGAGGCGCTCGGCCTGCCCTATCGCTATGAGCGGCTGGAACGCGTCCAGCGGCGCGGTGGCACCGAAGACCGCGCGCTGCTCGGGCTCTCCCAATCAGGTCCGGTGCTCGCGCTGGAGGGCCTGCATTTTGCCGGCGAACGGCCGTTCGCGCTAGAGCAGCGCCTGATCAATCTTTCAGCGGTGGCCGAGGCAGCCGAGGAGGAATTTCTCGACATCGCGCCGGGCCCGTGGCTGATCGGCCGCGTTCCGTGGAGCGAGGCCGAGCACCGCATCCGCGCCATGGCCGCCGACGAGACGATCGCCGATGCGCTGGATATCGACGTGGGCGCGCCCTGCCTAGTGGTCGAACGCCGCACCTGGAGCGCCGAGCATCCGGTGACCCATGTACGGTTCATCTATCCGGCGGAGAGCCACACGCTGGTGGCGCGGTTTACCCCGTCGCAGGGATGAGCTCTTCTCCTTCTCCCCTTGCGGGAGAAGGTGGATCGGCGCGCAGCGCCGAGACGGATGAGGGGTGTTCCAGCGGAGTGAGACGCTGGCATTCCCTGGAGCACCCCCCATCCGGCCGCTTCGCGGCCACCTTCTCCCACAAGGGGAGAAGGGAAAGTCGGCGCCTCAGATCGCCGCAGTCACAATAATCTCGACCAGATATTCCGGGGCGGCGAGCTTGGCTTCGCCGGTGGCGCGTGCCGGGGTATGGCCTTGCGGCACCCACTTGTCCCATTCCGAATTCATTTCGGCGAAGGTGCCCATGTCGGCCAGCCAGATGATCGCCTGGACGATCTTGGTCTTGTCGGTGCCGGCCTTGGCCAGCAGTTCGTCGATGGTCTTGAGGATGTCGCGGGTCTGCGAGGCGACGTTGCCGCCGGGCTCGCCGACCTGGCCGGCCAGATAGACGGTGTTGCCATGGATGACGATCTGGCTCATGCGCGGGCCGACATCGATGCGACGAATGCTCATTGGAGGTTCCTTCGTTATGGGAGTCGCTGCTCTTTAGAGTCCGGGCGGACGCGGGGCAAGGCCGGCTGACGCGAAACCAATTGAGCCAAGTGTCCGGTCTCTGCCGCCCACCTACACGGCGAGTTGACCGGTCGTGACACAATTGCGCCAGCCTGGCGTGTTGACTAATGTAATAACATCACATATCGACAGCTCACTCGATTTCGCGGACCGCCGCCCGATGACCAATGCCTGCCTGACTTTCCGCGACCTGACGCTGGGCTACAACAGCCACGCGGCCATCCACCATTTGAACGGCACCGTCCGCAAAGGTTCGCTGACCGCGGTGGTCGGCGCCAACGGCTCGGGCAAATCGACGCTGATGAAGGGTATCGTCGGCGTGCTGAAGCCGATGGAGGGCGCGGTGGTCCGCATGCCGGGCGTCCGCACCGCCTATCTTCCGCAGCAGTCGGAGCTCGACCGCTCCTTTCCGGCGCGCGTCGTCGATCTGGTCTCGCTCGGCCTGTGGCCAAAGCGCGGCATGCTCGGGCGCTACACCAAAGAGGACCGAGAATCCGTCAGCAAGGCGCTGATGGCGGTCGGGCTCGGCGGCTTCGAGAAGCGGCCGATCGACACGCTGTCCGGCGGCCAGCTGCAGCGCACGCTGTTTGCCCGCGTGCTTCTGCAGGACGCCGACCTCATCCTGCTCGACGAGCCGTTCAATGCGGTCGACTCCAAGACGGTGGGCGATCTCATCCAGTTGATAAAGCGCTGGCATGGCGAGGAGCGCACCATCATGGTCGTGATTCACGACCTCGACCTGGTGCGGCAGAATTTCCCGGAAACGCTGCTGCTTGCCCGCCAGCCCGTCGCCTGGGGCGACACCAAGGAAACGCTGCGGCCGGAAAATCTGCTCAAGGCAAGGCGCTTCCACGAGGCGTGGGAAGAAAATGCGCCGTGGTGCGAGCCGAGTGAGCATGAACACAGCCATGATCAGGCGCACGATCATGATCATGGGCATGACCACCGACACGACCATCATCACGGCTCCGGACCGAGGGCGGCATGATGGATTTCCTCTACGGCCTGTTCATCGCGCCCTTCGCCGACTTCGCCTTCATGCAGCGGGCGCTGTTCGGCTCGCTGATGCTGTCGCTCGGCGCCTGCCCGGTCGGCGTCTTCCTGATGCTCAGGCGCATGAGCCTGTCGGGCGACGCGATGGCGCATGCCATCCTGCCCGGCGCTGCCGCCGGCTTCCTGCTTTATGGCCTCGAAATCCTGCCGATGACCATCGGCGGGCTGATCGCCGGCATCATCGTGGCGCTCGGCGCGGGTGCCGTCTCTCGCTTCACCATCCAGCGCGAGGACGCCTCGATGGCGGCCTTCTATCTTATCTCACTGGCCGTCGGCGTGCTGATGGTGTCGATCCGCGGCTCCAGCGTCGACCTGATGCATGTGCTGTTCGGCACGGTGCTGGCGCTCAACGATGAGGCGCTGATCCTGATCGGCGGAATCGTGGCGGTGACGCTAGCCTGTCTCGCCATCTTCTGGCGCGCGCTTGTCGCCGAATGCCTCGATCCGCTGTTCCTGCGCTCGGTGAGCCGCATGGGCAGCCCGGTGCATTTCATTTTCTTGGGCCTTGTCGTGCTCAACCTCGTCGGCGGCTTCCAGGCGTTGGGCACGCTGCTGTCGGTCGGACTGATGATGCTGCCTGCCGCCGCGGCCCGCTTCTGGACGGCGCGCGTGGAGCCGATGTGCGCGCTGGCGGTGCTGATCGGCTTCGCCTCCTGCATCGCCGGACTGCTCCTGTCCTACCACGCGTCGCTGCCGTCCGGCCCGGCGATCATCCTTTCGTCCGGCGTCGTCTATTTCTGCTCGATCCTGTTCGGCACGCGCGGCGTGCTGCGCGCCCGCATCGTGCATCACCGGCACCGCACCGCCTGACCCTCATTCCCACCCCTTAAAAGGAGACGTTGCCAATGCTGAAATCCTTCCGAGCCGCCCTGGCGTTGAGCGTTATAACATTAAGCGCCTTCGCAACCTCGTCAGCCTTCGCGGTGCCGCTCAAGGTCGTGGCGAGCTTCACTGTGATTGCCGACTTCGCGAAAAATGTCGGCGGCGACCGGGTCAACATCACCACCATTGTCGGGCCGGACGGCGACGCGCATGTCTATGAGCCGAGCCCGGCGGACGCGGTGGCGATGGCCAAAGCCGATGTCGTGCTGGTCAACGGCCTGCATTTCGAGGGTTTCCTGCAGCGCCTGGTCGACGCCAGCGCCACCAAGGCCGCGATCGTGACGCTGACCAAGGGCGTGACGCCGATCGACTTCAAGCCGGAATTCGCCGATGCGGATGCCGCCGAAGGTGCTGGCACCGGCGGCGGCAAGACCGTCACCGATCCGCATGCCTTCCAGTCGATCGCCAACGCCAAGATCTATGTGAAGAACATCGCCGACGCGTTCTGCACGGCCGATAGCGCAGGCTGCGACAGCTATAAGGCCAATGCCGCCGCCTATACTGCCAAGCTTGATGGGCTGGAGGGCGAAGTGAAGGCGGCGATCCAGTCGATCCCCCAAGCCAAGCGCGTCGTCATCACCTCGCATGATGCTTTCGGCTATTTCGAGCACGAATACGGCCTGACCTTCCTGGCGCCGGAAGGCATCTCGACCGAATCCGAGCCCTCGGCGGCCGATGTCGCCAAGCTGGTTAGCCAAGTGAAGCAAGACAAGGCGGCGGCGATCTTCGTGGAAAACATCACCAATCCGCGGCTCATCGAGCAGATCGCCGGCGAGACCGGCATCAAGGTCGGCGGCACGCTCTATTCGGACGCGCTGTCTCAGCCCGATGGTCCCGCCGCGACCTATATCGACATGATGCACAACAACATCACGCAGATCAAAGGCGCGATCCTGGGAAGCTGAGCGGCCAACATCCAACCGGATCAGGATCGGCCCGGTTGGATTTTCCGGCCCTCACTCTCTATTTGGCAGAGAAATCCGCTGGCACGGATTGCCGCTCATGCCCCGGAGTGGCATGACTGCCGCCAAAGAGATTGCGAGGACCACATCATGGAATACCGCCAGATCAGCGATGACTATTCGGTCTCCGGCCAGATCCAGCCGCAGGATATCGCCGCCATCAAGGACGCAGGCTTCAAAAGCGTGATCTGCAACCGGCCGGACGACGAGCAGCCGGGCCAGCCTTCGGCCGGAAGCGTTCAGGCCGCGGCCGAGGCGGCCGGGCTTGCCTTCCGCTACATTCCGGTGATCAGCGGCCAGATCACCATGGACAATGTCGAGGACCAGGCCGCTGCGCTCGACGAGCTGGAAGGCCCGGTGTTCGCCTATTGCCGCTCAGGCGCACGCTGCACCAACCTCTATGGGCTGATCCAGCAGCAGCGGGGGTGACGGATTTGCCGCGAAAGTGTGCTGAGATTCAGGTCAGGCCGAGCCGAAAATGGTGGCTTCCGAGAACCGGAGCGGAGCGTACTTAAAGTACGTGAGCACCGGAAGCGCAGGAAGCCGCATTTGCAGGCCGGCCTCACCTGAATATCGGCACACTTTAAATCGGCAGCGCGCCGGTTTCCTTCAGCGTCTCCAGCACGATCGCGGTCTTCACATGCTGCACGGATTCGTGCGGCAGGAGCACGCCGTTGACGAACTCGGACAGTGACTTGAGATCGGGCGTCACCACCTTCAGGATGTAATCCATCTCGCCGGTCAGCGCGTGCGCCTCCTGCACTTCGGGCAGGCGGGCGACCAGCTCGCCGAAGCGGCGGGCGTTGTCTCGGTTGTGGGTGGCTAACGTCACCGAGATGACATTGACCAGCGAAAAGCCCAGACGGTCCCGGTCGAGGACGGCACGGTAGCCCTTGATATAGCCGTCTTCCTCGAGCCGCAGACGGCGGCGCGAGCATTGCGAGGGCGACAGGTTCACGCGCTCCGCCAGATCGTTGTTGGTGAATCGCGCATCCTCCTGCAGAAGCGCCATTATCTTGCGGTCAAATTGATCGAGACGCGTATCATCCACGAACAATCCTCCATTCATGCACAAATTGCGCACATGATGAGCATTTCAAGCGGTTGAATGCAAGCACCGTGCGGACACTGCGCGCTATCATCGTTGAAACTGGCCAAGCACGGCCGCGACAGCTTTCGGAGGACTGCCATGGGCCCCTTCCCGCACGACGCCCCGCCTGCCAAGATCAACAAGCAAAACCCAGCCGGCACCGACGGTTTCGAATTCGTCGAGTTCGCGCATTCGGAGCCCGAAAAGCTCGCCGATTTGTTCACCCGCATGGGCTATGTCGCGGTCGCAAGGCACCGCAGCAAGGACATCACCGTCTGGCGCCAGGGCGACATCAATTATGTCGTCAATGCCGAGCCCGGCTCACATGCGATGAAGTTCGTCGACAAGCACGGCCCCTGTGCCGCCTCGATGGCGTGGCGCGTGGTCGATGCCAAACATGCCTTCGACCACGCCGTCTCAAAGGGTGCCACGCCCTATGAGGGAAGCGACAAAGCGCTCGACGTGCCGGCGATCGTCGGCATTGGCGGCTCGCTGCTTTATTTCATCGAAGCCTATGGCGAAAAAGGCTCCGCTTACGATGCCGAGTTCGAGTGGTTGGGCGAGCGCGACCCGAAACCCGAAGGCGTCGGCTTCTATTATCTCGACCACCTCACCCACAATGTCTATCGCGGCAACATGGACAAATGGTGGGATTTCTATCGCGACCTGTTCGGTTTCAAGCAGATCCATTTCTTCGACATCGACGGCAAGATCACCGGCCTTGTCAGCCGCGCCATCACCTCGCCCTGCGGCAAGATCCGCATTCCGCTGAACGAGTCCAAGGACGAGACCAGCCAGATCGCCGAGTACCTCAAAAAGTATAATGGCGAGGGCATCCAGCATATCGCGGTCGGCACCGACGCCATCTACGAGGCGACCGACAAGCTCGCCGCCAACGGGCTGAAATTCATGCCCGGCCCGCCCGACACCTATTACGAGATGTCGCATGAGCGCGTGCACGGCCATGACGAGCCTGTCGAGCGCATGAAGAAGCACGGCATTCTGATCGACGGCGAAGGCGTCGTCGACGGCGGCACGACCAAGATCCTGCTGCAGATCTTTTCCAAAACCGTGATCGGCCCGATCTTCTTCGAGTTCATCCAGCGCAAGGGCGACGAAGGTTTTGGCGAAGGCAATTTCCGCGCGCTCTTCGAGTCGATCGAGCAGGACCAGATCAAGCGCGGCGTTATCAAGCTGGGCGGCAAGGCGGCGTAACGCCTGAGCTTACTTGCGGCCGGACCAATTATGACCTAAATTCTGGTCATAAGAGGTTGGCAATGAACGTTCCGATGGCAAAAGCAAAGGCCCAACTCGCCGAGTTGGTGAAGCGGGCCCAGGCCGGCGAAAAGATCAATCTGACCCGGCACGGGGAGATTGTGGCAACCTTGAGCGCCCCTGCCCGGCCTGCGGGGAGCAAGGGTCTGTTTGGAGCCCTGAAAGGCCAAATTTGGATATCGGATGATTTTGATGAACTCGGCCCCGAATGGGACGAGTACATCAAATGAGCCGCAAATATCTGGTCGATACCCATATTCTACTCTGGGTACTCAACGCGGATTCACGCCTTTCGGACCATCATCGGGACATCTTTCTTGCGAGTGAGGATGTGGTCGTCAGCGCCATCTCGGTGGCGGAGATCGCCATCAAGAAATCGCTCGGCAAAGTCACGCTCACAGGCAATATCGTGGAGATCTTGAAGTCGAACGGCATTCCGATCCTCGGCGTCAATGAATTGCACGCAGCGAGACTTGAGCATCTGCCGCTTCATCATCGTGATCCATTCGACCGTCTACTCATCGCGCAGGCTCAAATTGAAGATCTGACGATGGTCACTGCGGATCGGCACTTCGCAGCCTACGACGTTGCCTTGGTCTGATCATCCAGTCCCAACCGTTCGACCTCTTCTTTCCTCAGCTTCAGGTCATAGTCGAGCAGGAATTCATCCAGTTGCGGTGGCGGAACGGAAGTGCCGGAAAGCATGGCATGCACCTGCCCGCGGTGGTGGATGTCGTGCAGGAAGACATGCGCGAGGATGTCGCCGATCTTTTCGGGGATCATGCCGTCCTCGCGCCGGTCGGTTATGACGCGGCGATCGAGATCGGTCTCTGAAAGTGCATCGCAGAAAGCAACGAGCTTGCGGTCGAAATCGGCCTGTGCCTCGGCCAGACCGCCTGCATCGTTGAAGGGCACGAAATCATCATAAGCCGAGGCTCCGAGGCCACCGCCGGTCAGGAAGTCGAGATAGAGAAGGTCGACTGCCAGGATGTGGTTGAGCGTCTCCCTGATCGACGGAAAGAAGCCGGTGCGCACGGCCTCGAGCTCGCCGGGCTGAAGCGCCAGCACTGCACGATAGAGCCGGTCGTTCGACCAGAGATTGTTGCGCGCCATGCGGCGCAGGTGATCGAGCAGGGTCACCGTTCGGGTTCTCCCCTCACCTCTCGTATTTCTCGACCTTCTGCTCGATGGCGCCGAAGATCGAGTGGCCGGTTCTGTCCTTCATCTCGATGCGCACCGTGTCGCCGAAACGCAGGAAAGGCGTCTTCGGCTCACCTGACTCGATGGTTTCGATCATGCGCAGCTCGGCGATGCAGGAATAGCCGGCGCCGCCGGCCGAGACGGGTTTGCCCGGCCCGCCGTTCAGCTTGTTGGAGACGGTTCCGGAGCCGATGATGGTTCCGGCGGCGAGCGGCCGGGTCTTTGCGGCATGCGCGATCAGCGCCGGGAAATCGAAGGTCATGTCGACGCCGGCATTGGCGCGGCCGAACGGCTTGCCGTTGACGTCGACCAGCAGCGAGAGATTGACCTTGCCGCCGTCCCAGGCATCGCCCAGTTCGTCGGGCGTGACCGCGACTGGCGAGAAGGCCGACGAGGGTTTCGACTGGAAGAAGCCGAAGCCTTTGGCCAGTTCCGGCCCGGTGATGGCGCGCAGCGTGATGTCGTTGACCAGCATAATTAGGCGAATTGCCTCCTTCGCTTGTTCCAGACTGGCGCCCATCGGCACATCGTCGACGACGACCGCGACCTCGGCCTCCATGTCGATGCCGAAGGCCTCGTCGGCCATGCGGATCGGGTCGCGCGGCGCAATGAAGGAGTCCGAGCCGCCCTGGTAGATCAGCGGGTCGGTCCAGAAGCTTGCCGGCATCTCCGCGCCGCGTGCCTTCCGCACCAGCTCGACATGGTTCACATAGGCGGAGCCGTCCGCCCATTGATAGGCGCGCGGCAGCGGGGAATGCGCGTCGTGCTCATGGAAACGCGCCGAGGGAACCGCGTTGGTCTCAAGCGATTCGGCCATGGCCGCCAGATGCGGCGCAATGCGGCGCCAATCGTCGAGCGCAGCCTGCAGCGTCGGCACCAGGAAGGAAGCGTCGGTGAACCGCGTCAGATCGCGCGAGACCACGACCAGTTTTCCGTCGCGCGTCCCGTTCTTCAATGTGGCAAGCTTCATGCGGTTTCCTCTCCTGAAGCGGCGTTCTGACCGCCTAGCCCCACAACAAGGCCGTCGCGGGCAATCGTCAAGTCGCCGAACCAAGTTTTCCTGACGGCGTCGATCCAGTCGTCCTCGCCGATCGCCGGATCGTCGGCTGGAATGAGATGGTTGAGCACCAGCCGCTTCACCCCGGCATCGCTGGCGATGCGGCCTGCTTCGTCGGCAAAACTGTGGCTGGCTAGGAGATGTTCGCGCAGCCGGGCGCCGTTGCCGGTCCTGGCGACAAGTCGCTCCACGCCTTCCTCCAGCATGGCCTCATGGACGAGGATGTCGGCAGCTTTGGCAAACTCAGCCAGTGGCGGAAAGAAGGCAGTGTCGGCGGAAAACACCACGCTCTTGCCGCCCTGCTCGAAACGCAGCGCAAAACAGTCGGTGACCGGCGGATGGTCGACGCGCAACGAAGTCACCGTCAGACCTCGCTCGTCCAAAATCGAGCCTTCGCCGAACTCCTCGACCGTGATCAGGTCGCGGATGTCCGGCCTGCCTTCGTCGATGATGCGGATCTCGATGTCGAACTCCATCGCCTGGCAGAAGCATTGCCAGTAATGCCCCGTGCCGGGTGGGCCAAAAACGGTCACCGGCGTCGCCAGACCCGCCGTCCAGGCCGTGTGGATCAGCGGCCCAAGTTCCAGAACGTGGTCCGAATGAACGTGCGTGACGAAGATCAGATCGAGCGCTTTGAGGCTGACGCCGGCATCAGTCAGCGCACGCGTGACGCCAAGTCCGCAATCGACGACGATGGTGCGCCCGCCGATTTCAAGCAGCGACGAACTCGGCCAGGGTCCGCCTGGCCGGACTGCCGGGCCACCCTTGGAGCCGAGCAGGACGAGCCGGTCCACGTTTTCGGTATTCAAGACCAGTCGCCTTCCGGGGTGCCGTTGAAACGCTTCTTCAGGTCGGCCCAGCAGTCGATGTAGTTCTCCTGCAAGGTGCCGAGCTCGGCGGCGTAGCGCGTCAGCATCTGCGGAAAGCGCGTCTCGAACATGAAGGCCATGGTGTTGTCGAGCTTGACCGGCTTCAGGTCGGCGCGCGTCGCCTTCTCGAAGCCGGAAGCATCCGGGCCATGCGCCAGCATCTGGTTGTGCAGGCTGATGCCGCCGGGCACGAAACCTTCCTCCTTGGCGTCGTACTGGCCATGGATCAGGCCCATGAACTCGCTCATGATGTTACGATGGTACCAGGGCGGCCGGAACGTATTTTCGGCCACCAGCCAGCGCGGCGGGAAGATGACGAAGTCGACATTGGCCGTGCCCTCCTCGCCGCTCGGCGCCGTCAGCACGGTGAAGATCGATGGATCGGGGTGGTCGAACAGGATGGCGCCGACGGGCGAAAACGTCGCCAGATCATATTTGTAGGGCGCGTAGTTGCCATGCCAGGCGACGACGTCGAGCGGCGAATGGCCGAGTTCGGTAATGTGGAAGGCGCCGCACCATTTGACGATCAGCCGGCAGGGCGTCTCCTTCTCCTCGAACCAGGCGCAGGGCGTTTTGAAATCGCGCGGATTGGCCAGGCAATTGGCGCCGATCGGGCCGCGGTCGGGCATGGTGAACTTGGCGCCGTAATTCTCGCAAACATAGCCGCGCGCCTCCTTGTCGGCGAGCTCGACCTTGAAGACGAGGCCGCGCGGCAGCACCGCGATCTCGCCGGGGCGAAGCTCAATCACCCCCATCTCGGTGACGAAGCGCAGCGCGCCCACCTGCGGCACGACCAGCAATTCGCCGTCGGCGTTGAAGAAATGGTCGTCCACCGTCGACCGGTTGGCGACATAGACATGCGCTGCCATGCCCGACTGGCCAACCGCATCGCCGGCCGTGGTGAAGGTACGCATGCCGGAAATGAAGTCGGTCGGCTCGGTCGGCATCGGCGTCGGGTTCCAGCGGTATTGGCCGAGCGCCAGCTCGTGGTCGCCGATATTGGGGCCTGTCTTCCACAAGGGGTAGCTGGCGCCCTTGAATCGGCCGGTGTGCTTTACGCTCGGGCGAATTCGATAAAGCCAGGAGCGCTCGTTGGTGCCGCGCGGCGCGGTGAAGGGCGAGCCCGAAAGCTGCTCGGCATAGAGGCCGTAGGCCGGCCGCTGCGGCGAGTTGCGGCCCTGCGGCAGCGATCCGGGCAGCGTCTCGGTTTCGAAATCATTGCCGAAACCCGGCATGTAGGAAAAGCCCATCCGATCCTCCCTGATCCGACTTGCCAGCTTCAAGAATTTGGCCTGCAGGCGATGTTGACCAAACTGGTTTCATTTGTAACCATTGAAAATGTAACTATCAACGGCTGACGCTTTCGCGGTGCGACCATGGAAATCCTCGAGTTGGAAAGCTTCCTGCCCTACAGACTCTATCGGTTGGCGGATACCGTCAGCCGCGAATTTTCGCGCATCTACAAAGAGCGCCACGGTCTGACGCGACCGGAATGGCGCACGCTGTCGGGGCTTGGCGAGCGGGGCACGATGACGGCGACCGAACTCGGTGAACAGTCGGCCATGCACAAGACGAAGGTGTCGCGCGCGGTGGCGGGGTTGGAACGGCGGCGGTGGTTGACGCGGACGCCGGATGAGAATGATCGCCGCGTAGAGCGCCTGGCGCTGACCAAGACGGGTTTAGCCGCCTATCGCGAGATGGTGCCGCTGGCGAAGGCGTTTGAAAGGGAGTTGCTGGGGAAGCTGAGTGTGGAGGAGCGCGCGGCGATTGCCAGGGGGGTGGCGGCGCTGGAAGAGGCTTTGGAGAGAAAGTAGATGAGAGGCCGGCGGGACAGCGCCCCCCTCTGTCCTGCCGGACATCTCCCCCTCTTGGGGGGAGATTGGCAGCTTTGGCGACGGCGCTCGTCTTGCAACGTCCGCGATTGGCGAAGGCCGGCGTGACGGCTGATCTCCCTCCTTGAGGGGTAGATGTCCGGCAGGACAGAGAGGGGGGCGAAGGAACTCGACATCTCTCCAGAGGCTCTCACCAATCCATCACAACCTTCCCAGAACTCCCACTCCTCATCGCATCGAACCCCACCTGGAAATCGTCAATCCCGATGCGATGGGTGATCAGCCCCGAGACATCCAGCGGGCCTTGCACCAGGGCGATCATCTTGTACCAGGTCTCGAACATCTCGCGGCCGTAGATGCCTTTGAGATGCAGCATCTTGAAGATGACCTTGTTCCAGTCGATCTCGAAGCCGGTCGGCGCGATGCCGAGGATGGCGATCTTGCCGCCATTGTTCATAGTGTCGATCATGTCGCGAAAGGCAGGGGCCGCGCCTGACATCTCCAGCCCGACGTCGAAACCCTCGCTCATGCCGATCGACGGCATCACATCGCGCAGCTTTTCCTTCGAGGCGTCGACGACATGCTGGACACCGAGTTTTCGCGCCAGATCCAGTCGCACCGGGTTAATATCGGTGATGACGACCTTTCGCGCGCCGACGCATTGCGCCACCAGCGCACCCATGATGCCGATCGGCCCGGCGCCGGTGACCAGCACGTCCTCGCCGACCAGATCAAAGGACAAGGCTGTGTGCACGGCATTGCCCAGCGGATCGAAGATAGCGGCGATCTCGTCCGGCACATCGTCGGGGATCGGCACGACATTGTGCTGTGGGATCGCCAGATACTCGCCGAAGGCGCCGGGACGGTTGACGCCGACGCCGAGCGTGTTGCGGCAGAGATGCCCTCGCCCGGCGCGGCAGTTGCGGCAATGGCCGCAGACGATGTGGCCTTCGCCCGACACGCGCTGGCCGACCTTGTATTCGGTGACCGCGGAGCCGAAATCAGCGACCGTGCCGACGAATTCGTGGCCCGTCACCATCGGCACGGGCACCGTCTTCTGCGCCCACTGGTCCCAATTGTAGATATGGACGTCGGTGCCGCAGATCGCGGTCTTCTTGACCTTGATCAGCACGTCGTTGGGGCCGATCTCCGGCACCGGCACCTCTTCCATCCAGATGCCCGGCTCGGCCTTGGCCTTCACCAGCGCCTTCATCATGTTCGACATCAGACGCTCCTCAAAAATCTTGCCTGTCTTGATGGGATCGGTTTCATCAGTGCGCCGCCTCCAGAATGTTCTTCAGCCGGAGCAAGTCTCGATCGGTCGAACGCCGAACGGCCAGGGCGATAAAAGGCGCCACAAGACGGGAAAAGCCTGTCGGGGTACCGCGGTTCCGGAGCGCCATATGGGTAGCGCCTTCTCGGGTATCGCGCCATGCATAACTCGTTTCCATGGGAAACGGTCCTTCGGCGGTTCGCATCACCAGCCGCTCGCCCTGCACGAGATCTACAATTTCGTAGGTGTAAACAAGCCGCCGTCCGAGGAACTGCGCTACGAATGCAATTCTCGATCCTACCTGAACCGGTCGGGGCGTCTTCCATTCGACCGATTTGATATTGACGTACCAGCGGGGCACGTTGTCCGGATCGGCGGAAAAGGCGGCGACGACCGCGCGGGGCCTGGCGATCTCGATCCTGCTCGTGACATCGATCGTCATGGCCGACTTCTGTTTTCCTCGGCGTGGGTCAAGCGATTACACCCAGTTCTTTTCCCACGTCGCCGAAGGCCGCGACGGCCCTGTCGATGTCGGCGCTGGAATGGGCGGCAGACATCTGCGTGCGGATGCGCGCCTGGCCCTTCGGCACCACCGGAAAGGAGAAACCGATGACATAGATGCCGCGCTTCAGCATGCGCTGCGCCATCTCCTGCGCCAGTGCCGCATCGCCCAGCATCACCGGGATGATCGGATGATCGGCGCCAGCCAGCGTGAAGCCCAGTTTGCCCATGCTGGAACGGAACCGGTCCGCATTGGCATATAGTCGCTCGCGCAACGCGTCGCCATGGCGGATCAGGTCGAAGACCTTGATCGAGGCGCCGGCGATCGCCGGCATCAGCGTGTTGGAGAAGAGATAGGGGCGCGAGCGCTGGCGCAGCCAGTCGACCACCTGGCTTTTGCCCGACGTGTAGCCGCCGGAGGCACCGCCCAGCGCCTTGCCAAGCGTGCCGGTAATGATGTCCACCCTGTCCTCGACGCCGCAATGCTCGGCCGAGCCACGGCCGTTCTTGCCGACGAAGCCGACCGCATGGCTGTCGTCTACCATGACCATGGCGTCGTATTTCTCGGCGAGGTCACAGACGCCCTTGAGATTGGCGATGATGCCGTCCATCGAGAACACGCCGTCGGTGGCGATCAGCCGAAAGCGGCAGTCCTTGGCCTCCTTCAGCCGGGCCTCGAGATCGGCCATGTCGTTGTTGGCGTAGCGGAAACGTTTGGCCTTCGAGAGCCGCACGCCATCGATGATCGAGGCGTGGTTCAGCGCATCCGAGATGATGGCGTCCTCCTCGCCGAGCAGCGTTTCGAACAGGCCGCCATTGGCGTCGAAGCAGGAAGAATAGAGGATGGTATCGTCCATGCCCAGAAAGGAGGAGATGGTCGCCTCGAGCTGCTTGTGTTCCTCCTGCGTGCCGCAAATGAAGCGCACGGAGGCCATGCCGTAGCCGTAGCGGTCGAGCGCGTGCTTTGCCGCGTCGCGCAGATCCGGGCTGTCGGCGAGCCCGAGATAGTTGTTGGCGCAGAAATTCAGCACCTTTTCGCCGCCGACCTCGATCTCGGCGGATTGCATCGAGGAGATCACCCGCTCGGACTTGTAGAGTCCGGCCGATTTCAGCCCTTGAAGCTCGCTATCGATATGGGAAAGGAATGCTTTGCTCATGGTCGGCCCTGTTCGGTTCGAGGCCGGACTGTCGCGCTACGGGCACGAAAAATCCATCGCAAAAGCGACCGCTTCGGTGGCGCTGCGAAAGCCCGGTCGCAATCCCTGCGATGCGTGGCGGCAATAGGATCAAAAAAGAGATGTGGGAGAAAGGACGTGATAACCATCTTGCGAGCTTTTCCGCGCTGCCGCGATCACCTTGCCGACCCGTTAACCCTTTCAAGTTAATCGTTTTCCCGCCACGAATCCTTGGCAGGTATCCGTCGACCGGAGGGGTCACCCAGTTATGTCGCAGCAGCCAGTGCAGAGCGTTTCGCGCAAGCTGATCCTGCTCATCAAGACCGGCTACTGGCTGGCGCTGACGATCATCGCCGCCATGGTGATCGCCTCCTTCATCCTTCTGCAGCAGTTGATGGCGCAGCAACAGCACAATGATGCGCTGCTCGACATCGTCCAGACGCAGAAGGCGCTGTCGCAGCGCATCGTCTTCCTGGCCAGCGCCACGGGTGCTGCCTCGCGCGACAAGCAGCCGGCGCTGGTGACCGCGCTCAAGCAGGCGACCGGCGAGTTCGAAACCAATTACGACCGGCTGCTCACCGAGACCGGCGCCGACCCGCTGTCGCCGGCGCGCAACGATCCCAAATCGATCGAATACGTGCTGTTCAGCAAGCCGTTCCATCTCGACTATTTCTCCGTCGGTCTGGTGGCCAACGGAGAGCGACTGGCCTCGTCCTTCGGATCCCAACTCGGCATGCAAAGCGATGGCTACAAGGGCGGCACCGAGCGCGCCGGCCTCGACGCCTCCCTCGCCAATGCGACCTTGTCCGGCTATGCCGCGCTCGGCCAGCGCATCAGCGCCTTTGCAGACGAACGCTCCGGTCAATTGCTCAACCTGCACCGCACCCTTTTCTTTGCCACCCTTGGCGTCATCGTGCTGGTCGCGTTGTTCATTTTCCGGCCGATGTCCAACGCCATCCTGCGCAAGACACGCGAGCTGGTCGACGCGCGCAACTCGATGGCCTTCATCGCCGTGCATGACGGCCTGACCGGGCTGCACAACCGCACCTTCCTTACCGACCATTTTGAAACGCTGATCAAAGGCGCTCACCGCCGCCGCGAGCGCCTGGCGGTGATCCAGCTCGATCTCGACCGCTTCAAGCAGATCAACGACACGCTCGGCCATGCCGCCGGCGACTACGTGCTGGTGGTGACCGCGCAGCGCATGCGCGATTCCTGCCGCGCGTCGGATCTGTGCGCGCGGCTTGGTGGCGACGAGTTCGTCATGATCCTCAACGGCGCCGGCAGCACCGAGGACATCCATGCGCTGGCCAAGCGCATCCTCGGCGAGATCAACGAGCCGATCACGTTCCAGGGCACGACCATCATGCCCGGCGCCAGCGCCGGCATCGCCGTCTATCCGGTCGACGCCGACAACGCGCAGGACCTGCTCGTCCATGCCGATCTCGCGCTTTATTCCGCCAAGAAGCTCGGCGGCGGCAACTTCTCCTTCTTCTCCGAGGAACTGCGCCGCGAGCTCGACTACCGCAAGCAGCTCGAACAGGACATCCGCACGGCGATCGCCAACAAGAGTTTTGAGGTCTATTTCCAGCCGCAGGTATCGCTGACCAGCGGCAAGATCAGCGGCATCGAGGCGCTGGTGCGTTGGAAACACGCGACGCGCGGTATGATCTCGCCCGGCGAATTCATTCCCGTCGCCGAAAAATGCGGCTTCATGCCGGATGTCGGCCGCATCGTTATCGCCAAAGCGATCGAGGAAGCCGCCGAATGGAACCGCGCCGGCATCGATTTCGGGCGCATCGCCGTCAATGTCTCGGGCACGGAGCTGCGCGAGCTCGATTTCGACGCCTTCTTGTTCGGCACGCTGGAGCGGGCCGGGCTGCCCCCACAGAAGCTGGCGCTGGAGATCGTGGAATCCGTCATCCTCGATGACGAGAAGACCGGGATCGCCGCCAAGCTGCGCCACATCCGCGCCGCCGGCGTGCATCTCGAGCTTGACGACTTCGGCACCGGCTATGCCTCGCTCAGCCACGTCAACCCCAACGAGATCGACCGGCTCAAGATCGACCGCCGCTTCGTCCAGAACATCAACGAGAACGGCGACAACTCCAAGATCGTGCGCGCCATCACCGAGCTTGCCCGCGGGCTCGGCATCTCGATCGTCGCCGAGGGCGCCGAAACCGAGGCCGAGCTCGACTCGCTGATGGCGATCGGCTGCGACCAGGTGCAAGGCTATTCCATCGCCTTCCCGATGCCGCAGGACAAGGCGCGCGAATGGCTTTTGGCGCGTAGCCCGAAGAAGACGAAGCTGAAGGTGCTGCAGGGCAGCTTGGCCTAAGGTCAGTTGCTATTCGGGTGAGGCCGGCCCGCGAACAGCGGCCTCCTGCGCTTCCTGCGCTCACGTACGTTAAGTACGCTCCGCTCCGGTTCTCGCCGGCCGAAGCCCTCATAAGTGTCTCCGCCCTATGAGAAGGGTACGGCGACGCTACATCTTCGGCGCGACGTCGGACTACGACTGAGGCGGCTCAGCGTTCCGTCTTAGCATCGCAAGCACCTGCGTGAATTCGGCGAGCCTGTCATCGGGGATGCCTGCCCGCAGACGCTTGTCGAAGGCGACCGCCGCGAGGCGCAGCTTTTCGAACAGCGCTTCGCCGGCTTCCGTCAACGCCACCTGATGGACCCTGCGGTTTTCCGGATCGCGGCGGCGTGTCAGCAACCCTTGCGCCTCCATGCCGTTGAGATGATGGGTAAGCGTCGCACCCTGGATGCCGATCATCCCGGCAAGCTCGCGCTGGTTCGCCAGTTCCTTCGACTTGACCGACAGCAAAGTCACCCAGACCGGCAGCGTGCCGCCTGCCTCGACCATCGCGGCATCGAAAGCCTGCGCCACCACTTTCGAGGTACGAGCCAGAGTCATGCCGACGGGCGGACGGTCAAACGGTGTCATGACCTGACAGTAGAGCAAAGCGATTGGAACATGAAACCTGGCTTCATGATTGACATCTAACCGTTAGATATCTAACTTTGTCTTATTGATGGCGTCGACATGCTGCGACGCGCGGCGGGCGGCAGAGAGGAATGCGGTCATGCAATATGTCTATATCGTCACCATCGGCCTGCATGTCATGGCCGGCGTGTTCTGGGCCGGCACAACCATTGCGGTTGCCCGCGATCCGGAGATCAAGGCGGAGCGCTTCATCCGACCGCAGCTCGGCGCCTCCGGCCTGGCGTTCCTGACCGGCATACTGCTCTGGTATTTCTTCCACGAAGGTGCTTTCGGCTCGATGGAGAAGGTGCTGGCGCTGGGCATTTTGACGGCGCTGATCGCCGCCGGCGTGCAGGGCGCGCTTGTCGCCTCCGCCAGCAGACAGCTCGCCGGTGCCGATCAGGCGACGCAAACCCAGCTGCGGGCGAAAATGACGAGAGGCGAACGCATTGCCGGCGGGCTGCTGGTCATCACCGTGTTTTGCATGGCGTCTGCCAAGCTGTTTTGAAATCGCACGGCCGGCAAAACCGACCGGGCGCGGCGCGCAACGGACCAAAGCGGCAGGTGGCTCTCCTTGCAAAGGTCCGTTGCGCGTCACAACCCTCAGATCCTGATCCCGAACCGGATGCCGTCATAGATGGCGGCGTGGATGTTGCGCGAGGCGACAGCGTCGCCGATGCGAAACAGCACGAAGCCGCCTTCGGCATTGCGAGCGGGGAAGATGTCGCCGCCGCTCACCAGCCGCTCATAGTCGACCGCGCCGCCGTTCTTCGACAGGGGTTTGAGCGACAGATAAAGATCGTCGAGCGGCACGGTGCCGTGCTCGACCACCACCTGGTCGATGCGCCGCTCGCCGCGCCAGCCGTCGGCGAAGTCCGAGGCCAGCTCGGCGACGAGCTGGTTGCCCTCGCGCCGCACCGAACGCAGGCGGGTGTTGATGGTGACGGTGACGCCTTTTTCGTGGAAGGCGCGCATATAGGGCACGTGGTTCAGACCGCCCATTTCCGGCGCGAAGAAGCGCTCGGGCGAAACCAGTTCCAGCTTCGAGCCACTGTTGGCGATCAGCTCGGCGGCGCCCATGCCCTGATGGC
The DNA here is from genome assembly GCF_020165015.1 of Mesorhizobium sp. CA7. Taxonomy (NCBI): domain Bacteria; kingdom Pseudomonadati; phylum Pseudomonadota; class Alphaproteobacteria; order Hyphomicrobiales; family Phyllobacteriaceae; genus Mesorhizobium; species Mesorhizobium sp. CA7. The sequence continues at coordinate 37,523 of NZ_JAIUHH010000020.1, forward strand.
CGCCATTGTCGTCGTAAAGCAGCACGTTCTCGGCCGGCTTGACGCTCCCGGCCATGATGTCCCAGCTCGAGGTGACAAGATTGTCGCCGGCCGTCAGCGGCGGGTTCTGCGGCATGCCACCGGTGGCGACGATCACCACATCCGGCGACAGCGCCAGCACATCGTTCTTCTCGGCCCAGGTGTCGTAGCGGATTTCAACGCCGAGACGGTCGAGCTCGGCCAATCGCCAGTCGATGATGCCGATCAGTTCCTTGCGGCGCGGGTTCTGAGTTGCCAAGCGCACCTGTCCCCCGGCCTGGCTTGAGGCTTCCAGCACCGTCACCTGATGGCCACGTTCGGCTGCGACGCGGGCGGCCTCCAGGCCGCCGGCGCCAGCGCCCACCACCACGACTTTCTTCTTCGGTCCCTCGCTCTTTGCGATGACGTGCGGAATGGTCGCCTCGCGGCCGGTCGCTGCGTTGTGGACGCAAAGCGCCTCGCCGCCCTCATAGATGCGGTCGAGGCAATAGGTGGCGCCGACGCAAGGCCGGATCTCGTGCTCGCGGCCCTCCATCACTTTGCGGACGATATGCGGATCGGCGATATGCGCGCGGGTCATGCCGACCATGTCGAGTTTGCCGGTGGCGATGGCGTGGCGAGCCGTGGCGACATCGGAAATGCGCGCCGCATGGAAGGTCGGGAATTTCGTCGCCGCCCTCACCTCGCCGGCGAAATCGAGATGCGGCGAGGATCGCATGCCGGCCACCGGGATGACCTTGGTCAGCGACGCATCGGTCTCGATCGTGCCGCGGATGATGTTGAGAAAATCGACCTTGCCGGATGAGGCCAAGCGCCTGGCGATCTCGACGCCAACTTCCTTCGAGATGCCCTTTTCGACATCCTCGTCGGCGACCATGCGGATGCCGACGATGAATTCTTTACCGACCGCGGCGCGCACGGCGTCGAGCACCATGTCGGTGAAGCGCAGCCGGTTGTCGAGCGAGCCGCCGAACTCGTCGTCGCGATGGTTGGTCAAAGGCGACCAGAAGCCGTCCATCAGATGGCCATAGGATTCGAACTCGATGCCGTCGAGCCCGGCTGCCTGGCAGCGCTGCGCGGCGGAAGCATAGTCGGCGACGATGCGCTCGATATCCCACTCCTCGATGGTCTTCGGGAACGCGCGGTGCGCCGGCTCGCGCACCGGCGAGGCCGAAAGTACCGGCAGCCAGTCGGCCTTGTTCCAGCCCGTGCGGCGGCCGAGATGAGTGATCTGGATCATCACCTTGCAGTCATGCTCATGGCAGGCATCGGCGAGTTCGGCCAACCACGGCACGATCCTGTCGTCATAGACATGCAGATTGCCGAAGGCAGCCGGACTGTCGCGCGAGACGATCGCCGAGCCCGCCGTCATGGTCAGCGCCATGCCACCCTTGGCTTTCTCGGCATGATAGAGCCGGTAGCGCTCCTTCGGCATGCCGTCCTCGGAATAGGCCGGCTCATGACTCGTCGACATCACCCGGTTCTTCAGCGTCAGGTGCTTGAGCTGATAGGGTTGGAGAAGCGGGTCGTTGCTGGTCATCTTCTTCCTGCCATTTCAATTGTGTTAAGGAGCCGCCAACAGCCGCGCCCGATTGGCTTGCGGCAGCAAGGAGCTACCATGACCGACGCCAAGAACCTCACCCAGCTCGGCAAGCACGTCGAGACGCCACAGAGCCCCGAACAGGCAGTCCTGGAGACCGTGCCGTTCCAGCGCGGCGACGGCCCGCCGGCGATCGTGCGCTTCACCTGCCCCGAATTCACCTCGCTGTGCCCGGTCACCGGCCAGCCGGATTTCGCCCACATCGTCATCGACTACGCGCCTGACCGGACGCTGGTGGAATCGAAGTCGCTGAAATTGTTCATGACCTCGTTCCGCAACCACGGCGCCTTCCATGAGGAATGCACCGTGATGATCGGCCGCCGCATCGTGGAGGCCACCAAGCCGCTCTGGCTGCGCGTGGGCGGCTATTGGTTCCCGCGCGGCGGCATTCCGATCGACGTCTTCTGGCAGACCGGCGCGCCGCCCAAGGACGCCTGGCTGCCGGATACCGGCGTTGCGCCCTATCGCGGAAGGGGTTGAGATTTGTTGCGGAAGGCTGGCGGGACAGCGCGCGAAGGAACGCCAGCCCTGATCTTCAATCACCATTATCATTCGCACTGATACTGGCTGAGCGCCCACTCGCCGGTGACCGACAGAAGGTCGGAGACCTTCCAGGCGCCGCCGACCTTCTTCAGCTTCCATTCCAGCCGGTGCTGGTGGCCCTCGACGACGAAGGCGACGACCACCTTGGCCTCGTCGCCACTGACCGCTTCGACGGTGCGCAGACTCCGGTCGATGGCGAGCTTGTCGTAGTCGGCATTGTCGAGCGCCATGTTGGGGTCGAGGCATTCGCCCTGCCCCGAAGCGCGCAGCGCGTCGCTCTTGTCGAGCACGGTTTTCGCCGGATCGATGAAGTTCTTGCGCTGAGAAGGGTCGAGTTCCAACCCGACATGTTCGTAGAACGGCTTCACCACCGCGGTCGGCGATCCGGGCAGGACAGGTGCGACGGGCGCCGGTTCGGCTGGTTTGGTTTCCGGCGCCGCGGCAGGCGGCGACTTGTCGATCTCGGGCGCATTGTCGCCTGAGGACGCGTTCGGGGGCGGCGAGCCGAAGAGCGCCTGCGCCAAGGCTCCGCCGTTCAGCCCCGCGGCCAGCATCGATAAGCTCGACAGCACGAGGACGAACCAGCGAAGCACGGTGTCACTCCGTCGAGGCGCCGCATTCCAGCGCGCTGAGTTTCCAGTCGCTGGTCTTGGAACTGATGTCGGCGATCTTCCACTTGCCGTCCACTTTCTTCAGCGACCACACCATTTCGCGTTTGGAGTCATCGCCTTCCGGGAAAAGATTGAAGCTTGCCGTCACCTCGGCGGTGTCGCCGTTGACGGCTTCGGTGAGCTTCAGCGTCTTCGACAGGGTCTTCTGGTCGAAGTCCTGGGCGTCGAGGCCCGGATCGAAGTCGATGCAGGACACCTCGTCGGGCTTCTCCTTCTGCGCCTTGTCGTTGGCCTCGAACAGCCTGGTCACCGGCTCGGTGAAGCGGTCGCGGTATTTGGCGTCCGCCTCGAACTTCACCTCCGGCACGTAGAAGAACTTCACGGTGTTGGAAGCCGGCCCGGCAAGCGCGGCGCCGGGCAAGGCTATCGACATGGCAGCGGCAAGCACTATCGGCTTCATGCAGGATCTCCGGAGGTTCGGTGCGTGGCGGCAAGCTCGCTGCCACGCATCCTGCATACCGGCTTTTTTGCGGCTCATGAAATCCAGTCGCGCTCAGGTATCCAGCCAGACGTTCTGGAAGTCCATTTCGTAGGTCTGGTGCATCGAATAGTTCTTCACCTTCTTGTTCATGTGGCAGTAGAGCTTCTGCCAGAAGGGCTGGATGATGACGCCGGAATCCTGCAGGATCGCCTCGACATCCTTCATCACCTCCTTGCGCTTGGCGACGTCGATCTGCGACAGCGCATCCTTGAGCTTGGCGTCGAACTCCGGGTTGGAATAGGCTGTCTCGTTCCAGGCCTCGCCGGTGCGGTAGCCGAGCGCCAGCACCTGCACGCCGAGCGGGCGCATGTACCAGATGGTCATGGAATAAGGATATTTCGTCCAGTCGTTCCAGAAGGTCGAGCCGGGCAGCACCGTGCGCTTCACCTTGATGCCGGCGTCGCGCAGCTGGCCGGCAATCGCATCGCCGGTGTTCTTCTGCCATTCGTCCTCGACCGTGATCAGCTCATGCTCGAAATCGGCCTGGCCTGCCTCCGCCATCAGCTTCTTGGCGCCGGCGGCATCGCGCTCCTTTTTGGGCAGCGGGTAGTATTCGGGATGGATCGGGCTGACATGGTGGTTCTCGCCGACCGTGCCGCGGCCATTATAGCCGAGCTGCATCACCTGGTTGTTGTCGACCGCCATCTGCAGCGCGTTGCGCACCCGCTTGTCGTCATAGGGCTTATGCGTGATGTTGGTGCGGGCAACGAGCGTGGTCGCCGTCGCGACCTCCGACTTCACCAGATCCATCTTGTCTAGCGGGTCGATGTAGTCGGCCGGCGTTTCGAAGTCGAGGTCGATCTCGCCGGAATCGAAGGCATTCAGCGTAGCGTTGAAGTCGGTGCCGTAGTCGATGAACTCCACGCCGTCGAGCGGCGCTTCGCCGCCCCACCACTTGCCGTTCTCGCGGCGCTTGACGACCGCCTTCTGACCAACCGAATAGGACACCAGCTCGAAAGCTCCGGTGCCGATCGGCTTCTTGATCGGATCGGCGCCGTCCTTGTCGAAGTCCCGATGCACGACCAGGGCGGGATAGTCGGTGAGGCCGGGGATGATGGCGATGTCGGCTTCGTTGAGCTTCAGCTTGACCGTGTGGTCGTCGATCTTGGTGATCGCGCCGTCCTTGGCCTTGCCGGTCTTGGTGTCGATTAGCGCGCCCACGCGGGCGGCCATGGAATTGCCTGAAGCCCCCTTCTCGCACCAGCGGTTCAGATTGGCGACCACGTCGTCGGCGTTGAAGGCATCGCCATTGTTCCAGGTCACGCCCTTGCGCAGATGCAGCGTGTATTCGGTGGCGTCATCATTGACGTCCCAGCTTTCGAGCAACACCGGCTCGAAAGTGAACTGGTGCGTGTAGCGCACCAGCGGCTCCAGCCACGTGCGGGTAACGTTCGCCATCTCCGTCCAGTCATAGGTGCGCGGGTCCTTCTGCGCCTTGACCGACATCGCGACATGCAGCGTACCGCCCTTCTTGGGCTCGTCGGCTAGAGCCTTGGTCGGCGCGGCAAGGCCGAGCATGCCATAGGCGAACGCCGTCGACGCGCCGAAGGCGCTTGCCAGGGCCAGGAATTCGCGCCGGTCGACACGACCCGCCCGCGCCTCCTTCGCCATGGCCTCGATAGCGGCCGGGACCCGGTCGCCGTTGCTTCTGAAAAGTGTCATTCTCGTTCTCCCATTGATTTCTTCAGGTCTTCGCCCGGTTGGTTTCAACTGTCGTTGATATGGATCAACTAACGCTGTCCGGCAGCTTTTCCTCACGCCGCGCGATCAAATCCGCGAGACCCTCGGCAATGCCCTCGTCGAGTTTCGGCTCCTGGTAGTCGGCGAGCATGGCGCGCGCCTTTTCGCGGCCGCGCGTGTCATGATCCTTGGCGCCTTCGGCGCTCCACTGCTCGAAGGAATTGAAGTCCATGATGTTGGGCATGAAGAAGGCGCTCTCGAAATGCTCAAGCGTGTGCTGCGTGCCGAGGAAATGCCCCTGCGGACCGACCTCGCGGATTGCCGCCATCGCTTCCTTGAAATCGTCGAAGGGAACGCCGCCGGCATATTTGTACCAGCCGACCAGTTGCTCGCAGTCGGTGGCGAATTTCGAATAGCCGCAGGTGAGCCCCGCCTCCAGCCAGCCGGCGGAATGCCAGATGTAGTTGGCGCCCGAAAGGATCGCGGCATGCATCAGCATGTTGGCTTCATAGCCGGCCTGGGCGTCGTTGAGCTTGGAGCCGACATGGAAGCCGGACGTGCGCCACGGCAGCTTGTATTTCCTGGCCAGCGCGCCCATCAGATACATCATCTGCGCCGCCTCCGGCGTGCCGCCCATCGGCGCGCCGGTCTTCATGTCGACGGTGACCATGAACTGGCCGTAGAGCTGCGGCGAGCCGGGCCGGATGAGCTGGGTCAAAGCCACGCCGGCAAGCGCCTCGGCATTGACCTGCGCCACCGCGCCGACGGCGGAGGCCGAAGTCGAGGCGCCGCATAGCGCGAAAGGCGCCAGGATCAGCGGCTGGTTGTGGCTCGCATAGACCCGCATGGCGTCGATCATGGTGGCGTCCCAGACCAGCGGCGAATTGCAGTTGGTGATCGCCACCAGCACCGGGTTGTCGCGCACGAAGTCCTCGCCGAAGACGATGCCAGCCATCGCCATCGTGTCCTCGGCGCGCTCCTTCGACGTCACGATGCCCATGAACGGCTTGTCGGAATGTTTCAGCGCCGAATGGATGATGTGCAGATGCCGCTTCGGCACGGCGATTTCCATCGGCTCGCAGATAACCGAGCTCGACGAATGCAGCGCCGGCGCCATGTAGGCCATCTTGTGGAAATTGTTGAGGTCGGCGAGCGTGCCGTAACGGCGCTTGTTGTCGAGGTCGCGGATATAGGGCGCGCCATACATCGGCACGAAGATCGAGTTCTTGCCGCCGACGCGCACGGTGCGCTCCGGATTGCGCGCGTTGAGCGTGAACTCAGGCGGAACTTTCGAGACGAGTTCCATCAAGAGCGCGCGGTCGATGCGGACGCGCGTTTGCCTGACATCGGCGCCGGCCGCTTTCCAGAGCTCTATCGCCCCGTCGTCGCGGAATTCGCAGCCCACCTCCTCGAGGATCTTGAGCGATTCCTCGTGGATCAGCTCCACCGCCTCGTCGGGCACGATCTCATAGGCCGGGATCTTGCGCACAAGGGTCGGGAAGGACGCGATCGGCGCGCTTCTCAGCGCCTTGCGGCCAAGACGGCCACCGCCGCGGCGGTGGGTCTGTTCGGTCAATTCAACGGCCGGTGCGTTCATGGAGGCTCCTTCTTCCCGCCACTCACGTTAGCGAGGCAAAATATGGCTGTGACGCTGGAAAATCCTGATCTTCTGTATAAGTTCACCTTATGCGAAGCCTGCGCCACCTCCTGCCCTCGGCCGGCAGCCTCATCGTCTTCGAAGCCGCCGGCCGGCTGTCGAGCTTCACCGCCGCCGGGCGCGAGCTCGGCATGACGCAGGCCGCCGTTTCCTATGCGGTGCGTGGACTGGAGGAGCAGCTCGGCGCCAAGCTCTTCCAGCGGCGCCACCGCCAGGTGCTTCTGACGGAAGCCGGCGAGCGCTTCCATGCCGACGTCTCGCTCGGCCTGTCGCATATCCGCAAGTCGGCAGAGGACCTGCGCCTGCAGGCAACCGGCGGCCATGTGACTTTGGCCGCCTCGACGGCTTTCGGCTCGTTCTGGATGATGCCGCGCCTGCAGCAGTTCCGCGACGAACTGCCGGGTATCGACCTGCGCATCCAGACCGCCGACCGCGACCTCGACATCATCGCCGAAGGGATTCCGCTCGGCGTGCGCGGCGGGGTGCCGCGCGACTGGCCGGACTACCACTCGCTGTCGCTCTCCGACGAGGAGATCTTCCCGGTCGCCGGGCCGAACTACCTCGCCAAATTCGGTAAGCCGAAGACGGTCGAGGAACTGGCAACGCACCGGCTGATCCATCTCGAGGAACCCTATCGCGAGGCGCCGAACTGGGACGAATGGTTCGCGTCGGCCGGAACCAGCCTGCGCAATGCGGAGCGCGGGTTGCGCATCAACGATTATGCGCTGGTGATCCAGGCAGTGATGGAGGGACAAGGCATCTCGCTCGGCTGGCGGCATTTGGTCGAGCGGCTGGTGGCATCAGGGCTGCTGGTGCCGGTGACCGATCATGTGATGCGGACCGGCATCGGCTTTCACGTCATCTGGCCGAAGAACCGCGACCTCAGCGAGAATGCCCGCAGGGTCAGGGACTGGCTGGTAGCGCAGGCGTGAGTTCGATTGGTGGCGATAGAAGATCTCAAATTGATCTGTATATATAGAGACAATTTTCAACAGTAGGATCGTATCTTGCTGAAATTGGCAGGATTGCGATGGCGAGCACAGCGAGACCTTTTTATACGATAGCTCCTCTTATTCTCTTGGCTGGCTTTCTATCCAGCTGCAACGGAAGGGAATGGGGATGGAACCAGAAAATCTCGGTTGAAGTCTGGGTGGACGGAAGGGTTGTATCCGGATCGTCCGTTCTACACGTGATAGCCAAAGAAGATAAATTCAATTCCACTCTTCCGACTGGAAGCGAGGGGGAAGCAACCATCGTCGATCTCGGCGAGCGCGGCAAACTGTTCGCCCTTCTTGGTGATGGGGCAAGAATGGCAGAATTGACGCTGCAGGACATCGCACCGGAAGGAAGTACAACTGAAGATCGGTGGACTGCGATAATGAAATTCAGAGGCAAGAAAGAGGTCCCTGCCCGATATCTTTTTCCGGGTACGAGAACCTATCAAAACCTGTACCCAACGCTTGCGGCATTCACTGATCTCAACAATCCCAGCACAGTCACAATACTGGATCCCAGCGACCTTTCGAAGTTTTTTGGATCGGGCGTGTCGCTTCGAAGAATAGAGCTGGAAATCACGGATGAGCCGGTGACCCAGGGCACGATAACGGCGGTTCTGCCTTGCCTAACATCAGAGCTCGGCTGTTTTTCGAGAAATCAAGCTCTACCCCAAAGCATTCGACAGACCATCTCTGATTCGTCGTTTCGGCGACGGTGCACCTTCCTTTCTGGGTGCGGTTGAGGCATATGGAACCCGCGCATCGAGCTGACGGGCCGTTCTCGCAATTCCACCCTCCCCTACGCCGTTCGAATCCGCCTATACTCGCCGCATGCCCATCCGCCAGCTTTCCGAAACGATGATCAACCAGATCGCCGCCGGCGAGGTCATCGAGCGTCCGGCGAGCGTAGTGAAGGAACTGGTCGAGAATGCGCTTGATGCCGGCGCATCGCGGGTGGAGATCGTCACCGCCGGCGGCGGGCTCAATCTCATCCGCGTCACCGATGACGGCTCGGGCATTCCCGAACAGGAACTCACTCTAGCGATCGCGCGCCACTGCACCTCCAAGCTTTCCGACAGCATCCACGACATCCGCTCGCTTGGCTTCCGCGGCGAGGCGCTGCCTTCGATCGGCTCGGTGGCGCGGCTGTCGATCCGCTCTCGCACGGCTGGCGGCGACAGCGCGGCCGAGATCGGCATCGACGGCGGGCGCGTCTCGGCGGTGAAGCCGGCGGCGGCAAACCGCGGCACCACGGTCGAGGTGCGCGACCTTTTCTTCGCCACACCGGCCAGGCTGAAATTCATGAAGGGCGAGCGCGCCGAAAGCTCGGCCACCAGCGACGTGGTGAAGCGTATCGCCATCGCCTTTCCCGCTGTCCGCTTCACGCTGGCCGGCGCCGACCGCTCGACGCTGGAACTGCCGGCAACCAGCGACACGCCGGAGGGCCGGCTTGCCCGCGTCGCGCAAGTGATGGGCAAGGATTTCCCGGACAATGCCATTGCCATCGATGCCGCGCGGGAGGGAGTTCACCTTGCCGGCCACGTCTCGATCCCGTCCTACACGCGTGCCAATGCGCTGCAGCAATATGCCTATGTCAATGGACGGCCGGTTCGCGACAAGCTGATCGCCGGCGCGATCCGCGGCGCCTTCGCCGACGTGCTGCCGCGAGACCGGCATGCGGTGACGGTGCTGTTCCTGTCGCTCGATCCCTCGACGGTAGACGTCAACGTCCATCCCGCCAAGGCCGACGTGCGCTTCCGGGATCCCGGCCTGGTGCGCGGGCTGATCGTCGGCGCCATCCGCGAGGCGCTGGCCGGCGCCGGCATCCGCGCGGCGACGACGGGCGCCGCCGGCATGATGGCGGCATTCCGGCCGGGCGCGGCGCCCTACTCGCATGCCGGCCCGGCCAACGGCCATCGCAGCTACGAGGCCGCTTATCACGCTTCCGCCTCCGGAGGCTTCGACCCGTTGCGCTCAGCGCAGCGGCCGCTCGACATGGGCGAGGCACGGGCGCCACGAAACGGCTTCGCCGAGAACGAGCAGGCGGCCTTCGACACCGGCCCGCTCGCCAGCACCGATGTCCGCGCCGGGATGGCCGAGCCGACCGAGGCGCTGCTCGGCATGGTGCTGGGCGCGGCGCGCGCGCAGGTGCATGAGAACTACATCGTCGCCCAAACCAGGGATTCGCTCGTCATCGTCGACCAGCATGCCGCGCATGAGCGGCTGGTCTACGAGGCGCTGAAGAATGCGCTGCATTCTCGCGCCGTGCCGTCGCAGATGCTTCTTCTGCCCGAGATCGTCGACCTGCCGGAAGAGGATGCCGAGCGGCTGGCGATGCATTCCGAGACGCTCGCCAAATTTGGCCTAGGCCTCGAGCGCTTCGGCCCAGGCGCGGTGGCGGTGCGCGAGACGCCGTCGATGCTGGGCGAAACCAATGTGCAGCAGCTGGTGCGCGACCTTGCCGACGAGATCGCCGACAACGACACCGTCGAGACGCTGAAGGAGCGGCTGGACAGAATAGCCGCGACCATGGCCTGCCACGGCTCGGTGCGGTCAGGGCGCCTGCTCAAGGCCGAGGAGATGAACGCGCTGCTGCGCCAGATGGAGGCGACACCCGGCTCCGGCACCTGCAACCATGGCCGCCCGACCTATATCGAGCTCAAGCTCACCGATATCGAGCGGCTGTTCGGGCGGCGGTGAGCGTCCCCTGGCTCGTTGCAACAGCAAGGGTCGGCGCCATACGCTGAATATCATTTCTTGAGGTGGTATTTTCCTGTCTTCGGGTTGAGAACATAGTCGTTCGCGCCTGCGAATTTGCCGCCTCCAAATTCCACCGAAATGATGTCCTTGCCTGCCTCCACCCATTTTTGCACGTTCATATAAATGGGCGTCGTCGACATACCGGCGTTGCAGTCCTCATCGTCGAAGCCGATCTCCTGAACGGCCGTCTTTTTCTTCTTGTTGATCACTAGCATTTTCGTCATGCAGATGCCGGCGTCGGACTTCGTGTAAATCCCCGCAAATCTGTCGCGGGTCGTCTCAGCCCAAAAGGGAATTTCGACGGTCCCGTCGATCTTCAAGTCGCCTGTATTGTCAAGACTCGCGACCTTCCTGAGCGTAACGGGAAATTTGTCCACGCCTTTGCTCCAGCTTCCCGCCGCGCCGCTTTCACTGATCTCGATAGAGAAAGGACATCCGGTGGTGTCGACGGGTGTTTTCGACCCCATGACGAGGACGCGTTGAAATTCCTGGTCGTCCGCGATCTCGCACAGCGTGAGCTTTGAGCCCTCCGCCTTGCCGTAGATCGCGATTGGGCTTTGCTTGGCGTCGTAGAAATAGCTTCCCTTTACACTGATGCCGCTGCCGAAGCTGGCATAGCGCTGCAGGGAGACGTGAACCGGGTTCGGTCCGATGGAGCCTTCGTAGTTTTCCACCTGGTACCAGCCCGCCAAGGCTTTCCCGCTCAGCATCAGCAGGCAGAAAACCGTGGCAATGAAGCCTCTTCCCATCCCGATCCCCTCCATCAAAGGCGGATCAGGATAGCTTGCCTCACGTCCGCATCACAGAGGGGCGCCCGGTTACCGAGCCCAACTTGTCAATTCGAGTCTGGAAACGATCGCAACCCGTTGATTTACCGCTTCAAATTCACAACGATCACGCCACCCAGCGCCAGCGCGCCGCCGAGGATGCCGAGCAGCGACGGCATTTCGCCCAGCCAGAAGAAGCCGATCAAGGCGGAGGTCGGCGAGACGAGGTAGAGGAAGTTCGAGGCGCGCGCGGCAGGCAGGCGGGACAGTGCGGTCGCCCAGGCGGCATAAGCGATCAACGAGGGAACGATGCCGAGGTAGATGACGGCGCCGAGACCGGCGCTGTCGGCGACCGCCGCCTGCGAAAGCGCTTCCGGCAGGAAGGGCGACAGGCAGAGCGCGCCGAGCACCATGTTGGAAGCGGAAATGGTCAGCGGATGGTGGCGGGCAAAGAGCGGCTTCTGGACGATGGTGTTGACGGCGGAACAAAGTGCTGAGCCCAGCACCAGCAGTGCGCCGGCGTTGAAATGCAGGCCGTGCCCGTCGGCCACCGCGATGATGCCGATGCCGGCGAAGGAAATGACGGTGCCCAACCAGGCAAGCCCCGAGAAGCGCTCGCCGAGCAGCGCCATCGCCATGATGGCGGTGAAGATCGGGCTGACATTGATGATGAAGCCGGCCGCGCCCGCCGAGACGGTCAGCTCGCCGAAATTGAGCATGGCGGTGTAGAGCGCGACGAAGATGGCGCCGCCGAAGCCGAAGCGCCACAGCTCGTCCACCCGGGGCAGTGCCGGGCGTTTCACTGCGAGGAAGATGGCGGCCGGAACCGCCGCGATGGCAAAGCGCAGCGCGCCGAGCTCCAGCGGCTGGAAGGCGGCAAGGCCGGCGCGGATCGCCGGGAAAGCCGAAGCCCAGCCGATGACCGTCAGCGTCACCGCGATTGCGGCGGTGGTGTCCATGCGCCGTGTCTCATTCAACGTGCCGGTGTAAGCGCTCATTGCCGTAACCTCGTCTTTCTGCGTCATGGATGCATGAGAACGCCATTGCCGGCCAATTGACAAACGACCAATTCGAGAGTCAGCTGTGAGCATGGATCACAGCTCTGACCAGATACTGCCGCTTGAAACCCTGCGCGCCTTCGATGCGGCGGCGCGCATGGGGAGTTTTTCCGCGGCGGCTGAAAAGCTCAACCTCACCCATGGCGCGGTGAGCCGCCAGATCGCCAAGCTGGAGGACTGGCTTGGCTTGAAAGTCTTCGAGCGCAACGCGCGTGGCGTGACGCTGACGATCGAGGGCAACCGGCTGCATTTGAGGACAGCCGAAGCCTTCGCGCTGATCTCGTTCAACTCCGACCGCTGGGTCGAGCCGCGCGGCACGGCCGTGGTGCGGCTGGCCTCGATCCCGTCGGTGAGCGGGCTATGGCTGATGCCGCGCATGGCCGCGCTGGAGAATCATCCGACCAAGCTGCGCATCGTGCTTGACGTCGACAACCGCCAGGCCGATCTCGCCGACGAAGGCATCGATCTTTCGGTGCGCTGCGGGCGCGGCCGCATTCCGGGTCGCGTCTCGGTGCAGCTGTTCGAGGAGCATATTTTCCCGATCGCCTCGCCGGAGCTGGCGAAGGAGATCGGACGAGGCGACCCTGCCCGGCTGCTGAAATTCCCGCTGATCAACGATTCCGACGCATCCGCCTGGCGCGCCTGGCTCGCGGCGCAGGACATGGACTATCGCCCGCGTCCGCAGGACCGGCGTTTCGAGGACTATAATCTGGTGCTCGATGCGGCCGCGCATGGGTTGGGCATCGCGCTGGCGCGGCCGCCGCTGACGGCGGACCAGCTCCAATCCGGCCGCATCGTTGCCGTCGACGAGCGCGCTGCGCTCAATCCGGTGTCTTACTGGATGGACCGCCCGGTCGGCCGGCCGCGCGCGGCAGCGGCGGACCTTGCCGGGCGCATCGCCGAACAGGCAGGGCTTGCTCCGGAAAAGCTCGAGGCTTTCCTTCAGGACGACGTCTAGAGCGGGCTTATCGAAGCAACAGAACCATGATGGTGGCGGTCACGGCCGAGACGATTGCCGTGACGACCGAAATCGTCCAGAGCGATACCGCAACAGAATCGGATCGCGGCGCGTGACCAGCCGGACGAACGGCGGCGCCGCGAGGCTGCGGTGCATTGGCGTTGGCCGCGACCAGCACCGCGGCGGAAGCGACGGCCGGCGAAAATGTGGACAATGGCGGAGTGACCGCGGGCCTCGGCGTGGTGTCGACGACCGCTGCCGGTGGCGGGGCGACGCCGCGCGGTGCCCGATCGGTGTCCGCCGCCGCCCTGCCCGTCGAAGGTGTTGACGGCGCGTCATCCAAGGCAGCATCGGGCTCCATGACGGCCCGGTAAGCGTCCTCGGCCTCGGAGGACGACAGGCGTGGCGATGCCTGAGCCGCAGGGCGCGGCTGTGCGCTCTGCAGTGCCTGCGCGGCGAACTGCGCCGCCTGCACCATTGATGGCGCCGGCGGCTGGATCAGCGTCCTGATCAAAGCCGCCGTCGCCGGATCGGCCTTCGGCGAAGGCACCGCATGCGGGGTGAGCGCCTCATTGATCAGCGTGTTCAAGCGGGGCGGAGTGATGTCCATGCCGGGGCTCCGGGAACCATTTGTCGCTGCAGCCATACCGGATGAGCATTGCGTCAAGCTTGACGTTGCTTGCGATTTATGGCGATTGAAACCCGATGAACTGCAGCGTCCTTTCATGATGAACCGTTTCGAAGGCCCGGGCGGCAGGGAAGCCCGGATCCGTTATCTCGACGGCGACTTCCAAGTCACCAGTCCCGGCTCCTTCGTGCGCTGTGCGGTGACGGGCGAGAACATTCCGCTCGACGAGCTCAAATATTGGAGCGTCGCCCGACAGGAGCCCTATGTGAACGCCGCGGTGTCGCTTGCCCGCGAGATCGAGATGCACCCGGAATTGCGCAAGCGGGGATAAGCCTTGCGAGCCCATGGCGCTTGGCAGCCAAGCTCGACCGCTCAGGGTACTACATTGAAAAACTTCAGGAAATCTCTCAAGACACTTCTTCGCATGCCGCTTGTCATGCGCGCGAGATGGCGCGATCGGGCGGTGTCGAGGGCGCCCCGATTCAAGCTGACGGCCTGCGCCATCTTCCGCGAGGAAGCGCCGTTCCTGGCCGAATGGATCAGGTTCCATCAGAATGTGGGATTCGAGCATTTCTATCTCTACAACAACTTCTCGACCGACGACTTCAAAGCCGTATTGAACCCGTTCATCCAGGAGGGGCTGGTTACGCTGGTCGACTGGCCGCGGCCGGTGGGGCAGCTGTCGGCTTATAGGGACTGCATCCGCAGGCGCTGGTGCGAAGCGTTGTGGATCGGATTCTTCGACATCGATGAGTTTCTTTTCGCGCCCGACGGACGTGACGTACCCTCGGTTCTGAGGGACTATCGCGACCTGCCAGGCGTTTGCGTCTGGCAAGCTTTCTATGGCTCCTCCGGCCAAGCGGAGCGACCGGAACGGCCGGTGGTCGAGGCCTATACGATGCGAGCCGGGCAGGACATCACGACGGTCAAGACAATCCTCAACCCGCGCATGGTCTACAGGGTGGGCGTCCATCAGTCGAAATTCCTGTCCGGTGAAGGGATGGACACCCGTCGACGGACCATCGCGCCCGGCATGCCTCCCCAGTTCGATGTCCTGAGGATCAATCACTATTGGTCGCGATCACTCGCCGACCTCGACCAGAAAATCCGGCGCGGCGACGCCTCGACTTCCGCGCTGCGCGACAGGGATTGGCATTTCGACTTCGAAAGCAAGCTCAATGTCGAGCGCGACGAGGCGATCCTGCAGGCGATGCGGCGCGCAGGATAGCCGTAGCCACTTCTTCCCTTCCCATCGATGGCCCCACTCCGTCGTTTCAGTGCTGACACTTTCGCCTTTCTGGGGCTATAGACAGCAAAGGGCTATGGGTACGGGGGTTAATTGTGAAGGTTCTTGTCACGGGTGGGGCCGGCTTTATCGGCTCGCATCTATGCGACCTGCTGCTGGCACAAGACCGGCAGGTACTATGTGCCGACAATTTTTCCACCGGCTCGGCGGAAAATATCGGTCATCTTCTGGGCAATCCGCATTTCGGGTTTCTGAGGCACGACGTTACCGTCCCTCTCAAAGTCGAAACGGATGAAATCTTCAACCTCGCCTGCCCGGCCTCGCCTGTTCACTATCAGCGCATTCCGATCGAGACCACCAGGACCTGCGTCTATGGAGCGATCAACATGCTCGATCTCGCACGCGCTTCCGGGGCCAGGATCCTTCAGGCATCGACATCCGAGGTCTATGGCGATCCGCAAGTCCATCCCCAGACCGAGGCCTATTGGGGCCACGTCAATCCGATCGGGCCGCGCAGTTGCTACGACGAAGGCAAGAGATGCGCCGAGGCGCTGTTCTTCGACTACCGGCGTCAGTCGAAATTACCCATCAAGGTGGTGCGCATATTCAATACATACGGGCCTCGCATGCACCCGTCGGACGGACGGGTGGTCAGCAACTTCATCGTCCAGGCCTTGCAGAATGATCCCATAACCATCTACGGCGACGGTAGCCACACCCGCAGCTTCTGCTATGTCGACGATCTCGTCGATGCGATGGTTCGGATGATGGCTACGCCCGACGATTTCGTGGGCCCCCTCAACGTCGGCAACCCGACGGAAGTCACGATCCTGGAACTGGCCGAACTTGTATTGAGCCTTGTGGGCGGCAAGTCCAAAATCGAGTTCAAGCCCCTGCCGCAGGACGATCCCCGCCAGCGCCAACCCGACATAGGTCTGGCGCGGTCGACGCTGAATTGGTCTCCTCGCGTCGCTCTCGAGGATGGGCTCGCCGAAACGGTTCGCTACTTCCGCCGCCTCATCAACGGCAATTGACGGTGGCGCGCCCCTTTAAGTCTTTGTCTTCATGCATGTCGTTATCGCAAAACCGCTGCACACTTTTACGCGACATGCATTAGCCCCGCATCTTGCGCAGGCGCCAGGCGTCGAGCGTCTCGTCGACGATGCGTTCGGGCACATGATCGAGCTCGAACACGGCCTCGATGTCGAGCACGTCCAGCTGGGCGAGGAAACCGGCAGGCGTCTCGCCATGGCGCAGCCGCGCGGCGTCCTTTGCCGTGGTGACGAGGCGCAGCCCCTCATGCCGGGCGAGCGCCAGGAGGTCGGCAAGCTCGTCCTGGGCGTAGAAATGATGATCCGGAAAAGCGCGCGACTGAGCCACTTCGCCGCCCGCGCCGCGCACCGTGTCGAAGAATTTCTCCGGATGGCCGATGCCGGCAAAGGCCAGGAAGCGGCCGCCGGCGAAGCGCGACGGATCGGCCGGCTCGACATGCGCCAGGAAGATCGGCCGGCCGGCGCGCGCCGCCTGGCGCACGACGCCGTCGGCGGCGGCCCCCTCGCCCATCTTCAGCAAGCCGCTGGTGAAGACCAGTTGGTCGACGACCTTGGCGCGGAGCGGCCCGCCCGGGATGACGCGGCCGTTGCCGATGCCGAAGCGGGCGTCGACCACGACCAGCGCATAGTCGATATGGACGCGCGCCGACTGGAACCCGTCATCCATGATCAGGAAATCGCAGCCACGTTCTTCGATGAGCAGCTTCGCACCGGCGGCGCGGTTCGCCGTCACCGCGACGGGCGCATGTTCGGCCAGGAGCAGCGGCTCGTCACCGACATGCTTGGCGGCATCGTGATGCGCGTCCACGACATGCGGCTTCGCAAACGAGCCGCCATGGCCGCGCGACAGGAAGCCTGGCGTGAGCTGCATGCGCTTGGCCTGCTTGGCCAAAGCGATGGCGACCGGCGTCTTGCCGCTGCCGCCGACGGTAAGGTTGCCGACGCACAGGACCGGCGCTGCGACCTTCTCGCGCGGCGCGTGGCGCATGCGACGGCCGGCGACCAGCCCATAGATCGCCGATGCGGGCGACAGCGCAAGCACGCGCCAGTCCGGCTTTTCCCACCAGAAGGGTGGCGCTTCGCTGGTCATCGCGCCTGCTCCATGCGTCTCGGTTTCGCGCATGGACTTCTCCAAAAATCGGATCCGATTTCTGGGGTCATGATCTAGCGCCCGTTTGCGCCTTTCAGACGCGCCTTGACGACCAGAGGCTGGATATAGGGCTCCAGCGATTTCAGCGTGCGGGCAAGCGCGCCGCGCATTTCGTCGACGGTGGCGGCACCCGCCGCCATCATTTCGTGGCGCGCCGCTTCGTTGGTCAAAAGGAAATTGACGGCTCCGGTCAGCATGTCGCGGTCGCGCACCAGCTTCGCGCCGCCGCTGTCGAGCAGGCGCTGATAGGCCTCGCGGAAATTCTGCACGTTGCGCCCGGCCAGCACGGCGGTTTCGAGCATCGCCGGCTCGAGCGGGTTCTGGCCGCCTTGCGAAGTCAGCGAGCGGCCGACAAAAGCGATCTCGGTCAGCCTCAGATAAAGGCCCATCTCGCCGATCGTATCGCCGAGCAGGATGTCGGTATCATGGGAGATGCGGTCGCCCTTGCCGCGCCTTGCCACGGACAGGCCCATGCCGGAAATCTGCGCGGCCAGCGCATCGGCGCGATCGGGGTGACGCGGCACGACGATGGTCAAGAGCCCGTGATGGCGCCTGTGCAGGCTGGCATGGACCTCCGCGGCCACGACCTCTTCGCCATCATGAGTCGAGATCGCAGCCCAGGTCGGACGGCCGCCGATCTGGCGCTGCAGGGTGGCTAAGGCCCGCTCGTCGACCGGCGGCGGATTGGTATCCACCTTGAGGTTGCCGGAAACGGTGACCGGCCGGGCGCCCAGCGCGCGGAACCGCTCGCCGTCGACATCCGACTGGGCGATGACGTGGGCAAGATTCTCGAACAGCGCCTCGGCAACGCCGGCGCGCTTCTTCCAGGACATGAAGGAGCGGTCCGACAGCCGGCCGTTGACCAGAACCTGCGGCACGTTGCGGGCGCCAAGTTCCAGGATGGTCATCGGCCAGATTTCCGATTCGGCGATGATCGCCAGTTCCGGCCGCCAGTGATCAAGGAAGCGGCTTACCGCGGGCTTCAGATCGAGCGGCACATATTGGTGGATGATGCGGCTGCCGAGGCGCTCGTCGGCGACCTTGGCCGAGGTCACGGTGCCGGTGGTCAAGACGATGTTGACGCCATAGTCGAGGATGCTCTCGACCAGCGGCACCACCGCGATCGTCTCGCCCACGCTTGCGGCATGGATCCAGATCACCGGTCCTTCCGGACGGGGACGGCCGGCGATGCCATAGCGTTCTCGGCGGCGGACACGATCCTCCTTGCCGCGCGAGGCGCGCCAGGCGACATAGGGGCCGATCAGCGGGTAGGCGGCCGCCCCCGCATAGCGATAGGCAGTCAGGGCCGCACGCGCCCAGCGCTCGCTCATTTGCCGCCGTCCACGAGGCGATAAGCCTCAGCCGTCGCGGCGTTGAGGGAGGCCGTGACCTCCTGGCGCTTGCGCTCCATCTCGGCGTCATCGGCATCGGCGGGCACGAAGACAGGCTGGCCCACGATGACCGCGGAGCGGCCGAACGGCAGGTTGATGGTGGTCTTGTCCCAGCTCTTCTCCAGCACCTTGCGGCGGCTGGTGGCGATGGCCGATGGCAGGATCGGCCGGCCGGAAAGCCTTGCCAGGAGAACGATGCCAAGCCCAGCGTCGCGCGGCGTGCCATTCGGAATATCGGCGATCATGGCGACGTTCTTGCCGGTGGCGAGCGCCTTCCTCAGCGCGATCAGGGCCTTGGCGCCGCCCTTGTCCAAATGCCTCGAATTGTCGCGGCCGCCGGAGCCGCGCACCGCCTCGATGCCGAATTTCTCGATCATCAGCGCCTGGAGCTCGGCGTCGGCGCTGCGCGAAACCATGGCGACCAGCGGCCGGCCCTCGGGGTAATAGGCAGGGGTCAAAAGGTGCTGGCCGTGCCAGAGCGCGATGATGCCCGGCTCAAGATGCGCATAAGCGCCGCCGGCTACCCGGGTCGAGCCTTCGACGAGCGGGCTGGTGACCCGAATCAACCGCAAGAACCAGGCGAACAGGCTGGCGATGAAGTTCTTGACGAAACTCGACTGCGCCAAAGGCTCGCGGATGCGCCGCCACAGCGTGCGCGTTCCGCCGCGTCTGGCGGCGCGCGGCCGGGTCGCCCCTTTCACCGCTTCATGCTCCATCGGCGTCAACCGCCGACCTTCGATTCTGGATCGAGCAAGCGGTGCAGATGAACAACGAAATAGCGCATATGAGCATTGTCGACACTTGCCTGCGCCTTCGCCTTCCAGGCGGCGTGCGCCGATTGATAGTCGGGATAGATGCCGACAATGTCGAGCGCGTCCAGGTCGCGAAACTCGGTTCCACCCAGCTTTTTCAGCTCGCCACCGAACACCAGGTGCAAAAGCTGCTTCTTTCCGTCTTCCACGGCCATGCCGATCCTTCGCAGATTCATGAGTTTTGTGAAACGTTTAGCCCAAAGCAGCCGATTTTGGAACTGCGGGCCGACTCACCCTTGGTCAATCCCCGCGATCACCCTGGCGAGCACGCCGAGCAACTCGCCGCTGCCTGCGGCGAGCGCACCATGGTTGATCACCTCGCCGGCATAGCGCGGCGGCTTGCCGGTGCGGTCGAGCAATGCTCCGCCCGCCTCGGCAAGGATGAGGTCTGCGGCGGCGATGTCCCAGTCATGCGCGCTCGGCTTGACGAAGGTCGCATCGAGCTTTCCGGCGGCGATCATCGCCAGCCGATAGGCAAGCGAAGGGATGTAGGCCGTCCGCCGCAGCCTGTCCTGCCATGCCGGCGGCATCAAGTCGACCAGCGGCTTGGGTCCGCCGATATCGACGCTTTCGCCCAGCGGGCGCACATAGATACGCTTGTCGTTGAGATAGGCGCCCTCGCCCGGCAGCGCCCAATAGGTCTCGCGTTTGGCCGGGCATTCGAGCACGCCGGCGAGCGAGCGGCCGTTCTCGACCACTGCGACGCTGACACACCAGGAATGCAGGCCGTCGAGAAAGCCGCGCGTGCCGTCGATCGGGTCGACCACGAAGGTGCGGCGGGCCGACAGCCTGGCATGGTCATCGGCGGTCTCCTCCGACAGCCAGCCATAATCCGGACGCAGCCGGAGCAAGGTCTCGCGCAGGTAGGTATCGGCGGCGTGATCGGCCTCGCTCACCGGCGAGGTGCCGCCCTTCATCCACACCTGCGGGTTCTTGCCGAAATAGCCCATGGCGATGGCGCCGGCCTCGCGGGCGGCGTCGCGCAGCAAAGCGAGGTCGTCGCGGGCCTCGCTCGAGGTCAATTGGTCAAGCGCCGGCAAGGGTCATCCCTTCGATCAGGAGCGTCGGCGCCGCGGTGCCGAAATTGCGGTCGAGATCGTTCGCCGGAACCATGTTGAGGAACATGGCCTTCAGGTTCGAGGCGATCGTGACCTCGGCGACCGGATAGGCCAATGCGCCGTTCTCGATCCAGTAGCCGGAAGCGCCGCGGCTGTATTCGCCGGTCACCATGTCGACGCCCTGGCCGAATACCTCGGTGACATAGAAGCCGCTCTTCAACGACGCGATCAGATCTTCCGGCGAGCGCTCGCCGGGCTCGATGGCAAGGTTGGTCGAGGACGGCGAAACCGACGAGCCGCTGCGCGAGCCGCGCCCGTTGGTGACAAGGCCGAGCTCGCGCGCGGCCGAGGTGGACAGGAACCAGTGATTCAAGATGCCCTTCTCGACCATCAGCAGCTTCTCGCCCTCGATGCCCTCGCCATCGAAGGGGCGCGAGGCCTGGCCGCGTCGCCGCAAAGGCTCGTCGGTGACGGTGATCGCGGCCGATGCCACCTGCTTGCCCATCATGTCGCGCAGGAAGCTGGTCTTGCGGGCGACCGCGGCGCCGTTGATGGCGCCGGCGAGATGGCCGGCAATGCCGCGCGCGACGCGCGGATCGAACACCACGTCCACCGGGCCGGTCTTCGCCTTGCGGGCGCCGAGGCGGCGAACGGTACGTTCGCCCGCCTTGCGGCCGATCTCTTCCGGCGTGTCGAGGTCGGCGAAATGCTGGCGTGACGAAAATTCGTAGTCGCGTTCCATCGCCGTTCCCTCACCCGCAATGACGCTGGTCGAGCGCGAGAAACGCGAGGCGACATACTGGCCGACAAAGCCATGCGATGTGGCGAGAACCATACCACCCAGGCCGGCGCCGGCGCTGCTGCCCGAGGAATTGGTGACGCCCCTGACGGCCAACGCGGCCGCTTCGGCGGCAAGTGCAGCTTCCTTCAGCTCGTCTGCCGATACCTCTGTCGGGTCAAAGAGGTCGAGATCGCGCAAATTGCGGGCAAGCAGCGCGGGGTCGGCGAGGCCCTGGAATGGGTCTTCGGGCGAAACCCTGGCCATCGCCACGGCACGCTCGGCGAGCGCCTTCGGGTCGGATGCGGCTGCGGTGGCCGAGACGCTCGCCACACGCTGGCCGACGAAGACGCGTAGCGACACGTCCTCGCTCTCCGATGATTCGGTGCCTTCGACCTTGCCCAACCGAACCGACACGCCGGCCGAACGGCCGCGCACCGCCACCGCGTCGGCCGCATCGGCGCCGGCGCGCCTGGCGGCCTCGACGAGCGCCGCGACGCGATCGGTCAATTTCGCTGCGTCGAGCTTATCGGTCATGCGGTTGTTCCTGTCTGTTCACGCAGTCTGTCAGGTCGGGATCACGCCCGCACCCATCCATTGATGCTCACGCACCGTCTGCGGATGCTCACGCACTATCTGCTGGATGCTCATGCACCATCTATTGTTC
Organism: Mesorhizobium sp. CA7; assembly: GCF_020165015.1. Classification (NCBI taxonomy): domain Bacteria; kingdom Pseudomonadati; phylum Pseudomonadota; class Alphaproteobacteria; order Hyphomicrobiales; family Phyllobacteriaceae; genus Mesorhizobium; species Mesorhizobium sp. CA7. Next base: position 59,493 of record NZ_JAIUHH010000020.1, read on the forward strand.
CATTGCCGCTTGTGCAATGGGCTCAGGACAATCAGGATACCGCGGCCAAACCGTCCAAAGCGACCGGAAGGGGTTCCGATCGCTGGAACAGTGTCTCGTTCTGACGAAATGGGCTTGGCCGCGCGCGCTTCAGCGCCGGGCTAATGGGGGAAGGATGGATTATTTTGTCGACGGAGAGTTTACCCATGACTGGACCTCCCATCACCTGAAGCTTTGGGAGGAGCTTCTCGGCGACAAGGCCGGCATGGCGACGGCTGTGCTCGAAATCGGCTCGTTCGAGGGGCGTTCCGCGCTGTTTTTCCTGCAATTCCTGCCAAAATCCCGCATTACCTGCGTGGATAGCTTCCAGGGCAGCGAAGAGCATCTCGAGCCTGGCTCGAAGCATGAATCTGATATGGCCGAGGTCGAACGACGCTTCGACCGCAACCTCAAGCCCTTCGCCGGCCGGGTCGAGAAACGCAAAGGCCATTCGTTGACGATCCTGCCAGGCCTTGCCGGCGAAGGACGGCTGTATGACGTGGTCTATGTCGATGGCGACCATTCCGCCACCTCCGTTTACAGCGATGCCCGACTGGCCTGGGGCCTGCTCGACAATGACGGTGTCATGATCCTGGACGATTACCGGTGGAGGCCGGATCTGCCGATGGCCAGGCGTCCGCAGGCAGGGATAGAAGCTTTCCTGAGCCAGGTCGCCGGGCAATACGAGCTGTTGCACCGGGGCCAGCAGATCGTCATTCGCAAGAGCGAGATCGTCGCGGCCAAGTCATTCACGATCGCCAGCCGCGACATTGACGGGCTCGCCGGCGGCGCGCTGTCGCCGCCGCTGGTCAGCTTCGTCGTCATCAACTGGAATTACGGCGGCTATGTCGGCGCGACGATCGATTCCATACGCAGACAGGACTATCCGCATTTCGAGTGCATCGTCATCAACAACGGCTCGACCGACGACAGCGCGCAGGTGATTGCCCGGCATGTCGAAGGCGATCCGCGTTTCCGGGTGGAGACGCTGGCGCAGAACCACGGCCAGCTCGGCGCCGCGCTGTGGGCTCTGGACAAGGTGAACGGTGGATTCGTCACCTTCGTGGACGCGGACGACGTGCTGTTCGACAACTACGCTTCGACGCACATCCAGGTGCATATGGCATTGCAACGCAGCGTCGGCTTCACTTCGGCCAACGTCGCAGAGATGGACTCGACAGGCACAGCCCTGACGGCCTCGTACCAGCAACTCCGGCTGAACAGACCGGGCGCGCAGCGAGGCCTGCGAGGTGAGCGGACCGTGCTGCGACTGCCGACCGTCTCCCCGTCGCAATACCGGCTCCTCGACGCCAGCACGGCGACCTTACCGCGTGCGCACGTCGGCTGGTTCTGGGCGCCGGGCAGCGCCAACATGTTCCGCACCTCGGTCCTGCATCTGCTGCGGTTGGACGATGGCAGCAAACCCTGGATGACGTCGGCCGACGGCTATTTCAATACAATATGCCATGCGGTTGCCGGCAGCGCGCTGATCGACATGCCCTTGTCCGGCTATCGCCTGCATTCAAGCAATTATTTCGCCACCGGCGAAAGCGTGGAGGGCATTCGCACCGGAACCAGAGAATACGCGGCCAAATTGCAGAAATTCACATATGAAAGCGTCAAGTATCTGATCGAAGGAAGCGAAAGGTTCGACTGGCTTTTAGGAGGCGAGTTCTGGCCGGTCGTGGACCGGGTCACGCGAGAAAACCCCGACAGGTTGCGCGATTATTTCAGCGACGAGATCGCGGTCGAGATATTCAAGCGCAACGCGCCGCAATTGAGGTCTGTTTTCGGTGCCAGGAGGTTCGGCAGAGAGGTGCTGGCCCGGTTTTCCGGAGCCCAGGCAAGATCCATCCTCAGAGCCGGTTTCGGAGGCCGAATTCCAATGCGCGTCCTCTCGAAGTCGCTGTTGCGCGATGTCCGCATCTCGCTGAGGATCGGACGGAAGCGATAATGACCGCGCCGAAGATCAGCTTCGTCATCATCAACCACAATTACGGCCAGTATGTCGGCCAGGCGATATCGAGCGTTCTGTCGCAGGATTACGCCGAGCTCGAATGCGTTGTCCTCGACAACGCCTCGACCGACGACAGCCGCGATGTCATCGCGCGATTCGAGAATACCGACCCCAGGCTGGCGTTCGAATATCTGGATGACAACCTGCACCAAATGGGCGCGTTCCTTCACGTTCTGGATCGCCTGGCGGGCGAATTGGTCTGTATCGTTGACGCCGACGATTTCCTGTTCGCGAACTTCGCGGCCTTTCACGCCCAGCTTCATTGCGATTGCCCGATGATCGGCGCCACGTCGGGCGGCGTTCTTGAAACCGATCATGCCGGGCGGCCGCTGTCTTCTGGTTTCGCATGGTTGCTGCACCGCAGAGTGGGCAGCCCCCTTGATCTCCCCCGTTCACACTCAGACCACATGATTCTGGGACGACGGGAGCGCGAGCTGCTGGGACAACAGTCCACGGTGATAGAGCCTCACGAACCCGGCTGGCACTGGTCGCCTGGGACGGCGAACGTGTACAAGCGGCATTATCTCGTCCGATGCAAGCCATCCCTGGCTGTGGTCGGCAATGCCGCGACCGACAATTATTTCATGCCGTTCGTGCATGCCTTGGCTGGTTCGGCCTGCATAGACCTTCCGCTTTCGGCCTACCGAATTCACGGAGGCAACGTGCATGGCGCGCAGCCCTCCTTGCCGAACTTGAGGACATTCAGCAAAGCCGCCCATCAGCGTTCGCGCGTGCGGCGAAGTGCTATGGTGCGCGAACTGGCCTCACGTGCCCGGGATTTTGTGTCGACACACGGACATGCTTTCTGGACCCTGATGGATGCTCCCAGCGTGCCGGACGGGATTCCGTTGAAGGCATATTTCAACGACCCTGCAATTCAGGACATTTTGGCCGATCACTTCGACGAGATCCTGGCGGCATGCGGGGAAGCCGAGACGCGCGAGGCGTTGCGCGCTCGCATGGGGCGCAAAGGCTACAAGCAATTCCTGGCCTTGCAGGGTCAGAGAAAATCCCGACCTGACTCGAGGGCCGACGGCGGCTAAGATCACACAACTGGCGCCCAGATCACGTCGTCGACCCTTGCGGCCCCTGTTGCCAGCATCACCAGCCGGTCGAAGCCGAGCGCCGATCCGCTGGCTTGCGGCATGATGGCCAAAGCGGCGAGGAAATCCTCGTCCAGCGGATAGCGCTCGCCATAGACGCGCTCTTTCTCATCCATCTCGGCGGTGAAGCGGCGGCGCTGCTCGGCTGCGTCGGTGAGCTCGCCGAAGGCGTTGGCAAGCTCGACGCCGCAGCAATAGAGCTCGAAGCGGTCGGCGACGCGCGGATCTTCAGCGCTCGGCCGGGCGAGCGCCGCTTCCGAAATCGGATAGCCGTATAAGATGGTGGCCCGCCCCTGCCCCAGCACCGGCTCGACTTTTTCGACCATCAACCGGCTGAACAGGTCGGCCCAGTTGTCGTCGGGCGCAGTGCGCAGGCCGGCGCGGACCAGTGCCTCGTGAAGGGCGTCGCGGTCGGTGCTGCCGTCGGCCGATACGGTCGCGAGCAGGTCGATGCCGGCGTGGCGCAGGAAAGCCTCCGCCACGCTCAGCCGCTCCGGCTCGGCGAACGGATCGGCCTCGCGGCCGCGAAAACGGAAAATCTTGGCACCGGCCTTTTCCGCGGCGAGCGCCAGGAATTCGGCGCAGTCGGCCATCAGACGCTCAACTGTATCGCCGACGCGGTACCATTCGAGCATGGTGAACTCGGGGTGATGCAGCGGCCCGCGCTCGCGGTTGCGCCAGACCGGGCCGAGGCTGAAGATGCGTTCCTCGCCGGCGGCGAGCAGCTTCTTGCAGGCGAATTCAGGCGAGGTGTGGAGATAGAGCTGCCGGCGCGATGCGTCGGGCCCGATCGCCTCGGTGGCGAAGGCGGCGAGATGCGCCTCGTTGCCCGGCGAAACCTGCAGGACCGAGGTCGTCACCTCGACGAAATCGCGCTGCGCGAACCAGCCGCGCAGGGCGGCGGCGATGGCATTGCGCGCCATCAGCCGGGGCCGGCGGTCGGCGTGGATATGCGGCGTCCACCAGGGCGAAGCGGCGGTCATGGGCAGGAAAATCGCCCGACAGGCTGGCGGTTCGGCGCAAGATGCGCTAGGGCGCACGCGATGGCCGCCGTCGCCGCTTCGCGGAAATCGACGCTTGCAGGCCGAAAAACTCGAACGGGATCGAATATCGTGGTCAAGGTCATCGCCAGTTCCTTACGCAAAGGCAACGTCGTCGATAAGGACGGCAAGCTTTATGTCATCCTCTTTGCCGAAAACATCCACCCTGGCAAGGGCACGCCGGTGACCCAGCTCGACATGCGCCGCATCGGCGACGGGGTGAAGGTCTCGGAGCGCTACCGTACGACCGAAATGGTCGAGCGCGCCTATGTCGAAGAGCGCGAGCACACCTTCCTCTATTCCGACGGCGAAGGTTTTCACTTCATGAACCCGGAAAGCTACGATCAGGTCGTGGCCTCGGAAGCCGTGGTCGGCGACATGGCGCCCTATCTGCAGGAAGGCATGGCCGTGCAGCTCGCGCAGTTCAACGGCGTGCCGATCTCGCTGGTGCTGCCGCAGCGCGCCACCTTCGAGGTGGTCGACACCGAGCCGGTCACCAAGGGCCAGACGGCGTCTTCGTCCTATAAGCCGGCGATACTCTCCAACGGCGTGCGCACGGCCGTGCCGCCACATATCTCGGCCGGCACGCGCGTGGTGGTGATGACCGCCGACGGTTCTTACGTCGAGCGCGCCAAGGACTGAGATTTTAGGGCGATTGAAGTGGCTCGCCTGAGCACAGGCGGGCCTGCAATCATGCGCAGTGGGCTTTTTTGACCCGTATCCGCCAGTTCGCCTGCGGACGATCGCTTTGCGCCTCACTTCAGCGGCGCGAACCACCAATGCCGACACCTGAAAGCTGAAATAGCTCATGGGCATCTGCTGATTGCCCAAATACCCAGCGCACGCTGCGGTTTTATCAAAGGCAGTTACCCCCGAACGTTTAGCGAAAGGCGAGGCACGCTTGTATCGCCGCATCATTCCTTTGATGGATTTCAGAGGCCAAAAAGCAAGATAGCGTGCGGCGCGCGGAACGGGCGCGGTCGCCGTCATGCAAATAAGCAACAAACAGGCTCCTGCTTTGCAGGCAGTGATGAAAGAGGCCAAACGCGCCATAACGCCGCTTATCTGGTTCAGCGGCGGCATCAATATACTGATGCTCACCGGCTCGTTCTACATGCTTCAAGTCTACCACCGGGTTCTGTCCAGCCACAGCGTGGAAACTTTAGCAGCGTTGTCGTTGATCGCCTGCGCGGCGATCCTGACAATGGCAGGGCTCGAAATGGTACGCGCCCGCCTGCTGTCAACCGTAGGCGCCTGGATGAACTCGAGGCTGGCCCCAGTCCTGTTGACCGCGTCAGTAGAGCAGTCGGCCGCCGCGCCGGGTCAAGGCAGCACGCGGTCTCTGCGCGATCTCGACCAAGTGCGGAATTTCTTCACCAGTCCGAGCATCTACCCAATTCTCGACGCACCGTGGGCGCCAATCTTCTTCATCGCCATCTTCTTCATGCATCCGTGGCTCGGCTGGTTGGCGCTGGCCGGCGGGTGCGTGTTGTTTGCGCTGGCATTGCTCAACGAACTCACCACCCGCAAACCGCTGACAGAGGCCGGCAATGCGCAGGCACGGGCTTTCACCCAAGCCGAGTCGGCAGTCCGCAACGCCGAGGTCGTCCAGGCCATGGGCATGCTGCGGCCGTTGCTCGACATTTGGCAAGAGCAGCAGGATGAAGCGAGCGCCGGACAAGTCGCCGCCGGTAACCGCGCCAGCGCCATCGCGTCTGTCGCACGTTTCTGGCGGATGGCCTTGCAAATGGCGGTGCTCGGCCTCGGCTCTTACCTGGTGCTGCAAAACGAGGCCTCTCCCGGCATCATGATCTCATCCTCAATCTTGATGGGTCGCGCGCTGGCCCCCGTGGAGCAAGCGATCAGCACCTGGAAGGCGACGCTCGGGGCACGCGCCGCTTACAACCGTCTTACCGCGTTTGTCGGCCAACGCCCTGAGGCCAAAGCAGTGTGGTCTTTGCCACGCCCACAAGGAAAGGTCGAGGCAGAGAGTATTGTCCTCGCCCGGCAGGGTGGCGGCGAGCCTGTCTTGAAAGGCGTGAGTTTCCAACTCAAGCCCGGTGAAGTGATGGCGCTCATCGGCCCGAGCGCATCCGGCAAGACAAGCCTGGCCCGCGTTCTCGCCGGCGCTTGGCGCCCATCGGCCGGTCGCGCTTTGCTCGACGGCATGGACGTCGCCGAGTGGCCCGCCGAAGACCGTGGTCGGCACGTCGGGTATTTGCCGCAGGACATCGAGTTGTTCGCCGGCACGATCACCGAGAACATCGCCCGCTTCGCGAAGCTCAGTCCCGCGGTCTTCAACAGCGTGATCAAGGCCGCGCAACTGGCGGGCGTTCACGAATTGATCAAGGGCTTGCCGAAAGGCTACGAAACTCAAGTAGGGGATTCAGGCGCATCGCTGTCAGGCGGACAGCGCCAACGAATCGGGCTGGCGCGGGCACTCTACGGCGATCCGACACTCATCATCCTGGACGAGCCGAATTCCAACCTCGATCGCGAGGGCGAAGACGCCCTGATGGCCGTGATCGGCGCGGTCAAGGCGACGGGCACTACGATGATCCTAATCGCGCACCGCCCAAGCATCATGGAGAAAGTCGACAAGGTGCTGGTGCTCAATCAGGGCAGACAAGAATTATTCGGGACGCGTGACACGGTCTTCAACGAACTCGCCGCCCGCGCCAGGAGAGTGGCCCAGCTGCCCAACACCAATCACGTCACGGCGGTCACGTCATGACCCGCGCAAACCCAGCAGACGACGATATGAACATAGTCGCTCTCCCCCAGCCACTGCCACCCCCGCCGACGTTGAAACCGCTCCGTCTCAGAGCCGTCACGAACGCCGGTTTCTCAATCATGTTCCTGTTCTTCGGCGTGGCCGGCGGCTGGGCGGCCCTGGCACCGCTCGACAGCGCGGCGGTGACGACCGGAGTGGTCAAGGTCGACGGCGACCGCAAACTCATCCAGCACCTCGAGGGCGGCATTATCGCCGAACTGGACGCCGTCAACGGCGATGTCGTCAAGAAAGGCAAAGTCCTCGTCCGCCTCGACCACACGCAAGCCAAGGCTCAACTGGACTCGATTCAAAACAAGATCGCCACACGAGAGGCGCTCGTCGCCCGTCTCCGGGCCGAACGCGACGGCAAGGACAGGATCGCGTTCGACCAGGCATTGCTCGACAACCCGGACCCTGCCGTCAAGGACGCGGTGGCCACCCAACGTGACGTCTTCAACGCGAAGCACCGCAACCTAAAGGACGAGAAGGCAATCCTCGACGAACGCCGCCAGCAGACCGCCGAGCAAATTACCGGACTGCAACAGCTTATCGCGACCGAGGACAAGCGGATCGCGGCATTCGCGAATGAGAACAAAGACCTCGAGACTTTGCTCAGCAAGGGGCTCACCACCCGCGAACGCAACCTGACGCTCACCCAGCAACAACGCCAGACCGAGGGAGAACGCGCCACGAATGTCGCATCGATCGCCCGCGCCCGCAGCTCTATCGCCGAGATCGACATGCAAATCCTCAACCTTACAACTCAACAACTGAACGAATCAGTTGACGAATTGAGCAAGGTCGAAGCGGAGCTGTTCGACTTCCGGCAGCAAGCGCGCGCGGCCGAGGATGTCCTCAAGCGCACCGACATCACCGCGCCCGTCGACGGAATCGTAATGGACGTGAAAGTCCACACGGCGGGCGGAGTGGTGAAACCCGGCGACACGCTGATGACGGTCGTGCCGCTCGGCGAGAAGCTGGTCATCGAGACCATGGTCAAGCCCGAGGACGTCGAGACGATCGCCCCTGGCCAGACGGCCTATGTCAGCTTCCCGGCCTTCGCCAAATACAACCTGCCGCAGCTCAGCGGAGTTGTGGAAACGGTGTCGGCCGATCGATTGGTGGATGAGCGCACGAACGCTGCTTACTTCTCCGCGACGGTGATCATCAACAAGAGCGAACTGGCCAAGCTTGACGGTCGCCGGCTTCTGCCGGGCATGACGAGCGAGGCCATGATCAAGACCGGTACCCGCACGGTCCTGGCTTATCTCGCCGAACCGCTCACGCAAAACATCCGTCGCTCTTTGCGCGAGAAATGATGTAAACTGCGTAATCTCTGTGAATAACGTGCGTATCATTCTCACTATGCCACACTATAGAGTTTATCGCACACAATTGTGTGCGCGATAGGGAGGTAAATACCATGACTAAGAAGCCAGACTTAGTATCAATTGGCCCGGATTTCTCGTCGTCGAGCGCCAGTGTCGACTTGAATCTGCACGCCCAAACAGTCCAACTCGAAGAGAACATCCCGCCGAGCGCGACAGTCACCAACGAGGCCGCTTATTTCGCCGGCGGGACCGCATACACCACCGACTTCACCAACCCCACCGGGGATTATCTCCGTGTTTACACCGGCTCGGAATTCTCAGACCGAATGATCGGCGACGATCTCCTCAACCATCTTCTCGGCGGCGGCGGCAACGATTTCATGTACGGCGGCGGCGGTAACGATTGGATTGAAGGCGGTGACGGTAGCGATTCTATTGCCGGTGACGCCGGCGACGATTCCCTCTACGGCAACGCCGGCGACGACACCATCAAAGGTGGTGACGGTAACGACTTTATCAGAGCCGGTGACGGTAACGATATCATCAACGGCGGGGCCGGTGATGACGCCATCTATACCAGTGACGACAGCCAAGCCCACTACTCCCCCGGTGTCGACATAGTCAATGGCGGTGGCGGCAACGATTTTATCAGGGCCGGCCGTGACGGCGGCATATTCAATGGCGACGCTGGCAACGACACCATCACCGGCAGCGAGGGCCAGGACACTATCAACGGCGGGGCCGGCAACGACACCCTCTACGGCGACAACGGCGCTATGAATCACAACAGCACCGACACCATCCACGGCGGTGCCGGTGATGATTATATCGAAGGTGACGTCATGTTTCTCCCGTCCGGCAGAGCTAACTTCCTGTACGGTGACGGGGGCAACGACACCATCGTCGGGTTTATCGGTGACGACACCATCAACGGTGGGGCCGGCAACGACACCATCGAAGGGGGTAGGGCAAATTTCTCGATCAATTCCGGCAGCGACACCCTGACGGGCGGCGGGGGTAACGACACCTTCGTCTTCCACAGCCACACCTTCGTCGCCGGCCAACATGACGTCATCACCGACTTCAAACACGGTGACGATAAGTTCGACCTGAGGGACACTCACGACACCGCGTTCCTGCAAGGCCCCAACTTTAACTCGGCACAGTCGGCTATCGATTATCTCCACGCGCACAATCTCTCTGTCGAGAGTACAGTAGTAAAGGTCATCGACGGTTCTGCCGTCGACCTCGTCAGTTTTAGCGACGACGCCGGCACTCTCGACCTCAACGTGTCGGTAAGCGCGTCGGCGGCGGCGCATATCACACAGGCGGACTTCCTCTTCGGCGCTCTGGTGTAACCTACAGTGAGGGGCGGCGCACAAGTCGCCCCCCAACACCTGATAGTGAGACACACGTATGCGGACAGAGGTAGGGAGTGCGCGGTTTAGAGGGTGCCCGAAGCGGTATCAGAGCCGACCTGGCCGCCTCCATACACCTCGGCCTCGGGCGGCGATAATACAGACCGCTTCCAAATCTCCGACGGGCTCGGCGGCATGGACAAAGTCTGCTGCCGGGTATGTCGAGCGAGGCCATGATCAAGACCGGCACCCGCACCGTGCTGGCATATCTTGCCGAACCGCTCACGCAAAACACCCGCCGCTCATTGCGCGAGAAATGAAATCTTCGACAGCTCCATACGCATCCTTTTCACAACAAAGGAGAACCCAGACCAAAGACACATATTTCATATCCGCAGTGTAGCGCCACAACGCGCACAATTTTGTGCGCAACAGGGAGATGAATACCATGACTAAAAAGCCAGTCTTAGTATCAGTCGGCCCGGATTTCTCGCAGTCGACGGCGAGTGTCGATCTGAACCTGCACACCCACACAGTCCAACTCGAAGAGAACATCCCGCCGAGCGCGACAGTCACCAACGAGGCCGCTTATTTCGCCGGCGGGACCGCATACACTACCGACTTCACATACACCGGCACCTGGTTCGGTTCGGCTTTCTCCGACCGAATGATCGGTGACGATCTCACCAACCTATTTTCCGGTGGCCCCGGCAACGATTTCCTCCACGGCGGCGCCAGTGCCGACGCTCTCAACGGCGATGACGGCAACGACTTTATCACCGGCGGGGCCGGGGATGATCTTCTCGACGGCGGTGCCGGCAACGATACGATCAATGGCGGCGCTGACAACGACACACTCCGAGGCGGGATCGACAGCGACGTGATTTACGGCGGCACCGGGGACGACACTATCTACGGCGGCAGCGGGATTCGCCCGAGCGACGGTCAGGATCACACTCCCGGCGACACGAACGACACACTCTACGGCGGTGCCGGCAACGACACGATCTTTGGCAACGCCGGGGACGATTATATCGAGGGCGGTGCCGGCAACGATACCCTCTACGGCGACGACACCGCCACCTCCCCCACCAGCGGTAACGACACCATCCACGGCGGTGCCGGCGATGACGTGGTCGAAGATAGTCGCGGTACCAACACCCTATACGGCGATGCCGGGAATGACTTGATATTGGGTGGAGACCAGAACGACACCATCTATGGCGGCAAAGGCGCCGACATCATCCTCGGCGGCGCAGGCGCGGACTGGATGTCGGCGAACAATGGCATCACCACCGGGGACGGCGCCCGGGACACCTTTGTCTTCTTCTCGGGCGAATCATCGGCGACCGTTCAGGACACCATCCAGGGATTCAAGCATGGCGAGGATAAAATTGATCTGCATGAGTCGCGGCACGTCGCTTTGATCCTTAACGACGCTCCCGGTACTAGCGGAACTTTCGCCTCGTCTCAGGCAGCTCTCGACTATCTTCACGCACACAACATATCCGCCGAAGGAGCAGTGGTGAAAGTCGACACCGGAAGCAGCGGGCTCATTGTCGGTTTCAGCGACGACGCCGGTACAATCGACCTAAACGTGGCGGTGGGCGAGACGGCGGCAGCTCACATCACCGAATCAGACTTCCTCTTCGCGTAGAAAAGTTGCGCCTGTAAAACTTGCAGTGGAGTACGAGCGCCAATTCTCGGTTACTGAGGTCAGCCCATTTGGAACGCGGCGCTCTGGGGAGGCGGCTGCATAATGCCGATAACAGAGACCCTCCCGACGCCGATCGAGAAGGCTGGCTGGCTGGCTGCGCGACTATCCCGCCCTTGAACCGAACCCAAAGGCGGGCATCGGCAGCGCCCGGCGCCATGAGCAGAGTTGCGCCATAGCAAATTGATGACGCACTTTCCCGGAAAGTTCGCCGTTAGATTTGCGCGGCGCCGGAACTGTTCCGAAATTTCCGAAACGTCTACTATGCCTGCATGCACGGGACTCGCATCGCTTTTGGTCCGTTCGTACTCGACCCCGACATGGGGACGCTCCTTAGAGAGGAGATCCCGGTCGCTGTTGGGCATCGTGGACTGACGCTGCTTGCTGCGCTTGCGGCACGGCCTGGCGAGATCCTGACCAAGGCCGAACTGCTGGATGCTGCCTGGCCGGGAACCGCCGTCGAGGAAGGCAACCTTACCGTTCAAATCGCGACACTAAGAAAGGCTCTCGGTCCGGCTGATAATGGCGGTGAGTGGATCGCCACGGTGCCTCGCGTCGGCTACCGCTTCACCGGGACTGTCAAGCCGGTGGCGAGCGCATCCTGCAAACCGATACCGCCGTCCGGCAAGCCTTCGATCGCGGTGCTGCCTTTTGCCAATCTGGGCGGCGATCAGGACCAGCAGTATCTCAGCGACGGCATAACCGAGGACATAATCACGGAGCTGGCCAGGTTTCGCTCCCTCCTCGTCATCGCGCGCAATTCGTCTTTTCAATTTCGCCATCCGGCAATGGACATTGCCGAAGTACATCGCAAACTCGGAGTTCGCTATCTCGTCGAAGGCAGCATAAGAAAACTCGGTGATCGCATTCGGATCACCACACAGCTGATCGACGCCGCCACCGGCACCCATCTATGGGCCCAACGCTACGATCGGGCCCTTAACGACATCTTCGCGTTGCAAGACGAGGTTGCAGCGCTTATCGCCTCGATGGTCGAAGGGCAAGCGGAGGCGGAATCGGCGACCCGTACCAGACGCAAGCCACCCGCCGATTGGGATGCATACGACTACTACCTGCAGGGGCGCGCGCACTTTTACCGATATGAACTGGAAAAGTCCGAGCCCCTCTTCGTTCGGTCCGTGGATCTCGATTCGTCGTTCGCTCAAGCCCACGCCTTCCTCGCGCAGGCCCTCGTCGGCAGATTTTGGTACGACAATGATCCGCGGACGCTACAGAAGGCCTGGGACTCGGCACGGACGGCGCTCTCTCTCGACAGAAGCGATGGCGTCTGTCACCAGAGCATGGGGCTGGTGCTTACACACATGCGCCAGCATAGCGATGCAGGAGTGCATTTTGAGCTCGCGCGCTCGTTGAACCCGCTAGACGTGAATATAGCGGGGGATTACGCAAGCTGGCTCAACTACGGCGGACGGGCCGAGACGGCACTCAACGTGCTCGAAACCGCGCTCCTGCGCGAGCCGTTACCTCCGGTGTGGTTCTGGGAGGTGAAGGGCAGCTCTCTGTTCCTGCTTGGAAGGTACTCGGAAGCTGTCGCTTCGTATCGGAAGGCCGGTGACCAATTCTTCATCCATGCCTTCCTCGCAGCGTCATACGCACATTTGGGCGAGATGGAGAAGGCGCGCGCTGAGGTTGAGGAAGCACTGACAAGGAAACACGAGCTGACCATCCGGCTGATTTCAGGTCTCCCGTTCACCGATCAAGTCGCCCTTGAGCTTTTCACGTCAGGCTTCAGAAAGGCCGGTTTTCCCGTGTGAACGTATCTACGATCCCAGCCTATCTCGATTTTTGGTAAATACGCGGACGATCCTGATGCACCGCAGGACAGCAGGTCCGCCTGCAACCAAGCGAGCCACGGTCAGCACGGTTGCCCGCCGTCTGGATGTTAGGCTCTCACCCGAAGCGATAAGGAGATCCTGCCCGCGATGACAGATACAAAGTGGGTGACCTTGGCTCCAAAGCCCGGCTTGGCTAGACTTCGAAAGATGCTGGACGCCATTCACCACGTCGCGCTTATCTGCACCGACTACGATCGATCGCGACGGTTCTATGTCGAGCTTCTCGGCCTGGACCTGATCCGCGAGGTCTATCGGGAGGAGCGGCAGTCCTGGAAGGCCGACCTGCGGATCGGATCCGCCCAGCTGGAATTGTTTTCCTTCCCTGCCCCAGCGCCGCGGCCTTCTTATCCAGAGGCGACAGGACTGCGGCACTTGGCGTTTGCTGTGGGGAACCTTGACCTCGTAGTTGCGCGCCTGGAAGCCGCCGGCGTTGCCGTAGAGCCAATCCGGATCGACCCATATACGGATCGGCGCTTCACCTTCTTTAGCGACCCGGATGGATTGCCGTTGGAACTCTACGAAGCGCAATAAAGTGCGTTTATACGACAGTCTGGGTATCGCACGACGGAACCATTCGGCACTTCGGGGGGCGGAGCTAGGTTTCGAGTCAGCCGATCCAGGCAAGACCCGACAACCGAGCCGGACCTGATGATGCTGTGGAACGTCCTGGACTGGGCGCCGGAAGGTCGCGGGACCGACTGGTACCCGAAGATCACCTACTAAGCGGTCGAGATGGTTGGCCAGGAGTCTGGCGTTGCGGAAAAGGGTGGAGACCTGCCAATCCGCTCACGGCTCCGCTTAAGGCATTCGCGATGTTGTCATCAAGCGTCTGCAACTGGCGCTCAGTGGCATTCGGCGCGCGAGCATTCGGCGCTGTCCAATTGGCCAGGATCAGGCAACCACTGCCACCGGCAGGCCGGCCGCCTTCCATTCCGGCATGCCGTCCTCCAGCCGGCGCGCCGCATGCCCGAGCGCGCGCAGCGCCGCGACAGCCTCGAAGGACATCACGCACCACGGGCCGCGGCAATAGGCGACGATTTCGCGGCCGATAGCGGCGTCGGCTGACCAGGCCCTGACTTTTCCCAGCGGGACATTGATGGCGCCGGGCACATGGCCGAGCGCGAACTCGTCCGCCGGGCGCACATCGATCAGCATCACCAGTCCGTCGCGCATCAGCCTCTGAAGCTCGTCGCGCGTGACCGGTCGCATGTCGTCGCGCGCGTCGAAATAGCCGCGCACGATGCGGTCGACCTCGGCGAGCTGCCGCTCGGCAACGCCGCGCACCGCGGCGAAGGCGGAAAGCACGCTGTCATCGGCGAGCGAATAGCGCACGAATTTGCCATCGCGCTCGGCCGAGACGATGCCGGCGCGGCGAAGCGCCTGCAGATGCTGAGAGATGTTGGCGACGGGCAGGCCGAGCTTCGCCGCGAGCGCCTCGACGCTGCGCGCGCCTTGCGCCAGATGCTCGATCATTTCCAGGCGCAGCGGATGCCCGAGCGCCTTGGCGACGATCGCGAACTGCTCGTACAGCGCCTGTTTCGGATTGCGGATTGACATCGACCTTTCTGCCGTCATTCAATGGAATAATTGAATGACGGTTTCGACCATTGCTGTCAAGCAGAGCGGCTCCCCGGGGCGCAGCCGCTCGTTCGGAGGAAAAGCGATGATTCTCAGGCAGTTCCTGCACAACGATCCGGTTGCCGCCTCCTATCTGTTCGGCTGCGGCGGCAAGGCTTCCGCGGCCGTGGTCGACCCGGTCGGCGACATCGCGCCCTATGTCGATGCGGCGCGCGCGACCGGCATGCGCATCCTCTATGTCGTCGACACGCATATCCATGCCGACCACATCTCGGCCGGACGCTCGCTGGCCGAGGCGACGGGCGCGGAATACGTGCTGTTCGAGGGGGCCGAAGCAGGCTTCCCGTTCCGGCGTGTCAAGGATGGCGAGGTGCTCGAGCTCGGCAATGTCACGGCGACGGTCTTGCATACACCGGGCCATACGCCGGAGCATCTGAGCCTGTTGGTCACCGACCGGACGCGGTCGGCCGAACCTTGGTTCGTGCTCACCGGGCACACGCTGATGGTCGGCGATCTCGGCCGCACGGAGCTTGCTTCAAGCGCCGAGGACGGGGCGCGTGCGCTTTATGCCAGCGTGCGGCGGCTGAAGGAGCTGCCGGACCATATCGAGGTGCTGCCCGGCGCCTATTCGGGCTCGGTCTGCGGCCGCTCGCTGAGCGGTAAGCCGACATCGACCATCGGCTTCGAGCGACGCTTCAACAAGGCGTTCCGCATCGAGGATGAGGGTGAGTTCGTCGCAGCCATGACCGCCGACATCCCTCCCCCGCCGCCGCAGGCCGCCCGGACCCGGGCCGTCAACGCCGGAGCGAAATCTTGAACATAGCGGCGTCTGCCGTCGCGCTCGGCCTCAAGGCCAACTGGAAGCAGTTTTCGCTCCTGGTGCTGATCAATGCCTTTGTCGGCGGCATGGTCGGCATCGAGCGGACCGTGGTGCCGCTGATCGGCGCGGAGGAGTTCGGCGTGGCGTCGACCACGCTGGTCGTCTCCTTCATCGTCAGCTTCGGCGTGGTCAAGGCCTGCGCCAACCTTGTCTCGGGCCAGCTTGCCGACAGATGGGGCCGCAAGCGGGTGCTGATCCTCGGCTGGCTGTTCGGCCTGCCGGTGCCCTTCATCATCATCTGGGCACCGAGCTGGGGATGGATCGTCGCCGCCAACGCGCTCCTCGGCATCAACCAGGGCTTCGCCTGGTCGATGACGGTGATCATGAAGGTCGACCTGGTCGGACCGAAGTCGCGCGGGCTCGCCGTCGGCCTCAACGAATTCGCCGGCTACCTCGCCGTCGGCGCCACTGCTTTCCTGACCGGCTATCTGGCGAGCCGCTACGGCTTTCGTCCCGTGCCGATCTATCTCGGCGTCGGCTACGCGATCCTGGGTGCGGCGCTGTCGATCCTGCTCGTGCGCGACACGCGCGAGCATCTGCGGCTGGAGCTGGCCAACCATCCAAGACAAGCTTCCCCGCTCAGCTTCCGCGAGATCTTCATGCTGACCTCGTTCGGGGATCGCAATTTGTTCGCAGCCTCGCAGGCCGGCCTGGTGAACAACCTCAATGACGGCATGAGTTGGGGGCTGTTTCCGCTCTTCTTCGTTGCCAATGGGCTCGGCATCGAGCGCATCGGCATTCTCAAGGCGGTCTATCCGGCGGTGTGGGGCATCCTCCAGGTCGCGACCGGGCCGTTGAGCGACCGCTGGGGCCGCAAGGGGCTGATCGTCGCCGGCATGTGGGTGCAGGCGGCGGGGCTTCTCACCACCGCCATGACGCGCGAATTCGGCTGGTGGCTGCTGGCCAGCCTTTTGCTCGGCCTCGGCACGGCAATGGTCTATCCGTGCCTGATCGCGGCGGTGTCGGACGCATCGCACCCTTCCTGGCGGGCGCGCTCGCTCAGCGTCTATCGCTTCTGGCGCGACCTCGGCTATGCGATCGGGGCGTTCTCCGCCGGCCTGATCGCCGACTTCTTCGGCTTCGTTGCGGCGATCGCGGCCATTGCCGCATTGACCTTCCTGTCGGGCGCGATCGTCGCGGTGACGATGCGTGAGCCGCGTTCCGCCACCGTGGTTCCGACATCGGGCGATCGTTGAGACCGCCTCGGAAACGAAGGCCGTGTTTACGTTAATGGAAGCTTGATGCTGCGCGGGACGTGCCTGTCCGCTACAATCTGGACAGGTACATTTCCTCGAGACCGTTCATGAGCAATCCGAACCGCATGCCGTGGGTCGACACGGCAAAAGGCCTTTCCATCATCCTGGTGGTGATGATGTATTCGGCCTACAACACCGGCGAATATACCGGCGGCGTCGGTTTCCTGCATTATGTCATCGGCTTTGCGACGCCGTTCCGCATGCCGGAATTCTTCCTGATCTCGGGCCTGTTCCTGTCGCAGGTGATCGACCGGCCATGGCGGCGCTATGTCGACCGCCGCGTCGTCCATTACCTCTATTTCTACGTGCTTTGGGCGGTCATCTCGATAGGGCTGAAGATCGGCATCTTCAGCCGCGATCCTGCCGGCATGCTGCACGACCTCGCAATGGCTGTCGTCCAGCCCTATGGCGTCTTGTGGTTCATCTACATGCTTGCGGTCTTCGGGATCGCCATCCGCGTGCTGCGCGAGCTTCGCGTGCCGCACTGGATCGTCATCTTGGCTGCGGCCGCGCTGCAGATGTGGGCGCCGAAGCCGGACAGCTACGCGCTTGAGCAGTTCGCGGCCTATTTCGTGTTCTTCTACGTCGGCTTCGTGCTCGCGCCGCTGATATTCCGGCTGGTGGAGTGGACGCAGGCACGGCCGGCGATCGCCGTTCTCGGCCTGCTCGCCTGGGCGATCGTCAACGGCCTGCTCGTCTATTCGCCGGGCTATGCGATGCAGCCGGTCGGCATGCAGATGGGACTGGCGGCATGGCCGCCGCTGCATCTGTCGCTTGCCGTCGCCGGCGCCGTGGCGCTCTGCGTTGCCGGCGGTTTCCTGTCGAAATTCGCTTCCATGGAATGGCTGCGCTGGCTCGGCGAGCATTCGCTGGTCGTCTATGTCGCCTTCACCATCCCGATGTCGATCTTCCGGGGCGTCATGCTGGCGAGCGGTCTCCTCACCGATACCGGCATGCTGAGCCTGGCGGTGCTGCTGGTCTCGGTCATAAGCCCGGTGGTGCTCTACTTCATCGTCCAGCGCGTCGGCTTCGGCACCTTCCTGTTCGAGCGGCCGGCCTGGGCGCATTTCGACAGGCCGACAGCCGCCAAGGCCTCCAGCAAGCCCATGACCCGGCCGGCACGCGAGGCGGCCTGACCGGGCCGCCCGTTCCGGCCATCCGTTATTTGCTAGCGTCGTATCCCGGCCGGCGCACGGCCCTGATCTTGCCGCTGCTGCCGCCGCCGCAGAAGAAGCAGCCGTCGCCATCGGATTCCAGTCCCGACACACCGGAGGGCATCGCGACCTCCTGCAGCACGTCACCCGTCTCGGGATCGATGCGCAGCAGATCGCCCTCCTCACCTTCCCAAGTGGCATGCCAGAGTTCGCCGTCGATCCAGGTGACGCCGGTGACGACGCGTTTCGACTCGATGCTACGGATCACCTCGCCCGTTTCAGGATTGATCTGGTGGATCTTATGGGCCCTGTATTCGCCGACCCAGAGCGAACCTTCGGCCCAGGCCATGCCTGAATCGCCGCCATTGCCCGGTGCGGGAATGGTGGCGACGACCTCGCCGGTCTCGGGGTCGACCTTGTGAATGCGGTCCTCGGCGATCTGGTAGAGGTGCTCGCCGTCGAAAGCGGTTCCGGCATGCGAGGCGACGTCGATCGATTGCACGATGGTGCCACTCTCCGGGTCGAGGGCCTTCAATTTGTCGCCGGTGGCAAACCAGACATTCTTGCCATCGTAGGTGACGCCATTGACGCGCTCGGCGTCCGGAAAGGGTCCATATTCGCGCAGGATCTCGGCAGCGGCTCTTTTCATCTTCCAATCCTCATCGGTCTCTTGTGTCAGCTTCGACTTTAGCCGCTCTGCTGCAAACCCGGGAGCAACAACACAGTCGGGAATTTATGAACCGCCTCAAAGCTCGACGCAGATCTTGCCGAAATGCTTCCGGCTTTCATACGCCCGGAAAGCCGAGGCAATCTCGCGCAGCGGAAAGCTACGGCCGATAACAGGCCTCAGGCCGTTGGCCGTTATCGCCCGGATCATATCTTCCTGGTCAGCTCTGCTGCCGATGGAAATTCCATTGATGCGGATCTGATTGGAAAACAGCGCCGGGATCGACACTTCTGCGGCAAAGCCGGTCAACACGCCGATCAGCGCGATATGGCCGCCCATCCTGCAGGCCGTTATCGACTGCGCCAGCGTGCCGGGGCCGCCGACCTCGACCACGTGATCGACACCGCGTCCATCGGTCAGGTCCCTGGCCTTCCGGCCCCAGTCCGGCACGGCCTTGTAATTGATAAGATGATCGGCGCCGAGCCGCCTGAGCTTTTCGAGCTTGTCATCGGAGGAAGATGTCGCGATGACACGGGCACCCGCCATCTTGGCGAACTGCAGCGCGAACAACGACACGCTGCCCGCGCCGAGGACCAGCACCGTATCGCCGGGCCTCACCTGACCGCACACCACCAGGCCCCTCCAGGCGGTTACCCCGGCGCAACTGAGTGTAGCCGCCTCCACATGGGTGTAACCCGCCGGCGCTTTCGTGAAAGCATGCCACGGCATCGAGGCATATTCCCTTGCATAGCCATCGACATCATCGCCCAGTTCACCCTGCTTGGTGGCGGGCGTAGCCTCGCCACCCAGCCAATTGGGCCAATAGCAGCTGACAACGGCATCGCCGGTCTCGAATGCGTCGACGCCCTCCCCGACGGCAATCACCTCGCCAGCACCATCGGACAGCGGAATGCGGCCGTCGGCGCAGGGCTTCTTGCCCGTTGCAACCATGCTGTCGTGGAAGTTCAGCGAGCATGCCCGGATTCGGACCAGCAACTCGCCCGGTCCGGGCTCGGGCCGGTCCTCCTCGACCAGCGTGAGTTGTTCCAGGCCGCCGGGCGCTCTTAATCTGATCAGTTTCATGACGTCTCTCCCTCGATGCCGAGTACCGGCAAACTAGTCGCTCGGCAGCGGACCGGGGAGTAACAAGACAGTCGGGAATCCGGTGACCGGCGGCATCATCCAGCGGCGCGCCCGGCCGCGGCCCACCGCCTGCACCTTGTGCTCGGCCGACAACTGCTCCAGCGCCCGCTGCACGGTGCGCGCGCTGGCGCCAAGCGCGATCGCCAGCGCCGAGCTCGACCAGGCCTCGCCGTCGGTCAGGAAGGCAAGCACCGCGCCATGCTCATCCTCGACAGGCGGCGCCAGCACGACGATCTCGGCGGCGTTCCGCGGCGTCAACGCAAAGCCGCCGGCGGTCGCATTGATCTCGGCCATCCCGGCGAGCTCGGCGCGCAGCCGTCCCATCTCGACCCTCAGCCGTGCGCGATGCGATTCATCGACATGCCTCGCGCGGAAGGCGCGCCTCAGCAATGTCTCGCGCGAGGCATCCGCCGGCCAGGTTTCGGCGAGCGTGCGCGCCAGCGCAAACAGCACCTGCCGGGTCGCCAGCGAGACCACGGCGCCGCCTTCGCGCACGACGTTGCGGCAAGCATCGATGACCAGCGCGCCGGACCCCAGCAGCGCCTCGACCTCGTCGAGCAGCAACTCTTTCTCCGCGCCGCGCGCGATCAGCCGGCCCACCGGCGTGTTCAGCACCAGGGACGCTGCTTCGACTTCGGCCTTCAATGCCGGGATGTTGGCTTGATAGGCGGCAAGCGATGCCCGGCCGAATGCCGAGCGCGCCGCCTTTGTCCTCAGGCGCCGGACGGCGATGCCGGCCGCGGCCAGTTCATGCGCGACGCGCGCCACCGGCGGCAGCGGCGTCGGATCGAAGTCCGCAAGCAGGCGCTCGGCCTCGTCGAGGCGGCCGACCAGGATGAGGCGGCGCGCCTCGAGGCTGCCGGCATAGGCGGCGTTCAGCCGGTCGCCATGCGCGGCGAGCGTCGCGCGGGCGGACCGCAGCGCCTTCTCCGGCCAGCCGAGGTCGCGCGAGACCAGCGCGATCTCGGCCTCGGCGACGACGCAGCGGGCGCGCGCCACCGCTTCCCTCGGACTGAAGGCGCGGGCGGCGTCCTTCAGCAGCGCCTTGGCCTTGGCGAAATCGCCGAGCTGCGCCATCGCGATGCCGCGCAGGGCCAGCGCCGGCGCGTCGTCGCGCAGCGCGACGCGCTTCAAGGCGCCGAGCGGATCGCCCGCGGCGAGCGCGCGGCCGGCGGCATTGATCAGCGAATCCATGCCACCGTCTCAGCGCCCGCCGCAGCAAATCGCGTCACACTTGTAACTCTCACCATCGCAGCGTGCCGTCCTATGTCTGTCCTCGTCACCCCAACCAAACCCAAGAACGGGACAAGAGCAATGACCCAACATATGAAGACACCGCCGGTCGTTTCGCAGGAAGCGTGGGAAGGCGCCTATGAAGATATGCTGGTGAAGGAAAAGGCGCTCACCCGCGCCCGCGACGCTTTGGCCGCCGAACGCCGCCGCATGCCGTGGATGGAAGTCAAGAAGGACTATGTGTTCGAAGGCCCGAACGGCAAGATGAGCCTGCTCGACCTCTTCGAAGGCCGCCGCCAGCTCGTCGTCTACCGCGCCTTCTTCGAGCCCGGCGTCTATGGCTGGCCAGAACATGCGTGCCGCGGCTGCTCGCTCGGGGCCGACATGGTCGGCAACCTTGCGCATCTCAACGCCCGCGACACCACGCTTGCCTATGCCTCGCGCGCGCCACAGGCCGACATCCAGCGGCTGAAGCAGCGGATGGACTGGAAGATGCCCTGGTACACCATCACCGACAGCTGGGATAAGGATTTCGGCGTCGACGAATGGCATGGCCACAACGTCTTCATCCATGACGGCAAGCGCATCTTCCGCACTTATTTCGTCAACAACCGCGGCGACGAAGCCTTTGGCACCGTCTGGAGCTATCTCGACGTCACCCCGCTCGGCCGCCAGGAGGTGTGGGAGGATTCGCCCGAGGGCTATCCGCAGACCCAGACCTACAAATGGTGGAACTGGCACGACAATTACGAGGAAGGCGCCGCCCCCGACCAGAGATGGGTCGAGGTCTCGGATGCCGGCGAAGCGGCGTTCCGCAACAAGAACGCCTGAGCGTGAAGCGGTTCCGGCGGCGCAAACCGCGCGCCGCCGGAGCCAATCGCCTCGCGCTTGTTCCAACGGGCTCGAACCCTGCCCCGCATCAGAAGGTGGATATCATGAGCATCGACAATCCTGCCCCTCGCCCAAACGGCCTGATCGGCTTCGGCCTCGCTGACTGGCTTTGCCTCGCCGCGACTCCTACCTTCGCCACGATGGCGCTGCTCACGGCGGCCTATGGCGGCCAGGACATGATGTGCATGTCGGGCGCCTCGGCGCTCGGCGGCATGGTGCCGATGTATCTGTTGATGGCAGCGTTCCACCTGGCGCCGTGGCTGCGGCTGGCGGCGCGGCGGGGGTGAGACGCGCGGAATGCGCTGGCCAGAAGCTGCAATTCCGTTGGCAATCTCCATTTGGCCAGCAACGTCGTTGCCGGCCAAGTGGATGGCAGGACGGAGGCACCGTTCAGCGGCCTGCCAATTGAAAGAAAGGTGCCGACAGTCACCCCACCTAGCTTGGCTGGAATTCGTTGGTAATCACACGCTCGTTGGGATCGATCGGACCCAAGTTTCTCACGACCCGGAATTGACCGCCCTGCGCCTGCGCGATGTACATATTCATGCGAACGTGATGCTGACCGGAAACCATCTCGGCCGCACCTCCTGGGCCTTCGGCGATACGAGCATGGTCGAGTGCCCGTATGACCGCGTCGCGCTCGACACTGCCCGCCTCGTTGACGGCAGCTTCCCACATCTTGATCGCCCGATAGTGCCCAGTGCACCCGCTGCCCGCAGTCAAGGTAGCGCTGCCGGGGAACCGTTCGCTATAGCGGCGCAACAGCGCGCGACCGAACGGTTCGTCGAGCTCCTGGTAATAGTCGAGGCAGCTGTAGAGGCCCTCGATCTGCTCGGACGGCACCAGGTTGAAGAAGTTCTCATCGAAGTAGGTGCAGACGATCCGGCCGCCGCGTTTGCCGAAGCCGGCCTTGTGCAGTTCTTCGAGGAACGGTGTCAGTCCCGGCGGGACGATGGTGTTGAAAACCACGTCGGTGCCGCTGGCCATGATCTGCTGCACGGTCCGCCGGAAATCGACGGTGTCCAGCGGAAAATACTCCTCGCCGACGATCTCGCCGCCATTGGCGAGCACCGCCCGGCTCGCGGTCTTGTTCAGCAAATGCGGCCAGATGTAATCGGCCGATGGAAAATAGAACCGCTTCGCCCCGGTGTTGTTCATGAGCCACGGTATCAGCGGCTCGACCTGCTGAGCGGGAACGGGTCCGGTGCAGAAAATCAGCGGATCGTTTTCCTGCCCCTCATACTGCTCGGTATAGATGTAAAGCGTCCTGCCCCGGGTGACCGCCTCGCTCTTGATGGCCAGGCGGGTCGAGCTGTAGATGCCGCCGACGACCACATCGACCTTGTCGACGTCGACTAGTTTCGCGGCCTTTGCCTTGGCGACGCTTTCGACGGTCTCGCCGTCCTCGACGACCAGCTCGACCGGCCGGCCGAGAAGGCCGCCTTTGGTATTGATGTCGTCGACAAGCATGGTGGTGAGGTTGGCGTTGGCGATGCCCATGAAGGACAATGGGCCGGTGAGCTCGGCGATAAGGCCGATCTTGATGGGTTTCGGATCCATCTGATTCTCCGTTTCTGGGGGATTCGTCGGGCGCGCCGCCGCCAAAGGCGGGCGGCGCGCAGGGTGGACCCTCAGGCCTCGTAGTGGCCCAGCAGCAGCGCCGCCTGCGGTTTGCCGACATGGCCGGCTTCCTGCAGGATCGCGGGAACCTCCGGATCCGACACGAAATTCTTCCAACCCTCGGCGTCCCAGTCGAAGATCGCCCAGACGCGGTCAGGTTCGCTCGGGTCGCGGAAGACGGTTGCGCCGTTCGAGCCATGCAGCCGGCGCTTGTCGGCGCCCTTGGTCGAGAAGATACGGATGAAGTGGTCGACGTCCGCCACCTTGGTCGTTGCGAGAAGCATCTGATTTCCTCCTGTCGGTCGCGGCCACCATTGGTCCATCGACAGGATCACGATGCGCGCGCCGGAGCGGGCGCACATGGGGTGGATTCCCTATGCCGGCATTTCACCCGGTCGGACAAGGCCGTGCTCGACCGCATAGAGCGCCGCACCGGCGCGGGTGGTCACGCCGATCTTGGAGTAAACGCTCTGGATGTGGTGGTCGGCGGTCTTGGGCGAGATATCGAGCTTGCGAGCCGTCTCCTTCGCCGTAAGGCCGGCGGCGATCAGGCGCAGCACCTCGATTTCGCGCCGCGTCATGCCGGCCAGCGCCTGCGGCAAAGCCCGGCGCGACTGCTGTCCGGCGAAGGACAACACGGCCTCGGCAGCCTCGGGGCAGATACAGCCGTCACGAACAGCCGCACGCAACTGCGTTGCCGCCGCCTCGCTGGACAGCGCCTTGCGGTGCGGACGTTCCTCCCGCGACGTCTGAAAGGCCTCGGCGGCGGCCAGGATCCTGGCCGCCGGAGACAGATCGGAGCCGCTGACCTTGCGGTGATATCCCGAACCATCCAGGCGCTCGTGATGGCGCAGCACGAGCGCGCCCATCGCATCGCCGTCGTGGCCGAAGGAAGCCAGCGCCCGCTCACCGTAATAAGCGTGCAGCTGCGCCGCGTCGCGCTCTCGCACCGACAGAGGGCCGTTGCGCATCCAGGTCGCCACCGGCACGACGAGCTCGCCGATATCATGGATGCAGCCCGACCAGCGCAGCACGCGCACGTCAGTCCCGGGCAGCCCGATCCGTTTCCCCGCACCCGCGGCCAGCTCCGACACCATCCGCGAATGGCCTTGCGTGAACGGCATGCGCATGTCGATCATGTCGGCAATAGCGAGGAACGCCTCATCGCAAGCCTCCTCGTCCAGCGTTACCGGCGGATCGGGCTCCAGCGCCAAAATCGTCTCGCGGTCGACCGTCGCGCCGATGCCCTCCATCAGCGCGGCAGCGTTGGCTGAGACGAGTCGGGCCAGAGCCGCTTCGTATGGACCATCGCCGCGATTGGCAACGGTTTCGGCCATTGCGTCGATACCGACGGCATCGCTGAGCGCAATCACATCCTGCGCCAATGTGATCAGGCGCACGGCCGGCAGAACATCCTCGCCGCTCAACCCGCGCGGCAGACCCTTGCCGTCCCAGCGTTCGTAGATTTGTCCGAGATTGCGCCGGATCTCCTCGGACAGGCCGAGCCGCTCGCCGATCCGCTGCGCGACCTCGCAATGCGCGGTCAGCACCGGGCGGGCCACTGCCAGCGCCTGGGACATCGCGGCCTCGACCGCCTTGGCCTGTGCGTCAGGCTCAAGATCGTAGTAGAACCGTTTGAAGGCCTGCACGAAGACCCTGCCCAATTCCGCGCGGTTGCCCATGTCGAGACCGACGAGATCCCGGCGGAGCGCGATCTCGTCGCCGAAGGCGGCCGAGAGCAGGTCGGTGTCGGCATTGCAGCCGACATAGCGCAGCATCGACTGGTGATAGGCGTTACGCCGAACCTCGTCCGAAAGGCCCGCAAGCGTGGCGATCCGCATTGCAAGCACGCAGGATTTCAGCGCGAAATCGCGCGAATGGCCGGTGGCAAGGTCCGAAGCATAGGCAAGGACCATCATGAAGTCTGCCCGGCGTATCGAGACGTCTGTCATCTCCCGCATCCCCGGTGTGCCTCATGCTACCCCCACGAGCCAGCAATACCTAGGGGAAAGTCCCAAGCCTGCTGTCATTTGCGGCGAAGGCCGCATTGTCCCTGCCCACCAGGTCTTGACGAAAATAGGCGCGCCTGAGACACGGGAGCAGACATTTGCTCCATGGGAGACGGGCAGGCGGTGGGCAGGCTGTGAAGCGCGTTTTTCGATTGCTTGCCGCGGGGATCCTGGCGTCCGGCGTGACTGGATGCACCAGCATTTCCTACTACGCGCAGTCGTTGGAGGGCCATGTCGAGATCATGGCCGCGCGCAAGAATGTTGGAAGACTGATCCGCGATCCGTCGACGCCACAGGCGTTGCGCGCCAAATTGACCTCCGCCAGCGCCATACGCCGCTTTGCCACGGAAGAGCTGGCGCTGCCCGATAACAACAGCTACCGTAGTTACGTTGACGTCGGTCGCAACAATGTGACCTTGGCCGTGTTTGCTGCGCCGCAATTCTCGCTTGCGCCGATAACTTGGTGCTTTCCAGTCTTCGGCTGCGTTCCCTACAAGGGATATTTTTCGCGCAAAGACGCGCTCGAAAGTGCCGCTGAACTGCAGCGGCAGGGGCTGGACGTCTATGTGTCGGGCGTCACCGCATATTCAACGCTGGGCTGGTTCAGCGATCCGCTGCTCAGCACCATGCTGCGTCAGGACGACACCTACCTCGCAAGCCTTATTTTCCATGAGCTGGCGCATCAGAAAGTCTATGTGAACGGCGACTCCGCATTCAACGAGGCTTTCGCGGTTTCCGTCGAAACCACCGGTACGAGGAAATGGCTCCGCGCCACCGGCAATCGCGCCGGATTGCGCAGCTACGAAATCGATCGCAAGCGCAAGGCCGATTTTCTCGGACTGATATCGAAAACCCGGGATGAGCTGAGGCAGGTCTATGGAAGTCCCCGCAGCCCGCAGCAGATGGCGGCCGCCAAAGCAGCCGCCATCGACAGGCTGCGGATGCGCTACCGGCAAATGCGCGACAGGCGATGGGCTGGATACCGGGGATATGATGCCTGGTTCGATAGCCCTATCAACAACGCAAAGCTCGCCGCGACCGCTGTCTACGGCGAACAGGTCCCGGCGTTTCTTCGCTTGTTCGACTTGTGCTCCGGCGACTACCCGAGGTTCTACGCTTCTGTTCGACGGATCGGAAAGTTGCCCGCACCTTCCCGAGCCGAAGCGCTTAGAACCGTGGCTGCGTGCAATTGACCTTATAAGGAATTCGGCACCCGGAGGCCGCGCGGACAATGTTGGACAATTATGAGGTGGACAGGTTCGGCGTGATCCACCAGATCGACTTCACACCGATCAAATACGACAAGAAATACATCTCCTATTATGAAGACCTGAGCGACCGGACCATCAAGCTCGGTTATCAGCGGCTTGGCTGGGTGCTTGGCATCACCGGCGAGATTCCTCGTTCCGTGCTGGAAATCGGATATGGCACGGGCACGTTCATCGAAGCCGCGAAGATAACCGGCGTCGCCGATTGTGCCGGCTGCGATATCGCTGAATTCCCACTGCCCAAGGGTGTCCGCTTCGTCGATTGGGATGAGGCGCTCGCCGGCGCCTGGGACCTCGTCGCCATGTTCGACGTGCTGGAGCACATCCCCGATCTCGGCTTCCTTTCCCGGCTTCAGGCCCGCCACCTGGCTGTCGCCGTCCCCTATTGCCGCTGGCGCGAGCTCGGCGCCGACGGCGACGCGTGGTTCGCCAAATGGCGCATGCGTCTGCCCAACGAGCACCTGCATCACTTCGACCGCAACTCGCTGGTGGCGCTCCTCGCGGCCAACGGTTTCGAATGCGTGACGCTGAACTGCTTCGAGGCCGGGATCAGGCTGCGGCCAGGAGAAGCGGGTCCGAACATTCTGTCGGGCTTCTTCAGGAAGCTTTAGGCCGGCGGCCTTGCCGACCGGCTCTAGCGCGCCGCGACACTATGCCGACCCGTGACCGCTGAGCGGCAATAGCGGACTACTCTTCCGAGGCGAGCTCGCCCAGATGGCGACGGATCCAGCTCATCTCCTCAGAAGCCGTGCGTCCAAAATGCCGCTTGAAGTCGCGGCTGAACTGAGCTGCGCTCGCGTAGCCGACCGAAGCCGCGACTTGCGCGATCGTTGTCTTGCGTGCGATCATCAATCTTGCCTCGTGCAGCCGCATGGCTTTCACATACTGCATCGGGCTGCTTCCGGTCATTTCCTTGAAATGAACGTGGTAAGAAGGCACGCTCATGCCTGCTTGTCCCGCGAGCTCGGCGACCGAGATTTCAGCGCTGTAGTTTTCCCGCAGCCATGCGAGGCTGCGCACGATCCTTCCCGACCTGCCTCTTTGCTGCAAGGCAGCGATCATCGCCCCGCCTTGCGGGCCGATCAGGACGCGGTAATGCAGCTCGCGCAGAAGGCTCGATCCAAGAATGGCGGTCTCGGCAGGATTGCGAAGCGCCGTCAGCAGGCGCAGCAGGACATCCTCGATGTCGGACCCCATCCTGCTCGATACGAGACTTCGCGGCCGGTCGCTTCCCACAGCCGAATGCATCTCCAGCTGCGCGGCAATCTCGGCCGCAATCCGCAAGTCGAACTCGACATAGACCGCAAGCAGAGGACGATCGGGGCTGGCCGTCGATTCCATCCGAAACGGAACAGGGACCGACACCGCCAGATAATGGTCTTCATCGTACAGGTAGACCTCTCGTTCGAGGATGCCTCGCTTGCTTCCCTGCAGGACAAACACCGCGCCCGGTTCATAAAGTACCGGAACGTCGTGAAGCACCGCCTCGGTACGGAGCACGCGCACACCCTCGAGCGCGGTCGCATTATATCCAACGCGCTCGGCGATAGCTCCGGCCAACTCGACCAGCTTTCGTCTTAGCCCGACGTCCGCTCTGATAGGATTTGGCAATCTATTCATAGAAACCGCAATCGTGGACGCTGTCGCACCATACTATTTGTCAAGCTGCACTCCATCAATGAAGGACCGCAGGCCATGGCAACAAAGACATTCTTCATCACCGGCGCCAATTCGGGCTTCGGCCTCGCCATCGCTTCCGCCGCTGTCCAGATGGGCCATACGGTCATTGGCACCATCCGCTCCGAGACGTCACGCGCGGCGCTTGCCGGATCCCTCCCGGCGATCCGCACCGTCATCTGCGATGTCACGGAGTTCGACCGCGTGCCGGACGTCGTCGCGCAGGCGGAGGAAGAGCACGGGCCTGTCGACGTCCTGATCAACAATGCCGGCTACGGCCATGAGGGCGTGCTTGAAGAGTCGTCACTGGAAGAGATGCGGCGTCAGTTCGATGTGAACGTCTTCGGCGCCGTGGCGGTCGCCAAGGCGTTTCTTCCCAGGTTCCGCGAGCGACGCCGCGGCTTCATCGTCAACGTCACGTCGATGGGCGGCATGATCACAATGCCGGGCATCGCTTACTATTGTGGCAGCAAGTTCGCGCTCCAGGGCATATCGGAAGTGATGCGTTCCGAAATGGCCCCATTCGGCGTTCGCGTTGCCGCCGTCTGCCCAGGCTCCTTCCGGACGGACTGGGCCGGACGTTCCATGGTCCGGACCGGGAGGTCCATCAGCGATTACGATGCGCTGTTCGATCCGATCCGGGAGGCCCGACAGGCGAAAAGCGGCAAGCAAATTGGCGATCCGGACAAGCTTGCGACGGCCGTATTGGCCCTGGTCGAAACCGAAGCCCCGCCGCCGCAGCTTCTGCTTGGCAGCGACGCCCTCAAGCTCGTGTCCGAGCGAATCCAGCGGCTGCAGCAAGAGATCGATGCCTGGAAAGCCGTAACTATCTCGACCGACAGCTGACCGCATAGCGACAAAGGCAAACGCGGTCAGGGGCATTCGGCAAGCCTGACCTTGCCGAGTGTTCGGCGGGGGGCCATCGACGGGGCGAGTTTCGGACCAGCCTCACCGTCCGCATTGCCTTCCGCGCCGGCTCGCACAATAGTCGGGCCGATGTTCGAGGCGATTGCGAGTCACTGGTCGACGCTTATCCTGATCCTGTCGCTGGCGATGGCGGCGGTGGGCATCGTCCACGCCATCATGACGAAGGAAGACGTGCGCGCGGCCACCGGCTGGGTGGGCGTGATGCTTCTGTCGCCTTTCCTCGGCGCGATCATCTACGCCATTGCCGGCATCAACCGCATCCGCCGCGCGACGATCAGCGCCATGCGGCCGGTCTCGCCCGAAGCCGCTGCCGCCAGGCATGACCGGGACGTCGCGCTGGAAGCCTTGATCAACGCCGAATTCGGCCAGCGTTTCACCGGGCTGAAGACGCTTGGCGACAGGGTGGCGCGGCGCCCGCTCACCTCGGGAAACACCATCGCGGTGCTCAAGACCGGCGACGAAGCCTACACGGCGATGTGCCGGGCGATCGATGCGGCGCAACGAAGCGTGCTTCTGGAAACCTATATTTTCGACAACGACGCGGTCGGGGCGCTTTTCGTTCAGTCGCTCGGCAACGCCGTCAAGCGCGGCGTCACCGTGCGCGTGCTGATCGACGCCGTCGGCGTGCGCTACTCGGTGCCCAGCATCCTGAAGCAGCTCAGGGAGGCCGACGTCACCGTCGACCTCTTCAACGGCAACATCGTCATGGGCTTGAGACTTCCTTATGCGAACCTCCGGACCCATAGGAAGATATTGATCGTCGACGGCACGGTGGCGTTCACGGGAGGCATGAACATCCGCAAGGGATTCTCAGCCGAATTCGCCGGTTCCGACAGTTCGCGCGACACCCATTTCGAGGTCACCGGGCCGGTGGTGGCCGATCTGTTCTCGGTTGCCGCCGAGGACTGGCGCTTCGCCGGCAACGAGGCGTTGAAAGACGGACCCTGGCAGGTCGAGCGCGCCGTGCCGCCGCCAGGGCAGCCGATGCTGGTGCGCGCGGTGGCGACCGGGCCGGACGCCTCCAACGAAACCAACCTGAAACTGCTGATGGGCGCGTTTTCGGTTGCCCGCAAGTCGATCCGCATCATGTCGCCCTATTTCCTGCCGGATCGGGAGTTCATCAGCGCGCTGACCACGGCCGGCCGGCGCGGCGTCGAAATCGACATCGTCGTGCCGGCGGTGAACAATCTCTTCCTTGTCGACCATGCGATGATGGCGCAGTTCGACCAGGTTTTGAAGCACTATTGCCGCGTCTGGCGCCATGAAGGCTCGTTCGACCATTCGAAGCTGATGGCAATCGACGGCGCGTGGGCCTATGTGGGCTCTTCCAATCTGGACGCCCGCTCGCTGAGGCTGAATTTCGAGATCGACTTGGAAGTGCTGGATAAAAACTTCGCCGCCGAGATCGACGCCCGCATCGCGGCCGCCATCTCCACCGCCCAGCCGGTGACGC
The DNA here is from genome assembly GCF_020165015.1 of Mesorhizobium sp. CA7. Lineage (NCBI taxonomy): Bacteria > Pseudomonadati > Pseudomonadota > Alphaproteobacteria > Hyphomicrobiales > Phyllobacteriaceae > Mesorhizobium > Mesorhizobium sp. CA7. The sequence goes on from NZ_JAIUHH010000020.1 coordinate 90,459, forward strand.
TGCAGACGCTGAAGGCAAGGCCGTTCGCAATCCGCGTCTTCGACCGTTTGCTGTGGCTGGGATCGCCCTATCTTTAGAGCAGGAAATCGAGCATCGGGATCATGGAGATAGACGACATCAAAGGACGCAGCCTGCCTGAGACCGTGCTGCTCTCGATCCGCAGCAGAAGCGCGCGCAAGGCGAAGGCGACGCCGCGCAAGCGCGTCAACGACACGGAAATCGTCGTTGCCTCCTACAACGTCCACAAATGCATCGGCACCGACCGCAGATTCGACCCCGAACGGACGGCGCGCGTCATCCGCGAAATGAGCCCCGACGTGATCGCGCTGCAGGAGGCCGACAACCGCTTCGGCGACAGGGCCGGGCTGCTCGACCTGGCCCGCCTGGAGCTGGAAACGGGGCTGGTGCCAGTGCCGGTCAGCGGCAACGGCAAGGGGCATGGCTGGCGCGGCAATGTGCTGTTGTTCAAGCGCGGCACCGTGCGCGACGTCCACCAGCTCAAGCTGCCCGGACTGGAGCCGCGCGGCGCGCTGGTCGCCGAGATCGATCTCGACGAGAAACGGTCGCTGCGCGTCATTGCCGCCCATCTCGGCCTGCTGCGCCGCTCGCGCTCGGAACAGGCCCGCGTCGTGCTCGACATCATGAGCAGCGCCGACGAGAGGCCGACGCTGCTTCTGGGCGACCTCAACGAATGGCGGCTCGGCAACCGCTCGGCACTGAACACGCTGCACACGACCTTCGGCCCGACGCCGGCGGTGCCGACTTTCCCATCCGGCCTGCCGGTGCTGGCACTCGACCGCATCATGGGCAACCGGCACGACCTGGTTTCAGGCGTCGAGGCGCATGACACGCCGCTGTCGCGCGTCGCCTCCGACCACCTGCCGCTGACGGCCTTCGTGCATCTTTGAGATAGGCCGCCTTCACCCTTCCCTCAGCCAGACCAGCATCTCGCCGGGATCGCGATTGTCCCAGGCAAAATACGGGACCGCCTTGAGCTTCGTTTCCTGCGTCACCGGCGGTTCGGAGCGGTAGAGATCGGCACCCCAGTTCTCGGTCTCGGCCCGGCAGCCGATGGCCGAGAGGGTGACGACGCCGCCGAGCAGGTTCGGTTCTTTGTGCGCCTCGAGCCTTGCCTCGCGCGGCAAGGCGATGCGATGCAGCCCGCCGCCATTGTCGGTTTCCTCGACGCAGTAGATCAGCGGGCCGCGGGTGAGCGCCACGCGGCCGATGTCCTGGTGCACCTGCGGATTGGCGAAGAGGCGCGCCATCGACATTTCGAGATCGAGCTCGACCTTGTCGCCCTTTTGCCATTCGCGGCGGAGCGCTGCATAGCCGTCGACCGTCGCGGCTTCCAGATCGACGAGCTTGCCGTTGACGCGCAACGCCGCCTTGCGGCACCAGGCGGGTATGCGCAGGTGAAGCGTGAACTCTACGGGCGCCTCCGGCCCGATCTCGATCGCAATCGCGCCGTCCCAGGGATAGCTGCTGGTCTGGACGAGCGTCACCTGCCGGCCGGTGATCTCGAAGCGGGCGCTCGAATCGCCATAGAGATGCACCGCCAGCGCATCGTCGGCTAGGCCGTAGAAATAGCTGCCGATGGAGGCCACCATGCGGCCGATATTGGGCGGGCAGCACGGGCAGCGGTGCCATTTCCAGCGGTGATGGCCGCCACGGCTCTCCAGCGGATTCTCGTAGAAGAATAGCGAGCCGTCGAGCGACAGGCCCGATATCGAGCCGTTGTAGAGGGCGCGTTCCATCATGTCGGCGTAGCGGGCGTTCGGACCCATGCCGAGCATGCGGCTTGCCCAGAACACCAGGCCGACCGAAGCGCAGGTCTCGGCATAGGCGGTCTCGTTGGGCAGGTCGTAGTCGTTGGTGAAGCCCTCATTGTCGGCCGACGGGCCGAGGCCGCCGGTGACGTAGAGGCTTTTGGTGGTGAGATCGTCCCAGAGCCGCTCGAGTGCCACCTTGAGCGTATCGTCGCCATATTCGGTGGCGATATCGGCCATGCCGGAATAGAGATACATCGCCCTCACCGCATGGCCGACGACCTTGTCCTGCTCGCGCACCGGCTTGTGTGACTGGTTGTATTCATAGGTCTTGAAGTGGAAATCCTTGGGGTCGGCGCCGCGCGCCAGCGCCTCCTCGTCGAAATAATGCGGCTGCTGGCCGCGCTGGTCGATGAAATACTTAGCCAGCTTCATATATTTGTCGTTGCCGGTCGCGCGCGCGAGCCTGACCAGCGCCAGCTCGATCTCCTCATGGCCGCAATAGCCCTTCCGCTTGCCGGGCTCGGGACCGAAGGTGTCGGCGATGTGGTCGGCATAGCGGCTCATGACGTCGAGCAGCTTGCGCTTGCCCGTCGCCTGAAAGTATGCGACGGCGCCCTCGATCAGATGCCCGGCGCAGTAGAGCTCGTGGCAGTCGCGCAGGTTGGTCCAGCGCAGGCCGGGCTGGATGCGCTGATACCAGCTGGAGAGATAGCCGTCCTCCTGCTGCAGCTTGCCGTACATGTCGATGACGGCGTCGATCTTCTTTTCCAGATCGGGGTTGCGGCGCCGGTAGAGCGAATAGGCCGCGGTCTCGATGGTCTTGCCCCAATCAGAATCCCAGAACATCTGCGTCGTCACGGTGCGCGCGGTAAAACCGTCGCTGACATGGAAGGGGATGACGACGCCTGGCGACGGCACGTCCGGATCGATCTGCTCCAGCATGCGCGCCTCGACGCAACGGTCGTAGAGGATGCCGGCGGTCTTGGCGGCGACCGCGTCGACACGGTCGCCCCAGAAACCGCGGACATCGACCTGCGGCACTGGCAACGGCCGGAAGGCGAGCTTCGGCCTGGCGGAGGGCTGCGCGGCGGGCTGCGATGCGGTCATGATTTCACTCCATTCGAATTACTTGACGGCCCCGGCCATCAGGCCGCGGATGTAGAAGCGCTGCAGCGCCAGGAACAGGATCAGGCAAGGCACCATCATCACCGTGACGCCGGCCTGCACCGCGCCCCAGTCGATGGCGCCGAAGCGGCCGGACTGAAGAGCGGTCATCATCACCGGCAGGGTGAATTTGGACTGGTCGGTCATCAGCACCAGCGCCGCCAGGAACTCGTTCCAGGCGCCGAGGAAGGCGAACAGCGCAATGGTGACGACACCCGGCCAGACCAGCGGCAGCATCACCTTGACGAGCATGGTGACATTGTTGGCGCCGTCCATGCGCGCGGCCTCCTCGATCTCGCGCGGCACGGCGTCGAAGGCGTTGCGCATCATGAAGATCGAGAACGGCAGCTGCAGTGTGACATAGACGCAGACCAGGCCCGTCAGCGTGTTGTGCAGGCCGAGCTTCGTCAGCACCAGGAAGATCGGCGTCAAGATCGACTGGAACGGGATCATGATCGTGGACAGGATGAGGATGAAGAAGAAATCCCGGAAGGGGAACCGGAAGCGCGAGAAGCCGTAGCCGGCGAGCACGCTGACCAGCACCGAGAGCAGCACCGTCATCACCGAGACATAGATGCTGTTCTGCGCCGAGACCCAGAGCCCGTCGCCGAAGGAGTTCAACGTCTGATAATTCTCGATCGAGAAACCGGTGGTCGGCCAGGGCGGCAGCGGCGGCTGGCGCGCTTCCTGCGCCGGCTTGAAGGTCGACAGCACCGTCCAGACGATCGGCGCCAGGAACAGCACCGAGGCTATGATGCCGGTGGAGTGCCTGGCCAGGCTGAAGCCGACTTTGCGGTTTTGCGACATCGCCTCGGCCATCAGTCGAGCCCCTCGGGCTTGCGCAGCAGCCAGAGCTGGATGAGGCTGAGCGCCACCAGGATGGCAAGCAGCACCATGGAGAGCGCGGCGCCGTAGCCGAGCTTGAACGAGACGAAGGACTGGTTGAAGATCCAGTAGACCGCCGTCAGCGTCTGGTTGCGCGGGCCGCCGCGCAGGATGATGTAGAACTGGTCGAAGGCGAGGATCGAACCCGCGACCGAGAGGATCAGCGCCAGCGCCAGCGTGCGGCGCATCAGCGGCAAGGTGATGGCCCGGAACCTTGCGAACGGCCCTGCCCCGTCGATGACCGCCGCCTCCTGCAGATCCTGCGGGATCGACTGCAGCCCGGTCATCAGGATGATCATGGTAAAGCCGGCGACCTTCCACACCACCATGGCGATGATCGACCAGAAGGCCGGCTGGAACGTGGCGAGAAGATTGACCTTCTTCGCGGTCAGGCCGAGATCGAAGGCGGCCGGGCTGAACAGGCCGGAATCGACGTTGAGCAGCCAGGACCAGAGCAGGCTCGCCGAGGCGAAGCCGACCACCGCCGGCATGAAGAAGGCGGTGCGGTAGAGGTTGGTGAGCGGACGCGGTTTTTCGATGAAGATCGCCAGCGGGAAGGCGACGGCGAAGATCGCGATGGTGACGATCACCGTGTAGTAGAAGGTGAATTTCAGCGCATTCCAGAAGCGCGTGTCGCGCAGGATCGCGAAATAATTGTCGAGGCCGATGAAGGCATGCTCACCCATCAGCGGCCAATTGTGCAGCGACATCCAGGCGGTCATGCCGAGCGGGATGACGAAAAAGACGGTGACCAGGGCGACGGCCGGCAGGACATAGAGCAGGCCCACCCATTGCCGGCGGCTGACGCCGATGCGTGAGCGGGCGGGAGCGGAGGTTGCGGTGATGGCGGTCATGGCCGGGCTCCCCCTTCTCCCCTTGTGGGAGAAGGTGGATCGGCGCGTAGCGCCGAGACGGATGAGGGGTGTTCCAGGGAACGCCAACGCCTCACTCCGCTGGAACACCCCTCATCCGTCGCCTTCGGCGACACCTTCTCCCACAAGGGGAGAAGGGGGAGCGAACCTCGCGGCGCCTCAGATTGGATGCTGGTGAAAGTGAGCTTTCTCAACGCGTCAGTCCCAGTCTATTCAGCGATGCAGTCCCCGGCCGCCCGGCCAGGGAGACGGGGCGGGCGGCCGGTCAGAGCCTTGGCGGCGCGGCGTTGCGCTATCCTCGCCGCCGGCTGGCCCTGGTGTCTACTTGTTCGGCGCCTGGTCGATAATCGACTGCATCGTCTCCTGCGCGTTCTTGATGGCGCCGTCGACATCGTCACCGAAGAACACCTCGTTGATCATCTGCGTCCACGGCCCGTTGGCGGAGTTGATCAGGTCGTTGAACACCACCGAATAAGGCGTCCTGCCCTTCGCCATCGCCTCGGCCGCCACCTGGTAGCGGGGGTCGAGATCCTTCAGCGCGTCCTTGGCGATGTCGTTTCGCACCGGCAGGCTGCCATATTTGGCGAGGATGGTCTGGCCTTCCAACGAATAGGCGAAGTCCAAAAACTCCTTCACCACGGCGATCTTCTTAGTGCCCTTGGTGACGACGAAATTGTCGCCGCCGGCGAAGGACGACCAGCCGCCATCCTTGCCCGGCAGGAAGGTGATGCCGTAGTCGACGTCCGGATATTGCGTGTTGAGCGCGCCGATGGCGAAAGCGCCGGACGGCGAGATGCCGATCTTGCCGCCGGCAAAAGCGGCGAAGAAATTGGCGCCGGTGTCGGTCTGCGCGCCCTCGGGCACCAGGCCCTTCTTGACCATCGAGCGATAGAGGTCGATCGCGCCGCGCAACTGCGGGCTGTCCAGCGTCGCCTTCGAGCCGTCCTCGGACAGGATGTCGCCGCCCGAGGCCCAGATCAGCGGCGTGAAGGTGAAGATGTTGCAGCCGCCGCAATTGCCGGAGAAATAAAAGCCCTTGATGTCGCCGCCGAGCGCGTTGACCTTTTCGGCATCGGCCTCGATCTCGGCCCAGTTGGTCGGGCCCTTCTCAGGATCGAGCCCAGCCTGCTTGAACAGCTTCTTGTTCCAGATCAGCACCGAGGCGTCGGCCGAGAACGGCAGGCCGTAGATGCGGTCTTTGTAGGTGCCGGTCTTCACATGCGCGGGCGACAGGCTGGCGAAATAGGGCAAGGATTTCGCCCAATCTGTGATGTCCTCCAACTGGCCGGCGGCGGCGAAGGACGGCGTGTAGATGAGGTCGAGCGAGAGCGCGTCGGGCGCGGTGCCGCCGGCGGCGGCGGCGCCATATTTCGGGATGATCTCGGCATTGGGAATGATGTCGAGCTTGATCTGGTCCTTATGCGCCTTGTTGAAAGCATCGACGATGCGCGGCATGAAGTTCGAGCCGTCGGCGCGCACCCAGATGTTTGCGGTCTCGGCGGACGCCGCCTGAAGGCCGCCGCCGATGACGGCCGCGGCTAAAACCAGCTTGGCAAACATGGTCTTCATTTTACTCCTCCTCATGGTTCTCCTCCCTGTTTTGGCCACGCCGCCGGGCTTAACCGGGCGCGTAGCCTTGTTGCTTCATTACGGCGGACTGCCACATGACTGACGCACCACCAGCCGGCACGGCAGTTTCCTGATGCCCGGCGCGGCCGGGTGGCCGTCGACGAGCGAAAGCAGGGCAAGCCCGGCCTCGCGCCCGAGGCTCGCCAGGTTCATGTCGATCGAAGTCAGCGGCGGGCGCGTCGCCTCGGCCACGATCTCCCAATTGTCGAAGCCGATGACGCCGACATCCTCGGGCACGCGGATACCGCGCTCGCGCAGCGCATCAATGACGCCGCGGGCAATCTGGTCGTTGCCGCAGAAGACGGCGTCCGGCCATCCTTCCCTGCCCGCCTTGCCGAACAGACTTGCCACGGCATCGCGGCCCCAGGCTTCCGACCAGGCGCCGAGCAGCGGCTCGGCTGTGGGCAAGCCGTTCTCCCTCAGGACGTCGCGATAAGCCTCGGCCCGCGTATGCACCACGGCGAAGCTCGCCGGGCCGCTGACATGGGCGATGCGGCGGCGCCCGAGCCGCAAGAACTGCTCGACCGCCAGCCGCGCGCCCCCGGCATCGTCGGAAACGAGGCCGACCGCGCCGGGATCCGGCTGGGTGAAGGCGTAGACGACCGGGATGCGCAGATTGGATAGATCGACCGGCAGATGGCGGTCGATGCGTTTTCCGGTGGCGACGATGCCGTCGACGCGCTTATCGAGCATGGCCTCGACATGCAGCTGGCCGAGCCGCGGGTCGTCCTCGACATTGCACAGGAACACCGACACGCCCTTGTCGACCAGCGCATCCGAAACGCCGGCCATCAGCGGCAGCGAGAAGCGGCCGTAGGTATCGTTGGTCAGCAGGCCGACGGTGAAGGAGCGTTTACGCAAGAGACTCTGCGCCAGGCTGTTCGGCCGGAAGCCGAGCAGCCGCGCCGTCTCGCGGATGCGCTCGCGCGTCTCCGCCGTCATGCGCCCCTGCCCGTTCAGCGCCTTCGACGCCGTCGCAACGCTGACGCCGGCGGCGGCCGCGACCTCGCGCAGCGTGACCGGCGGCTTGGCGGAAACTGGCGCTGGCTCGGCGTCTGAAGGCATGGGCGCGGCGGATTCCCTTAGCTGGGAAAAGGTTTTCTCTTACTGCCCTGCGCGGTGATGACGGGTGAGGTCAGCGGGCGCGGAGCGAGTTGGGAAAAGGTTTTCTCAGAGGGAGATTAAGGGAAGGTGGGGAGGTTGGCAAGGGGTAAGAGTGGTCGATACGGCCTGCTTGTTTCGCCAGTGGCCGACCAATTCACGGATCACCATCATTGGGCGATCAGAATCGTCTCGAACGGTCTGTCTGCTGTCGGTTCCCGTTGAACTCAGATGCCCGCTGCCTGGCCGTCGCATGCGCCCACGCATTAACCGGGCGACGGGACTTGGCGGCGGTGGTCGGCGCGGAACCTCGTTAACAGAAGGCTGTGTATTATTTCTTGAATACTTGATATGTCGAGCCAATCATGGCTACTTTATTTCACGACTTGGGAGGGCATTGATGGGTAGCAGTGGATCGGGAACTCTTAGCGACTATTCCGGCCAACCGAAGACAGGATCAGGCAGCGGATCGTCCGGTGGCTCCAGCGGGTCAGATAAATGCGGTGAGGCCTTTACAGCGAGCCTCGAAGACGTCGCTAGCCACGACTATTATATGAATCATGGTTCTGTGCCCGCGGCTGGCACTCAGCTGACGATTGAACTGAGGAGCCGGTTGGTAGCTGTTGCAGGTACAGAAGCAGTTGGGTCGCTACCTACGCGGCTCAACTACCTTGCACGCTGCTTGCAGAATGGTTTCACATGTACGGGTGTCGTGACCGCATCTTCAAACGGGGCCAATCCCCAAATCCAAGCTGACTTTGTGGCTGGCTAGATGCCAGAGAAAATCCCAATATTGATTGGTGAAGTCGCGATAGACTTCACCATGCCGACGCGTGTCACCGAAGCAAAAGTGCGGCTTGGCGGCGTCGTACACGCAGCTCGTGGTTTGTGGGCTAGTGGGCGAGGCTACGCCGTGGGAGCATTCTGCCCTACGTACCTGATTGAACAAGCACACGATTACTTGACTCGGCATGGGTGTCAGGAATTTGTCCTCCTTGGAGAGATAGTCGGCGCACCCAACGTCATCGCAATTCGTGACGTAAAAGAGGTGGGGCACCAAGGTTACGAAGACATCCTGCGCGATCAAAGAAAGGTTGTTCTTAGTCGCGACCATGTCGATTTGAGTCGGTTTGACTCTGTCGTTATCTTCCCGGGAAGCTATGATTTGGGAGGTGTGATCAATCAAATCAAGCGAACTGCCCGTATCACCATTGACGCGGCCTACGACGTTGACAGTGAAGACTTCATCAGATCACTTACAGGTCGGGTTGAATCAGTAGCGATTTCAACCTCCTCAAATCTATTCACAAAGCTTGCATCGAGCGATGTCGCTCCGCTGCTAGATTTGGCTAAGAGCGTTGGAGCGAAGCAGCTACTTCTGAAAGAAAACCGGGGCGGTAGTAGGCTATTCGACCTTGGCACTGGGGACATTGAGTATATTACAGCGACGCTCGACGTCACAACGAACTCAGTGGGTGTCGGAGACGCCTTTACGGCCGTCTTTGGCAGTTTCGATGGTAGCGCCAAGGATGCTGCATGGCGGGGCATGCAAGTTGCGACGGTCTATTCTCAGACTACGTGGCCGGACGATCTTCAACGTGACATTGAACGAGAACTGCGGATACCCATCGAGGTCGTCCGGGGGTTGGGCGGCGTCACACTGCCATGGCACGTGCGCCGGGATTTGCAGATTTACCTAGCCGCACCAGATTTCTCCTACAAAGATCACCCAGAGATTAGCGCTGCCGTAGCGGCACTGGAATATCATAACTTCCGAGTTAGAAGACCGGTCAAGGAAAATGGCGAGGCCAGCCGCAACGCACCCATTGAATCCCTCTCGTCCTATTACTTTAGTGACGTGCAGTTGCTCCGAGAATGTGCGGCAATTTTCGCAATACCGATTGAACGAGATCCGGGGACATTGGTCGAGATTGGCCTTGCAATCGAGATGGGAAAACCAGTCGTTACCTTCGACCCTCGCGACGAGAACCGGAACACCATGGTGGTGAGGGGAAGTACCTCTTACTCGTCCGATCTAGACGTTTGTTTGAACGGCATCTTTGATGCCTTATCGAAGCTCCAAAGAGACCCTCGTAGATGACCAAGAAAGTGATGCTCCTCGCATCTGGCGGCTTGGACTCGACGACCGTGGCTTTCGGGCTGCATGCTGAAGGAACAGATGTGAGCCCTCTATTTTTTGACTACGGGCAACACTGCGTCGAAACTGAGTGGACTCGGGTGAATGAAGTCCTACCCACCGGCATGAAGCGCCCTGAGCGTGTCGACCTCTCTGACCTTTTTCGCGGATCAAAGTCGCGGCTCATCGTTGAGGCGGACCTCTGGAAGGACGATGTTCGCGATGATGATCTCTATGTCCCTTATCGTACCCTCCTGTTCTATGCTGCCGCTGCTGCAAGAGGGCAAACGCTCGGCATCCTTGAGGTCTATACGGGCTTCATCAATAGCAATCATGCCAAAGAGATCGACTGCACTGCCGCGTTCATGAACAAGCTTGACGGGCTCACCGATACGATCGGACCGGTGAGATTCACGTCGCCCTTTCGGTATTCATCAAAGAAAGAAGTCGTCCAAGAGGCCATTCGCCTTGGAGTTCCTGTCGGTAGGACATTCTCCTGCCAAGCGGCCAGCAAACTTCCTTGCGGAGCTTGCCCAAACTGCGTGGAGCGCCTAGGAGCGCTTCGGCAAACGGGACTACTGTAGTGACTCGATCTCCACCGGACCGGCTTGAACTTTTGAAGGCGGCACGCCGAGTAGCGGATTTGGCTTCAACGCAGGGCGTCCCGTCTACATATAATGTGAGGCGTTTAACTTATGAACACGCCGGAGCACTTCTCGCGGACGCGGTACTGCAGGCAGGGCTTAGCTATCGTTCGGTAGTAATGCCGCGAGTGGGGCGCATCCTGAAGGAGTTTCCGGACGCGGACCGCGTAAGTGCCCTAATCTGTCTCGTTAAGAAGGGCGCTGCTGCGCATCTTCTCGACTGGCAGCACTCAACTAAAGTGGAGCGTTTCGAGCATCTGGTTGTGTTTCTGCATAGGGCAAAAGTGGATACCACAGAGGACATTCGCACGGCGCTCAAGTCTGCCGTGTTCTGCACAGACCTCCAATCGTTGGAAGGAGTGGGTCCTAAGACGATCGACTACATGGCTTGCCTGGTCGGAATCGAGTCGATCGCAGTCGATCGCCACATCAGAAATTTTGCTGTGCGGGCCGGAGTCAATAATCGCGACTACGACTTCCTAAAGAACGCTTTTTGCTTCGCAGCCGACTTACTTTCGATTTCCCGGCGAGAATTCGATGCCTGGGTGTGGTCTCGCGAAGCTCGCCAACAGCCCCAGCTGACTTTCACCTTTTAAAGCCTACACGGCATCAGATTTTAAGGCCAGCGTGAATGTCGAACCTCGGCTTTAAGCCGGTGCAGGCCACCGCAGTTTTCCTGGAATAGAAGGTAAAGTGATCAGCATTCCCTCTCCCGCCTTACATCGCTTTCTGTTTGAGTACCCCCTGAATACCCCGAACC
>NZ_JAIUHH010000021.1:0-96668 GCF_020165015.1 Mesorhizobium sp. CA7
GGCGCCTTTCCTCTACCCCGTCGATCGGGGGAGAGGTGGCTCGGCGAAGCCGAGACGGAGTGGGGGTCGACCAGCGCATGCGAGGAACCCAAGCAAACTCTCACATCCCCGTAAGGTCGCTCATCAGGCCCGATGCCACCGACAGTCGCGACACGGTGATGTCGCCGCCTTCGGTCAGCGCCTGCAGCCGCTCGCGGATGCGCGCGACGCGGTCGCCGCCGGCTTCCAGCCAAGCCGCGACCGGATCCGCCGCCGTGCCGTGCGCGGTGAGCGCCGCCACCGCGATGCCGCGCCGCGCCACGCCGATCGTGTCGGCCGCGCGCGACAGCGCCAACTGGTCGTAATAGTCCGGCGGCATGATCGAGCGTGCGGCTTCCTCGACGCGCGGGATGCGGAAGGCATCGCTGACGGCGAAGAAGGCCTTGGCCGCGCTGACGATGTCGGCATTGGCCGTGCGCGCGGTGAGCGCGACGTCGGGGATCAGTTCGGCCACTTCGGCCAGAGCGAGCTGCCCGGCGAGCTTCTCCGGCGCGCCGCTCTTCGACAGGCCGTGCCGCCGTTCCTCGACGCGCTCGCGCGAGAAGGCCGGCAGCAGCGAGAGAAGCTTCGGTTCAAGCGCCTTGCGCGCCTCCTGCAATTCGGCGATGCGCTGGCCCAGCGGCGCGGAGCCGGCTTCGTGCTTCAGGTACCAGCCGCTGGTCACAAAGATAAGCCGGCTGATCGCTTGATAGAGATCGAGCTGGACCTGCCCGTCGATATGGTTGTCGAGCCCGTCGATCTCGCGATAGAGCGCGGGCAGCGCGAAGCCGTCGCGGACCATGGCGAAGATGCGCACCACATCGGCCGCCGTGCGGCCTGTGGCTTCCTGCAGCCGGTTGGCGAAGGACGGTCCGCCGCGATTGACCAGGTCGTTGGCGAGCACGCGCGCGATGATCTCGCGCCGCAGCCGGTGTTCGCGGATCTCACCGGCGAATTTCCTCGCCATGCGTTCCGGGAAATAGCCCATCAGGTCGCGGTCGAAATGCTGATCGTCGGGCACGTCGCTGGCGACGATATCGGAGAACAGCACGATCTTGGCATAGGCGAGCAGCACGCCAAGCTCGGCCCGGGTCAGCGGCTCGCCGCGCGCCTCGCGTTCGGCAAGCGCCGCCGGCGAAGGCAGCGTCTCGACCGCCCGGTCGAGCAGGCCGCGCGCTTCCAGCGCCGACATGAAGCGCGCCTGGTGCGCGATGTCGGCGAGCCCCCGCTTGCGCGCCAGCGAAAGCGCCAGCGTCTGCTGATAGTTGTTGGCGAGCACCAGCGCGCCCACCTCGTCGGTCATCTCGGCGAGTAGCTTGTTGCGCGCCGGCCTCGCCAGCGAGCCTTTGCGCATCGCCGACGCCAGCGCGATCTTGATGTTGACCTCGACGTCGGAACAGTTGACGCCACCCGAATTGTCGATGGCATCCGAGTTGCAGCGGCCGCCATTCATGCCGAACTCGATGCGCGCCCGTTGCGTGACGCCGAGATTGGCGCCCTCGCCGATGACTTTGGCCCGGACATCAAGCGCCGTGACGCGGACGGCGTCGTTGGCGCGGTCGCCAACATCGGCGTTGCTTTCGCCTGAAGCCCGCACATAAGTGCCGATGCCGCCGAACCACAAAAGGTCGACCGGCGCCTTGAGGATGGCGTTCATGATCTCGACCGGCGTAGCCGTGGTCTTGGCGAGGCCGATCGCGGTGGCCGCGGCCTGCGGCAGCGTGATCGATTTCTGGTTGCGCGAGACGATGACGCCGCCTTCCGACAGTTTCGACTTGTCATAGTCCTGCCAGGACGAGCGCGGCAGCGCGAACATGCGCTGCCGCTCGGCCATCGAGGCGGCCATGTCTGGATCGGGATCGATGAAGATGTCGCGATGGTCGAAGGCGGCGATCAGCCTGGTGGCCGGCGACAACAGCATGCCGTTGCCGAACACGTCGCCCGACATGTCGCCGACGCCGACCACGGTGAAGGGCGAGGTCTGGATGTCGCGGTTCATCTCGCGGAAATGCCGCTTCACCGCTTCCCAGGCGCCCTTGGCGGTGATGCCCATCTTCTTGTGGTCGTAGCCGGCCGAGCCGCCGCTGGCGAAGGCGTCGTCCAGCCAGAAATGGTGTTTTTCGGAAATGGCATTCGCGGTGTCTGAGAAGGTCGCCGTGCCCTTGTCGGCGGCGACGACGAAATAGGGATCGTCCTGGTCGCGCCGCACCACGCCGGCCGGCGGGATAACGCCGTCGACGCCGATATTGTCGGTGATCGAAAGCAGGCTGGAGACGAAGTTCTTGTAGGCCGAGGTGCCTGCTTCGAAGATGGCATCGCGCCCGGCGCTCATCGGCAGCTTCTTGGGATAGAAGCCGCCCTTGGCGCCGACCGGCACGATGACGGCGTTCTTGACCTGCTGCGCCTTGACCAGCCCCAGCACCTCGGTGCGGTAATCCTGGGCGCGGTCCGACCAGCGCAGGCCGCCGCGCGCCACCGGGCCGAAGCGCAGATGCACGCCTTCCACCTCGGATCCGTAGACGAAGATCTCGCGCCATGGCCTCGGCGCCGGCAGTCCCTCGACCGCCTGCGAATCGAGCTTGATCGCCAGCGACTGCCCTTTTTGTTTCGTATCGGTTACGAAATGATTGGTGCGAAGCGAGGCTTCGATGAGGTTGAGATAGCGGCGGATGATGGTGTCGTCGTCGATATTGGGCACCTCCTCCAGCGCGTCCTTGATCTTGGCCTTGAGGTGCTTGGCCGCAACCGCGCCTTCGCCTTCGGCCGCCGGGCCGAGCCGGGCGACGAACAGCGCGTGCAGGCCGCGCGCGATCTCGGGATAGCGATTGAGTGCGGCGGCGATGAAATCCTGGCTCTGCGGAATGCCGGCCTGCTGCAGATAGCGGCCATAGGCGCGCAGGATGGCGATCTCGCCAGACCACAGGCCGGCGGTCTGGGCCAGGCCGTTATAGCTGTCATTGTCGACATCGCCGCGCCAGACCGACAGGAAGGCGTCTTCGAACAACGCGCCGCCATCGGAGATGTCTATACGCGCGCCATAGCTGTTCTCCAGCTCCATGTCGTGGATGAAGACTTTGCCGGAGCCGGTGTCGGCGACCTCGAAGGTGCGCTCGCTAATGACGCGGAAGCCGATATTTTCGAGCACCGGCACGCGCCGCGACAGCGCGACAGGGCTGCCGAAATGATAGATCTTCAAAGCCGCCTGGTGCGGCTTCTGGTCGGCATGGCGGTAATAGTCGATGGCGATCGGATTGTCGGCCCCGATCTTCGCGATGCGGCCGGCGTCGGCCAGCGCCACGGCGGCCGAGAAGCTGTCGCGATAGCTTTCGGGGAAACGCGCCGCGATCGCCTTCAGCGCCGGGTCGCTGCCGGCGGCTTCCGCGGCTTCGGCGAGCGCGTCCTCCCAAGTGCGCACGATGTCGCGAATCGCCGCCTCGATCGCCGATTGCTCGACCTTCGGGGTCTTGCCGCCGGAACGGCCGATGATGAAATGCACGCGCGCCAGCCCGCCTTCCGGGAAGGCCGGGTAATAGGCCGACAGACGGCCCTCGAACACCGTCTTGAGATAGGTGCCGACCTTCTCGCGCACGACGCTGTCGTAGCGGTCGCGCGGTACGAAGACGATGATCGAGACGAAGCGGTCGAACTGGTCGACGCGTACCAGCGCCCGCACGCGCGGCCGCTCGATCAGCCCGAGTATGGCGCTGGCGTGCTTGCGCAGGATGGGAATGGGAACCTGGAACAGCTCGTCGCGCGGATAGCTTTCCAGGATGTTGATCAGCGCCTTGCCGGAATGATCGTGCGGATCGAAGCCGGATTTCGAGATCACGGTCTCGGCCTTGGAGCGCAGATAGGGGATCTTCATCACCGAGCGCGTGTAGGCGGTCGAGGTGAACAGGCCGACGATGCGCAGCTCGCCCGCGAGCGCCCCCTTCGACGTGTAGGTCTTGATGCCGATGTAATCGAGATAGATGCGGCGATGCACCGACGACTTGGCATTGGCCTTGGTGACGATCAGCGGCTCCGGCCCGTGCAGGAAGGCGCGGATTTCCGGCGTCGTCGTCACCGCCTCGGTGCCGCGCCTCAACACCAGCACATCCGGATCCGACAGGATGCCCAGGCCGGGTTTGTCGGCGCGCTCCAGCGAGCCGCTTTCCTCGCCGCCGGTATATTTGAACTCGCGCATGCCGAGGAAGGTGAAATTGTCGTCGCGCAGCCATTCGAGGAAGGCAATCGCCTCGGCGACGCTCTTCTTGTCGAGCGGCACCGCCGAATAGCGGAATTCGGAAATCGCCTGGTCGAGGCGGGCGAGCATCCGCTTCCAGTCGACGACGGCCGCCCGGACCTGCGAAAGCACCTTGTGCAGCCGCCCGGTGAGGCTCTTGGCCTGCTCGGCGGTCAGCCGCGGGATATGCACATGGACGACGCTCAGCCGGTCGTCATCCTCCTTGCCGCCGTCGCCAAGCACCTCGACCACACCGGTCTTGCCGTGGCGGACGGTGACGATCGGATGGGTGACCAAGGTCGGCTCACCGCTTGTCTCGGTGATTTCGCCGAGGATGGAATCGAACAGGAACGGCATGTTGTCGTTGACGACGGTGATGACCGTGACCGGCCGGCCGTCGCACGCAACGCCTGAATCGGCTTCGACGGCAACGACGCTTTCACCTTTCCTGTGGCTGGCGACCGCTTGGGCGGCGAGCTCGCCGGCGCGCTCGAGGTCGGCCGCGTCATAGGCCGCGATATCCTCGGCGGGCGCACGTGCCAGCAGATAGTCGGCAAGCCTTGCAGGTTTCTCCTCCGCTTTCGCGGCGGCTTTCTTCCTCGGCTTGGATTTCACGCTGGCCATGACGCTTAGTCCCTCCCGTTATATGCTTTTGCGACTATGGTAGCCAGATGAGCGCTGTTTGGCGACAAAGGTTTGACGACGCTTTAAAAAATTCGAACCGACGCCATCACAGCGCGAGGAGAACAACCATGACCGGCAAAGTAACCGCGCTCGACCTTGTCCAGGCGGAGCTCGGCGAGGCGACAAAAGCCTATTTCGCCAAATGCGAGGAGAAGCTCGGCCTCGTGCCCAACGTGCTTCTCGCCTACGCCTTCGACGAGAAGAAGCTGCGCGCCTTCACCGACATGTATAACGACCTGATGCTGGGCGAGTCCGGTCTGTCGAAGCTCGAGCGCGAGATGATCGCCGTGGTCGTCTCCTCGATCAACCACTGCTTCTATTGCCTGACCGCGCATGGCGCGGCGGTACGCCAGCTGTCGGGCGAACCGGCCTTCGGCGAGATGATGGTGATGAATTTTCGCGCCGCCGATCTGTCGGACCGGCAGCGCGCCATGCTCGAATTCGCTGTGAAGCTGACCGAGGAGCCGGCTAAAATCGTCGAGGCCGATCGCGCCGCCTTGCGCCAGGCCGGCTTCACCGACCACGACATCTGGGACATCGCCTCGACCGCCGCCTTCTTCAACATGTCGAACCGGGTGGCAGCAGCAGTCGACATGCGGCCCAACCCCGAATACCACGCCATGGCAAGGTGAGCTCGTTACAGTAGACTCAACTTAACATCGATTGCCTGTTTTTCGTTTTGGTCCGATGATCAGGATTGCGGCAAGGCCGCATATCGGATTGCAGCATCACTGCATATCGCAAGCGGCGTGGCCGCATGCCGGTTCGACGCCGCCGACAAGGGAGGAGAACATGGCGAAATTTCTCTATGTCTATCACGGTTCCGGCAAGATGCCGACCGACGACGCCGAACGCAAAGCGGCTATGGATGCCTGGACGGGCTGGTACGACAAGCTCGGCTCGGCCGTGGTCGACGGCGGCAATCCGGTTGGCATGTCGAAGACGGTGCTGCCCGGCGGCAAGATCGAGAACAATGGCGGCAGCAATCCGACCGCCGGCTACACCATCGTCGAAGCCAAGGATATCGACGATGCCGTCGCCAAAGCCAAGGACTGCCCGATCCTGATGGACCCGGCTTTCACCGTCGAGATCGCGCCGATCATTGAAATGATGTGAGGCCGGCGCTCTATCGCGCGGCGATAGCGGCGGCGGCGCCCGCCATCGTCGTCGCGCTGACGCGGTTGGCGATCTTCATGGCGCGCTTGCTCTTCAGCAGCCGGCGCGCCTGGGAGGCGGCCAACACCCAGGCGAGATCGATGACGATCAACACGAGCGCCATGGTCAGCGTCAGCTCGACCCAGCCGACAACGCTGACCGAGGCAAGATCGATGATGGTCGGCAGCAGCGCCAGATAGAACATCATGATCTTGGGATTGCCGAGCGTCACCGCCATGCCGGCAAGGAAAAGTTTCAGGGGCGAGTCCTCGCGCGGCATCTCGCCCTCCTTCGCCTCGACCGGCGCCGTCCACATCTTGAACGCGAGATAAGCAAGGTAGGCGACGCCAACCCATTTCACGACGACGAAGGCGTAATGGAAGGTCTGCGCCACGACGGCAAGCCCGAACACCGCCAGCGAAAGCCAGATGGCCTCGCCGATCCACATCGCCAGCAGGAAGGGAAAGACGTCGCGGAACCCTTTCGAGATCACCCGCGCCACCAAGGCTGCGATCGACGGGCCGGGCGAGCCGGCGGCAACGAAGAGCGCGGCGGCGAAGATCAGCAACGAGGCGAGATGCATGGGGTCGCTCCCTATAAGAGATAAAGAACGATACCCGATCGTACTAGATTTGGCACGCCCAACAAGGCGCGAACGTTGATCAAGGCGACAACAACTGCCAGCGCCGGCGCCGCCCCTCATCTGGCTGCCGCCATCTTCTCCCCGTTGAACGGGGCGAACGGGCTGTCGTCGCCGATTTCGCCTCACCAACATTGCAGAAAGAGCGCCGGAGTTCGCGCGAGATTCCCTTCTCCCCGTTCACGGGGAGAAGGTGCCGGCAGGCGGATGAGGGGCAGCGCCGACGCCTAAATTGAAACGAAAGCAGCCGCCTGCCGCTGAAACAAAAGAGGGAGCACCCGCTCCCTCTTGTACCTTCTCTGAAAATTTACGCCGCGCCCATCACCTTGGCGGCCTTCTCGAAACGCTTGCGCTCGTTCGGGTCGAGATGGAGCTTGCGCAGGCGGATGGTCTTCGGCGTCACCTCGACCAGCTCGTCGTCCTGGATCCAGGCAAGTGCCCGCTCCAGGGTCATGCGGATCGGCGGCGTCAGCTTCACCGCTTCGTCCTTGCCGGCGGCGCGGATGTTGGTGAGTTTCTTGCCCTTGAGCACGTTCACTTCGAGGTCGTTGTCGCGCGAATGGACGCCGATGATCATGCCTTGGTAGACCTTGACGCCCGGATCGATGATCATCGGGCCGCGGTCTTCCAGGTTCCACATCGCATAGGCGACCGATTCGCCCTGCTCGTTGGAGATCAGCACGCCATTGGTGCGGCCGGGCAGCTCGCCCTTATACGGCTCATAGGCAAAGAACAGCCGGTTCATCACGGCGGTGCCGCGCGTGTCGGTCAACAATTCGGACTGATAGCCGATCAGGCCGCGCGTCGGGGCATGGAAAACCAGGCGCTGGCGGTTACCGCCGGACGGACGCAGCTCGACCATCTCGGCCTTGCGCTCCGACATCTTCTGCACGACGACGCCGGCATGCTCCTCGTCGACGTCGATGACAACTTCCTCGACCGGCTCCAGCAGTTGGCCGTCCTCGCCCTTCTGCATGACGACGCGCGGACGCGACACGGCAAGCTCGAAACCTTCGCGGCGCATCGTCTCGATCAGCACGGCGAGCTGCAATTCGCCGCGGCCGGACACGAAGAAGGAATCCTTCTCCGCCGATTCCTCGATCTTCAGCGCGACATTGCCTTCGGCCTCGCGCAGCAGCCGGTCGCGGATGACGCGGCTGGTAACCTTGTCACCCTCCGTGCCGGCAAGCGGCGAGTCGTTGACGAGGAAGGACATGGTCACGGTCGGCGGGTCGATCGGCTGCGCATGCAGCGGCTCGCTCACCGCCGGATCGCAGAAGGTGTCGGCGACGGTGCCTTTCGACAGGCCGGCGATGGCCACGATGTCGCCCGCCTGCGCTTCCTCGATCGGCTGGCGCTCGAGGCCGCGGAAGGCGAGGATCTTGGAAACGCGGCCGGTCTCGATCTGCGTGCCGTCATGGTGCAGCACCTTGACCGCCTGGTTGGCCTTCAGCGTGCCGGACTCGATGCGGCCCGTGATGATGCGGCCGAGGAACGGGTTGGCCTCGAGGATAGTGCCGATCATGCGGAACGGGCCGGGATGCACCGTCGGCGCCGGCACGTGTTTGACGACGAGATCGAACAGCGGGGCGAGACCCTGGTCCTTCGGACCCTCGGGGTTTTCCGAAACCCAGCCGTCGCGGCCCGAACCGTAGAGGATCGGGAAGTCGAGCTGCTCGTCGGTGGCGTCGAGCGCGGCGAACAGGTCGAACACCTCGTTGACCACTTCGATATGGCGGGCATCCGGACGGTCGATCTTGTTGATGACCACGATTGGGCGCAAGCCGACCTTGAGCGCCTTGCCGACGACGAATTTGGTCTGCGGCATCGGCCCTTCGGCGGCGTCGACGAGCACGATCGCCGAATCCACCATCGACAGGATGCGCTCGACCTCGCCGCCAAAATCGGCGTGTCCAGGCGTGTCGACGATGTTGATGCGGGTGCCATGCCAGTCGACCGAGGTCGCCTTGGCCAGGATGGTGATACCGCGTTCCTTTTCGAGGTCGTTGGAATCCATGGCGCGCTCGGCGACGCGCTGGTTGTCGCGGAAGGCGCCGGACTGTTTCAGGAGTTGGTCGACGAGGGTGGTCTTGCCATGGTCGACATGCGCGATAATCGCGATATTGCGGAGGTTCATTGTCTGGTCTCGGGAGCGTTGCAGGCAGCAGGCCCAGAGGCGCCGCCTTTTTCGGTTGCGCGGCTCATACAAGGTTTTTCGCAATTGCGAAAGGGGAGGCCCGACCCCAAATACATGGTCACTGATTCTTAAACGTCTTGGTGTGAAATGATTCCGTTAACCAAGGCGGAACCTTTGAGGGGCCGGACAGTTCCATGTTCATGACCGATCAGATGTCCAGATTGCGTCCGGTTTTCGTGTGGGCGGCGCTTGGCGTGCTCGTCGCGGCCGGTGCCGCGCAGTCGGCGGCTGCGCTTCGGCAGGCCGACCCGATCGTACCGCCCGACGCCAGGACCGCGCAGCAGATGTTCGCCGACGCCCCCGACGGCGTCGACCCGATCGTCACCGGCCCGGTCAGCGCCGCCTTCAAGCAGCGCCAGAAGGATGCCAACTGCGACACCGCAGTCTGGCCCAACGTTCCCCGGGCTTGCTATCCGGATTGACGGTCGCGGCAGCAATACGACAAGCGTAGCGTTCCGGCACACCCCTCTCTGCCCTGCCGGGCATCTCCCCCGCAAGGGGGGAGATCGGATGTCGTGTCGGCTTTCGCCAACCTCCAGCGCTGAAAGACGAGCAGCAGGGTCGAAGCTGCCAATCTCCCCCCTTGCGGGGGAGATGTCCGGCAGGACAGAGGGGGGTGCCTCGCGCCGACCTTACGCCGACCGGACCGGATCCAACGTAACCTTGTAAAGCTCGTTGTCGTCGCGATCCATCAGGCGCACGGTGAGCTGTTCGGTCGCGCCGGAAATGTCGACCAGACCGAAGAACTGCAGCCCGGCCGACGGCGGCAGGTTCTGACCCTGTTCGGCGGTTGGCGCCTTGATGAACTTCAGCTCCGGCCCGAAGGTCATGTCGAGGTCGTTGGGGCCGAAGGTGCCGGCGTGGATCGGGCCGGAGACGAATTCCCAGAACGGATTGAAATCTTGGAACTGCGCCTTGTCGGGATTGTAGTAATGCGCCGCGGTGTAGTGGACGTCGGCGGTCAGCCACACCGTGTTGGTGATGCCGGCATTCTTGATGAAGCGCAGCACGTCGGCGAATTCCAGCTCGCGGCCCTTCGGCGCGCCATTGTCGCCGTTGGCGACCGCCTCGGCACCGGCCTTCTTCGCCGCGTCGTTCCAGACGACTAGGCCAAGCGGCATGTCGGCGGCGATGACCTTCCACGTTGCCTTGGAATTCGCCAGCTCGCGCTTCAGCCACTTGGACTGCTCCTCGCCGATCATGCGCGACTTCGGCGTCAGCGTCTCTTCCATGTCGGGACCGTTCGGGCCGCGATAGGAACGCATGTCGAGGAAGAACACGTCGAGCAGCGGCCCATGCGAGACCTTGCGATAGACGCGGCCCGGCTCCGACGGCTCGTAGCGGATGGTCGTCATTTCATGGAAGGCGCGAGCCGCCCTGGCCGCCAGCACATGGATCGACTTTTCCTTGTAGCGGTCGTCGGCGGTCAGGTCCTTCGAATCCGACCAATTGTTGAGCACCTCGTGGTCGTCCCACTGGTAGAAGGTCGGGCAGATGGCCGACAGGCCAAGCACGTGGTTGTCCATCATGTTGTACTTCCACTGGTCGCGGTATTCGTCCAGAGTCTCGGCGACCTTGCGCTTGCCGTTGATCATGACGACGTTCTTCCACTTGCCGCCGCCGGGCAGGTCGACCTCGTCCTTCATGGCGCCGTCGGCATAGATGGTGTCGCCGGAATGAAGGAAGAAGTCCGGCGTGTGCTTGGCGATGGTCGAATAGGTCTTCATGCCGGTCTCGTCGATGCCCCAGCCCTGGCCGGCGGTGTCGCCCGACCAGGCGAAGCGCACGTCGCGCTTGGACGACGGCGCGGTACGGAAACGGCCGACGATCGGCTCGGACACGGCATTGATGTCGGAAAGATCGGCAGCGACCATGCGGTAGAAGATGTCCTGGTCCGAGGCGAGATCGGTGAGCAGCCGTTTCACCGTGTAGTCGCTGGCCGGCGAGGTATCGAGCGCAGCCAGCCGCGTCGCATTGGCGAAGCTTTCGGTCGTCGACACTTCATACATCACGCGCGCCGGTCGGTCGGTGCGGGTCCAGACCACGCCCGAGGTGGCATCGACATCGCCGGACTGGACGCCATGCGTGAAGGCCGGACGCTGGCTGGCGCGGGAATAATAGGGCAGCGCCAGACCGGAGGCGCCGACAAGGCCGAAGGCGCTGGCCGAAGTGACGAAAGCGCGGCGGGTGAGCGAAAGCTTGTTCATGGCTGTCTCCGGGATGGCATTGAGCGGGACCGCCAAGCTCTCGCTTCAATGTTTCAGGCGCATATCGGAACCATGAAGTTTTGATAACAGTCGACATCTTCCTTCTCCCCTTGTGGGAGAAGGTGGATCGGCGCGATAGCGCCGAGACGGATGAGGGGTGTTCCAGCGGAGTGAGGCGTCGGTGTTCCCTGGAGCACCCCTCATCCGGCCGCTTCGCGGCCACCTTCTCCCACAAGGGGAGAAGGGAAAGTCGCGCCTAAGCCGCCTGCGGCTCCGGCCCGAAGGCCGGCCTGCTCGTGTTGATCAACAGCGAGATACAAGCCGCCGCGATGCCGGTCATCCCCGCGATCAGGAAGGCCAGCTCGTAATTGCCCTGCAGCTCGCGCATCGTGCCGCCGAAGGCCGCGGCCGCGGCGGCGCCCACCTGGTGGCCGGCGACGATCCAGCCAAACACGATCGGTCCGCTGCGGTCGCCGAACGCCTCGTTGGCAAGCCTCAGCGTCGGCGGCACGGTGGCGATCCAGTCGAGTCCGTAGAGCACGGCGAAGATGACCAGGCTGGTCGCCGAGAAGCCGGAATAGGGCAGGTAGATCAGCGACAGACCGCGCACCGCGTAATAGACGCCGAGCAGCTTGCGCGGATCGAAACGGTCGGTGAGCCAGCCGGAGAGCGTGGTGCCGATCAGATCGAAAATGCCCATCATCGACAACAGCCCGGCCGCCTGCACCTCGCCGATGCCCATATCGCCGCAGAAGGCGATGAGATGCGTGCCGACGAGGCCATTGGTGGTGAAGCCGCAGACGAAGAAGGTGGCGAACAGATACCAGAACACCCGCGTGCCCGCCGCGCGGCGCAGCGTGTTCAGCGTATGTGCCAGGAAGTTGCCCTGCGATGCCGGCGACACCGGCGGCACGTCGTCGGCATCGGCGCCGTAACGAACCTGGCCGATCGAAGCGGGACGCTCCGGCACCAGCAGCAAGACGAAAGGTATCAGCGCGGCGGTGGCCAGCGCCACGGCGATCGCCACCGGCTTCCAGCCGCCGCTCTGCGCCAGCGAGGCGATGAGCGGCAGGAAGACCAGCATGCCGGTGGCGCTTGAGGCCGACATCAGCCCCATCATCAGGCCGCGATTGGTCTTGAACCAGCGGTTGACGATAGTGGCGCCGAGCACGCTCGCCACCGCGCCCGAACCGATGCCGGAAAACACGCCCCAGGTGATGAAAAGATGCCAGGGCTCGGTCATGAACAGGCTGAGCGCAGTCGATCCCGACATCACCGCCAGCGCGCCGAGCAGCGTGCGGCGCAACCCGATGCGTTCCATCAGCGCGGCGGCGAACGGTCCGGTCAAGCCGTAGAGCAGGATGCCGACGCTGGCGGCCCAGGACGTTACGTCGCGATGCCAGCCGAAGCTTTCCTCCAGCGGCACCATCATCACCGAGGGCGCCGAACGGAGCCCGGCCGCGATCAGCAGGCACAGGAAAATGACGGCAACGACGACGAATGCGTAGCGCTGGCCAAACGGACGGGACTGGATTATCATGTTACTGACCGGTACGTTGAAATGGAGTGAGGTCATACATACGTACCGGTCAGTAACATTGTCAAGCGAGTTGTTTGAATGCCATCCGACAATAAAATTGAAGCGTCGGTCAGCGAGCCCCCTGCTCCGAGGGCGGCGGACAAGATCCTGGACGTGGCGCGCGACCTCTTTTACCGCGAGGGCATAAGGGCGATCGGCGTCGACGAGATCGTCAGGCGCGCCGGCGTCACAAAGCCGAGCCTGTACCGCAGCTTCCCATCCAAGGATGAGCTTGCCGCCTCCTATCTGCGCAAATACGACCTCGAATTCTGGGAACGCTTCGACGAAGCGGTCGACGCGCATCCGGGCGATCCGCGCGCCCAGATCATCGCCTTCCTAACCCGCGTAGGCAAACGCACGCAAAAGCCGGACTATCGCGGCTGCGGCATGACCAACGCTGCGGTGGAATATCCCGAGCGCGGCCATCCCGCACGGGTGGTGAGCGAGAACAACAAAGTCGAATTGCGCCGCCGCCTGCGCGCCATGGCCGCCGCAATGGGCGCCGCCGATTCCGATACGCTGGGTGACGGCCTGCTGCTGCTCATCGAAGGCGCTTATATCAGCGGTCAGCTGTTTGGCGTTGGCGGACCGGCAGCGGCGGTTGCCCGCAACGCCGACCTCTTGATCGAAGCCAGTTTGAAGAAATAGCGATTGACGTTACGCTCGGGCAGCTCGAACGGAGTTGTCAGCGATGCGCGCTCTTCTGGTCCCGCTTGCCCTCGCCGGTTTCTGCCAGGCGGCCCAGGCCGGCGACATCTCCAGCGCCTATACCGAGCTCGACTCGAAGAAGGACTGCGTGACCTATGCGCAGGCCGCGGAAGGCGACGGCGACTGGGCGAGCTTCGCTTGCTCCGGCTACCGCGGCTACCCGGTGCTGATCAGCTACGACGACGCGCGCGAATCCGTCTATTACGGCTTTCCGTCCGACGACATGACCGCGGTCTGGGAGAGCTTCACCGCCTTCAACGGCTCCGGACCGAAGGTGGAATGGCGCATCGAGACCAATGGCGACGTCGCAATCCCCTTCGCCGCCATCCACCGCCGCTCCGTCAGCAACCCTGAGGACGAAAAGAAATCGACCGAGGTGCTGGTCGTCGCCAAGGTCGCGCAACCGGAAGAGCACCAAGGCTGCACGATCGGCCTGGTATTAGCCACCGGCAACCCGCAGGCCAACGACCAGGCGCGCAAGCTCGCCGACGACAAGGCAAAGACCTTCGCCTGCGGCAAGGACAAGCGCGAGGTGATCGGCGACGTGCCGCCCTTCGGCCGCGTGGACAACTAACCGGGCCTCGCCAACAATTGGGCCAGGGCCGGATCGGGTTCCCATTCACCTCGCTGCCTAGTAAACCCTTGCGCGGTTGCAGCCGGTCTCGGGAGGTTCCGCTTGTCCAGTTCTGTCAGCGTCACGAACGAGAACGGCGTGGCGGTGGTCACCATCGACAACCCGCCGGTCAATGCGCTGAGCTTTCATGTCCGCAAGCCGCTTTACGAGGCGCTCACCGCTTTGCGCGACGATCCCGCCGCGAAGACGATCGTCATCGCCTGCGCCGGCCGCACCTTTGTCGCCGGCGCCGACATCACCGAATTCGGCAAGCCGGTCGAGCAACCGGAACTGCGCGCCATCGTTGCCTTGCTGGAAACCATCGCCAAGCCGACGGTGGCCGCCATCCATGGCACGGCGCTCGGCGGCGGGCTGGAACTGGCGTTGGGTTGCCATTTTCGCGTCGCGGACGCCGGCGCCAAGCTCGGCCTGCCGGAGGTAAAGCTCGGCCTGCTGCCGGGCGGCGGCGGGACCGTACGTTTGCCACGCCTGGTCGGCGCCGCGAAAGCGCTCGGCATGATCGTCTCGGGCAGCCCGATCTCGGCCGGCGAGGCGAAGGCCGTCGGTCTTGCCGATGCGGTTGTCGACACCGATCTATTGGCAGATGCGGTTCGTTTCGCCCGCGAAATGGTTTATCGAGGCGGACCGTTCGTGCCGGTGCGTGACCGCAACAACCGCCTTGCCGGAACCGATCTCGGTGCCTTC
Organism: Mesorhizobium sp. CA7; assembly: GCF_020165015.1. Lineage (NCBI taxonomy): Bacteria > Pseudomonadati > Pseudomonadota > Alphaproteobacteria > Hyphomicrobiales > Phyllobacteriaceae > Mesorhizobium > Mesorhizobium sp. CA7. The sequence continues at coordinate 14,732 of NZ_JAIUHH010000021.1, forward strand.
GACCGCCAAGCCGCCGATCTGGCCAAGAAAGCCCGCGGACTGGACGCGCCGCTTGCCTGCGCCGAAGCCGTGCGTAACGCGATCACCTTGCCGTTCGACGCGGCGCTCGCGGCCGAGCGGGAGCTTTTCCAGCAACTCGTTTCCGGCGACCAGTCGCGCGCGCAGCGGCATTTGTTCTTTGCCGAGCGCGAGGCGGCGAAGGTGCCGGGCAAGGATTTGCGGAAGCGCCGGATCGAACGCGTCGGCATCATCGGCGCCGGCACGATGGGCGGCGGCATCGCCATGGCCTTTGCCAATGGCGGTCTGCCGGTGACTTTGCTCGAGACAAGCGAGGAAGCGCTGCGGCGCGGTCTGGCGACGATCGAGAAGAACTACACCGTCTCCGTCAGCCGCGGCTCGTTGAGCGAAGAGGCGAAGCAGAAGCGGCTCGGACTTTTCAAGGGCAGCACCGACTACGCCGATCTCGTCGATTGCGATTTGATCATCGAGGCCGTGTTCGAGGACATGGCGGTGAAGAAGGACGTGTTCGGCAGGCTCGATGCGGTCGCTAGGCCCGGCGCCATCCTCGCCACCAACACCTCCTATCTCGACGTGAACGAAATCGCCGCCTCTACGTCGCGGCCGCAAGACGTGCTCGGCATGCATTTCTTTTCGCCGGCAAACGTCATGAAGCTCCTTGAGATCGTGCGCGCCGAAAAGACCGCGCCTGAGGTTCTGGCGACGGTCACCGACCTTGCGCGGCGCATCGGAAAGATCGCGGTCGTCGTCGGCGTCTGCCACGGTTTCGTCGGCAACCGCATGCTGTCCGCAAGGGGCGCCGAGAATGAAGCGCTGTTGCTTGAAGGTGCAACGCCAAGTCAGGTCGACAAGGCATTCACCGATTTCGGCTGGCCGATGGGGCCGTTCCAGATGGGCGATCTCGCCGGCCTTGACATCGGCTGGCACAACCGCAAGGCCCGCGGCCAGACAGCGGTGATTGCCGATACGCTGTGCGAGCAGGGCCATTTCGGCCAGAAGACCGGGCGCGGCTGGTACCACTATGAGGCTGGCTCGCGTGAGCCGATTGCCGATCCGGAAATCGAGGCGCTGATCCGGGCGAAGGCGGCGGAGCTTGGAATTGCGCGGCGCGAGATCGGCGCCGAGGAGATTCTCGAACGCACGCTTTATCCCTTGGTCAACGAGGGTGCGAAGATATTCGAGGAAGGCATCGCCGCGCGCGCGTCCGATATCGACGTCGTCTGGGTCAATGGCTACGGCTTCCCGATCGGCAAGGGCGGGCCGATGTTCTGGGCCGGGCTTGAAGGTGCGACGAAGATCGTCGGGCGGCTGGAGCATTGGCACCGGCAGACCGGCCGGCCGATATTCGAGCCGGCGCCGGCGTTGAGGCGGTTTGCCGAGACGGGCGCTTGGGAAGTGGGCGACGCCCGGTAATTCGTCATTCCAGGGCGAAGCGAAGCGTAGACCCTGGAATCCATGCCGTTCGATCAGACGAAGATGCCACGGTCCAGAACAGGCATTGGCGCAGCCGTCGCTGGTTCTGCGCCGTTGAGCAGCGTCGAGGTCACGGCATGGATCCTCGGGTCTGCGCTGCGTCGCTAGGCTCCTTGCTCCGCCCCCGTGGATGACGAACGCACAGGCGTCCCCACCAAATTTGACCATGTGGACAAATCTCAGGCGCCGTTCCATAGTCCTGGGCGTCTGACATTCATGGAACGGCCGGCTCGACACGGCTGTCGAACAGAGGGGCACTTCAATGGAAAACGAACGTAGCAAAACGCAACGCGCCGGCCTGTCGCGGCGCAACGTGCTGGAACTCGGCGCACTCGGCCTAGCGGCGGCTGCACTGCCCGGCGCGGCCTTCGCCAAGGACAAGAAGCTGAAGGTGGCGGCGATCTTCGCCACGCCGATCGAGGAGCCATGGGACAACCAGATCCATGTCGCCCTGCAGAAAGCCGAGAAGGAACTGGGCATCGAATACAAATGGTCGGAAAAGGTGCAGACCGCCGACTTCAGCCGCGTGATGCGCGAATATGCTCAAGGGGGTTATCAGCTGGTGCTGGGCGACGCCTTCGCCGCCGAGCGCGAGTCGCGCCGCACGGCCAAACAATTCCCGAAGACCGCGTGGCTGTTCGGCTCCGGCGCCGGTCCGGCCGAGCCCAATTTCGGTGTCTTCGACAACTGGATTCACGAGCCCGCCTATCTCTCCGGCATGATCGCCGGAAAGATGTCGAAATCGGGCACGGTCGGCGCCGTCGCGGCGATGGGCATTCCGGAGGTCAACCGGCTGGTCAATGCCTTCTTTGCCGGTGCCAAGGAGGTCAACCCGAACGTCAAGAAGAAGGTCGCCTTCATCGGCTCCTTCTTCGATCCGCCCAAGGCCAAGGAAGCGGCCGTGGCGCAGATCGATGCCGGCGTCGATGTCATCTATGCCGAGCGGTTCGGCGTCATCGAAGCGGCGGTCGAGAAGAAGATTTTTGCCATCTCCAACATGTCCGACCAGTCCAGCCTCGGGCCGGATACGGTCATCACCGGCCCGGTGTGGGACATGTACCCGACGGTCGAGCAGGCGATTAAGCTGGTCAAGGCCGGCGTCTTCACCGCGCAGGACTATGGCGATTTCTCGCGCATGGCCAAGGGCGGCTCCTATCTGGCGCCTTACCACAAGTTCGACAAGACGCTGCCGGCGGACGTCAAGGACCTGGTCGAGAAGAAGAAGGCCGAGATCCTCGAAGGCAATTTCCGCGTCGACGTCGACGAGAACACGCCGGTTTCGGATTGACGCCAGGGGCGGCGCGAGGCCCCCCTCTCTGTCTGCCCATCCTTCGCAGCAGCTGCGCTGCAGCTCCGGAGGGTGGACCGGATATCTCCCCCTCAAGGGGGGAGATTGGCAGTTCCGTCGACGGTGTTCGATGCTTTCAACGTTGAAAGTTGGCGAAGGCCGCCGTGACATCTGATCTCCCCCCCTTGAGGGGGAGATGGCCGGCAGGCCAGAGGGGGGTGCGCCGGGCACGCCCTTTCAAGTTAAGCCAATCCCGCAGGAGCACCCTTGTCCGCCCCACTCATCGAAATGCGCGGCATCACCAAGAGCTTCGGCGCCGTCAAGGCGAACGAGGCCGTCGACCTCAGCGTCGCGCCCGGCGAGATTCTCGGCCTGCTCGGTGAGAACGGCGCCGGCAAGACGACGCTGATGAACGTGCTGTTCGGCGCCTATGCGCCGGACGCCGGCGAGATCCTGGTCGAAGGCAGGCCGGTCGCCATCCACAATTCCGCCGACGCCTTGGCCGCCGGCATCGGCATGGTGCACCAGCATTTTCACCTCGCGCCGCGCCTTACGGTGCTGGAAAACCTTTTGATCGGCATTGCCGGCAAGTCCGGTCGCATCGACCGTGCTCGCGGGCTTGCCCGCCTGGACGAAATCAGCCGGCAATATGGGCTGAGCCTCGATCCGAACCTGCCGGTGTCGGCGCTGTCCGTCGGCGAGCAGCAGCGGCTGGAAATCATCAAGGCGCTGTTTCGCGGCGCCAGGCTTTTGATCCTCGATGAGCCGACGGCGGTGCTGGCGCCGAGCGAAGTGGACGGCCTGTTCGCCGCCCTGCGCTCGATGGCGGCGCAAGGGCTCGGCATCATCTTCATCTCGCACAAGCTCAACGAAGTCAGGGCGCTCACCCATCGCTGCGTCGTGCTGCGCCACGGCAAGGTCGCCGGCCGCGTCGACGATCCGGCAAGCACCACGTCGGCGGAAATGGCCAAGCTGATGTGCGGCCACGAAATCGTCCCGCCGGTCAAGCAGGCTTCGACGCCCGGCGCCGCCGTGCTGACGCTCGACGGCATATCCACTTCCGCTCATGCCGGCACGCCGCTGCGCGACGTCTCCCTTTTCGTCCGCGCAGGCGAGATCCTCGGGATCGCCGGCGTCTCCGGCAACGGCCAGCGGGCGCTCGCCGACGTCATTTCCGGCATGCTGCCGCCGAAGGCTGGCACCATGATGATAGCCGGCAAAGCGGTGATGCAATTTTCGCCGCGCGAGCTGCAGGCGCTCGGCCTCGGCCGCATCCCGGAAGACCGGATGACCACCGGCCTCGTCACAAACCTGCCTTTAGCCGATTCCATGGTGCTGCCGCGTATCGGCACCGAGGCCTTCAGCCGCAAGGGCCTGCTCAACCCGGCCGCCATCCGCGCCTTCGCCGAGCAACAGATCAAGGCCTATGACATACGCTGCCCCGGACCGATGGTGCGCGCCGGAGCGTTGTCCGGCGGCAATCTGCAGAAGGCGCTTCTTGCGCGCGAGCTCGCCTTCGACCCCAAGGTGCTGATCGTCTCGCAGCCGACGCGCGGCCTCGACATCGGCGCTGCCCGCTTCATCCACGAGAAATTCCTCGCCATGCGCGCCAGGGGCTGCGGCATCATCGTCATCGGCGAGGACCTCGAGGAATTGCTGATGCTCTCGGACCGCATAGCCGTGATGTATGAGGGCCGCATCGCAGGCACGCTTCCCAGCGCGGATGCCACCGTCGCAAGGCTCGGCCTGATGATGACCGGCGCGGAGGGGCACGCCTGATGTTCCGCCTCGAAGCCCGCACCTCGACGCCCGCATGGTTCAACCTCGCGCTGCCGCTGGTCGCCATCGCCGCCACACTGATCCTGTGCAGCGGCCTGATCGCGATTGCAGGCGCCGGCGTCGTCGAGGCCTATGGCGTGATGCTGTCTGCATCCCTCGGCGACAGCTACGCCATCACCGAGACGCTGGTGCGGGCCGCCCCGATGATCTTCACCGGCCTTGCGGTGGCAATCGCCTTCCGCGCCAAATTCTGGAACATCGGCGCCGAGGGCCAGCTGCTCGCTGGCGCGGTGGCAAGCTGCTTTGTCGGCGCCATCCCGATGCCGGGCTATCTCGCTATGCTGCTGATGGCTCTTGTAGGCGCGGCTGCGGGCGCTCTCGTCGCGTTGGTGCCGGCGACATTGCGCGTCAAATTCAAGGTCGACGACGTGGTCAGCTCGCTGCTGCTCAACTCGGTCATCTATTACGCGCTGATGGCGCTGATCGAGGGGCCGTGGAAGGACACCTTCTCCGGCTACCCGATCTCCCCGCCGATCGAGGATTCGGCCAATTTCCCGGTGCTGATCGAAGGCACAAGGCTGCATCTCGGCGTCGTCGTGGCGCTGATCGCAGCACCCCTTTGCTGGTTCCTGATCGCGCGCACCACGCTCGGCTTTAGGATCCGCGTCACCGGCGAGAACCCGGAAGCCGCCCGCTATGGCGGCATCAACGTGCAGCGCGTGCTGCTTTCCACCGCGCTGCTCTCCGGCGCGCTGGCCGGTCTCGCCGGCGTCGGCGAGGTAGGCGGCGTCCACTTCCAGGTGATGAGCGACATCTCGCCGGGCTATGGTTATTCGGGCATCGTCGTCGCCATGCTCGCCCGGCTCAACCCGCTCGGCGTGGTACCGGCGGCGATCTTCCTGGCCGCCGTCATGACCGGCGCCGAGGCGATGTCGCGCGCGACCGGCGTGCCGGCTTTCTTAAGCGATGTCATCCAGGGCACGGCGCTGCTGGCCATGCTGGTGGCGCTGCTTTTCACCGCCTACCGCATCCGCCGCGTGGGAGCGCCATCATGAGCGTGGTGTTCGAGCAGATCTTCCAGGTCGGCTTCCTCGCCGCCATCATCCGCATCGCCACGCCGCTTGCTTTCGCCACGCTTGGCGAAATGTTTTCCGAGCGCGCCGGCGTGCTCAATCTCGGCATAGAAGGCATCATGCTGCTGTCGGCGATGGCCGGATTCACCGCGGCGAGCCTTAGCGGCAATCTGTGGCTGGGCGTACTGGTGGCCGTGCTGGTCGGGGCGCTGATGGGCGCGCTGCATGCGCTGTTCACCGTGGCACTGGGCCTCAGCCAACATGTCTGCGGCATCGGCGTGACGCTGTTCTCATCCGGCCTTGCCTATTTCCTCTACCGGCTGATCTTCGGCCAGCAATCGGTGCCGCCGAGCATCGACGGCTTCAAGCCGGTGCCGATCCCGCTGCTTTCGGACATCCCGATCCTCGGCCCGGCGGTATTCAGCCAGTTCACGCTGGTTTATCTGGCGATCATCGCCATCCCGCTCGCCGCCTTCGTGCTCTACCGCACGCCCTGGGGGCTGTCGGTGCGCATGGTCGGCGAGAATCCGCGCGCGGCGGACTCGGCCGGCGTCAGCGTGATTGCCACGCGCTTCCAGGCGGTGATCCTCGGCGGCGCGCTGATGGGCCTTGCCGGCGCCTTCCTCACCATGGCGCAGTTCAACGCCTTCACCTTTGGCGTCGTATCCGGGCGCGGCTGGGTGGCGATCGCGCTGGTCGTGTTCGGCCGCTGGGATCCCTGGCGCTCGGCGGGCGCGGCGCTGCTCTTCGCCTTCGTCGACGCGCTGCAGCTCAGGATGCAGGCGAGCGGCCTCGGCCACATCCCTTACGAAGCCTTCCTGATGCTGCCCTTCATCTTCACCATCGTCGCCATGGCTTTCATGTCGCGCAACGCGGTCGCGCCATCGGCGCTGCTGAAGCCGTTTCGAAGGGAAGAGCGGTAGGCGGGTGGCGCCCTTTCCTCTCCCTCCGGAGGGAGGAGAGGTGGCGCTGCGAAGCAGCGACGGAGTGGGGGAACCATCTCGCAACCGCCGCAAGCGAAAGGGCACTCGGCGCACAAAACGCGCCAAGGGTCGACCCCCACTCCGTCGAGCGCCTGGCCGTTCTGGAACGAAGAACCTGGAACCGGGTATGCCGCTACCGGGCGAGAATGAAAAACCACAGATTGCATCCTCCCCAAAAATTTGTTCCAGAAACCGCCCAAAAATAACAATCGACAAAGTCTACTAGTTTTATAGATTAACGGTCGCGACGGAGGATCGACCATGTCCTATATTCAGAACGCCCAACGCAAAGGCCAGAGGCTTGCCGCCGACCAGAGCTGGAGGCCCGCCTATGGCGGCACCTTCGCCTATCTCGTCTTCGCGCTTGCCTTCGTGTTCACCGGCGCCGTCATTTTCGGGATCATCCCCTGACTGAGCCGGGGCCAGAGCAATTCCGTCCGGAATTGCGTAAAACAAAGGCCCCGCCCTCCAAAAATCTGAGTTGAGTAATCGGAGCTGAAGAAGGCCGGCGCGCTGTCGCGCGCCGACGAGATGGATTTGACTCGGGGGTTCGGAGCGGGGCGACCCAACGTGATGGAGGAGATGGCAATGCCGATCGAGTTCACGCATGTTCCAGACAAGCCTGCCAATGGCAGCTTTTTCTATGATTTCGCCGAGACGGCGACCAAATTGTCGCTGATCGAGGATTCCGGTTTCCGCAAGCTGGTGGTGGACGATCCGGCCGGCCTGCTCACCAACATGGACATCGCCGCGCAGACACTCGACCGCACCGGCTCGCTGGAGGTGGTGCTGACGCATTGGGCCGGCGTTATCGAGCCGACGGTGGCGGCAGGGCAGCTCGCAGCGCTCGACCGCAGAGGCGGGGGGCGTCTGTCGCTTCGCATGCTGAGCGAGCCGCTTGAAGACAGCGATGCCGAGGCGCGACCGGTCGGCCACAGCGTCGTGTGGCAGCGCATCGACGAATATCTGGTGCTGCTGAAGCGGCTGTGGTCGAACGACAGGCCGTTCGACCATGAGGGCGCCTTCTACAGCGTGCGCGACGGCTTCGTGCCCCGCAAGGGTCCGCACGGCGCCGATCTCGTCATCCGGCTCGGCGGTCAGTCGGGCACCGCGCTGAAGGTCGCCGGCAAGCATGCCGATGTCTTCGAGCTGGCCGCCGGTTCGCCCGACGAGGTGAGGCAATTGATGGAGCGCGCGCGCAGCGCCGCCGCCGAGCACGGCCGCGGCGGCAGGCTGCGCTTCGCGCTTCCGGTGCGCATCCGCCCGGACGGCTGGACGGGCGCCTCGGATCACAAGGCGGTCGAGATTGCCGGGCCGCCGGCGCGGCTCGCCTTGGCGCTGTTGCCCTATGCGGCGCTGGGCGTCGAGGAGTTCATGATCGGCGGCATCGACCGCCTGGGCGAGATCGCCCGCATCGGGCGCGAGACGATCGCGCTGGTCGCGAATTCGCTGGCGCGACGCGAGACGGAGGTCCCGCAGCCGGGCGCGTTTGCCTCGCACCCTTTTCCGCAACGCTGCGCGTCCTAGACTAAGGTCGCTCCGCGTCGGAATAGTCCAGGCCGTCCATCACGTAATCCGCGAACAGGAAGTCGCGGATGCCGGCGATCCGGCCGTTCTCCCAATCGATGAGGATGAAATAGCGCGGCGGTCCGTCCGGACGCTCCGGGCTGGTGACCAGGATAGCGGGCCGGCCTTCGACGAGGCCGGCCGTGAAATGCCAATGCGTCTCGTCGGCATAGCGGCCGAAATAATTGCCGACATATTCCTTGCCGTCGGCTCGCAGGCGGTTGACCAGCTCCAGCTTGACGTCCTCGGCCAGCAGGCCGCGCAAGGTATCGAAGTCCCTGGCGTTGAAGGCGGCCACATAATTGCCGAGGCGCCGCATGTCGTGTTGGTCGAGCGCCGGGCGGGGCGGCGCGATGCGCGGCGCGGCCGCCAGCTTGCGCAGGCTCTCGCGACCCCGCTGCAGCGCGCCCTTGATCGCGGTCTCGGAAGTTTCGAGGATTTCGCCGATCTCTTCCAGGCTGTGTCCAAGCACATCCTTCAGCACGACCGTGCATCGTTGCGCCGGCGGCAGTTGCATCAGTTCGGCCAGGCTCGCCTCGGCGGCAATTCGGGCATCCAGCGCCGAGTTCTGGTCGGCGATCGTGTCGAGCTCGACTTCGCTTTCGCGCCCCCGCAAGCGGGCCCGCTTGCGCAGGAAATCGAGGGCGGCGTTATGCGCGATGCGAAACAACCAAGGCTCGGTCTTGTCGGGCATGTCGCCATTCCTGATCGCCACGAAGCCTTTGGCCAAGGCCTCCTGCACGATGTCTTCGCCGTCGATGACCGATCCGACCATGCGCGACGCGTAGCGGTGCAGCTTGGCTCTCAGCGAAGCGGCCTCGCGCTCGAAGGCGCGAAGCCTGGTTTCGGTTGCCGCAACGGACTGATCGTGCGAACCGGTCACGCGTGCTCAACCTCTTTGTTTGACGCAATTCCGGACAGAAGGTCGGCGAAGGCGCCGAACCTAACCGTTTCACACTTTTCCTGGAATTGCTTCAGTTCTCCACTCCGCCCGTATGGGAATAGGTCGTGTGGCCCATCATGGTCTCGCCGGAGGCGAGCTCGACGATGCTCTTCATGTATTCGCCGAAGCGGGGATCGCCGCGGAAGGCCGCGATGTCGTCCGCCGAACGCCATTGCGAGATGTTGGCCACCTTGCTGCCGTCGACGCCGATCACCACGGATGACGACAGCGAGCCCGGCTGCTTGCTGAAGAAACTCTTCGTGCCCTCGGCAAGCGTGTTGGCGAGTTCCTGCTGCTTGCCCGGCTTGGCGGTGAAGACGTTGATCAAGGTCACTGTGGTCGACATGGCTTGGCTCCGTTTGTCCTGATGGCGGAGGCCGTCTTGGCTCTCGCACCCGTTACGACCCTCAAGACGAAGCCTGAACCGAAAACGGAACGGTACATGCAAAAGTTTTTCGGCAATCAATCAAGTTCACGATCCGGACGCTGCCATGGACCTATATCGAGCGGCCGCCGCGCCCGTGAGTTCAGAAAAATTTATCCTCGCCGTTCCAAAAGCCATCCGCGTTTCGTCTTGGTGAGTGCCGGGTTGCCATCCCGGCATCAACCAAGGGAGAAGCAAATGTCGATCCTGTCATCCATCGCTCGCATCGCGGCCGAATACACCGCGACCCGTGCCCGCTATCGGGCAGCGCGGACGCTTTATCTGCTGCCTCTCGACATCCGCAAGGATATCGGCTGGCCGGAACCCGGCGATCCGCGCGATCCCGAAATCCTCAGCTCGCCACGCTCGCGAGCCGTGATAGCGCGCTGATGACGGCCGCCGAGTCCGCCAGCGCGCCGAAGACGCCGTCCTCGACCGTCACCATACGCAGTGCGGCTTCATGCGCATACCGGTCGCCGCTGGCGCAGGCGTCCGAAATCGTCAGGCACTGGAAGTTGCGGTCGCAGGCCTCGCGCAACGTGGTGTGCACGCACACATCCGTCGTGCAGCCGGTGAACAGCAGATGCGTGATGCCGCGCGCCCGCAGAATGAGCTCGAGATCCGTGTGGGTGAAGGCGCTGTTGCAGGTCTTGTCGATGATGATGTCTCCAGGCGCGACCTCGATGTCGGAAACGATCTGGAAACCTGGGCCGGAGCGCAGCAGGACATCGGTGCCGTCGAGCCCTGCCCGCTTGCGTCGCCATCTTTCGTAAGGCGTTATGTCGGCCATGTCGGCGCGGTAGCCTTGCCTGGTGTGGATGATGGTGAGGCCGGCGGCGCGGGCCGCGGCAATCAGCCGGTTGACCGCCGGCAGGATGGCTCGCAGCGGCGACGGATCGTAGCCCTTCCTGGCGAAGTAGCCGGTCGGCGAGAGGAAATCCTCCTGCAGGTCGATCACCAGCAGTGCCGTATGCTGCGGCTCCAGCTTGCCGTCATAGGGAAAGTCGAAAGGTATCGCCGTGATCATCGGCCGCCTGCTCTTCTTGCTCCATGCGCATCGTGCCCGGCAACCGTCTTGCGGTCCAGGCCCGCAGCGTGCTCAGGCGGGCATAGGCACATTATGAATTGTGGATCAGCATAGTCATCTTTATAGTTGACTCGCAAACTCATGTTTCATAGTCAACCGGCACGGCTCGCCCTGCGCCTGTCTGTATGGCGGCCGCCGCATTGCAATGATGAAGCGAGGACGAGCCTTGTCCCGAAACAGCCTCTTGGCGGCGCTGGCCGCGTCGCTCATTCTTTCGGCTGGTGTCGCCGCGGCGCAGGGACGATCGCCTGCGCCGGTCGAGCAGGCGCCGGCCGCTCCAACCCTGCAGACGCCCCCGGCGCAGGCGCCCGCCGCCACGTCGGTCGCTCCAGGCATTCGGCCGGCTGCGAACGGCACCACGAGCGAAGAGCCTTCCATCTCGCTGACGCTGCCGCATGACCTGTCGCCCTGGGGCATGTTCATGAATGCCGACATCGTCGTGAAGGCGGTCATGGTCGGGCTGGCCTTCGCTTCTCTCGTCACCTGGACGATCTGGCTCGCCAAGTCGCTGGAGGTCTTCGCCGGCAAGCTGAGGGCCCGTCGCGCCGCCGATGCGATCGGCAACGCCGCGACGCTGATGCAGGCCGGCCGGGAGCTTGGCCACAGCGGCGGTCCAGGTGCGCTGCTGGTGCGGGCGGCGGAAGAGGAACGGGCGCTGTCGGCCGGCGCGCTCGATCATGCCTCCGGCGACGGCCTGAAGGAACGCGTCGCCTCCAGGCTTGCGCGCATCGAGGCGGCGGCGGCGCGGCGCATGTCGCGCGGTACCGGCCTGCTCGCCACCATCGGCTCGACGGCGCCCTTCGTCGGCCTGTTCGGCACCGTCTGGGGCATTATGAACGCCTTTATCGGCATCTCGCAGGCGCAGACCACCAACCTCGCCGTCGTCGCGCCCGGCATCGCCGAGGCGTTGCTTGCCACCGCCATGGGCCTCGTCGCGGCCATTCCGGCGGTCGTCATCTATAATGTCTTCGCGCGTTCGATGGCCGGCTACAGGCAGATCCTCGCCGACGCTTCCGCCGGCGTCGAGCGGCTGGTCAGTCGCGACCTCGATTTCCGCACCGTCCCGCCGGCGACGGCCATGGCGGCGGAGTAGCGGCGATGGCGGCACGCATTCGCGAGATCTCCGGCGACGATCTCGAGGAAAGCCACGACATCAATGTCACGCCGTTCATCGATGTCATCCTCGTGCTCCTGATCATCTTCATGGTCGCCGCACCGCTCGCGACCGTCGACATCGATGTCGACCTGCCCGGATCGACGGCTGCGCCGGCGCCGCGGCCCGAGACACCGTTATTCCTTACGCTGAAAAGCGATCTGTCACTGGCGATCGGCAATGACAGCGTGCTCCGCCCGGCCTTCGCCGGGGCGCTCGACAACCGCACCAAGGGCGACAAGCAGACGCGCATCTTCCTGCGCGCCGACAGGACGGTCGGCTATGGCGACCTGATGGAGGTGATGAACCTGCTGCGTAGCGCCGGCTATCTCAAGGTCGCGCTGGTGGGGCTCGAAACTGCATCGGGCAGTACTGGCGGACCGGCCGAGTCTGGAGCTCCGGCAACTGGTGTAAACTCGGCGCCGGCTCCGGGTGACGGTTCAGCGCCATGACGGTCGCCGCGCTTTCCCGCATTTCGCAGCCGCGCTTCGGCGCGCGTGAAGCCGGCCTGTGGACGAGCGCCGCCGCGATCATTCTGGCCGCGCATGTGGCGGTTGCCTATGCGGTGCAGAATCTGAGCTTCGCCGAGATGCAGGATGGCGGTCCGCCGCCAGCGCTGGCGGTCGAGATGGCGCCGCTGGCCATCGCCCCCGCCGTGCCGGAAGAGGCGGCGATGCCGGACACGGTGACACCGGAGCCGCCCGATGCGGCGGAGGAGACGGAAACGCCCATCGACGCGAAATCGGTGATCGACCCGGCGCCGGTGGCCGAGCAGACCGAGCCCGTCGCTGAACAGCCCCTCGATACCGACGACACGCAGGAGGCCAAACAGGTCGCTCCCGCCGAACAGGCCGTTGCTGCCCTGAGCGAGCGGCCGCCGCTGGACGAGGTCGTGCCCGATCCTGTCGAGGCGATCGCGCCGGACGTCGTCATTCCCCTGCCGCAACCGAAACCTGTGGAAGCCGAGGTGAAGGTGCAAAAGCCGGTCGAAGCTAGGAAGAAGGCTGAGAAGAAACCGGTCGAAAAGCCGAAAGAACGCGTCAGGAAGGAAAAGGCTCCACCGCCAAAGGCGACGACCACCGCCAGCATCGACACCAAGGCGGCGGCGAAGGCGGCAGCGCCCCGGTCCTCGGATGCGGCGCCGCGCTCCAGCGTCGGCCCGTCGCGCTGGAATTCCAGCCTGGCGGCGTGGATCAGACGGCACACCCGCTATCCGAGCGCGGCGCGCTCCAGGCGGGCCGAGGGCACGCCGAGCGTGACCTTCACGGTCGACACCTCCGGCAGGGTGGTCTCGGCCCGGCTGGCGCGATCCTCGGGCGATGGCGATCTCGACCGTGCGGCGCTCGGCGCATTGCAGGGCGCCTCGGTGCCGGCGCCGCCGGCGGAGCTCGGCGCACGCGTCACCCGCACCGCGCCTTTCGTCTTCAGCCTGCGGGACTAGGCCGGTGCGCCGGATGGTGGTAGGCGGCTCACTGGTTCGGCTCAATTCCAACGGCCGAGGCATCCTGCCGACGGAAACCTTATGACGACATTCACGCGCCGCGCCCTTCTCAAAACCACAGCTGCCGCAGGCCTGGCCGGCATCGGCGCCGCGACTGTCGGCAGATTGGCCGGCTTTGCAGCCGCCAAGCCTGCCCCGCTGATCCTGAAGACCGCAAGCATCGAGGCGCGGCTGATGGAGGGTGCGCCGACGAAGAATGTGCTGACCTATGGGGAAGCAGGTCCGCCGCCGGTCGTCAGGATGAGGAAGGGCGAGCCGTTTGCCGCGCGCCTGATCAACGGCATCGACGATCCGACGACCATCCACTGGCATGGCATCCGCGTTCCTAACAAGATGGACGGCGTGCCGTTCCTGGTGCAGCCCTATGCCTATCAGGGCGACCATTTCGACTATGAATTCACGCCGCCCGACGCCGGCACCTTCTGGTACCACCCGCATTGCAACACGCTGATCCAGATGGGTCACGGCCTGACCGGCGTGATCGTGGTCGAGAACCCGAAGGACCCGGTCTTCGATGTCGAGATAGTCGTCAACCTGCGCGACTGGCGGCTCGGCGACGACGCCCAGTTCATCGAGCCGTTCAGGCCGCGCGACGCGGCCAAGGCCGGCACCTTCGGCACGGTGCGCACCGCCAATTGGCAGGGCCAGCCGCAATTCGATGCGCCGGCCGGCGGGTTGGTGCGGCTGCGCGCCGCCATCACCGACGTCACCCGCATCTATGCCTTCCGCGTCGACGGCGCCGAAGCTGTGGTCATCGCGCTCGACGGCAATCCGGTGCCGCAGCGTTTTACGCCGGATGCCTTGCAGCTGGGGCCCGGCCAGCGGCTGGAGCTTGCCATCCGCATGCCCGACGAGGAGGACGCGATCGTCAGCCTGCGCGACGTCAGAGGCACCAAGCCGAAAATCCTGGCGACGCTGCGTTCGGTCGGCAAATCGCTCAGGCACGACCTGCGCGATCTCGGCCGGCTCGAACCCAACCCGGTGCCGGAGCTGGACCTGACAAGCGCCAAGCGGATTCCGCTGGCGCTGAGCGCGACGGCCGAGAACGTCGCGGCCGACGGCATTTGCGGCTCGCTCGGCTACAGTTTCTGGGCAATCAACAAAGTGCCGTGGCCGGGCGACACGCCGGACCCGACCGCGCCGCTCGCCGAACTGAAGCTCGGCCGCAGCTACATCATCGACATGGAGACCCTCACCCCGCACGCGCACCCGATCCATTTGCACGGCATGAGCTTCAAGGTGCTGTCGTCATCGACCAAGGCAGTCCAGCCCCTTATCTCCGACACTTATCTCATCCAGCCCGACGAGAAGGTGCAGTTGGGCTTCGTCGCCGACAATCCCGGCGACTGGCTGCTGCATTGCCACATCATCGAGCACCAGAAGACCGGCATGACGAGCTACTTCCGGGTGGTGTAAGCGCATCGGCGTGGAGATGCGTCGGCATTCCGCGGGTTGACGCGTTTGGCCGATTGCCTAGGTAGGGAGGAGGGCGCTGGGGCGGCACACAACTCCGACCGACGGCATGACATCCTTGCATATTCGAAAACTTGCCTTTGTTGCGGCAGGTATCTCCATCCTGTCGTCCTGCGTCATCCCCGACGATACGTCGAGCATCGCCAAGGTCGACGCCACCACGGCCGCTGCCCGCAAGGAGATGGTCGGTCTCAGCGAGGCCGATGTCCGCATGTGCGCCGGCTTTCCGACCGCGACGGCCGACACGGGGCCTTCCGGTCAGATTTGGACCTACCAGCGCACCGTGCAACGCGGCAACCTCAGCATCGCGGTGCCGACGATGGCCGTGGGCGCGATTCCCGCGGTCGGAGGGTCGGTCAACGTCGCCCCCGGCGGCTATTGCAATACGCAAATACGCATGCTCAACGGCCACGTCGCAGAGGTAGCCTATGCCGGCGACAATAACTTGCCGAACAGCCGTGACGCGCTATGCGTCAGCACCGTGGACGCCTGCGTGGCCTATGCGCGCCAACGCAATCACAAAGCAACACCAGTCTCCAGGTGAGTGGGACGAGGCCGGTCCGAGACTCCGCTTGTGTCAGCGTCCTCCGGGGTGAATGGCGCCGGGCTCCTTTTCGGAGGCGTCCGGCGAAACATGCGGGCCCATGTCCCTGCGGGTTTCGGGCGGCGGGACATCCATCAGGTTTCTGACCTTGGCATTGTTGTGCGCGTGGATGATGGCGCGGCTGAAATGGAGCAGGGTTCCGAGCACTGACATTGGCACTTCCTCCATTGAAATGGCTGATATGTCGGCGGCGGATGCCGGAAAATGCGCCTGGTCTGTTTCACGGGAATGGCTCGGAAACCGGCTGATCGTTTCCAAACCCTCGGGTCTGGAAACACTTGCCTGCAAATGGCTTCGATCGCGGCGAAAGAGCCGACGGTCCCTGGAGTAGTGCGAAATTCGTCGGCGCGAAGCCCGTGTTTCGGCAGGATTCAGTCGGGCGCCAGAAGCATGTATGTTTAACGATACTGATTCTTCCGATCATTTTGGCGGGTCGATGTGAGAAAAATCGTCGCTGCACTCACCGTAGCTGTTGTTCTTTGCGCCGGGCTGCTTTTCCTTGTGCCCGCTCTTGTTTCAATCGACTGGGTTCGTGCCGAATTGAGCCGGCAACTGTCATCCGCAACCGGAATGACAATTCGGCTGGACGGACCTGTCAGACTATCGCTGCTGCCCAAGCTGGCGGTGGTCGCGGACGATATCTCGCTCTCGACCGGTACGGGCGAGATCGTGATATCCGCTCCGCGGTTCTCGACTTCGATAACGCTGTCGTCCCTATGGTCGAAAAAGCTTGAGATACAGTCCGTCGCGCTGGCGGATCCGACAATCGCGCTCAAGGCTTCGGCAAACGCGGCGTCACCTCCGGAACCGAAGGATGTACAGGCCGATCCGTTCGCGGCGATTGTCGAGACGCTCGAGCGGCTGGCGATCTATCAACTGACGATAACGAACGGCACCCTCACCTCAGGCGCGTCGACCGGCAATTCCGCTGAGGTGACAGCAATCGACGCCGATCTGAGGGCTCCGGACCTCGACCGAGAGGTCTCGTTTTCGTTGGCCGGCACCAGCGGCGGCCGTCGCGTTGAAATGAGCGGGAGCCTTTCCGCCTTGAGGCCGATCCTGAAACGGCTGCCGGCCCAGATCGCCATCGAGGCGCGTCTCGATCCGGCGCCGGTTGCCAAATTCTCTTCATTGCATGCGAGTGGAGAGATCCAGCTCAACGGGAACGGCAGTTATCAGATCAAGGGCGGAAAGTTCGATGTCGGCGACCAGAGCTTCCAGATGGACGCGCTCTTTCAGCCCGGGGCGCGGCATCGCTTCTTCGCCGACCTGGCGGCAAAGCGCGTCGATATCGACGCCTTGAGCGATATTGGAAAGGATCGTTCCAGCGCGGGCAAGGCTTCGGCCGGCTCCGGCGAGCCCGACCTCGCGATGCTCTCTGCGTTCGATGCCGATATCAGCGTTGCCATCGATGAATTGGTCGGCGGCAAGATACGGGCTTCCGATGTCCAGCTCGCCGCGACGCTGCGCGATGGACATCTTGAGGCAAGGCTGGAGCACTTCGGCCTTGATGCGGGAAACCTCACAGCGACAGCCTCGACGAATGTCGGTGAAACGCCGCCGACCGTACGCGGCAATATTGCGAGTTCAGGGCTGGATATCGGCTCTATAGCGAAGCTGGCCGGGCAATCCGTGCCGTTGTCCGGCAAGCTGACCGCCGATATGGGGTTCGCTTTTCGCGGACTCACCGCAGAGCGCATACGCAGCAGCGTCAATCTGCAGGGAACGGTCGGGATCAGGCAGGGCAAGCTTCCACTCGCAGCACTTGCCGAGGCCCGGACGGCCGACGACATCACCGGGCTCAATCTTGACGCGAAGGTTCACGATGTCGGCAAACCGGTCGATTTGACGGGCAAGCTCGTCTGGCGGGGACAGGCCGTGACGTTCAAGTCCCAGCTCGCGCCTGCATCCTTTCTGGCCAGCGGCTCCGTTGCCGATGCGTCCGGGCCGATCAGCCTTTCGGTTTCCTCCAAATACCTCGAAGGCAGCATAAGCGGCGCTGCCGGGGGTGGCGGCACGTTCAAGGGTCAGATTTCGGTCACATCGGCCTCGGTCGACAAGCTCATGCAATGGCTGGGGCAGAGTGCTTCCCACGGTCTGCGAGACTTTGCCTTCAAAGGTGACGTGGACGCCGGGCCAGGACAGCTTTCCTTTCAGAAAACCTCTGTTGCCTTGAACGGGGTCAAGGCGTCGGGCCAGGGCTCGATGAAACTTGGGGCGCCCCTCAACATCCGGACGTCGCTCAATTTCGCGAAGCTTGACTTCGCGGCGTTCGCCGGCGGCGGCGAGACTGCCACAGGCGGAAAGCAGAAGCCGAACGGCGCCACCGACGCGCCGATCGATCTCTCCTTCCTCAAGGGAATTGACGCCAAGGTGGATATCCAGGCCGACAAGCTCGGCTATGGAAAGGTCTTCGCCGGGCCGGTGGCCACCACTCTGGTGGTTGCTGATGGCAAGGCGCACCTGAACGTGCCGCAAAGTCCCTTCTACGGCGGCACGATTGCCGCGGAGATGACAGCCGACGGCTCGAAGGACACCGCTTCCCTGACCCTGAACACTGCGATCGCCGGCGCGGCCGCGGCTCCCTTGCTCCATGACGCGGCGGATTTCGATCGCATCGAAGGAACGCTCAATGCGACCGTCGCGGTTTCAGGCTCGGGAAAGACTACGAAATCGCTTGCCCGCTCCCTTGGCGGCAAGGCGTCGGCAAAATTCGGCGACGGCGCCTTCCGGGGCATCGACATAGCCGAGGTCTACAACAACCTGGTTGGGCTGCTTTCCAGCGGCTTCAAGCAGGATCAGACCAAGAAGACGGCGTTCACCGAACTCGGCGCCTCTTTTGCCATCGAGAACGGCGTCGCGCAGACGACGGACATCAGCCTGCTGGGTCCGCTGGTGCGAATGGACGGCTCGGGCAAGATAGACTTCGCCGACCAGACGCTCGACGTCCGTCTCAACCCCCGCGTCGTTGCCTCGCTTGCCGGGCAGGGAGGCGACATTGCCGTGAAGGGCATCGGGGTGCCGATCGTGGTCCAAGGCCCGCTGTTTGCGCCTCGGGCCTATCCGGACCTGAGCGCGTTGGCCAAAGACCCGCAGGGCGCGCTGGACATGTTGGGCCGCCTTGGGCTGCCAACCGGGAAGTTGAATCTCGACAAGCTGATCCCGGGCCAGACGGGCTCGAACGGCGATGGCTCCGGCAAGGGAGCGGCGGATCTGATCGGCGATCTTCTGCGCAACGCCGCACCCCGGCCCAAAGCCCTGCCCGCGGCTCCGGAACCCGCCGTGGCGCCAGACACCGGCAATACGGATAATGCGCCGCCGCCAGGTTCGAACGCCGGCGGCGAGGCCGAAGCAGAGATCACCGCGCCGGCGGCCGAACCCGCTTCCGCCGACCCGCAGGCCGCCCCTGCTTCGCCCGAAGCGCCAAAGAAAGGGGAAATCGACACGCTTCTCGATCAGTTGGCCAATTAGCAGTGCAGGGTGGCCTCCGCTCGCGGGGATGATGTGAAAGACAGCGGCCGCTATGGTTGCGTCAGCCTGACGCCGGCGCAGTACATGATCTAACGCTTATATGTGCGGCCGCAAATCAAAGTGATCTCGGCCGCCGCAAATCGTCCCCAATCAGGACGTTCTTCCGGCCTTAGTCTGGAGACGTGGAGAGGCCGATGAAATTGTCTGTTCTTGCCCTTGCCGGGACCATGCTGGCGGTGATGCCAGCGGTCGATGCGGCGCCGATGATTGGCATGCCGGCCATAAGCGGCCTGGTGCAGCAGGCGCATGTCACATGCGCCTACCTGACCGAGGACGGCTACTGCGTGCGGCCGCACAAGAAGCATAAATACTGGAAGCGCCACCACTACGACCGGCCTGCCTACCGCACCGATGAGCGTCAGCTACCGGACGAGGATTACTGGCGCTATCAGCGTCCGCGGCCGATCATCCGGGTCGTTCCCGACTATCCGCAGGACGAAGACAATTGGGATGACTGGGACGATTGAGGCGAGCCGCCCTTCATTGGCAAGCGGGATGCCTGCAGGCCCGCTATTCATCAGAGCGGACACCCCGCCATTGGTCTGGCAGGTCGGCGGAGAGGTCGATGAAACTCGCCGCCTGGCCTGCCCGGCGCGATCTTTGCGCGCCCGGGCGGCGCCCGAACCGGCCCGTCCCGGAATAACGGACGGAGCCGGGGCTCCTACCTCTTCAGCGCGATGCTCATGCCGCTGAGGTCGGCGTTGACCTGCAGGCCCACCTGCCGGCCGGTGAGCTCGAGCTGGGCGCCCTTGTCATTGGTCATCACGATCACCTGGGCGCCTCTGCCGAGCGCGCCGCCACCGCCGGCTGCGCCGTAGACGCCCGTCACATCGCTGGCGCGTCGGATGTGGCGCACCCTGCCCTGAAAATAGGTCTTGGATGCGCCGAAGGCCAGGCCGCCCGAGATGCCGCCGATCGAGATCGGATACCGTTTGCCGTGGAAGGTCAGCGTGCCTTCCCCGCCAGAGCCGCCGATGAAGAAGGCCGCCTTGTAGACGGAGAAGCGGATCGTACCGCTGTCGGCATGCGCGGCGCTGGCAAAGCTGACGCCTGCTGCGGCGATTGCCGCAACCGCGACTGAACGGAACCTGGACGAAATCTTCATGATGGGGACCTCCTCAAGCATCGCCGCTTGCCCAGCCGGCCGGGCACATCAGCTTCAAAAGTATAGCTGAACCGTCTTGCCCCACCATTGGTTCCAAGCACGCGGCCCGAAATCCGGCGGCCACAAAATTCTGAACGAGGAAGGCAACCGCGCGCGAGAGGCACATGCGTGTGCTGGCTGGTGGAGCTGAGGGGGATCGAACCCCTGACCTCATCATTGCGAACGATGCGCTCTCCCAGCTGAGCTACAGCCCCGTTCCAGCGGATCGGCTTGTATCGGTCGCGGCCGTTTCATGTCAAGGCGAAAGACCGGCAGGCGACGAGCACGCTGACTAGTAGGCCTTGCCCGCCAGTCAAGCCCGCGGGCCTTGCCCGCACGCCAGGCAATGGCTACATGTCGGCGACAATTTGGAGACCGGCATGATCGCCCTTATTCAGACCATCGTCATGGCGCTTGATATCTACTGGTGGATCATCATCGCCTCGGCGATCTTTTCCTGGCTCTACGCCTTCAATGTCGTCAATTCGCGCAACCAGTTCGTCGGCAGCGTGGGCAACATGCTCTACCGGCTGACCGATCCGGCATTGCGCCCGATCCGCCGCTTCATGCCCGATCTCGGCGGCATCGACATTTCGCCGATCATCCTGCTTCTGATTATCTTCTTCATCCGGCAGTTCCTGGTCACCACCGTCTGGTCCTGGGTCGTGACCGGCGGCTGATGAGCACGCCGTTGCGGCTGCGCGAGAACGGCATCGACCTCTTCGTGCGTCTGACGCCGAAAGCGGCGCTCGACCGGATCGACGGCGTCGAGACCGCTGCCGACGGGCGCAGTCATCTTAAGGCCCGCGTCCGCGCCGTGCCGGAGAACGGCGCCGCCAATACAGCGCTGGAACGGCTGCTGGCCAAGGCGCTGGGTGTGCCGGTGTCGGCCGTTTCGGTGGTCGCAGGCGGCACATCGCGGCTGAAGACGCTGCGGGTCGTGGGGGAAGGGGCCGAGCTGGCGAAAAGCGTCGAGGCTCTTTCTAAGCATCGAAGATCTGAGACGCAGGCGGGACGGCGCCCCCCTCTGTCCTGCCGGACATCTCCCTCGCTTGGCTACGCTATGCACACATCTTCTGTGACTGGCGCGACTGATCAGGTCGAGGCTTGATTGCCAGGTGGTTCCCCCAATCCGTCGCTGCTTCGCAGCGCCACCTTTCCCCCCTCCGGAGGGAAAGGAAGGGAGCGTTGCTGGACGGGCGTTGACGGCAAAAGGCTTGGCGCCTTTCCTCTACCCCGTCGATCGGGGGAGAGGTGGCTCGGCGAAGCCGAGACGGAGTGGGGGTCGACCAGCGCTACATGAGGGGCGCGGAAGCTGCCAATCGGGAAGATGCCCGGCAGGGTAGAGGGGGGCGCGAAGGATCGCCAACTTCGGCAACCGCTCAATCGCCCAGCGGCAGTCTCGGATCGTCGACCTTCAGCGTGTTCACGCTCTGCTTGATGCGGCGCAGATTCTCCAGCACTTTCGGCCCGCGCGCTTCCGCCACCGTGGTGGCGATCATGTCGAGGATGGCAAGCAGCGCGTAGCGCGACGAGGTCGGCTTGTAGATGTTGCCGTCCTCGACGGACTGCAGAAGGATGACCGTGTCGGCGACCTTGGCCAGGGCCGAATCCGGCGCGGTGATGGCAACGGTCGCCGCACCATATTGCTGCGCAACCTCGACCGCCTCGATCACCGAGCGCGCATAGCCCGAGACGGAGAAGGCAAGCAGCGTCGTCTCGGGCGTCGCGACGGCGGCATACATGCGCTGCAGCTGGCCGTCGGTCTGGGCGAGCGCCGACAAGCCGAGCCGGAACAGCCGGTTCTGCATCTCGGTCGCCATCATCGAGGAGATGCCGCCTGAGCCGATGCACAGCACATTGCCGGAGCTCGCAATCCGGGCGGCGACGTCCATCACCGTCGTCATGTCGAGGTTTTCGCTGGCGCGCTGGATGGCGGCGATCGCCGCCTCGGTGATCGCCGAGGCGATGCGCTGCTCGCGCGCGTCGCGGCTGAGCGGCTCCGGCGACAGATACTGGCCGCCGATGGCGATCGCCTGCGCCAGGTAGAACTTGAAATCGCGAAGACCCTCGCAGCCGAGATTGCGGCAGAAGCGGGTGACGGTCGGCTCGCTGACGCCGACGCGCGCGGCGATCTCCGAGATCGCGGCCTTCGAGGCGAAATCAAGATCGGAAAGCACCAAGCCCGCCAACCGGCGGTCCGACTTGGTGCCGTCCTGCGATATCAATTGCAGGCGCGTGATGATGTCGGCCGGGGTCTTCATCGTCTTCTCACAGCGGCAGGCCCGTCGCCTTGTCGAAGAGGTGGATGTTGCGCGGGTCGACGCTCACCGGCAGCCGGTCGCCGGGCTTCACCTGAAGCCGGTCGCGGAACACCGCGCGCACCGTGTCGTCGCCGACCGAGCCATAGACATGCGTTTCCGAGCCGGTCGGCTCGACGACGTCGACCTTGATGGCGAGGGCATCGTCGCCGGCGCCGACGAGGAAGTGCTCGGGCCGGATGCCGGCCTCGACCGTGTCCCTGCCGGACGCGGCCTTGCCCGGGAGCGCCAGACGGCCGCCGCCCGTCGTCTCGAACCAGGACTTGGCTCCGGCGGTCTTCAGCGCGCCGGAGACGAAGCTCATCGAAGGCGAGCCGATGAAGGCGGCGACGAACTTGTTGGCCGGCCGGTCGTAGAGCTCCAGCGGCTGCCCGACCTGCTGGATGCGGCCGCGATCCATCACCACGATGCGGTCGGCCATGGTCATGGCCTCGATCTGGTCGTGGGTGACATAGACGATGGTCGATTTCAGCCGCTGGTGCAGCGCCTTGATCTCGGTGCGCATCTGCACGCGCAGCTGCGCGTCGAGATTTGAAAGCGGCTCGTCGAACAGGAAGACCGAAGGCTCGCGCACGATGGCGCGGCCCATGGCGACGCGCTGGCGCTGGCCGCCCGACAATTGCCTTGGATAGCGGTCGAGATAGGAAAAGAGGTTGAGCACGCCCGACGCCTTCTTGACCTTGTCCTCGATCGCGGCGCGCGTCTCGCCGCGGATCTTCGGGCCGAAGCCGATATTCTCCGACGCCTTCAAATGCGGGAACAGCGCGTAAGACTGGAACACCATGGCGATGTTGCGTTTCTGCGGCGGCAGCTCGTTGGCGCGCGTGCCGCCGATGAGGAGATCGCCTGAGGTGATCGTCTCCAGACCTGCCAGCATGCGCAGCAAGGTCGACTTGCCGCAGCCGGAGGGGCCAACCAGCACGACGAACTCGCCGGTCCGGATGTCGAGATTGATATCTTCGAGGATTTTGTGCTGGCCGAAGGATTTCGACAGGTTGCGGAACTGGACGTCGGTCATGCTCACGCTCCCAATATGTCGTCGATGAAAGGCAGGTAGCCGGCTGTCAGCCCGGCATCCACGGGCACCACGGCACCTGTTATGCCGGAAGCGCGGTCCGAGGCAAGGAAAGCCACGGCTTCCGCCACTTCGGAAGCGTTGACGATGCGGCCAAGCGGATAGAGCCGCTTCAGCCGGCCTAAGATCTCGGGGTCCTTGGCCAGGCGATGGTCCCAGGCGGCGGTGCGGATCGAGCCCGGACAGACGACATTGGCCCGCAACCCGCTGCGGCCGAGCTCGACGGCGATGGATTTGGCGTAGGCGTTGATGCCGGCCTTGGCCGCCGCATAGGCCGGATTGCCGAAATGCGAAATCGCGTTGACGGAGGAGATGAAGACGACGCTGCCCGACCCGCGCTTGGACATCGCCTTGATGAGCGGATCGGCGAAGGTCATCACGCCGGTCAAATTGAGGGCGAGCTCCTCTTCGATCTTGTCCGCCGTCAGCGCCTTCAAGGTCTCGGCGCGCGTCCAGCCGGCATTGTTGATCAGGATGTCGGGAACGCCGTCCTTGTCGAGCAGCGCGGGTATCGCCGCTTCGATCGAGGCCCGGTCGAGCAGGTTGAAGACATGGCGCGACGCGATATGCGGGCTGGCCAGAGCTTCCACCGACTGGTCGCAGCCGACGACGCGCGCGCCGCGCTCGGCTATGAGCTCGACGATCGCCGAACCGAGGCCGCCGCCGGCGCCGGTGACGACAACGGTTCTGCCCTCGAAATCGGCCTTTGATACCACGATGCGCGCTCCTCCGCCGTGCCAGACAGCGACGGAACGCTATCAACAAAATGTAATTTAGCAACATGATAAACTGCTTGCATTGGGCATAACCCTCGATAATGTAGGAAAGTAACATAAATCCTGCGCCTCTAAGGCCAGGCGCGAATGCGCATCAATGGGAGAGATCAGATGAGCCTTGCGAAATGGACTATCGGCCTGTTGGCCGGAATGAGCATGCTGGCTTTTGCAGCACCCGCCGATGCCGGCGAGGTGCGCGTCACCGTCGCCGAATACAGCGCCAAGACCGGTCCCTATTTCGAAGAGGTGAAGAAGGAGTTCGAGGCGGCCAATCCCGGCATCACCATCAAGTATGAAGTGGTGCCCTGGGACGTGCTCCTGCAGAAGCTCACCACCGACATCACCGCCGGCACCAATGCCGATCTTTCGATCATCGGCACGCGCTGGCTGATCGATTTCGTGCAGCAGGGTGTCGCCGAGCCGCTCGACAGCTACATCAAGCCGGAGTTCAAGGACCGCTTCATCGACACCTTCCTGCAGCCCTCGATCATGGACGGCCACACCTACGGCCTGCCGATCGCGGCTTCGGCCCGCGCCATGTATTACAACAAGGAGCTGTTCGAGAAGGCAGGCATCGCCAAGCCGCCGGCCACCTGGAGCGAACTGCAGGAGGACGCGCGCAAGATCAAGGCTCAAGGCGCCTTCGGCTACGGCCTGCAAGGCAAGGAGATCGAGACCGACGTCTATTACTACTATGCGATGTGGTCCTTCGGCACCGAGATCCTCAACAAGGACGGCACATCCGGTTTGAGCACGCCCGGCGCGCTTGAAGCCGCCAAGCTTTACAAGTCGATGATCGACGAGGGCCTGACGGAACCGGGTGTCACCTCCAACAACCGTGAGGACGTGCAGAACCTGTTCAAGCAGGGCAAGGTCGGCATGATGATCACCGCGCCGTTCCTGTCCAACCAGATCAAGGAAGAGGCGCCGAAGCTGAAATACGGCGTCGCCGCCATCCCCGCCGGACCGACCGGTGCGCGCGGCACCTATGGCGTCACCGATAGCATCATCATGTTCAAGAACTCCAAGAACAAGGATGAGGCCTGGAAGCTGCTCGACTTCCTGTTCACCAAGGAGCAGCGCGCCAAGTTCACGCAAGGCGAGGGCTTCCTACCGGTGAACAAGGAGGAGGCGAAGATGGACTATTACGTCAACAATGCCGACCTCGCCGCCTTCACCGCGCTTCTGCCCGACGCCCGCTTCGCGCCGGTCATCCCGGGCTGGGAAGAGATCGCCCAGATCACGTCGGACGCCATGCAGAAGATCTATCTCGGCAGCGCCACGCCGGAAGCCGCCCTGAAGGACGCCGCCGACAAGGCGAACGCCGTCCTGAAGAAGAAATAGGGCGTATCTCCCTGCGCCCGTGGCGCGCTCCACCCGTCGGAGCGCGCCACACCTTTTTGGAAGGTGTTCTACGTCGGCGCCGCCCCTCATTGCCCTGCCGGGCATTTCTCCCCGTATAGTGACGGGGAGAAAGAGCTGTCCGCAATGCAGGCGCCTTTCCTGCCGCGACTGACGAAATCGCCGGCGACAGCAGGCAGATGAGGGGCAGCGCAGACGTCGGCGAGGAATTCAAAGGACGTGTCTTGAGCACCAATGCCACTGCCACTGCTGCCTACCCGCAACATGGTGCCATCGAGCCGATGCAAAATCGTTTCGTGCCTTATCTGCTGACGCTGCCCAGCCTGCTCCTGGCGGCGGTCGTCATCTTCTGGCCGGTCTGGGACCTGATCCAGATAGCGACGCATGACGTGAACCGCTTTGGCCAGCTTCGCGAGTTCAGCGGCCTGGCCAATTTCTCGGCGCTCGCCGCCGATCCCGATTTTGTCGCCGCGCTCTGGCGCACCGCGCTGTGGACGGTGCTGGTCGTCGGCGGCGCGCTGCTTTTGTCGATTCCGGTGGCGATCATCCTCAACACCGACTTCTACGGCCGCGGCCTTGCCCGCGTTGTCATCATGTTGCCCTGGGCGGTGTCGCTGACCATGACCGCGGTGGTCTGGCGCTGGGCCCTCAACGGCGAGAGCGGCATGCTGAATTCGGCGCTGATGAAGCTCGGCCTGATCAGCCAGAACATCCAGTGGCTGGCCAGCGCCGAGACCGCTTTCCCGATGCAGGTGCTGATCGGCATATTGGTGACCGTGCCGTTCACCACCACGATCTTCCTCGGCGGCCTGTCCTCGATCCCCGACGATCTCTATGAGGCGGCCGCGCTCGAGGGCGCGACGCATTTCCAGCAGTTCCGCGAGATCACCTTTCCGCTCCTGAAACCCTTCATCAACATCGCGATCGTGCTCAACACCATCTATGTCTTCAACTCCTTCCCGATCATCTGGGTGATGACACAAGGGGGGCCGGCAAACTCGACCGACATATTGGTGACCCATCTCTACAAGCTCGCCTTCCGCATCGGCAAGCTGGGCGAGGCTTCCGCCGTGTCGCTGGTGATGTTCGCGATCCTGCTCGTCTTCACCATGATCTATGTGCGCCTCGCCATGCGGGAGCAGCGCGCATGAACGGCAAGTTGAAACGCACCATCATCGCCTGGGTTCTGCTGGCCCCATTGATCGTGGTGACGATCTTCCCCTTCGCCGTCATGTTTCTCACCGCCGTCAAGCCGCGCACCGAGGTGCTGACGCCCACCTGGTGGCCGAGCGAATTCCGCTGGTCGAATTTCGCCGACATGTGGGTGGCGACCGGCTTCGGCCAGGCGCTGCTCAACTCGCTCTATGTCTCGGCGCTGGCGACGATCGGCGCGATCCTGATCTCGGTACCGGCGGCCTACGCCATGTCGCGCTTCCGCTTTGCCGGCTATGGCGCCTTCCGCCAGTTCCTTTTGATCTCGCAGATGATATCGCCGATCGTACTAGTGCTTGGGCTGTTCCGGCTGATGGCGGCCTGGGGCCTGGTCGAGAGCACCACCGCGCTCGGCTTCATCTACATGGCCTTCAACGTGGCCTTCACCGTCTGGATGCTGCAGAGCTATTTCGACACCATCCCGCGCGACCTGGAGGAGGCCGCCTGGATGGAAGGCGCCGGGCGCTGGCTCACCCTGCGCAAAGTGTTCCTGCCGCTTTGCCTGCCGGCGATCGCGGTGACGGCGATCTTCACCTTCATCAATGCCTGGAACGAGTTCGTCGTGGCGCTTACCATGCTGCGTAGCCAGGAGAGCTACACGCTGCCGATCCAGGTTTTCTCGCTGGTCGCCGGCCGCTATACGATCGAATGGCACCATGTCATGGCGGCCACGCTGCTGGCGACACTGCCGGTGGCGATCCTCTTCATCTGGCTGCAGCGCTACCTCGTCCGCGGATTGGCGCTCGGCGCGGTCAAGTAGCTTCCATTTATACGGAGCCCTCATGCGCATCTTCACCGCCTCGCTGGCGACGGAAACCAACACCTTCTCGCCGGTGCCGACAGACCGGGCTTCCTTCGAGATGGCCTTCTATGCCAGCCCCGGAAAACATCCGGAGACGCCGACGCTCTGCTCCTCGCCGATCGTGGCGTTGCGCAAGCGCGCCGCGAAAGAAGGGTTGACCGTCATCGAAGGTACCGCCACCTGGGCGGAGCCCGGCGGCCTGGTGCAACGCCAGACCTATGAAGCGCTGCGTGACGAGATCCTTGGCCAGCTAAGGGAGGCATTGCCGGTCGATGCCGTCATCCTCGGCCTGCATGGCGCCATGGTGGCGCAAGGCTATGACGATTGCGAAGGCGATCTCCTGGAGCGCGTGCGCGCCATCGTCGGCCCGAAAGTGGTGATTGCCTCGGAGTTCGATCCGCACAGCCATTTGACGCCGAAACGCGTCGCAGCTTGCGACATCATGGCCTACTTCCTCGAATTCCCGCACACCGATTTCTACGAGCGCGGCGAGCATGTCGTCGAGCTCGGCCTTGCCGCGGCGCGCGGCGAGATCAAGCCGGTGATCTCGACCTTCGACTGCCGCATGATCCAGGTGCTGCCGACCAGCCGCGAGCCGATGCGTTCCTTCGTTGACAACATCAAGGCGCTGCATGGCAAGGACGGCGTGCTGTCGGTCTCGGTCATCCACGGCTTCATGGCGGCCGACGTGCCCGAAATGGGCACGCGCATCCTGGTCGTGACCGACAATGACAAGGCAAAGGGCGACAAGCTCGCCGAAACGCTCGGGCGCGAGCTCTATGACCTGCGCGAGAAGACCGCCATGGCGATGCTTTCCGCCTCGGCCGGCATCGAGCGGGCGTTAGCCGTGCGCGCCGAGCGCCAGGACAAGCCGGCGGTCATCGCCGACATCTGGGACAATCCGGGCGGCGGCGTGCCGGGCGACGGCACCATTGTGCTGCGCGAGCTGCTTTCGCGTGGTGTGACCAAGGTCGGCGTGGCGACGATCTGGGACCCGATCGCCGTGACCTTCTGCCATGCGGCCGGCGAAGGCGCGGTCATCGACCTGCGCTTCGGCGGCAAGGCCGGCCCTCAGGCCGGCGAGCCGATCGACGCCCGCGTCAGGGTGCTGAAGACAACCAACGAAGGTTGGCAGAGCTTCGGGCCGAGCCGCGTGACGCTGGGGCCATCGGCGGTGGTGCGCATCGAAGGCACCGAGGTCGACGTCATCTTGAACACCAACCGCACCCAGACCTTCGAGCCCGATATCTTTTCCAACATCGGCATCGATCCGTTGTCGAAGGACGTCCTCTTGATCAAATCGACGAATCATTTCTACGCCGGCTTCGCGCCGATCGCCGCCGAGATCATCTATGTCGCCGCGCCGAGTTCCTACCCGAGCAATCCGGCGGTGACGGATTACAGGAAGCTGACGCGGCCGATCTGGCCGAGAGTGGCTGATCCTTGGCGCGCTTCCCCTTCTCCCCTTGTGGGAGAAGGTGGCCGCGAAGCGGCCGGATGAGGGGTGTTCCAGCGGAGTGAGGCGCTGGCGTTCCCTGGAGCACCCCTCATCCGTCTCGGTGCTGCGCGCCGATCCACCTTCTCCCACAGGGGGAGAAGGGAAAGATGCGTCACACCAATCCCCGCTTCACCATCATCGCCTCAGGCGACGGCATCTTCCCGCGGAAGGTCGTATAAAGCTCCTCCGGATCCTTCGACCCACCCGCGGCATAGATGTTCTTCCGCAGCCGCTCGGCGAGTTCCGGATTGAAGGCATCGCCCGTCTCCTCGAAAGCCGAGAAGGCGTCGGCGTCGAGCACTTCCGACCACATATAGGAATAATAGCCGGCTGAATATCCGTCGCCGGCGAAGACATGGCCGAAATGCGGGGTGCGGTGTCGCATCGCGATCGTGTCGGGCATGTGCAGCTTTTCCAGCGTTTCAGCCTCGTATCGAAGCGGCTCGGCGGGCGCGTCAGGTCGCGCATGATAGGCCATGTCGATCAGCGCCGAAGCGGTGAACTCGACCGTGGCGAAACCGGCGCCGAAGGTGCGGGCGGCGAGCATCTTGTCGAGCAGCGCCTTCGGCATCGGCTTGCCGGTCTTGACGTGCAGCGCATGCTTTTCCAGCACCTGCGGCACGGTCAGCCAGTGCTCGTAGAGCTGCGAGGGCAGTTCGACGAAGTCGCGGCTGACCGAAGTGCCGGAGACCGACGGCCAGGTGACGTCGGTCAGCATCCCGTGCAGCGCATGGCCGAACTCGTGGAACAGCGTCTTGGCCTCATCGACCGACAGCAGCGCCGCCTCGCCGGCCGGCGGCTTGGCGAAATTCATGATGTTGTAGATCACCGGCTTTGCGCCCGGGCCAAGCTTATAGCCCGACCGCAGCGCGCTCATCCAGGCGCCGGAGCGTTTTGAGGGCCGCGCGAAATAATCGGCGAGAAACAGGCCGCGCTCGCTGCCGTCGGCATTCTTCACCACGAAGACGCGCGCGTCGGGATGCCAGGCTGTTATGCCCTTCTTTTCCTCGAAAATGATACCGAACAGGCGTGTCGCCACATCGAAGCAGGCTTCGATGACGCGTTCGAGCTGCAGGTAAGGCTTCAGCTCCGCTTCGTCGAAGGCGAATTTCTCGGCGCGCAGCTTCTCCTGGTAGAAGCGCCAGTCCCAGGCCGCGAACTTCTCGTTGCTGCCCGCTTCCGCGGCCAGCCGCTCCAGCTCCTTCTGGTCGGCGGCCGCTTTTTCCAGGGCTTTCTCCCACACAGGATCGAGCAGCTCGTGCACGGCCTCCGGCGTCTTCGCCATCGTGTCGTCAAGCTTCAGCGCCGCGAAGGAGCCGTAGCCCAGCAGCTTCGCCTTCTCGGCGCGCAGCTTCAGCATGTCGCGCACAACATCGGTGTTGTCGGAGGCGCCGCCATTCTGGCCGCGCATGATGAAGGCTTTGAACGCGATCTCGCGCAGGTCGCGGCGCTCCGAGAAGGTCGAGAACGGCTCGTAGATCGATCGCGACAGCGTCACCGCATAGCGGCCCTTCTGGCCGCGCATCTCGGCCGCTTCCGCCATGGCGCTCTTCAAAAAGTCCGGCAGGCCGGCAAGGTCGGCCTCATCGAGGAACAGCGACCAGTCACGCTCGTCGGCGAGCACGTTCTGGCCGAATTTGGTGCCGAGCGAGGAGAGTTCCTCGTTGATTGCCGCGAGCCGCTTCTTGCCGTCGGCATCAAGCTTGGCGCCCGAGCGGACAAAGCCCTTCCAGGTCTTTTCCAGGACACGCAGCGTCTCGGCATCAAGCTTGAGACTGTCGCGCCGTTGGTAGAGATCGTCGATACGGGCAAATAGTTTTTCGTTCATCGAGATCGCCGAGAAATGCCGCGACATCTTTGGCGAAACCTCGCGCTCCATCGCCTGGATCGTGTCGTTGGTATGAGCGCCGGAGCGGCACCAGAAGATCGACGAGACACGGTCGAGCGCCTCGCCGGCAAGCTCGAGCGCGGCAAGCGTGTTCTCGACGGTCGGCATCTCGCTGTTGCCGGCGATCGCGTCGATCTCGGCCTGATGCGCCGCCAGCGCCGCGTCGAAGACCGGCCCGAAATCATTGTCGCCGATTCGCGAGAAATCCGGCAGGCCTAGCGGCCCTTGCCAGACGGTCAGCGGATGGGCGGCGAGATCGAGGGTTTTTGACATGGGCAAATCCAACTGGGGAGTTCGGTGAATTGGGAGCGGCAGGCTGCCCCGGATGTAGGACGATGCTACGCAGCGCGCAACAAGGGTCGCTCCAGGCTTCGCCTTAGACCATTCAAGGGACAAGGCGGTTCGCCGTTTTCCCTGAAACGGTGAAATGCGCTGGTCCATCGCAAACGCTGGAGATTGGCTGAAGCCTCTCAACCTCGTCATCCACGGGCGGAGCGACGCGAAGCGGAGCGCAGACCCGAGGATCCATTCCGTGACCTTGGCCGAGGAACGCAGCGGAGCAGAATTCTGCACTGTGGCAACGCTCGGAAGTCACGGAATGGATTCTAGGGTCTGCGCGCGTCGCTTCGCTCCTTGCTCCGCCCTAGAATGACGACCTGACAAGCGCGTCAGCCAATCTTCAAGCATGCCGCCTACCAACGCAAACACTAATAGCCGCTGCAATCCTGCGCCACCGCCGTCTGCGTGCTGACGACGATGCGCCCGCCAGCGATGGTAAAAGTCTCGCGCATCAGCATGTCGTTGCTGGGAAAGTCGTAGCAGGCGAGCACCGTGGTCTCGCCATTCTCGCTCTTTTCAATGCGATGACGGATCGCGGCGCCCGTCACCGCGCCCTGCCATTCGTCGATCGAGGCGATGAAATCCTGCTTGGTCTGCACGACGCCGATGTCGTCCAGCTTCATGCGCACGTCGTCGGCAAGCAATCCGGACAATTCGGTCCTGTCGGCGGCCAGCAGCGCCGAATACCAGCGATCGATGATGGCGCCGTCATCGGCGCTGGCGCGGGCGACCGTGGACATGAACAGCGCCGCCGCGAGAAAGAACCTCCACCGGCTCCGGTGCATTATCCCTCCGTCACAACTCAGGCCGCTCGAAATCGCCGGTTTCCTTGTTCATCACCCACAGCTCCCCGGTCGAGATGTCGAACCATGCGCCGTAGAGCGAGAGCTTGCCCTTGCCTTCGAGGATCGAGACGCAGGGAAAGGTCCTGAGATTGGCGATCGAATAGCGGACTGAAATACGCTCCAGCGCCGTCTGACGCTCGGTCGCCGTCATCATGGTACTGGAGGCCACGGTCTCGGCGGCCGGCGCGATCAGGCTCATCCATTTGCCGATGAAGTCGCCGGGCGACAGGGGCGAGGAATTGGTGTCGAGCGCGGCACGGATGCCGCCGCAGCGGCCGTGGCCCATCACCACGATGTTCCTCACCTTCAGGCTCTGCACGGCGAATTCGAGCGCGGCCGATGTCGAGTGATATTCGCCGTCCGGCTCATAGGGCGGCACCAGATTGGCGACATTGCGCAGCACGAAGAGCTCGCCCGGCCCGGCGTCGAAGATCGCTTCCGGCGCCGAGCGCGAATCGCAGCACGCGACGATCATCGTTTCCGGCGCCTGGCCTTCGCGCGCCAGCGAGCGATAGCGGTCGCTTTCCGAGGGATAGCGGCCGGCCATGAAGTTGCGATAGCCGGCGAGGAGGTGCTCAGGGAGGTGAGGCATGGGCGGCGTCTGGCCCTTTCCGGGTTGGATGCGGCACGAATGTCGGTGTTCGAGCTATGTCTGCCTGAAGTCTGGCAAAGCCTCTAGCGGCAAAAGTCGGTCGCGAGCAATGCCGAATTGCGGATGAGCCCGTCGCAATCGCGATGCGGCATTCATGGCTTCGTCAGGCCCAGATAGCAACGGGAATGCCGAAACGATCGGTCAATGGCGGATCTGGAGAAGGTTTTGCCTCGCCGTTGGCGATGCGCCCGGCAATCAGCATCATGGCCGCGGCATCGAGGAAGTCGTCGCTCGCCGCGCCACGTGGCGGCGCCTGGTCGAGAAAGGTTTTGCTGTAGCCATGCCGACAAAGCAGCGCCTTGCGCTCCTCCATGCCGGCCGGGTTGACCGCTCCCTTGATCTTCTTCGGCAGCGCCATCGCCGTGCCGCCATTCAGCCGGCAGAACGCCACTTCCGGATGCGATTCGAAGATGCGGCGGCACAACTCCGGGCGCGAGATCAACAGCTGATCGATCTCGCGGATCTTGGCAAAGATGCCGAAGGCCTGGATGGAAACGCCGCGCGGCGGATCCGACGTTGCCAATGCCGTCGCGCTTGCCTTTCGATGCGCCGCATACCAGGCTTCGATCGTGGTGAAGTCGCTGGTGTCGGCATAGAGCGCCGCCCGCGAGGGGATGGCGAACACGCTCGATTGCCGCGCCCCGAGCAGCGGCCGCACCAGCGCTTCCGGCCCGCGGCCTCCCTTGCGCGAAAAATCCGGCAGGCCGATCGGCATGTCGACTGCGATCGTGGCATCGGGCAGCGCGTCGAGCAGCGCCTGGAAGCTTGGGAAGACCGAGACCGATGGCACGGCGTCCGCTTGGCGGTGGACAGCGATCCAGCCGGCCTTGCAGCCGTCGACGCCTGCGAGCTTCACGCCCGCTTGTCCCGCCCGGGATGCAGGAGATGGCGCAACTGCACCATCGCCATGGGGTGCGACAGGCTCTGCGCGTCGGTTTCGAGCTGCAGCTCGTCGCCGCCGCGCTTCGCGGTGCGAGCGAGGATCTCGTAGACGGCGGCGGTGGTCGATTGCAGCGCCTTGACCGGCGGCTGGCCGGACAGAACGCGCGCCAGATAGACGGCCGCAGTCAGGTCGCCAAGCCCGTTCGGCGGCTTCTCGATCACGCGGTGCTCGGCAAGCAGCGCCTGGCTGCCGTCGAGCAGGAAATTGCCGGTGCCGCCCGCCATCATCGCGGGCGCCGAGGTCACCAGCATGGTCGAAGGCCCGGCATGAAGTGCCGCCGCCGTCACCGCCTTGATGTCGGGCAGCGGCGCGCCCGCCATCCATTCTAGCTCATAGCGGTTCGGCGTGGCGATATCCGCGATCGGCATCAATTTGTCGCGCATGGCGACGGCCGTCGGCTCGGGCACGTAGAGCCCGCCCGAATCGCCCATCACCGGGTCGCAGATGTAAAGCGCGTTCGGCGTCTTTTCCTTGACGGCGGCGACCAGCGAGGCGACCGCGTCAGCCTGGCCGGCCTCGCCGAGATAGCCCGACAGCACGGCCCGCACCTCGCCCAACCAGGGCGCGCGCTCGAGATCGGCCATCAGCGCCTTGAACTGATCGAGCGGCGGAACGATGCGCGTGGCCCGGCTGTGGCCCGGATGCCAGGGCAGGATGACGGTCGGCACCGCCCAGACCGGGAAGCCCAGCGTCTCCAGCGCGAAGACGGCGGCGCGGTTGCCGACCGAGCCGCGGGCGACATGGCTGGAGATGACGATGACCGCGCGCGGCGCGTCGATTTTTTCTGCACTCATGGAAATCTGTTCCTAGCCGCCACCCGTTGCGGCATACACCAGCCAGGCCAATAGCCCAATGGCAATGAGGAAGCCGAGCGTTCGGCCAATGCGGGTACCCCAATATTCGATGGGATCGGTGCGGTCGGTGTCGCCGGCGGTCACGCGGTCGCGCGCGTCCTTCGCCGTGCGGACGATGAACGACGCGCCGCCCGGCGCTGTCTCGCGCGCCACGCGTTCGAGGATGCGGCGCGATTCGGTCTCGTCATCCTGGCGCTCGGCCATGGCAATTGCCCTTTCCTGCCCGGACCTTAGAGCAATTCCAGGAAAAGTGCGAAGCGTTTAGGCTCGGCTTACTTCGCCGCAGCCTTCCGACCGGAATTGCGTCAGACAAGAAGATGAAATCCTGTTCGCTCGACTATTCACAGGGGCTCTCGCCCGAGCCGGAGCAGGCGTCATCGGCCGGACATTTTCTTACGCGTGGATTGTGGTAATGCTTCGCGCGCAACTTCTGTCGAGGGACCAATCATGATTGCCGAGCGCCTCTCACTAGCCTCCCCCTTCCGCAGCCTTGCCGCCTTCCTGATGATGGCTTTCGTGCTGCCGCTGCTTGCCGGCTGCGGCTACAACACCATCCCGACGGCGGAAGAGAACGCCCATGCGGCCTGGAGCGAGGTGCTCAACCAGTATCAGCGTCGTTCCGACCTGATCCCGAATCTGGTCGAGACGGTGAAGGGCTATGCCTCGCATGAAAAGGATACGCTCGACGCGGTCGTCCAGGCGCGCGCCAAGGCAACGCAGATCACGGTGACGCCCGACACGCTGAAGGATCCCGAGGCGCTGAAGAAGTTCCAGGATGCCCAGGCCGGGCTGACCAGCGCACTGTCGCGGCTGATCGCGGTGTCGGAAGCCTATCCCGACCTCAAGGCGAACCAGAATTTTCTCGCGCTGCAAGCGCAGCTGGAAGGCACCGAGAACCGCATCGCCGTGGCGCGGCGCGACTACATCCAGGCGGTCAGGGACTATAATCTGACGCTGAAGACCTTCCCGTCCGTGCTGTGGGCGACCTTCTGGTTCCGCGGCAACGAGCCGTTCGCGAACTTCACCGTCGAGGAAGACAAGATGCAGGTGCCGAAGGTCGATTTCGGCACGAGCACGAAGCAGGGCGGGTGAGCGGCTCGACGGTCGTCGGAATGTAATTCTGCGAAAAGACGGACCGCTGGCGTGTTGATACCCCCCTCTGTCCTGCCGGACATCTCCCCCTCAAGGGGGGAGATTGGCAGTTTCGACAACCTCGCCCCCTCTTCAACGCTGAAGATTGGCGAAGGTCGGCGTGACGTCCAATCTCCCCCCAAGAGGGGGAGATGTCCGGCAGGACAGAGGGGGGCGCGACAGAACGCATACCCCGCGGTTCTTGGCCTGCTTCTCTCGTTTTTCCTTCTCCCCCTCGCCGCCCTCGCCGCCGACCTGCCCGCTCTCACCGGCCGCGTCGTCGACAATGCCGGCATCATCGATGCCGGCACGCGCGCGTCCCTCACGCAAAAACTCGCCGACTTCGAGACAAAAGGCTCCGACCAGATCGTCGTCGCCACCATACCCAGCCTCGGCGGCGAGGAGATCGAGCCTTACGCCAACCGGCTGTTCCGCTTCTGGAAGCTCGGCCAGGCCAAGGAAAATAACGGCGTGCTGCTCTTGGTCGCGCCCAACGACCGCAAGATGCGCATCGAGGTCGGCTACGGGCTGGAAGGCACGCTGACCGACCTGCACACCAAGCTGATCATCGAGAACGACATGGTGCCGGCCTTCCGCGCCGGCGATTTCTCCGGCGGCATCACCAAGGCCGTCGACGACATGATCATGGTCCTGGAGGGCAATCCGGAGGAGCTGGAAGCGCGCGGCAAGCGCAACGAGCAGGCGCCGTTCAATTCAGACGACCTGTTCTTCGCCATCTTCATCACCATCTGGGCGCTGATCTTCTTCGGCGGCATCGCGATGACGGTGCTTCCGCCGATCTTCGGCCAGAAGATCGGACCCGGCCGCTATCGCTGGCTGGGCATGACTTTCGATCAGAACCGGCGCTCTTCCTCGGGCGGCTGGTCGTCCGGGGGCGGAGGCTGGTCCTCGGGCGGCGGTGGCTGGTCCTCGGGCGGCGGCGGCGGCGGATTTTCAGGCGGCGGCGGCTCGTCCGGCGGCGGCGGCTCTTCGGGAAGCTGGTGAGGCATCATGGCAACGCGACCGATCAGCGCCGAGGACCATGACCGCATCGCCGAAGCGATCCGCACCGCCGAGTTGAAGACCGACGGCGAGATCTACTGCGTCGTCGCTCGGGCCAGCGACGGCTACTTCTTTCCGGCCGCGTTCACGACGACGATCGGCGTGTTCGTCGCCAGCCTTGCCGTCGCCTATGGGCTGGAGGCATGGTGGCTGTCCATACGGCTGCCGCATTTCGTGCTGGCGCAAGCGCTGGCGCTGGCCTCGGTGCTCGTTTTGCTCTGGTTCCTGCCCACTTTGCGCATTCATTTCGTGCCGAGAAGGCTGCGCTATCAGGCGGCGCACGCCAATGCGATGAAGCAGTTCCTGGCCCGCAACGTCCACCGCACGAGCGCGCGCACCGGCGTGCTCATCTTCGTCTCCGTTGCCGAGCGCTATGCCGAGGTCGTCGCCGATTCCGGTATCGACGCCAAGGTCGGCCAGCATGTCTGGGACGGCGTGGTGGGCGATCTGACCAGACATGCCGGTGACGACCGGCTGGCCGACGGCTTCGTCAAGGCCATCGGTACGGTCGGCGCGGTGCTCGCCGAGCATTTCCCGGTCACCGAAGGCGACGCCAACGAACTCGACGATCATCTCGTCGAAATCTGACTAGTTCCCGTATTGGGATCTTGACCGGTCGGCTCTGTTGCGTCGGCAGGCGACACGCCTTGGAGATTGGCCGAAACGCCCATCGCGATCGTCATTCTAGGGCGGAGCAGGAGCGGAGCTCCGTCGCGAAGACCCTAGAATCCATGCCGTTACCTTCGCCACAGCGTGCAACGGAGCAGAATTCTGCGCCATGGCAACGCCTTAAGGTCACGGCATGGATTTCTAGGGTCTGCGCCGCGTCGCTTCGCTCCTTGCTCGGCCATAGAATGACGAGGTTGGGCGGCTTCAGCCAATCTCCGGCGTTTGCGCTGATTTTACGGAAATGAACGCCTCGTCGGCGCACCCACCTTTCGCCTGTGCGAAAGCGCGGAGGCGTGTTGGCGGACTCTTTGCAATCGCCCGATGCGGGTTTATGGTTAACCAATCATGAACACGCTGACGATCGACATCCGGAAGGCAGAGCCGCGCGACGCGAGCGCCATCGCCGAGGTGCACCAGCAAGCCTGGCGCGGCGCCTATTCCGGCATCATCCCGCACCGCACGCTGACTTCGATGATCAACCGTCGCGGCGTCGACTGGTGGGCCAACGCGATTCGCCGCGCCGCCACCGTGCTGGTCGTCGAGATCGGCGGAACCGTCGCCGGCTATGCCACGATCGGCAAGAACCGCGCCCGCGAGCTCCGCCAGCAGGGCGAGATCTACGAGCTCTATCTTCGTCCGGAATATCAGGGCATCGGGCTCGGCAGCCGGCTGTTCAAGGCGGCCAAGGCCCGGCTCGCCGACCACGGCCTGCGCGGCCTGGTGGTCTGGGCGCTGGAGGACAATCACAACGCCTTGGCCTTCTACGCCGGCAATGGCGGCCGCGATATCGCCGAAGGCGTTGAAGTCTTCGAGCAGAAGGCGCTCAAGAAAGTGGCTTTCGTCTGGAATGACTGACGTCGCCTAGGTTACAATCCATCACAAACTGTGCGCTTCCATTGGCGTTCAGTGCCATTCGCCGCATTGCACCATGACGTTTCGCCCGCTATCGGTCTTGCAATCGAGAGAGGGATTTAGCCATGCGTATCGAAGCCGTGCCCACAGGAAAGAACCCGCCTGAGGACGTCAACGTCATCATCGAGGTGCCGATCGGCGGCGAGCCGATCAAATATGAAATGGACAAGGAGGCCGGCACCCTGTTCGTCGACCGCTTCCTGCACACCTCGATGCGCTATCCAGGCAATTACGGCTTCGTGCCGCACACGCTGTCGGGCGACGGCGACCCGATCGACGTTCTGGTCTGCAACACCCGCGCGCTGGTGCCGGGCTGCGTCATCAATGTACGGCCGATCGGCGTCTTGATTATGGAAGACAATGCCGGCCAGGACGAGAAGGTGATCGCGGTCCCCTCGCCCAAGCTGACGCTGCGCTACGAGAACGTCACCGAATACACGCATCTGCCCGAGATCACGCGCCAGCAGGTGCAGCACTTCTTCGAGCACTACAAGGATCTCGAGCCCGGCAAATGGGTCAAGATCGAGGGCTGGCACGATTCCAAATATGCCAAGAAGATGATCGTCGACGCGATCGCGCGCGCCAAGACAGCCAAATAAGGCTACCGAACGGCCTTCTCGCCGCCGGCCGCCGTGATCACCCCGACGATGATCAGCCCGGTCAGCACCAGCCGCACGCCGGCGCTGACGCCGAACGTGTTGAGCATGGTGAGCAGGAGCACCAGGAACAGGCCGGCGCCCCAGACCCCGGGCACGTTGGCCTTGCCGCCGGCGACCGAGGTGCCGCCGATGACCACGACCGCGATCGAGGCGAGCAGGTATTCGTTGCCGATATCGACATTGGCGCCGCGGAAATAACCGGCAAGCAGCGCCCCGTCGATGCCGCCGAGCGCGCCGCACAGCGTGTAGGTGAGGAAGCGGATGCGGCCGACATGGACGCCGGCGAGCCATGCGGCGCGGATGTTCTGGCCGATTGCCAGCACCGAGCGGCCGTAGATCATGCGCTGCAGCGCCAGCGCGGCGCCGATGGTGAAGACAACCGTCAGCATCGCCAGCACCGGAATGCCCAGCACCTGCCAGTTGGTGAAGTCGGCAAAGCCCGGCGGCGGCTTGATCTGCAGGCCGCGGCCGTAGCTGATGTCGACCGACTGGATGATGAAGCTCGCCGACAGCGTCGCGATGATCGGCGGGATGCGCAGTGCCCAGATCAGCAGGTAGTTGATCGCGCCGATCGCGGCGCCGCAGGCAAGTGCGGCAAGCAGACCGACGAGGATCATGGCGTCGCTGCCGCCCATCACCTTCATGGCGACCGCGCTTGCCAGCCCGATATTGGCTGGCAGCGACAGGTCGACATTGCCGGGTCCCAGCGTGATAACGAACATCTGGCCGACGCCGACAATGACGGTGAAGACGGCAAGCGACAGCGCCGCCGTGACCATGCCGCCGGCGCCGTAGCCGCCGGTGAAGGCAATCGTTGCCAGCCAGACGACGACCGCGCCGACGAAGGACCAGATCCAGGGTTTTTCAAGCAGTGTCCGCACTGAGGTCATCGCCTACCTCTCCCTGCGGCTGATCAGCACCCGCGCCGCCAGCACGATGATCAGGATCGCGCCATTGGCGGCCACCTGCCAGTCGGGCGGGATGTGCATGAAGGTCAAAAGCGGCGAGGCGGCCAAGGCCAGCGTCAGCGCGCCAAGGACGGCGCCGATCGGCGACACCCTGCCGCCGACGAACTCGCCGCCGCCGAGAATGACGCCGGCGATCGAAAGCAGCGTATAGCCATTGCCGATATTCGCGTCGGCCGACGTGGTGATGCCGATCAGCGCCATGCCGGACAGAACGCCGAACAGGCCGGTCAGCGCGAACAGCACGATCTTGGTTTTGAGCAGTGACCAGCCGGCGCGCCTCAGCGCCGCGGCATTGCCGCCTGAGCCGCGCAGGATGACGCCATAGGACGTGCGCATCAGGCCGAAATGTACGACCGCGGCAATCAGCAGCGCGGCCACGATCGGGAACGGGACGTAAGGCGGCTTAAAGGACATGACCGCCAGCAGCCAGTCGGGCGCCTTGCCGCCGGGCTTGGGCAGGATGAGGATCGCAAGCCCCTGCCAGACGAAGCTCATGCCGAGCGTCACCACGATCGAAGGCAAATTGCGCAGGTGGATCAGCGCGCCGAGCAGGGCATAGACGCCAATCGAGCCCATGAGCACGAGAATGCCGAGGAGCGGCGCGTCCCGCAGCCATGTCGCGGTGACGCAGCCGACGAAGCCGACGAACGTTCCTATCGACAGATCGAGCTCGTTGCCGGCGATGACGAACATCTGCGCGATCGTCGCCAGCGCGATCGGGATCGCCAGGTTGAGCATCAGGTTGAAGCCGAAATAGCTGATGGCGCGCGGGTTGAGCCAGGCAATCGCAATCAGCACCAGCGCCAGCGACAAAGCCGGCAAAAGGCCGCGCAGCATGCGCGCCCGGGCGGCGCTGCCGCGCGGCGAGGCTTTCGGAACGGTGCCGGGAGCGATCGCCGTCATCTCAGGCCGCATCGCCGAACGAGGACTGGATGATCTTTTCCTCCGTCAGCTCGTCGCGCCCAAGATTGGCGACGATCCGGCCATTCTTGAAGACGTAGACATGGTCGCAATTGTCGAGCTCCTCGGTCTCGGTCGTGTACCAGAGGAAGGTGCGGCCCTTGGCGGCCTCCTCGCGCACGAGGTCGTAGACTTCGAGCTTGGTGCCGATATCGACGCCGCGCATCGGGTCGTCCATCAGCACGATCTCTGCGTCGGAGCCGAGCGCGCGGGCAAACAGCGCCTTCTGCTGGTTGCCGCCCGACAGCGAATAGATGTTGTTGTTCATGTCCGGCGTTCGGATGCCGATCTTCTTTTTCCAGAATTCGGCAAGCTCGGCCTCGCGCTGCGGCGAGATCAGCAGACCGTTGCGCAGCCGCGCCAGCGAGCGGATGCCGATATTCTGCGCGATCGACCATTGCGAAAAGATGCCGTCCGACTGGCGGTCGCCGGCGACCAATGCCACCGGCGCGGTGACCTCGATGCCGGTCCTGGCGCGCGAGGCGGCCGAGAAGATCGCCAGCAGAAGATCCGTCTGGCCATGGCCGGCAAGTCCCGCAAGGCCGATGATCTCGCCTGCGCGCGCGACAAGCTCCTTGCCGTCCTGCTGCCTGGCCGGGCGTGCCCGCACC
The DNA here is from genome assembly GCF_020165015.1 of Mesorhizobium sp. CA7. NCBI lineage: Bacteria > Pseudomonadati > Pseudomonadota > Alphaproteobacteria > Hyphomicrobiales > Phyllobacteriaceae > Mesorhizobium > Mesorhizobium sp. CA7. Next base: position 56,311 of record NZ_JAIUHH010000021.1, read on the forward strand.
CTGAGCGCTCCTGGCTCGGTCTTGCGGGCCTCGGCGGCGGCTTTGTGATGTCCCTCGGCGCCGCCCATGGCCGCGACCAGCCTGTCGCGGTCGAACGCGCTCGCGGCGTCGGCCGCGACCACCTTGCCGTCGCGCATCACCACGATGCGGTCGGCGTTCTGCAGCACCTCGCCCAGCACATGCGAGATCAGGATGCAGCTGCCTCCGGCCGCCACGAAGCGGCGCACGAATGAAAGCAATTGGCCCGCCGTATGCGCGTCGAGCGACGAGGTCGGCTCGTCGAGGATGACCAGATGCAGCGGCTCGCGGGTCAGCGTGAAGGCGCGCGCCACCTCGACCATCTGGCGCCGCCCGATCGAAAGGTCGCCGGCGATGTCGTCCGCCGAAATGCCGTGGTCCGGGAAGATCTCGTCCAGCTTGGCGCGGATGAGGTCGGCGGCCCGGCGCCGCCAGCCGAAACCGGTGAGCGCGGGATGATTGATGCGGGTATTCTCGGCGACGCTGAGATTGGGGCAGAGCGACAGCTCCTGGAAGACGCAGCGTATGCCAAGCTCGAGCGCGCGCGCCACCGAATAGCTCGCTTCCTGATTGCCGCGCACGGCGATCTGCCCGCCATCCGGCCGCAGCGTGCCGGCCACCATGTGCATGAGCGTCGACTTGCCGGCACCGTTATGCCCGACCAGCCCGACGCATTCGCCGGCGCCGACATGGAAGTCGACGCCGTTAAGCGCCCGAACGGCGCCGAAATGCTTTTCGGCGCCGTTGAGCCTGACGATATCCGCAATAGCCTGAAGCATCCTCAACTTTATCCGGTTGGCGATGCGGACCGCAATGTGCCCACCGCTATTGCTTGATGTTGGCCTTGATCGCCGCGATAGCTTCTTCCTGCGTGTATTCGTGCGTGGCGACGCCGCCTTCCTTGATCTTCGGCAGCGCGGCCTCGAAATCGTCCTGGGTGAAGGCGAGATAGGGCACCAGGAGGTCATGCGGGATGTCCTTGCGGCCATCGAGGACCTGCTGCGCCACCCAGAAGGCCAGCGTCGACACGCCGGGCGCGATCGAGGCCGACCAGGTCTTGTAGCCGTCCTTCTCCTTCTGCTCCTTCCACCACTTCAGCTCGTCCTGGCGGTTGCCCATGATGATGGTCGGGCGCGGCTTGCCGGCCGCGGCGAAGGCCTGCGCGGCGCCATAGCCGTCGCCGCCCTGGTCGACGATGCCGACGACATCCGGCAACGACGGCAGGATGGTCGCCACCGCCTTCTGCGCCGTCGTCTGGTCCCAGTCGCCCGTCACCGAACCGACGATCTTGAACTCGGGATGGGCGGCGACGCCTTCGAGGATGCCGGCATGGATGGCATCGTCGATCGAGGTGCCGGCGAGACCGCGGATTTCCAGCAGATTGCCGCCCTTGGGCCGGAATTTGGCCATCTGCTCGACTTCCTGCTTGCCCATGTCCTTGAAGTCAACGACGACGCGGTAGGCGCAAGGCTCGGTCACGATGCCGTCGAAGGAGACGACGACGATACCGGCATCGCAGGCCTGCTTGATGGCGCCGTTCAGCGCATCGGGCGACGCGGCGTTGATGACGATGGCGTCATAGCCCTGCAGGATCAGGTTCTGCACCTGGGCGGCCTGAGTCGGCACTTCCTTGTCGGCGGTGGTGAAGACATCCGCTGCCGCGACCACCTTGTCCTCGACCGCCTTCTTGGTGACGATCGCATAGCTGTCGAGCATCGCCTGGCGCCACGAATTGCCGGCATAATTGTTGGAGAAGGCGATCTTCTTGCCGCTGGTGTCGGCAAGCGCGGTGCCCGAGACGAGCATCGCCGCAAATGCACTCAATACGAGCAGTTTCTTCATGTCGGTTCCTCCCGAGGTTGCTGCTACTAAACGCGAATTCTCTGTTTTTTATCTATTGTCAGACAAATGCAGAGGAACCGCAAGCTGTCAACTCCAAACCATTGGCACTGCTCGATCAACTTGCGGTGCGACGATTGAAAAGACGGCGACTCCTGGTCTAGGAACGCGGCAGGAGGCCAGTGCATGGCAGTGACGCCGACCGTTGCTAAAGGCGCGCCCGGAATTCCGGCGCGCTGGACGTCAAGTGCCAAGAGTGGCGTCGGAACCGCGCTTTCGGCAAAAAGCCCGCTCTGGTTCACCACCAGCCACGGCATCCTGAATGAAATCTATTATCCGCACCTCGACAGCGCCTGCACGCGCGACCTGGGGCTGGTCGTCACCGGCCCCGGCGGTTATTTTTCCGAAGAGAAGCGCGATGCGGCCCACACTGTCGACCCTTTCGAGGACGGGGTGCCTGGCTACCGGCTGACCAACATCGCCTCCGACGGCGCTTACCGGATCGAGAAGCGCATCGTTACGGATTCGAAACGACCTGTGCTGCTGCAGGAAGTGCATTTCAGCGCGATCAAGGGCTCGCTGGCTGATTATCGCGTCTACGCGCTGCTTGCGCCGCACCTCGTCAATGCCGGCATGGGCAATACGGCCTGGATCGGCGAGCACAAGGGGCAGCGTCTTCTCTTCGCCACAGGGCGCGGCGTGTCGCTCGCGCTCGCCTCCTCTTTGCCCTGGGGCGCCTGCTCGGCCGGTTATGTCGGCTTTTCCGACGGCTGGCAGCAACTGCACGACAACGGCGCGCTCGATACTTCCTGTCATGCAGCCGAAAACGGCAATGTCGCGCTGACCGGCGAGATCGGCCTTTCGGCCGGCGGGACGGTCGCCTTGCTGGCGCTCGGCTTCGGCGCCTCGCCGGAAGAAGCGGCGGAGCTTGCCTTGGCAAGCCTGAAACAGGGTTTCGAGCCGGCCGCGAAGACTTATGTCGAGAACTGGCGAACATTTCAGGCAGGGTTGGAAAAACTCGACCGCCGCGGCGCCTCCGGCCTGAACACCTACCGCACCAGCACCGCGGTGCTGGCAACGCATCTGTCGATCGCGAGACCGGGCGCCGCGGTCGCCAGCCTGTCGATCCCCTGGGGTTTCAACAAGGGCGACGACGACCTCGGCGGCTATCACCTCATCTGGCCGCGCGACTTGGTCGAAACGGCGGGTGGCTTCCTGGCGGCCGGCGACGGCAGGCAGGCGCTGCAGATCCTCGCCGATCTGCGTTCGATCCAGCAGCCGGACGGCCATTGGCCGCAAAATTGCTGGTCCGACGGCACCGCCTATTGGCCCGGCATCCAGATGGATGAATGCGCCTTTCCGCTGCTGCTCGCCGATGCCTTGCGCCGTGCCGGCCATCTGCCGAAGGCGAAGCTCGCCGACTTCTTGGGCATGATCGAGAACGCGGCCGCCTATATCGTGCGCAACGGCCCGGTCACCGGCGAGGATCGCTGGGAAGAGGATGCCGGCTACAGCCCATTCACGCTGGCCGTGGAAATAGCGGGCCTGCTTGCAGCGGCCGATATGCTCGACGCTTGCGGCAAGAATGAGCCGGCAAACTATCTGCGCGAGACCGCCGATTGCTGGAACGACCAGGTCGAGCGCTGGACCTATGTGACCGGTACGCAGGCAGGCGCCAAGGCGGGAATCGACGGATATTATGTCCGCATCGCGCCGCCCGACAATGGCGGCGCCGCGTCTCCGAAGGACGGCTTCGTGCCGATCAAGAACCGGCCGCCGGGCGACACCGACAAGCCCGCCGAGGCGATCATCAGCCCGGATGCGCTGGCGCTGGTCCGCTTCGGCCTCAGGGCCGCGGACGACCCGCGCATCGTCAACACCGTCAAGGCCATCGACGCCGAGCTGCGCTGCGAGTTGCCGCAGGGGCCGCTCTGGTACCGCTATACCGGCGACGGCTATGGCGAGCACGAGGACGGCTCGCCTTTCGACGGCACCGGCCAGGGGCGGCCGTGGCCGCTGCTCGCCGGCGAGCGCGCCCATTACGAGCTGGCCGCCGGCCGCGGGGATAGGGCGGCGCAACTGCTTGAGACTTTCGAACGTTCGGCCGGCGTCGGCGGCCTCCTGCCGGAGCAGGTCTGGGATCGCCCCGACATGCCGGACCGCGAATTGCGGCTGGGCGCCCCTTCGGGCAGCGCCATGCCGCTGGTCTGGGCGCATGCCGAGCACGTCAAGCTGTTGCGCTCGCTGCGCGACGGCGCCGTCTTCGACCTGCCGCCCCAGGGCGTCGAACGCTATATCAAGGGCCAGACGGTCTCGCCGCTTAGGATCTGGCGCTTCAACCACAAGATCCGCTCCATTCCGGCCGGCAAGGCGCTGCGCGTCGAATTGTCGGCGCCTGGCGTCGTCCATTGGAGCAGCGACAAATGGCTGACCGTGCAGGACAGCAAGACAACCGAGAATGCGTTCGGCATTCACCTGGTGGATTTGCCCGTTAACCGCCTGCAGCCGGGAACCACCATCGTCTTCACTTTTTTCTGGCTCGGGGCGATGCGTTGGGAGAATGTCGACTTCAGCGTCGGCATTGGCGCCCAATCGTGATCCAGCAGGGCCATTATACTTCTCCTTCCTCAAGCAATCGGGATGAAACCATGCAGATCGGAATGATGGGACTGGGCAGGATGGGCGCCAACATGGTGCGGCGCCTGATGCGCGACGGCCATGAATGCGTCGTCTATGACATCAATTCGGCAAGCGTCGCCGGCATGGTCAAGGACGGCGCGGTCGGTGCCGCCTCGCTGGAGGAGTTCGTCGCCAAGCTCGCCAAGCCGCGCTGCGCCTGGCTGATGCTGCCGGCCGCGATCACCGGCAGGATCGTCGACCAGGTTGCAGCGCTGATGGAGCCGGGCGACATCATCATCGACGGCGGCAATTCCTATTATCACGATGCCGTCGACCAGGCGGCCAAGCTGGCGGTTAAGGGCATCAACTTCGTCGATGTCGGCACCAGCGGCGGCGTCTGGGGCCTGGAGCGCGGCTATTGCCTGATGATCGGCGGCCCCGATGACGCTGTGAAGCATCTCGATTCGGTCTTCGCCACGCTGGCGCCGGGCGCCGATGCGGGCGCCAACCCGCCCAAGGATGCCGGAACCGCGCCCTTCGGTTATCTTCACTGCGGGCCGAGCGGCGCCGGCCACTTCGTCAAGATGGTGCATAACGGCATCGAATATGGCGTGATGGCCGCCTATGCCGAGGGCATGAACATCCTGAAGTCGGCAAATGCCGGCAAAAGGCAGCGCACAGCCGACGCCGAGACCAGCCCGCTCGAAAACCCGCAATACTACCAGTTCGACATCGACCTGCCGCAGGTCGCCGAGGTCTGGCGGCACGGCAGCGTCATCGGCTCCTGGCTGCTCGATCTCACTGCCGGCGCGCTGAAGAACGACCCGGCGCTCGCCCAGTTCGGCGGCCGCGTCTCCGATTCCGGCGAAGGCCGCTGGACGCTGAAGGCGGCGATCGACACCGGCGTCCCGGCGCCGGTGCTGTCCTCTGCGCTGTTCGACCGCTTCTCTTCCCAGGGCGAATCGCAATTCGCCGACAAGCTTCTGTCCGCCATGCGCTATGCCTTCGGCGGCCATGTCGAGAAGCCGAAGACCGGCGCGTGAAGGGAGAGACTGCATGAGCCAGGAGAGGTCCGATACGCTGGTGCTTTTCGGAGCGACCGGCGATCTTGCGCACAAAAAGATTTTCCCGGCGCTCTACCAGATGGTCGCCAAAGGCACGCTGAGCGAGCCGGTGATCGGCGTCGCCTTCGAGCCTTGGGACCTTCCCAAGCTGGTGGACCGTGCACGCGACGGCATCGTCACCGCGCTTGGCCGTGCCGACGACAAGGTCTTTTCCAAGCTCGCCTCGCTGCTGCGCTATGTCAGCGGCGACTACCGCGACGGCGCGACCTTCGAGAAGCTGAAGACGGCGCTGGGTTCCGCGCAGCGGCCGCTGCACTACATGGCCGTTCCCCCGGCAATGTTCGAGACGGTCGTGCAAGGGCTGGAGCAGTCCGGCACCGCGCGCGGCGCGCGGCTGATGGTGGAAAAGCCGTTCGGCCACGACCTGCAGTCGGCGCGCTGGCTGAACCGGGTGCTGCATCTGGTGTTCGACGAGCAGTCGATCTTCCGCATTGACCATTACCTCGGTAAGGAAGCGATCCAGAACCTGCTCTATTTCCGCTTCGCCAACTCCTTCCTCGAGCCGATCTGGAACCGCAACTTCGTCGAGAGCGTGCAGATCACCATGGCCGAGGATTTCGGCGTCGAGGGCCGCGGCAAATTCTATGACGATGTCGGCTGCATCCGCGACGTGATCGAAAACCACCTGCTCAACATCCTGTTGCTTTTGGCCATGGAGCCGCCGGTCGGCCGCTCGGCCGACGACCTGATCGACGAGAAGGTGCAGGTGCTGCGCGCGATCCGCACGCTGACCAAGGACGATGTCGTGCGCGGCCAATTCGACGGCTATCTGGCCGAGCCGGGCGTCAGGCCCAACTCGCCGGTCGAGACCTTCGCCGCAGTGCGCTTCTTCGTCGACACCTGGCGCTGGCGGGACGTGCCTTTCTTCATTCGCGCCGGCAAGAACATGCCGGTGCACGCCACCGAAGTGATCGTGCGTATGAAGCGGCCGCCGCTCGACGTCTTCGATCCGATCAAGCCGGGCGACGCCAATTATGTGCGCTTCCGCATCGACCCGCAGGTGGCGATCTCGATCGGCGCCCAGCGCAAGGTCGCCGGCGACGACATGATCGGCGAGCAGGTGGAGCTGACCGCGCTCGACGACACCAAGGGCGACATGCCGCCCTATGAGCGGCTGATCGGCGACGCCATGAACGGCAATGGCCAGCTCTTCACGCGCCAGGACGCGGCCGAGCTTGCCTGGCGCATCGTCGGCCCGGTGCTCGGCGACACCGCGGCGCCGGCCACCTATGCGCCCAAGACCTGGGGGCCGGTCGATGCCATGAACGGCTTCGGCCCACCCGACGGCTGGATCAATCCGAGCAAATAATTTTCGGGGAGGACGGATGGCGAAGGCAGCAAAGAAAGCCGCGGCGACCGGCGATCCGATCGTGCTCACCGTCGATGTCGGCGGCTCGCATGTGAAGATCCTCACCAGCGCAGGCGGCGAGATGCGCCGCGTCGCGTCCGGACCGAACCTGACCCCGGACCAGGTCGTCTCGTCGGTCAAGAAACTGGCCGAGGGCCTGGATTATGACGTCATCTCGATGGGCTATCCCGGCCCCGTGCGTGACAACAAGCCCTCGCTAGATCCCTTCAATCTCGGCAAGGGCTGGAACGGCTATGATTTCACCGCCGCTTTCGGCAAGCCGGTGAAGCTCGTCAACGACGCGCTAATGCAGGCGATCGGCAGCTATGACGGCGGCCGCATGCTGTTCCTCGGCCTCGGAACCGGCCTGGGCGCCGCCATGATCATCAAGAATGTCGGCCAGCCCATGGAGCTCGCCCATCTGCCCTACAAGAAGGGAGCGACTTTCGAGGATTATGTCGGCGAACGCGGCCTACTGAAGCACGGGAAGAAGAAGTGGCGCAAATACGTTTTCGACGTTGTCGACAGGCTTCGCGCCGCCTTGCAGCCGGACTATGTCGTGATCGGCGGCGGCAATGTCGACAAGCTCGATCAATTGCCGGAAAAATCCCGGCGCGGCGACAACACTCGCGCATTCGAGGGTGGATTTCGTCTGTGGCGCGACAAGGCGCTGGTCGTCTGATATAGTTACATTTCAGTATAATTGTTCAAAACAGCGTGTATTGACGCGACAAAATGTTGCGCCGCGCAGATTTGCCGACTAGGAATTCGCCGGCCTGCGGCCCCTGCGGCTTCCCGAATTCGCAAACAACGCTCGCAGCGCTTCGACATTACACCGCGAAAACCGGATCGTTTTCGCGACCTTGCGGCAGAAATGGAGGGACTACGTGAACGAGGACACCAGCACAGCCAGGGAAATCGACCTGCTCAAGCTCACCGCTCATATCGTATCGGCCTATGTCGCCAAAAACCGCCTGCCTGCTTCCGACCTGGGCGGACTGATCGCCAGCGTCGCCTCTTCGATCGGCGGGATCAGCCAGCCGGCGGAGCCCGCGGCGCCCCCGCCGGTTCCCGCCGTCAATCCCAGGCGCTCGGTGACGCCGGACTACATCATCTGCCTCGAGGACGGGAAGAAGTTCAAATCGCTGAAGCGGCATATCGGCGTGCATTTCGGACTGACACCGGAAGCCTACCGCACCAAATGGGGCCTGCCGGTGGATTACCCGATGGTCGCGCCCAACTACGCGGCCTCGCGCTCGCAGCTCGCCAAGTCGATCGGCCTCGGCCGCAAGGCGGAACCGGAGCCGGCGAAGCCTGCAAGGGCCAGGAAGGCCAAAGCCCCGGCCTGAAATAACGCGCCTGCACCAATGGTTTAGGGAAGCCTGCCGAGGAATCAGCCTTGGCAGGCTTCCTGCTTTTATGGCTTGGATACCGTTCCACCTGGCAATTCCAGGAAAGCCGTACGGAATTGCGTCAAAACAGGACGCGCGGTTTGTTTAAAAGGATGAACCGCTTGGGGACATGGCCATGAACTACGCCAGGATGGTGATCGAGAAGGAAGCGCCGGAGGAATACGGCTACGAGCGCATCCGCTACAATCTTTCCGAAAGCTCGATCGCAGACCGGAAACTTTCCGACATCGGTCTCACGCTGCCCGACCTCACGCTGTTCTATGGCGAGCATCGCGGCGACAGGGAACTGCGGGCGCTTATCGCCGGGCAGGACAGCGGTCTTTCCCCCGATGATGTGCTGGTGACCGCTGGCGCGGCCGGCGCGCTGTTCATCATCGCCACGTCGCTTCTGTCGGCCGGCGACCATCTCGTGGTCGTGCGGCCGAACTACGCCACCAACATCGAGACACCGAAGGCGATCGGCTGCGCCATCTCCTACATCGATCTCGATTTTGACGAGGGCTTTGCCATCGACATCGACCGTGTGAAGGCAGAGCTGCGGCCGAACACCAGGCTGATCAGCGTCACCTGCCCGCACAACCCGACCGGCACGATGATGACACGCGCCGATCTCGACGCGCTGATTACGCTTGCCGAAAGCCGCAAATGCCGCCTGCTGGTCGACGAGACCTATCGCGACCTCTCCTATGGCGCCCGGCTGCCGTCGGCGGCCTCGCTCAGCTCCGCCGCCATCAGCGTCTGCTCGTTGTCGAAGGCCTTCGGCATTCCGGGCATCCGCATCGGCTGGCTAATGACCCGCGATCCGCAATTGCAGGAGACCTTCCTCGCCGCCAAGGAGCAGATCGGCATCTGCGGCAGCGTCATCGACGAGGCGATCGCCCGCGCCACGCTCGAACGCCGTGATACCTTCCTCGCCTCGCTGCTCCCCGAAATGGCCAGGCGCCGCGACGTCGTGCAGGACTGGATCGACGGCGAGCCACTGGTCGACTGGGTGCGGCCGCAAGGCGGCGTCGTCGGCTTTCCACGGCTCAACGTCGATGCCGGCTTCGACCTTGACCGCTTCTACACCAGGCTGCTGGCGGAATACGGCACCTATGTCGGCCCCGGCCACTGGTTCGAGATGCCGAAGCATTTCTTCCGTCTCGGCTTCGGCTGGCCGAAAGAGGCGGAGTTGCGCGGCGGGCTGGAAGCCATCTCGGCCGCTTTGAGGGACTGAACGCCTCACCAGAGCAGGGAATTTCGATTTTCTTCGCGCCAGCGCGGATTTTTTACGCGCATGGCAAGACGAACTGGGCTAAAGGGTTGCGGCCGGACCAGCGCCCACCGTGGAAGTGCCCCGCCGGCCTTTGTCGCAACGGGGCCCTCGAATCATGACAGCCGAAACAACGTCACCAGACCAGCGCTACGCCGCGTTCCGGCACCGCCCGTTCCTCAGCTACTGGACGGCGCGTTTCCTCACGACCTTCGCCACCATGATCGTCTCGGTCGCCGTCGGCTGGCAGGTCTATGACCTGACCCGCAATCCGTTCGACCTCGGCATTGTCGGGATCGTCCAGTTCCTGCCTTCGCTGCTCCTGGTCCTGGTCACCGGCGTCGTCGCCGACCGCTTCGGCCGCCGGCTGATCATGACGCTGGCGACCCTGGTCGAGGCCGGCTGCGCCTTGGCCCTGCTGCTTCTGACGCTGCGCGGCCTGACCGGCCCGCTGCCGATCTTTGCCGTATTAGTGATGTTCGGCATAGCCCGCGCCTTTTACGGCCCCGCTTCGTCCTCGCTGTTCGCCAATCTCGTGCCGCAGGAAGACTTCGCCAACGCGATAGCCTGGAATTCGTCGGCCTGGCAGACGGCGACCATCGTCGGCCCGGTCGCCGGCGGCCTGCTCTACGGCGTGTCGGCGGAAGTCGCCTACGCCACCGCCGCTGTGCTGATGCTGGTTGCGGGCATGCTTGTGTTCACCATTCCCAAGCCTGCCCAGCAGACGGCCACCGACAAGCCGACGATGCAGACGCTGTTTGCCGGCTTCAGCTACATCTGGGGCGAGAAGATCGTGCTCGGTGCGATCTCGCTCGACCTGTTCGCCGTGCTCCTGTCGGGCGCCTTTGCGTTGCTGCCGGTCTATGCGCGCGACATTTTGCAGCTTGGTCCCTGGGGGCTCGGACTGCTGCGCTCGGCGCCGGGCATCGGCGCCATCTGCGTCGCCGTCTGGCTGGCCGGCCATCCGATCCGCGACCATGCCGGCAAGATCATGCTCGGCTTCGTCGCCTTGTACGGCGCCTCGATAATGCTGTTCGGCCTGTCGACCATCACTTGGCTGTCCATCGTCGCGCTCGCCTTGCTTGGAGCGACCGACATGTTCAGCGTCTACATCCGCGAGACGCTGATCCAGCTCTGGACGCCGGACGAGGTGCGCGGCCGCGTCAACGCCGTCAACCAGGTCTTCGTCGGCGCCTCGAACGAGGTCGGTGAATTCCGCGCCGGCACCATGGCGGCGCTGATCGGCACGGTTCCCGCCGTGGTGATCGGCGGCATCGGCGCCATCGCCGTCGCTGGCTTGTGGGCCTATCTGTTCCCAGCACTGCGGCAGGTGCGGCATCTCAACAGCCGGAATTGACTGAGTTCTGAATCCAAGCCGCTGGATCCGACGTTCGGGCCAATCACGCTGCGCCGTCGACCAGCGAGGTAGGGTCGGAAGCTGTTTTTACTCCGAAAAGCTCACGCTGACGCCCCGCTGCCGAAAATAGGCCTGCATCAACTTGCGGCCGGCGCGGTTGTTCTGCACCAGCTTGGCCGGATCGAACACCGCCTGTTTCTTCCCCTCCCGCGCCAGCGCTGCCTTGAGTGCCGCGATATGCGCATCGAGGTCGGCATTGTCCGCTCGGAGTGAGGCATAGATATTTTCGGTCGCCTCGGCCAAGGTCAGTTCGCTCACAGTGTCGTCCTCTTGATTGGTCGGGCGGCGCCTTAGCACAGATTCGCGGCTCCGCCGATAGCGGCCAGACCGGCGATGCACAGCGCCGGCGGGGAAAGCCGATGCATTCGCCGGCGCCTCGGAGCTAGCAACGACACTTATTTGGACGGCTGCGCCGCGTCGCGCTACTCAAGCGCGGTCGTGCGGATGATTTCAGCGATCTCCGGGCTGCTGCTGCACAGCATCTGGAAATCCGACGAAAGCAGCGACAGGAGTGAAACCGCTGTTGCAGCGCTGACGGTCGCCATACGCTCTCGCTGCGATGCGCATCATCACCAAACGGTGAACTCCGATGTCCGGGATTGCTTGGTGACCGGACGCCAGGGCGAGCACGAACTTTGACTCGTGGCGTGAAGTGGCCATCGCGTCTGTATGATCGATGTCGGCCTTGCCGGATGGCGATGGGCAGCCACGGGGTGGACATTTCAGCCCGCATGGAAAATGATCATGTTGCTGTGCACAACGCTGCAGTCTGATCTCCACTAGAAGCCTGAGCGTGAAGCGGATCAATCGACCTCCGGGTCCAGCGAGCGGGGACGCAAATGGACACCACAGGGAATGGGCAATTGCATCGCGACGCGGGCGGGCGACCCCGTCGATCGGCCAACTGGCTTGCCCGCGCCGCCGTGTCGGCGGCATTCCTGCTCGGCATGGCTTTCGGCAGCGCTGCGTTGGCGCAGGACCAGCAGCTACCAGCGGTGACGGCGGCCAAGCCGGTGGTGCGTGATATCGTCGAAGACGACGAGTTCGTCGGGCGCTTCGAAGCCGTCGACCAGGTCGCCATCCGTTCGCGCGTCAGCGGCTATCTGGACAAGGTCAGCTTCCAGGACGGCTCGCTGGTCAACAAGGGCGACCTGCTCTTCACCATCGACCAGCGTCCGTACCAGGCCGCTTATGATGCCGCCAAATCGCAAGTGGACGTCGCCAAGTCACTGCTCGAATTCACCAAGATGCAGCTGGATCGCGCCAACGAGCTTGCCAAGACCGGCAACATCTCGCCCGCCACGGTCGACGACCGCCGGCGGGAATACCTTGCGGCGCAGGCGCAGATGCAGGGCGCGACGGCTGCGCTGACGACGGCCAGCCTGAACATGGAATTCACCGAGATCAAGGCACCTTTATCCGGCCGCATCGACCGCCGGCTGGTGTCGGTCGGCAACCTCGTGCAGCCGGATTCCACCTTGCTGACGACCATCGTCACGCGCGACCCGATCGACTTCTATTTCGACGTCGATGAGCGCCTGTATTTCAGCTACGCCCGCGACGCGAAGGCGCGCGGCGGCAGCATGCAGGAAGGCGCCAGCGGGCTCGATGTGGAGGTTCATGTCGCCGACCGCGCGGAGGCGGTGTTCAAAGGCAAGCTCGATTTTGCCGAGAACCGGATCGACAACGCGACCGGCACCATGCGGGTGCGTGCGAAGTTTGCCAACCCCGACGGCATTCTCCAGCCAGGCATGTTCGGGCGCATCAACGTGCCGGGGTCGCTGCCGCATAGCGGCGTGCTGGTGCCCGACGACGCGATCGGCGCCGATCAGGATCGACGCATCGTCTTCCTGGTGGATGAGGCCGGGATGGTGTCGGCGAAGCCCGTGCGCACCGGCCCGCTTCTCGACGGCTACCGGGTGATCCGCTCGGGCCTGACCGGCGGCGAGACGATCATCGTCAAAGGGCTGATGCACGCCAGGCCTGGCACCAAAGTGAAGGCCGAGATGGTGACGTTGCCGCCCAAGGCCGACACCGCCGGGTTGCAGCAATGAGGTTCGCACATTTCTTCGTCGACCGCCCCATCTTCGCATCGGTCGTTTCGATCGTCCTGCTGATCCTCGGCGGGATTGCTTATACCCAGCTGCCGGTCGCGCAATATCCCGAGATCGCGCCGCCGACCATCGTCGTTCGCGCGCAGTATCCGGGCGCCGACGCCCAGACGGTCGCAGCGACGGTGGCAACACCGATCGAGCAGGAGATCAACGGCGTCGAGGGCATGCTCTACATGTCGTCCTATTCGTCGGGCGACGGGTCGATGGCGCTGACCATCACCTTCAAGCTGGGCACCGATCTCGACAAGGCGCAGGTGCTTGTGCAGAACCGCGTGTCGGTCGCCGAGCCGCGCCTGCCCGAAGAAGTCCGCCGCCTCGGCATCACCACCACCAAGAGCTCGCCCGACCTGATGATGGTCGTGCACATGCTGTCGCCCGACAATACCTACGACCAGCTCTACGTCTCGAACTACGCCCGCTCGCGGGTGCGCGACATACTGCTCAGGTTAGACGGCGTCGGCGACCTCATCATCTTCGGCGAACGCGAATATTCGCTGCGCATCTGGCTTGATCCGGAAAAACTGTCCGCCCTGGGGATGACCTCAGGCGATGTGGTGCAGGCGCTGCGCGACCAGAACGTCCAAGTGTCGGGCGGCTCGATCGGCGCGCCGCCGACCGGCACCGGCACGGCGTTCCAGTACACGGTCACCACGCAAGGCCGCTTCAACGACGCCCGCGACTTCCGATACGTGATCGTCAAATCGACCGACGACGGCCGCCTGATCTCGCTGCAGGACGTTGCGCGCATCGAGCTCGGAGCCAAGGATTACGTGACCAACTCCTATCTCAACGGCAAACCGGCGGTGGCGCTCGCCATCTTCCAGCGGCCGGGCACCAATGCGCTCGCCGCGGCCGCGGAGATCCAGGACAAGATGAAGGAGCTTTCCCGCGACTTCCCGAACGGGTTGAGCTACGAAATCGTCTACAATCCGACAGAATTCGTCGCCGAGTCGATCCACGAGGTCTACAAGACGATCCTCGAGGCGATGTTGCTGGTCATCATCGTCATCATCGTCTTCCTGCAGTCGTGGCGCATGGCGATCGTGCCGATCGTGGCGATCCCCGTGTCGCTGATCGGCACGCTGGCTGTGCTTTACGCCGCCGGCTTCTCGCTCAACATGCTGACGCTGTTCGGGCTCGTTCTGGCGATCGGCATCGTCGTCGACGATGCGATCGTCGTGGTCGAGAACGTCGAGCGCAATATCGCCAGTGGGCTCGCGCCCAATCCGGCGTCGCACCTGACCATGAATGAAGTCGGAACGGCCATTATCGCGATCTCGCTGGTGCTGATAGCCGTCTTCGTGCCGACAGCCTTCATCCCCGGCATTTCCGGGCAATTCTACCTGCAGTTTGCGATCACCATCGCGGTGTCGACGGCGATCTCGGCATTCAATTCGCTGACGCTTTCGCCGGCGCTGGCCGCACTGCTGTTCAAGTCGCACCGCGCCGCGGCGGCGCCGCCTCGCTTTTTCCTGGCGCGGTTCGGACGGGCGCTCGCCGACGGGTTCAATCGCGGCTTCGACAGGGTCGCCCATTGGTATTCGAGCATCATCCGCGTGCTGGTCGGCTCGTGGATAACGATCGCCGCCATGCTGGCCGTTTTCGCGGGCCTGATCTCCGCCACGGTCTACATGGCGCAGGCCGTGCCGCGCGGTTTCATCCCATCGCTCGACCAGGGCTATGCGATCGTCGTGGTCCAGTTGCCCGACGGCGCCTCGCTGTCGAGGACCGATGCGGTCATCCAGCAGGCGTCGCAGATCATCCAGAAAACGCCAGGCGTCGACTACGCGGTCGCCTTCGCCGGCTTCTCCGGCGCGACCTTCACCAACGCCAGCAACCAGGGCGTGATCTTCGCCAGGTTCAAGCCGTTTGACGAGCGGCTGAAAGCCGGCCAGTCGGCGACCAAGGTCATCGGCAATCTGTTCGGCAGCCTGCAAAGCATCAAGGAAGCCTTCATTATCGCACTGCCGCCGCCGCCGATCCGCGGCGTCGGCAATGCCGGCGGCTTCAAGCTGCAGATCCAGGAGCGCAACAGCGCCGACATGCGGCAGATCCTGGCGCTTGCCTACGAAATCGCCGGCAAGGCCAATAAGACGCCGGGGCTGACAGGCGTGTTCACCACGTTCTCCGCGTCGAGCCCGCAATTCTTCCTGGCGATCGATCGCGACAAGGCGCGCATCCTGAACGTGCCGATCCCCAACATCTTCGAGACACTGTCGATCAATCTGGGCACCGCCTACGTCAACGACTTCAACGCTTTCGGGCGCGTCTACCAGGTGCGGGCGCAGGCCGACCAGGCGTTCCGCCTCGATCGCTCCGACATCTTGAAATTGAAGGTTCGCTCGGCGACCGGCGCGCTGGTTCCGCTCGGCACGTTGATCGAGATCCGCGACGTCACCGGCCCGGCGCTGGTCCAGCGCTACAACATGTACGTCTCGGTGCCGCTGCAGGGCAACGCCGCGCCTGGCGTCTCCACGGGCGACGCGCTGGCATTGATGGAAGGGATCACGGCAAAGACATTGCCGGCCGGTACCTCCTATGAATGGACCGAGCTTGCCTATCAGGAGCGCAACACCGGCAATGCCGCCGTCTATATCTTCGGACTGTCGGTGCTGTTCGTGTTCCTGGCGCTGGCGGCGCAATATGAAAGCTGGGTGTTGCCGTTCGCCATTGTGCTGGTGGTGCCGCTCGGCGTGCTCGCGGCGTTGCTTGGCGTGACTTTCCGAGGGCTGGACAACAACATTCTCGTGCAGATCGGCCTCATCGTGCTGATCGGGCTTGCCGCCAAGAACGCGATCCTGATCGTCGAATTCGCGCGGCAGGCGCAGGAACGCGGCCTGTCGGCCGCCGAGGCCGCCGTCGAAGCCTGCCGGCTCAGGCTGCGGCCGATCCTGATGACCGCCTTCGCGTTCATCCTCGGCGTCGTGCCGCTGATGATCGCAACGGGCCCGGGCGCAGAAAT
Source organism: Mesorhizobium sp. CA7 (assembly GCF_020165015.1). Classification (NCBI taxonomy): domain Bacteria; kingdom Pseudomonadati; phylum Pseudomonadota; class Alphaproteobacteria; order Hyphomicrobiales; family Phyllobacteriaceae; genus Mesorhizobium; species Mesorhizobium sp. CA7. The sequence goes on from NZ_JAIUHH010000021.1 coordinate 72,416, forward strand.
GCGCCAGTCGCTCGGCACCGCGGTGTTCTCCGGCATGCTCGGGGTCACCTTCGTCGGCCTGTTCCTGACGCCGGTGTTCTACGTCACGCTCAGGTCGCTGTTTTCACGGCGCAAGCCCCGTGCCGAAGCCGAGCCTTCGGGGCCTGCAGAGGCGCCGTCGGAGACGGCCGCCGAGTAGGGTTACGGATTCGCCGCGTCGGGCGCAGAAAATTGGCGCGGCGAGGCAACGATCTGCGCGACCTCGGCAGGTGCGGCGCAGATGCTGGTCGGTCTGATCCAGTCCAACAGCCGCATCAGTTTGCCCTACCCCACAGCCGGCCTGCCAAAAATCAGCCCCAAAAACTCGCCCAGCCAGCGCTTGAGGTGCATGTCCCAGATCAGCCGGCCGCCGAGATGGTCGCGGCCGGGCTGGGCGCCGGGGAGTTCGAAGCGATGTGCGCCGCGCACCACCCAGCGCTGCATCATCGCCCTTGTCAGCTCGCCATGGAACTGGATGCCCCAGGCATTCTCGCCATAACGGAACGCCTGGTTGGGATAGGTTTCCGCGGTCGCCAGCAGCGTCGCTTCCTTCGGCAGCGAAAAGCCCTCGCGGTGGAACTGGTAGACCATCTCCGGCCAGTGCAGCAGTTTCTTGCCAGCCTCGGTCGCCTTCAGCGGATACCAGCCGATCTCGACCAGGCCTTCGCCGTGGCCCTCGACCTTGCCGCCGAGATGGTTGGCGAGCATCTGCGCCCCAAGGCAGATGCCGAGGAACGGCCGGTTCTCCTTGAGCGGGATTTCCAGCCAGTCGGTTTCGCGGCGGACGAACTCGTCCTCGTCATTGGCGCTCATCGGCCCGCCGAAGATAACCGCGCCGGCATGATCGTTCAGCGTGCAGGGCAATTCGTCACCCAAGGGCGGGCGGCGGATGTCGAGGTCGAAGCCTTCTTCCAGGAGCATGTGGCCGACGCGGCCGGGGCTCGAAGTCTCCTGATGCAGCACGATCAGGATTTTTGGTCTCGGCCTCGATCTGGGTGGCATGGAAGGCGAAGGATCCTGCTATTCGTCGCTCGATTCGCCCCGCGCGCCGGGCACCTCGGCTGCCGCCTTGCGGCGCGCCTCGATGCGGTCGCGACGCTCGACGCCGATCAGCTCGGCGACCCGCCAGACGGTGTTGTCCTCGAGCTCGTCAAGCTCGCCATCGGCATAGACGATTTCCCACATCAGGCCGATGAAGGCCTTGCGCGCCTCGGGGTCGAGGTGGCGCTTCAAGACGCTGGTGAAGGCGTAGAGGTCGATCGCCTCGTTGTCGGCGCGCTCGCCGGCCGCCGCCAGCGCATCGAGCTCCTCGCCGCTCACCGAATAGGTCTCGGCCAGGATCTGCTTGAACCGTTCCCACTCGACGTCCTGGCGTACGCCGTCGGCGTTCATCACATGATAGAGCAGCGCCGAAGCCGCGACGCGCGGATCGTCGGCGCTCGGCTTGGTCTCGCGCCCAGCCGGCAGATCCCTCAGGAAGGACAATACGCGCTCGAACATCGATGTTTTTTCCCTGCCCAACAACCCGGTCCCAGAACACAGCCTCAGAACAAACGAAAGCGGCGCGGCGATTTTTCCGCTTCTTCTTCCGGCGCGACACCAGGGTCGTCCGGCAGAGGCGGCAGCTCCGGACCGGGCTCGCCGATTTCAGCCTCGCTGACGGCTTCCGCAACGGACGCTTGCTTCTCGCCGCCGTTTGAAGGCACCGGCGCCGGCTTCTCGGCCGGAGCATCGGCGACGATGTCGATCGCCTTTTCGGCGACAGGCTGGACAGGCGGCGCAGCGGTGATCGCCGGTACGGCGACATCCGCGTCGCTGTCGATCAGCTGGCCAAGCCGCTCCATCGGCGCCCGCCAGGTGAAGGCATCGAGCTTGCCGGTGACCGGCGACACCGGCGCCCAGCGCTCGGAGATGACGCCGTCCGCCACCCAGGCCGGATCGCGCGGCGCGCGCACGGCCTTCGACAGCAGCTGCCGCACCTTGCCCTGGTCGCCCGTCTCGGCCTCCTCGATATCGGCGAGCAGAAGATATGCGCCCTCGCGACGATCCATGCGGATCGCGGCCTCCGCCTCGCGCCGCGCCGTGGCGAAATCCTGAGCATTGAGCGCTGCGCGCGCCACGGCCATCGACGACTCGGGATGATTCCTCTTCAATTCCTGCAGCTTCTTCGCGCGGTTCAGACGATCGAGCACGGCGTCGCCCGGCCTGGCATGGGTGTAGAGCTCGGCGATGTCGGGATGCGGCTCGGCCTTCCAGGCGGCCTCCAGGATCTTGGAGCCCTTGCGCACGTCGTTTTGCCGGATAACCAGATCGGCGGCGATCACCGCCGCCGGCGCGAAATCCGGCGCCAGCTTGTTGGCTTCGAGCGCCGCGGTGCGGGCCGCATTCGGGTCGCTGTCGACCAGCGCCTGCGCCTTGGCGGTGAGCAGCACGGCGCGGCGGCGGTTGGCGGCGTCACGCTCGATCTGCCTGGTCGATTTCTGCGCCTCGACCAGCTTCAGCGCGCCGTCCCAGTCGCCGCGTTCGGTAAGTTCCTCCAGCGTCGATTCCGCCGCCCAGGCAAGTTGCGGCGCCACCGCCGCCGCGCGGCCGGCATAGTGGCGCGCGGCATTGCGGTCGCCGAGGCGCTCGGCCTCCAGATAGAGCCCGCGCAGGCCGAGCAGCCGCATCTCGGGATCGTCGAGCATGCGCTCGAATTTCTCCCGCGCGCCTTTATGGTCGCCTTCGAGCAGCGAGGCCTGGGCGTCGAGCAGGTTGATCAGCGGCTCCTGATCGGAGCTGATCAGCTTGGCCGCCTCCTTGGTCTTCTTGCGCGCCAGCGCGCCGTCGCCGGCGCCGGCGGCGATCATGCCCGTCGACAATGCCTGGTATCCGCGGTCGCGGCGGCGCACCCTAAAATAGCGCGAGATCGTGTAGGGGCTGTTCCACAGCGACTTGATCAGCCACCAGACGATCATCACCGCCGCCACAACAGCGACGATCGCCACCGCCGCCACCATCAGCGTGACCTGGTACTGGTAGCCGTTGAAGGTGACGAGCATCTCGCCCGGGCGGTCTGCCAGCCAGGCAAAGCCGAGCCCGAGCGCGAAGACGACGGCGAGGAAGACGAGGATGCGGATCATCTTGTCTCCTTAAGCCTTCGTCGCGCCGGCAATCAGCGCTTCGAGCTGCTTTTCGACCTCCAGCCGTGCCTTCAGTTTGCCGGCAAAATCGGCGCCGGCCGCCTTTGCCGCGTCCGGCAGCGCGTCATATTCGCTGAGCGCCTTGGCGTAGTCGCCCTGGTTGACCGCCACTTCCATGCGCGCGACGGTTTCCGGCACGCCCTTGCCCTCGACCGCGCCGACCGGCCGCACCTTGACCAGCGATTCAGCGCTCGACACCAAGCTCTGGAAGAAGCCGGCATTCTGGTCGACCGGCTTTGCCGCCTCGACCATGGCGTTGGCGGCGGCATCGGCCTCCGCAGCGATGGTGGCGCGGGTCGGCACGCCCTTTTCGGCATAGGAGCGCAGCGCCGCGAGCTCAGGCGCATCCGGCGCGATCGCCGCGAACGTGTCGAGCTCGGTCGCGAAAGGCGCGCCGCGATCGAGCGCCGACTTCAGCGCCGAGGCGGCGATCGCCAGCGCGATCTTGGGTTGCGAGGCCTGCGCCTCGACCTTGCCGGAAAGCTGCGATACGGACTGCTCCAGCGCCGCCACCCTGCCGTCCTCGGCCTTGGCCGCATCGCCCGCCGATTTCACCAGCGCGTCGAGCCCTGCGATCTTCTCGTTGAGCGGACCGAGATCGGCGGGTGCCGCATTGCCGTTCTTCTGCAGCTCGGCGACGGTTGTCTCGATCTGGCCGACCTTGTCGCCGAGCGCCTTGAGCGCAGCGCCGTCGCCGCCCTGGCCGGCCGACGATTTCAGCGCCGCCACATCGGCCTTGACCTGATCGAGCGCCGAGGACAGGCCGTCGATCTTGGCCGAGGTGCCGCCGCTTTCCTTCAGCGCCGCGATTTCGCTTTTCAGCGAAGCGATCTCGCCGTTGACGCTCTCGAGCGACCAGCCGCCCGGTCCCGACGAGCCGAGCAGGCCGACCGCTTGCAGCAGGCCGGCGCCGGCAAGCGCGATCACGCCGCCGACGACGCCCGCAGCGATGGCGTTGACGCCGGTTCTGCGCGGGGGCTGCGGCACGCCATCCTCGCCCCATGTCTCACTTCGTGTCTCGCTTGCCTTCGATGCCGAGGCGCCGGCGCCAGGCGCGGATGCGTCCTCGAAATTGTAATCGAAGCCCTTGGGCTGGCTCTTCGGCGCATCGGACGCGCCGGGATACGGCGCCTCCGGCTCGTCCTTGCCGGCCTCTGATTTATCGGCAGTTGCCTGCGCGGCGTCGCTATGCTCCCACGGCTCGATATCGGCCTGCTCGGCATGGATCGGCTCTTCCGGCGGCTCCGGCTGCGAAGCGGCGGCGGCCTCTTCCGCCTTCGCCTCGTCGGTTTGCCCTGCCTTGGCCTCGGCCTTCGCGGCCTCCTCGTCGGTGATTCGCGAGACGGCGCCGGGCTCGAGTTCGATGGTCACCGGCTCGCGCCGGGTCTTCGAATGTCGCATCTTCGGCGTCTTGACCATGCTTTGGGCTCCGCGAACTGGCTTGAGGATGGTTCAAAGGGTCCAGGGGATGCTCTAGCACATCACCAAGCGGTGAAAAGGGGCGGTGTGATGACGCGGCTCAGCCGGGCAGCGACAAAAGCGCCAGCAGCTGCTCTTCCTCGGGTTTGGACGCGATGCGGACCCTGTCACCGGCAACCCCGTCGAGCGGCTCGGCGACACGCGCCGAAAGCGCCAGGAATTCCGTTCTTACAAAGAGATGCCGCAAGGCCGGCCGCGCAATCAGGCTGACCAGCGCCAAGCTGGCCTTGGCCGAATAGAGCAGTGCGGCCTCGACCGGCCGGCCCGACAGGCGGGCGACCACATCGGCATCGCCATAGTCGACAGCTGTCGTGTCGTAGGTCTCGATCGCCTGGACATGCACGCCAGCCGCCGCCAACCGCTGCTCGAACGCAGGCAAGCGGACGCGGCCGCACAGATAGACGATCGCCCTACCGGCAAGGCCGCCGGCGATGGCATCGGTCAGCGCCTCGGCGTCGCCCGGACCTTCCGTGACGGAGAGGAATCCCGCCGCGCGGCAGGCTTCCGCCGTCCGTTTGCCAACTGCGTGGCAAGGCAGGCGCGCAAGTGCCGCGATCAGCGCCTTCGGCGCATGCCGCACCGCATTGGCGCTGGTGACGACGACCGCGACGCCATCGGTGCCGATGCTCGCCTCGACCGGCAATGCGCTCGTCTCGGTCAGCGGCAGCAGGACGGGTTGGAATCCCAGGGCTTCGAGGCGCCGTGCCGTGCGCGACGCGCCAGGCTCCGGCCTCGTCACCAGGACGCGGACCATGTCAGGCCCAGCCGTCGAAGAATGTCGCACCAGCCTTGGTGCGGACCGTGCGCGCCGCGTCCAGACCGATCTCCGCCGCGTCGGCAGCCTCGCCTTCCAGCCGGACCTCATGCGATTCCGTGCCGTCGGGCGAGATGATCAGCCCGGCGAAGGACAGTTTTTCGCCCGACACCATCGCATGGCCGGCGATCGGCGTGCGGCAGGAGCCGTCGAGCGCGGCGAGAAAGGCGCGCTCGCAGGTAAGCGCCTGGCCGGTTGGCACGTGATGGATCGCCGCCAGCATCTTTTCGACGTCGCGGTCGCCGATGCGGGTTTCGATGCCGATCGCGCCTTGTCCCGGCGCCGGCGGAAAGGCTTCCAGCGGCATCAGGTCGGTGACGACATGCTCAAGTCCGAGGCGCTTCAATCCGGCATAGGCCAGGATGGTGCCCTCGGCGACGCCTTCGTCGAGCTTGCGCAGCCTGGTCTGCACATTGCCGCGGAAGATCACCACGTCGAGATCCGGCCGCATGCGGCGGATCAGCGCTTGACGGCGCAGCGATGACGATCCGACCGTGGCGCCATGCGGCAGGTCGGCGATCCGCTTCACGTTCTTGCCGATGAAGGCGTCGCGCGCGTCCTCGCGCGGCAGGAAGGTGACAAGCTCCAGGCCGACGGGCAGCACCGTCGGCATGTCCTTCGACGAATGCACGGCGATGTCGATGCGGCGCTCGAGCAGCGCTTCCTCGATCTCCTTGGTGAACAGGCCCTTGCCGCCGGCCTCCGACAGCGGCCGGTCCTGGATGCGGTCACCACTGGTCGAGATCGGCACCACTTCGAACGCCTCTTCGGGCAGGCCATGCGCCTGCATCAGCCGCGCCCGCGTCTCATGCGCCTGGGCCAATGCCAGCGGGCTGCCGCGTGTTCCGATTTTCAAAGTTTGCATGGCGCGCGGTCCGTGATAACCCCCAGGGCAGCTTGAGGTCTGCCGGGCCTTTTCCTAATTGGGATTGGCCGGTGATACAATCATAGAGGCCAGCGACCAATTGATCCGCGTTCTGGGCATTGAGACGAGCTGCGACGAGACGGCGGCCAGCGTTGTGGCGCTGGACGGCGTCGCCGCGCCCGAAATTCTGTCCAACGTGGTGCTCAGCCAGATCGAGGAGCATGCGGCCTTCGGCGGCGTCGTGCCCGAGATCGCCGCACGCGCCCATGTCGAGGCGCTGGACGGTATCATCGAGGCGGCGCTCGCCGATTCGGCGGTGTCGCTCGATGAGATCGACGCGATCGCCGCGACAGCAGGGCCGGGCCTGGTCGGCGGATTGATCGTCGGCCTGATGACGGCCAAGGCAATCGCCGCCGCCGCCAACAAGCCGCTGATCGCCATCAACCACCTCGAGGGCCACGCGCTGACGGCGCGGCTGACCCACGGTCTCGATTTTCCTTATCTGCTTCTGCTCGTCTCCGGCGGCCACACCCAGATCGTCGCGGTGCGCGGCGTCGGCGATTACCAGCGCTGGGCGACCACCATAGACGATGCGCTGGGCGAGGCCTTCGACAAGACCGCCAAGATGCTTGGCCTGCCCTATCCCGGCGGCCCGAATGTCGAGAAGGCGGCCGTCAGCGGGGATGCAGGCCGCTTTGCCTTCCCGCGCCCGATGAAGGGCTCGGCGCAGCCCGATTTCTCCTTCTCCGGTTTGAAGACGGCGGTGCGCCAGGCGGCGAGCGCGATCGCGCCGCTAAGCAACCAGGACGTCGCCGACATCTGCGCCTCTTTCCAGGCGGCGGTGGCGGACGCGCTGGGCGATCGTGTCGGCCGCGCCCTTGCCGGCTTCCGCCAGGAATTTCCGGACCATGCAAAGCCGGCGCTGGTCGTTGCCGGCGGCGTCGCCGCCAACCGCACGATCAAGGCGACGCTCGAAGCGCTGTGTTTCGAGGCCGGCTTCGCATTCGTCGCGCCGCCGCAGAAGCTTTGCACCGACAATGCGGCGATGATCGCCTGGGCCGGCATAGAGCGGCTGCGCGCCGGCATCGCCGACGAAAACGCCGCCGATTTCGTGCCGCGCTCGCGCTGGCCGCTCGACAGTGTTTCCGCGCCTCTGGTCGGCTCGGGCCGGCGTGGTGCCAAGGCATGACCAAGAAAAGCACCAGCGGCTGGCGTGTTGCGGTGCTGGGCGGCGGCGCCTGGGGCACGGCGCTGGCGCTGGCCATGCTGCGCGCCGGCCACGATGTCCGGCTCTATGCGCGCGACGCCGAAACCGTCGCCGCCATCGCCCGCGGCGAGAACCCGCGCTACCTGCCCGGCATCAGGATTGAGCCCGGCATCACGGCCACCAGCGACATTGCCTCGGCGCTTGACGGCGCCGACTGCGTGCTCGCCGTGACGCCGGCGCAGTCGCTGCGCGCCGTCCTGGCCACTGCCCGCAACCACGTTCCTGCAGGCGTGCCGCTGGTGCTCTGCGCCAAGGGCATCGAGCGCGACACCGGCGCACTGCTCTCGGCGATCGTCGAGGAAAGCCTGCCGGGCAATCCGGTCGCGGCGCTTTCCGGCCCGAGCTTCGCCAGCGACGTCGCGCGCGGCCTGCCGACCGCCGTGGTGGTTGCCGCCCGCGATGCGGAATTGGCGGCCGAGCTTGCCGCGCGCTTTTCGGCGGAGAACCTGCGCTGCTATTCGAGCGACGACCTGATTGGCGTCGAGATCGGCGGCGCGCTGAAGAACGTCTTTGCCATTGCCGCCGGTGCTGTCACCGGCGCAGGCCTCGGCGCCAGCGCCCAGGCCGCCATGGTGACGCGCGGCTTCGTCGAATTGCGCCGCATCGGCGCGGCCTTCGACGCCCGGCCGGAAACGCTGATGGGGCTTTCAGGCCTCGGCGACCTCTTGCTCACCTGTTCTTCCGCCCAATCGCGCAACTTCGCCTACGGCCTGGCGCTCGGCCAGGGCAAGCCGCTTGCCGGCCTGCCGCTGGCCGAAGGCGTGCCCACGGCGGGGATTGCCGCCCGCATCGCCGCCGAGCGCGGCATCGAGGCGCCGATCATTTCGGCCGTCGCCGCCATCCTCGACGGCAAGGTGACCATCGGCCAGGCCGTGACCGCGCTGATGACGAGGCCGCTCAAAACCGAAACCGACATCTGACCATCGGAGCTGAAAATGCTGTTTGCGTTGATTTGCAAGGACAAGCCCGGCAGCCTGCAGCTGCGCGTCGACACGCGGCCGGCGCATGCTGCGTTCCTGGAAGGCCTGATCGCCGAGGGCAAGCTTGCCTTTGCAGGTCCCTTCCTCGACGCCGACGGCAAGCCGGACGGCAGCCTGGTGATGATCGAAGCGCCGGACATGGCTGCTGCCCAAGCTTTGGCCGCGGCCGATCCCTACGCCAAGGCCGGCCTGTTCGAAAGCGTCGATATCCGTCCGTGGAACTGGGTCTTCCAGAAGCCCGCCGGCGCATGATTGGCTGCTCTCGCCGCATCGACGGCGAGAGAGTAAGCATAGACGGGAACGCCATGCGTGGCGGTGCGACAAAGCGATGGGACAAACGATATGAACTACTGGCTGTTCAAGTCCGAACCCTCGGTCTTTTCCTTCGAGGCGCTGAAGGCCAAAGGCAAGGCCGGCACGCAATGGGACGGCGTGCGCAACTACGCCGCCCGCAACAACATGAAGGCGATGCAGATCGGCGATCTCGGTTTCTTCTACCATTCCAATGAGGGCCTCGACATCGTCGGCATCGCCGAGGTCTGCGCGCTGGCCCATCCCGACACCACGACCGACGATCCGCGCTGGGAATGCGTCGACATCCGCGCCTATAAGGACGTGCCGAAGCCGGTGACGCTTGAAGAGGTCAAGGCCAACCCGAAGCTCGCCGAGATGGCGCTGGTCCGGCTCGGCCGGCTTTCCGTGCAGCCGGTGACGCCGGCTGAATGGAAAGAGGTCTGCCGCATGGCCGAGCTCAACCCGGCGCCGTGACCAAGCTCACGCCGAGAAGCGCGAGAAAGTTCATCCTCGACAATACGGCGCTGATGGCGCCGCCGCATGTGCCGGAAGTGCTTCTGCACCTCGCCGACGAGGCGCATGATCTATGGCTGCGCACCGAGGAGGAGCTGGCCGAGATCGGCCTGCCGCCGCCCTTCTGGGCCTTCGCCTGGGCCGGCGGCCAGGGCCTCGCCCGCTATGTGCTCGATAATCCGGGGACTGTACGCGGCAAACGGGTGCTCGATTTCGCCTCCGGTTCCGGCCTCGTCGCGATCGCAGCGATGAAAGCCGGCGCTAGCCAAGTGATCGCCGCCGACATCGACCCGTTCTGCGAGACGGCGATCGCGCTCAACCTCGAAGCCAACGGCGTTGAAGCGCAATTCCGCGGCACGGATTGCGTCGGCATCGACGATGGCTGGGACGTCGTGCTCGCCGGTGACGTCTTCTACGACAAGGCCTTCGCCGAACGGGTGCTGCCCTGGTTCGGATCTCTGAAGGCGCGCGGCGCCGAAATCCTCGTCGGCGATCCGGGCCGTGCCTATCTCCCCAGGACCGGGTTGGAAGCGCTTGCCGTCTACCAGGTTCCGGTGACGCGCGTGCTGGAAGATGCCGAGGTCAAGCGCACCACCGTCTGGCGCCTTGCTTGACGCGATCGCCGAACAAGCGTTCCATCGCCTTTCAACTTGGAGGGGAAAAGCATGGATTTTTCGGTCGTGAACTGGCTGGCGGTGATCGCCGCCGCAATCGTCGCGTGGCTGTTCGGCGCCGCCTGGTACATGGGCTTGAGCAAGCCTTGGCTGAAGGCCGCCAAGCTCGACCCGGCCACCATGCAGCGCTCGGTCGCTCCCTTCGTCGTCAGCTTCATCGCCGAGCTGATCATGGCGCTCGTGCTGACGCTGGTGGTGGGTGCGATAACCGGCGGCGAGCCGAACCCGATCGCGGGGTTACTGTTCGGCTTCGTGCTCTGGCTCGGATTCATCGCCACCACGCTCACCGTCAACCACCGCTATGAAGGCTTCGGCTGGGCCCTGACGCTGATCGATGCCGGCCACTGGATGGGCGTGATGCTGATCATCGGCGCCGTCATCGGCTGGTTCGGCGCGCCGGCCGCCCCGGCCGGCTAAAGCAACTCCAGGAAAGTAGCGGTTTTCCGTCCGGAATTGCGCGGAAACAAGTATTTAGAGCGGTTCGTCGATTCAGAGAAACGCTGAACCGCTCTAAGCCGGCCGTCACGTCGGCGTCTTCGCCGCCTCCTCGGTAAGCCATTCGCGAAAGGCGACGACGCGCGCGTCGTCCTTCGCCGCCTCCGGATAGACCAGGAAATAGGCGAATTCCGGCGCGACCTTGATGCCGAGCTCGAAAGGCCGCACCAGACGTCCTTGCGAAAGATCGTTGGCGACCATGGCGAAGTCGGCGAGCGCCACCGCGTTGCCGTCGAGCGCCGCCTGGGTGGCGTCGGTAGACGACCCGAAGACCAGCGTGCGGCTGTCGTCGAAATCGTCGACGCCGGCCGCGTGCATCCACATGCTCCAGTTCGGCCAGGTCACGCCCTGCCGCGACCATTCGATATGCGCGAGCGTGTGGTTGAACAGGTCGCGCGGCTCCTTCAGCGGCGGACCTGACGCCAGCAGCGCCGGGCTGCACACCGGGATGATGATGTTCTCGAACAGCCGATGCGCGCAGAGCCCCGGATATTTGCCGGCGCCGAAGCGGATGCCGACATCGACGTCGTCGAGGTCGAAATCCCGGACATCGTAGGTGATGTCGAAGCGCAGCTCGATGCCCGGCTTTTGCTTGCGGAAGTCGTCGACGCGGCGCATCAGCCATTTCGTCGCGAACTGCGCGTCGAGCGTTACCTTCAGCAGCGCCGTGCCGCGGGTCATCTTGCGGGCGCGGCTGACGGCGCGGTTCAGCAGCTCAAGCGCATCGACCGAGGCCTCCAGCAGCACATTGCCTGCCTCCGTCAGCCGGATGGTGCGGCTGGTGCGCGTGAACAGCACCAGCCCGAGCTGATCCTCGATTTCCTTGATCTGGTGGCTGACCGCCGCTGGCGTCAGGCCGAGCTCGTCGGCCGCGCGGGTGAAGTTGAGATGCCTGGCCGCCGCTTCGAACGTCCGCAGCGCACGCGTTCCCGGAAGCAGCTTGGACATGCGATCTCCAAATAAAACTTGATGATCGGAAAAGAACTACTCGTTTCCAGTTTGTTTTTCAATCCGGCATCATGGCTTCATCGAAACACCATAAAACCGGATTTGATATCCGGAGAACACGGATAGAGCCATGTCTGAGATCGCCCTGAGGCCCTGCACCACCCTGGAATCCCCTTCCGGCTTCGCCCTTTGGCTGCGTTCGGCACGCGATTGGCTGCGCCAGGCCCGCGTCGCCGCCCGGCTGTCCCACGATCCGATCGAAGACCTCTCCGACAGCCAGTTGCGCGACATCGGCGCCGGACGTCGAGACGTCGCGAAGACGATGGACAGGGAGCTTCGTGAGATCGGGCTGCTCGGCACGGGCTGGCAGAAACCGGGAAAGAGGCATTAGGGATTAGGCAGTAGGCAATAGCGACGAGACACCTACTGCCTGCTGCCTGCTGCCTGCTGCCTGCTGCCTGCTGCCTGCTGCCTGCTGCCTGCTGCCTGCTGCCTACTGCCTACCTCACCACCTTCACCACCGTCCTGTCCGACAGCAACGGAAGCAGCCTCGCCATGGTCCGCGCCGTCACCGCCACGCAGCCTTGCGTCGGCGTGAAGCCCGGCCGGGCCAGATGGAAGAAGATCGCGCTGCCGCGCCCGCGCCGGCGCGGCGCGATGTTCCAGTCGAGCACCAGGCAGACATCGTAAAGTCGGTCGTCGCGCTTCATCCGCTCATGGCTGGCGCCATAGGGGATCTTGACCGGGCGATTGTAGTTGCGGTCGTCCGGCACCTCGCACCAGCCGAGATCCGGGCCGATCGGCGCCATTGGCAGCCTCGTCCTGCGTCCGCCCGCGAAATGATCGCCCCGGAAATAACCTGACAGGATGCGCATCGACGCCAGCGGCGTCGCGCCGTCCCCTTCATGCTTGTTGGCGGAGATGCCGCCGCGCCCCAAAGCGCAGGGAAACACCGTTTTGCCGGCTTGCAGGAAGCCTTGCGCGGGGTTGCCGGGGCGCGCGCGCACTACCAAAACGCTCAAGCCCTTCGGCAAAAATGCGCCCGACGCATTGCGCGCACGTTTTTTCTTGTATGATTGGGTCACGGAACAAATCACTGTGATCGGCTGTTGCGCCGGTGAGCTTCCGCATAAATGGGGGGAGGTCAACTGAATATTCTTTTTAAAACAACGGATTGATCCATGACATCACGTACCATTCTGATCGTTGATGACGACGACGACTTGCGAGCCACCTTGGTTGAGCAGCTGGCGCTCTACGAAGAATTCGACGTCCAGCAGGAAGCGACCGCCGCAAAAGGCGTTGCCGCGGCGCGCAGCGGCGTCGTCGACCTGCTCATCATGGATGTCGGCCTGCCCGACATGGATGGCCGCGAGGCGGTGAAGATCCTGCGCAAGGGCGGCTACAAGGCGCCGATCATCATGCTGACCGGCCACGACACCGATTCCGACACGATCCTGGGTCTCGAGGCCGGCGCCAACGATTATGTGACCAAGCCCTTCCGCTTCGCCGTGCTGCTCGCGCGCATCCGTGCCCAGCTTCGCCAGCACGAGCAGAGCGAGGATGCCACCTTCTCCGTCGGCCCCTATACGTTCAAGCCCAGCCAGAAGCTGCTGATCGATCCGCGCGGCGCCAAGGTGCGGCTGACCGAGAAGGAAGCCTCGATCATCAAATACCTCTACCGCGCCGACCAGAAGGTGGTGACGCGCGACGTTCTTTTGGAAGAGGTCTGGGGCTACAATTCCGGTGTCACCACGCACACGCTGGAGACCCATGTCTACCGGTTGCGCCAGAAGATCGAGCGCGATCCTTCCAATGCCGAAATTCTTGTGACAGAAAGCGGCGGCTACAAGCTGGTTCCTTAAACATTTCATGATCAAGAGCAATTCCAGGAAAAGTGTGAAACGGTTGGGCTCGGCGGCTTCGCCAAGGACGACCGTCCGGAATTGCGTCGAAACAAACATTTAGGGCGGTCGGGCGGGACCGCTTCGGGTACGATCCTGGTGCTGGAGGGTGATGGGGTCGGCTCGTTGCACGCATCGCATGATGCACGGTGGAGCGTTTCGCGAGCCCAGGAGGGCGCGCCGCTCCAAAGGAGGGACTGGACTGACCGCTCGGGGACACAGCTAGGATGGCGCTGGATGACGACATCCGCATTCTGTCAAGCGTGAAGCTTTTCCAGGGCTTCACGCAGGAACAGCTGCGCCTGCTTGCCTTCGGCGCCGAGACCACCGTGCTGCAAGCCGACCATAAGCTGTACCGCGAGGACGATGTCGCTGATTCTGCTTATATCGTGGTCAGCGGTTTGATCGCGCTCTATCGGGAGCTGGGCGGCGAACGCGTCCCGATCGGTACGGCAGGCCCAGGCACCATGCTGAGCGAACTGGCGCTGATCGCGGATACCAACCGGCTGACCAGCGCCTCGGCCGCGGTCGATTCGGAAGTGATCCGATTGAGCCGCAAGATGTTCCACCGAATCCTGGAAGAATATCCGGAGATCGCGGTGCTGTTGCATGAGCGCATCCTGGAGGAATTCCAGCAGATGATCGCCCGCATCGAGGCACTGGCGCCAAGGTTTACGGAGTAGGATGGCGCCGGCCAGAAAGCGCCTTCGTCATTCTAGGGCGGAGCAAGGAGTGAAGCGACGCGCGCAGACCCTAGAATCCATTCCGTGACGTTGACGCTTCGCCGCATTGCAGAATGAGGTTTTCTGGGCGAAGCGGCCTGCCCAAGGCTTCTTTGTTCTGCATCGTTGCATCCTTCGGCACCGATAACGGAATGGATCCTACGGTCTGCGCGCCGCTACGCGGCGCTCCGCCCTAGGATGACGAACGCGAAGGTTTGCGTCTCTTAGCCGCCGACGTCCAACCTCAATCCAATTCAAACTTCGCAATCACCGGCACATGGTCGGACGGCTTCTCCCAGCCGCGCGCCGCCTGCAGGATCTCGTAGCCGGCGAAAGCCGGCACAAGGTTGGCGGATGACCAGATATGATCGAGACGGCGGCCGCGGTTCGAGGCTTCCCAGTCCTTCGCGCGATAGCTCCACCACGTGTAGAGTTTCTGCTCGGCCGGCACATTGAGCCGCATCAGGTCGACCCAGCCGCCGGCCGTGCGCATCGCCTCGAAATTTGTCGTCTCGACCGGCGTGTGGCTGACGACGTTGAGCAATTGCTTGTGCGACCAGACGTCGTGCTCCTGCGGTGCGATGTTCAGGTCTCCGACCAGGATCGAGGCGGACGATTCGTCCCCGCTCGCCGGTACGGAGTTCATCTCGTAGACGAAATCGAGCTTGTGCCTGAATTTGCGGTTGATCTCAGGATCCGGCTCGTCGCCGCCGGCCGGCACGTAGAAATTATGCACCAGCACCGACTTGCCGCCCGCCTGCACCCTGACCGACAGATGCCGGCTGTCGTCGATCTCGCAGAACCGTCGCTTTTCGACCAGCTCGATCGGGCGGCGGGCGACGGTGGCGACGCCGTGATAGCCCTTCTGGCCGTGGAACAGCATGTGCTCGTAGCCCGCCTTGCGGAAGGCTTTTTCCGGGAACAGCTCGTCGGGAACCTTGGTCTCCTGCAGGCAGAGCACATCGGGCGCGTGCTCTTTCAGGAGCCGCTCGACGATCGGCATGCGCAGGCGCACGGAGTTGATGTTCCAGGTGGCGATGGTGAAGGGCATTCAGGCGGGGTCCGGCAAGAGATCGCCGATCTAGTGCCAGCCGCGCGCGGTAAAGACAAGCCGGACTATGCCCTTCGCCAGGTTGTAGGTTCGCTGAGATTCAGGTCAGGACGAGCCGAGAATGGTGGCTTCCGAGAACCTGAGCGGAGCGTACTTGAAGTACGTGAGCACCGGAAGCGCAGGAAGCCGCCATTCGCAGGCCGGCCTCACCTGAATATCGGCGGACCTACCTGGTCTTGGTATTGAGCTCTCTGTTCGCCGTATAGTCGATCGCGAAAGTGTCGGCCGGGAAGTTGCCGCCTTCCTTGACGTTGAAGATCATCACCGTCGTGTCTTTCCCTTGAGCGTCGGTGATCGTCCACTGGCGCAGCTCGTAGGTCTTCGGATCGAACATCATGGTGATCGTCGCATTGCCGAACACCGATTTGTCGGAAAGCTTGATGGTGGTGAGGTCGTCCTCTTCCTTGACCGCCTTGACGCGCCCGCCAGAGAGGTCGATCCGGTCGTCGAGCAGCAATTTCAGCGGCGTCTTCGACAGTGGGTAGAGGTCGGAGGTGTTGAGCTTCTTATTGAGGATCACCACCGACTTGCCGTCGGAGATGACGCGGAAGTTCGAGGATCCGTCATAGTTGAAGCGGATCTTGCCCGGACGTTCGAGGAAGAACTTGCCGCCGGTCTGCTCGCCTTTCGGCCCGAACTGGACGAACTCGCCGCTCATCGACTTCACCGAGGAGAAATGGTCGGCGATCTTCTGCGCCGCCGGCGGCACGGCGGCCTGCGCGGCGGCCATGAGCTGATAGCCCGGCACGAGATTGAGAGCGGCGGCTCCGCCAAGCATCAGGCCGAGGCCAAGGACCTGGCGGCGGGTGAGGGCGAATTCGGTCTGGGTCTTCATGCCGGTCACTTTCTGTGATTCGTGTCGCCGCAGTTTCTGGACTCCCACTAGGGCCTAAGTTTGGCGGGTAGGCGAGAGCCCGCATTGAACGCGCCAGACGATTTCCGGTTGCCTGCTGACCCGGATCGGTGTCTCGCCGCGCCAGGGTTTGTCGAGATTCAGGTCAGGCCGAGTCGAAAATGGTGGTTTCCGAGAACCGGAGCGGAGCGTACTTTTCGTACGTGAGCACCGGAAGCGCAGGAAGCCGCCATTTGCAGGCCGGCCTCACCTGAATATCGATAAGCCCTAGAATTTGTCCTCTTCTGTCGGCACCAGGATCTCACGTTTGCCGGCGTGATTGGCCGGGCCGACAATGCCTTCCTTCTCCATCTTCTCGATGATCGAGGCGGCGCGGTTATAGCCGATGCCGAGCCGACGCTGGATGTAGCTGGTCGAGGCCTTGCCGTCGCGCAGCACCACCGCCACCGCCTGGTCGTACGGGTCGTCGGAATCCTCGAAATTGCCGCCGCCACCGCCGCCGGAGCCGCCCTTGCCCGACGGACCGTCCTCGTCGTCCTCCTCGTCGTCCTCGGTGATGGCGTCGAGATATTCCGGCACGCCCTGCAGCTTCAGATGCCCGACGACCTTCTCGACCTCATCGTCCGAGACGAACGGGCCGTGGACGCGCTGGATGCGCCCGCCGCCTGCCATGTAGAGCATGTCGCCCATGCCGAGCAGCTGCTCGGCGCCCTGCTCGCCAAGAATGGTGCGGCTGTCGATCTTCGACGTCACCTGGAAGGAGATGCGGGTCGGGAAATTGGCCTTGATGGTGCCGGTGATGACGTCGACCGACGGGCGCTGCGTCGCCATGATGACATGGATGCCGGCGGCGCGTGCCATCTGCGCCAGGCGCTGCACCGCGCCTTCGATGTCCTTGCCGGCCACCATCATCAGGTCGGCCATCTCGTCGATGATGACGACGATATAGGGCATCGGCTCGAGATCGAGGTCCTCGGTCTCGTAGATCGCCTCGCCCGTCTGGCGGTCGAAGCCGGTCTGCACCGTGCGAGAGATCTTTTCGCCCTTCTTCTCGGCCTGCTGGACGCGCGCATTGAAGCCGTCGATGTTGCGCACGCCGACCTTGGACATCTTGCGATAGCGGTCCTCCATCTCGCGCACCGTCCATTTCAGCGCGACGACCGCCTTCTTCGGATCGGTAACGACCGGCGTGAGCAAATGCGGGATGCCGTCATAGACCGACAATTCCAGCATCTTGGGGTCGATCATGATCAGCCGGCATTCCTGCGGCGTCAGCCGGTAAAGCAGCGACAGGATCATGGTATTGATGGCGACCGATTTGCCCGAGCCGGTGGTGCCGGCGACCAGAACGTGCGGCATCTTGGCGATGTCGACGATGACGGCCTCGCCGTTGATCGTCTTGCCGAGCGCCAGCGCCAGCTTGGCCTTGGTCGTCTCGAAATCGCGGCTGGCCATGATCTCTCTGAGATAGACCGTCTCGCGCTTGGCATTGGGCAGCTCGATACCGATGGCGTTGCGTCCCGGAACGACGGCGACGCGGCAGGCGATCGCGCTCATCGAGCGGGCGATATCGTCGGAAAGGCCGATGACGCGCGAGGACTTGATGCCGGGCGCCGGCTCCAACTCGTAGAGTGTGACGACCGGACCGGGTCGGACATGGATGATCTCGCCCTTGACGCCGAAATCTTCCAGCACGCCTTCGAGCAGGCGCGCGTTCTGCTCCAGCGCGTCCTTCGACAGGCTTGGATCCTTGGCGATGTTCTTCGGCTCGGACAGGAAATGCAGCGACGGCATCTCGAACGTGTCGGAGCCGATAAGCGAGGTCTGCGCCTCGCGCTGGACGCGGGCGCCCGGCACGGGTCGCGCCGCCGGCGCCGCGACGCGGGTCGCGGCATCGGAGCGGAAATTCTGCACCCTGGCGCCCGGCGCGGCGCGGCCCGGGGTGGGCGCCTCGTCGTCGAAATCGTCAACGTCGGCGTCTTCGTCCGCCTCGTCGCCGAAAATGTCTTCATCTACCGGATCGACCGAAACGCTGCGGTCATTGACCATGGCGGCGAAGAATTCCGGCTCGACGCGGGCGCGGCCGCCGGGGCTCATGCGGGCCTCGGCGAACTCGGCCGATTCGACCCGCTCGGCCGCGCGCCGCCAGGCGCTTGCCTTCGGTTCCATCGGCGGCTCGAACTCGTCGCGCTCGCGCCTGCGCCGCTCGGCGCGGCGGTGCAGGAAGGCGCGGAACGACAGCCACCAATGGGTAATGGCGCCGAGCGCGAGTATCCCCTCGTCGCCCTCGTCCTCATCCTCGTCGAACAGCATCTCGTCCTGCTCGCGCGGATCGGGCCGGGCAGCGCGCTCCGTGACGGCAAAGCCGTTCTTGCGCGCGATCAGCGCCGAGCCATAGGCGAACAGCCACAACATCGGCGCGGCGAGGATGACCGCTATGATGCTGGCGAACAGGCCTTTCGGATAACCGCCGACCGCGATGCCCGGGATTTTCAGAACCATGTCGCCGAACACGCCGCCGAGGCCGGTGGGCAGCGGCCAGGTGTTTGGCGGCGTCACGCAGCCTGCGATGGCCGCGGCGGTGAGCGCAAAGCCGAACCAGGCAAAGCCGCGCTTCGGCAATTTGTCGACGCCGCGCGCGGAAAACAGAAGGAAGCCCCAGATCACCGCCGGCACCAGCCCCGCGACGGCGGCAAGGCCGAAGAACTGCATGGCGAGGTCGGAGAACACCGCGCCGGCATAGCCCATGGCGTTGGTGACGACGTTGCTGGTGGCGTGCGAGAAGCTCGGATCGGCGACATTCCATGTGGCTAGAGCGGCAATGCCGAAGGCGGTGAACAGGAACAGCCCCGCGCCGACCAGCCGCCCGACCTGACGCCGCGCGAATGCCTGGATGCCGTGCCCTGTATCGGTCAGCGCGAGCGGTGCTGAAGCGCCTGAACGCATGCTCTTCCCCGTGATCGTTGCCTGGCCGGGCGCATGGCGCATTCCGGCAGATTCGAACGCCAGACTATCGGGGGGAAGGTTAAGGCCGCATTAACCATGGGCCTTTACCCGCATGGCGCGGAGACCATGGCGCGGAAGCAAAGATGGCAGGCCTCGCGGCCCGCCACCTCCCTGTCTTCAAACGCCGATAGGATCAGGCCTTCCGGGACCTGACCTTCCACGATCACTTGTTGGCGCCGCCATAGGCCATGAGATTGGCGCAGAATTCGGCGTGAGGCTTGCTCATCGCCGCGTCCTGGCATTCCTTCATCATCATGTCCTGCTTGTCCTTCGGCATCGAAGCCCAGGCCGCCTTGAAGTCGGCTTCCGGCTTCATGGTCTTCATGCTGGAGTCGGTGAAGAACGGGGCCATGTTGGACGGCTCATCGAGAGCACCGGCGAGTGCAACGCCGCTGATCATCGAAAGAGCCATTGCTCCCAGGACGATGTTCTTGATGTTCATCAGGTGGTTTCCTTCCCTCTTGTTCTGGGGGACGCCTTGATGACGCCCGCTATCCCAGTACGGAATCTGACGGGCTGATGTTTCATGCCGGCGGATCAAGTGAATGTGATCGAAACGGCTTGGATGGCCGCCCGACAAAAAGGAGGCCCGGAAGGGTGTTCCGGGCCTCAAGGCGTGAGCCCCTTTCGAGAGCGTCACGACGGGATCTTGGGAGGAATTCCGGGCCGGCGGGAGGAGGATCCGCCGGCCCTTGGCGAAGTCTGCCTTACGGCACAACTTCGCCGTGCTGGGTGACGTCGAGGCCTTCGACCTCTTCCTGGGTCGACGGACGCAGGCCGACCAGAGCCTTGACGATGTAGAGGATCACGAAGGTGGCGATCGCCGTCCACAGGATGGTGAAGGCGATGCCGTAGAGCTGCTTGCCGACCGAGGCGTCCTTGCCGAGGGCATTGATCGCCGGATCTGCCAGCGCGCCGGTGAGCAGCGCGCCGACGATGCCGCCGACGCCGTGGACGCCGAAGG
The DNA here is from genome assembly GCF_020165015.1 of Mesorhizobium sp. CA7. Taxonomy (NCBI): domain Bacteria; kingdom Pseudomonadati; phylum Pseudomonadota; class Alphaproteobacteria; order Hyphomicrobiales; family Phyllobacteriaceae; genus Mesorhizobium; species Mesorhizobium sp. CA7. The sequence continues at coordinate 92,505 of NZ_JAIUHH010000021.1, forward strand.
CATCGAGCGAGTCGTCATAGCCGAACGCATGCTTGAGCTTGACCGCCGAGAGGTAGCAAACCACGCCGGCGATGATGCCGATGATGAAGCCGCCGGTCGGGTTGACGAAGCCGGAAGCAGGCGTCACCGCGACGAGGCCGGCGACGGCGCCCGAGATGATGCCGAGCACCGAAGGCTTCTTGGCGACGATCCATTCGGCGAACATCCAGGCCAGCGCCGCGGCGGCGGTGGCGACCTGCGTGTTCATCATCGCCGCGCCCGCAAGGCCGTCGGCAGCCAGTTCCGAACCGGCGTTGAAGCCAAACCAGCCGACCCACAGCAGCGACGCGCCGATCACCGAATAAACGAGGTTGTGCGGCGCCATGTTGGTGGTGCCATAGCCCTCGCGCTTGCCGAGCACCAGCGCGCAGACCAGGCCCGCGACACCAGCGTTGATATGGACGACCGTGCCGCCGGCGAAGTCGAGCACGCCGGCCGAACCGAGGAAGCCGCCGCCCCACACCCAATGCGCGATCGGCGCGTAGACGAAGACCAGCCACAGGCCCATGAAGATCAGCAGCGCCGAGAACTTCATGCGCTCGGCGAAGGCGCCGGCGATCAGCGCCGGCGTGATGATGGCGAAGGTCATCTGGAACATCGAGAAGACGAATTCAGGAATGTTCGCCACGCCCGGCGCCCAAAGCGTCGAGACGGTGATGCCGTGATGGAAGAATTTCGAGAAGCCGCCGAGATAGGCGTTCGTGGCGCCGCCGTCGGAGAAGGCGAGCGAATAGCCGAACATGAACCACAGCACCGTCACCAGGCAGGTGATGGCGAAGCTCTGCATGATGGTGGCGAGCACGTTCTTCTTGCGCACCATGCCGCCGTAGAACAGCGCCAGGCCCGGGATGGTCATCATCAGCACAAGCGCCGTCGAAGTCAGCATCCAGGCGGTGTTGCCAGTGTCGAGCGCCGGCGCCGGCGCGGCGGGCGCCGCGGCAGTCGCTGCCGGGGCGGCCTCCTGCGCGATGGCGGCGACGGTGCTCATGGCCACGAGCGCGAGCGAAGCGGCCGCGCGTCCCGTCGTCTTCAAGGTGGAAGGAATATTCATTGAACTCTCCGTTGGAATGGATGGTCGCCGCTTAGAGCGCGTCGGTGTCTGTTTCGCCGGTGCGGATGCGTACCGCCTGATCGATGCCGAAGACGAAGATCTTGCCGTCGCCGATCTGGCCGGTCTTGGCGGCCGCGGTGATGGCTTCGACGGCCTTGTCGACCATGTCGGCGCCGACCGCGACCTCGATCTTGATCTTGGGCAGGAAGCTGACCGCGTATTCCGCGCCGCGATAGATTTCGGTATGGCCCTTCTGACGCCCGTAGCCTTTGACCTCGGTGACGGTCAGGCCCTGGATGCCGACGGCGGTTAGCGCTTCGCGCACCTCGTCGAGCTTGAACGGCTTGATGATTGCCATCACGATTTTCATAAGGTTTCACCCTTTGCTGTTGCGGTCCCCCGCGTTTGCACACCTTCACCGATCCCGAGGAGCCGGAGAGTGCCCGACAGGATTCAAGCTCCGTGCCAATTGCCGAAGCAGGGTGTTAACCTATTGTAAACAAAGAGAATCGGCGATCGGTGCACATCATTCGCGCACGGGCATGGCAGCATGCCTGCTTATAAAATAGGCAAAAAATCGAAAATGCACGTATTCCAGGCAATTGCCTGAAGCCGGCTCAGCGTTTCAGCCGGATCAGGCCTTCCTGGGCGACCGAGGCGATGAGCGTCCCATCCCGCGCGAACAGCGAGCCGCGGGTGAAGCCGCGCGACCCTTGCGTCGACGGGCTGTCCTGATTGTAGAGGATCCAGTCGTCCAGCGAATGGCTGCGGTGGAACCACATGGCGTGGTCGAGGCTGGCGGCCTGGATGTCGCGGTCGAAAATGGCGCGGCCATGCGCGAAGGTCGAGGTATCGAGCAGCGTCATGTCGGAGAGATAGGCGAGCACGGCCGCCTGAATGGCGCGGTCTTCCGGCACCGGGCCGGTGGTGCGGATCCAGATGTTCTGCTGCGGCTCCAGTTTCTCGCGGCTCGTGTAGTGCTTCAGCATCACCGGCTTCATCTCGATCGGCCGGTCGCGCTCCCAGTAGCGCCTGATGCCTTCCGGCACCGCCTCGCCGAACTTGCCGAGCAGCTCGCGTTGGGTGAGCAGCGTGTCGGGCGCCGGCACGTCGCGCGGCATCGGCAGCTGATGCTCGAGCCCGACCTCGTCCTGCTGGAAGGACGCCTCCAGCGAGAAGATCGCCTGTCCGTGCTGGATCGCCACCACCCGGCGCGTGGTGAAGGAGCCGCCGTCGCGGATGCGGTCGACCTCGTAGACGATCGGCAGCTTGGTGTCGCCCGGCCGCATGAAATAGCCGTGCAGCGAATGCACGTGGCGTTCGGGCTCCACGGTGCGCTGCGCGGCGACCAGCGCCTGGGCGATGGTCTGGCCGCCGAAGACGCGCTGCCAGTCGACCTTGGGGCTGCGACCACGATACAGATTGTGTTCGAGCTGCTCGAGGTCGAGAATGTCGAGAAGCTCGTCCATGGCCGCGGTCATGTTTGAAATCCTTCACGGATGTGCCATGGCGGGTTTCGGACAGGACGCGCGGGCAGTCAAGGCCGCAACGGCAGCCGCCAAAGGATGATGCCATGGTCGACCGCAAGCCGGATGCAGAAGGCACCAATGAGAAGCGCGAAGCGCCGCTCGACGTGCTCATCGCCGGCGCCGGCTATGTCGGCCTTACCGCCGCCGTGTCGCTGAAGCAGGCGCGCCCTAGCCTCGCCATCGCCGTCGTCGACGCGGCCCCCGCCGGCGTCTGGCAGCGCGACGGCCGCGCTTCGGCCATCGCGGCGGCCGCCAGCCGCATGCTGGAGCAGCTCGGCGTCTGGGAGGAGATCGCGCCCGAAGCGCAAGCGATCACCGAGATGATCATCACCGATTCGCGTGCCGCCGACCCGGTGCGTCCGGTGTTCTTGACCTTCGACGGCGAGGTGGCGCCCGGCGAGCCTTTCGCCCATATGGTCGCCAACCGCGACCTGAACGGCGCGCTGCGCCGCCGCGCCGAAAAGCTTGGCATCGACATCATCGAAGGCATGGCGGTCAGCGCCTTCGACACCAATGGCGCCGGCATCACCGTGCATCTGGCCGACGGTGCTGCACTGAAGGCGCGGCTGCTGGTCGCCGCCGACGGCGTCAATTCGAAGCTGCGCGACATGGCCGGCATCAAGACGGTCAAATGGGAATACGGCCAGTCCGGCATCGTCTGCACGGTTGCGCATGAGCGCCCGCACAACGGCCGCGCCGAGGAGCATTTTCTCCCCGCCGGCCCCTTCGCCACACTGCCGCTGAAGCCGGACAAGGACGGCACCAACCGCTCGTCGATCGTCTGGGTGGAGCGCACGCAAGATGCCAAGGCGCTGGTCGAGGGCGACGAGTTCGTCTTCGAGCACGATCTGGAGCAGCGCTTCGGCCTGAAGCTCGGCGAAATAAGAGTTGCCGACAAGCCGCGCGCCTGGCCGCTCGGCCTGACGCTCGCCCGCGCCTTCGTTGCACCACGCTTCGCGCTGGCCGGCGACGCCGCGCACGGCATCCACCCGATCGCCGGCCAGGGCCTCAATCTGGGCTTCAAGGACGTCGCGGCGCTCGCCGAAGTGGTGGTCGAGGCCGACCGGCTCGGCCAGGATATCGGCGCGCTCGACGTGCTCGAACGCTACCAGCAGTGGCGCCGCTTCGACACGCTGCAGATGGGCATCACCACCGACGTCTTGAACCGGCTCTTCTCCAACGACATCGGCCCGCTGCGCCAGGTCCGCGACATCGGGCTGGGGCTGGTGGAACGCATGCCGAGGCTGAAGGAGTTCTTCATCCGTCAGGCCTCGGGCCTCTCCGGCGACACGCCGAGGCTGCTGAAGGGCGAGGCGATCTGAACGCCTTACTGGCCGAAGCCTAGACGACGGTCGTCATCCACGGGCGGAGCGGGAGCGAAGCGGACGCGAAGACCCGAGGATCCATTCCGTGACTCTAATCGCAGGTGCTGCGGAGCAGAATTCTGCACCGCTGCAACGCTTACAGCTCACGGAATGGCAACTGTGTTCACGCGAATGCGGTTTTGTCGCGAATGATAGCGTTGAGGACGACCAGGAGCTTCCT
>NZ_JAIUHH010000022.1:0-91745 GCF_020165015.1 Mesorhizobium sp. CA7
AGGCCGCAGCCCAGGTAACGATGGCGGCGATCGCTTTCAACATGCGCCGATGGGCGGCCATCACAGGATAGGTGCGCCCAGCTACCGGCCTAGGGGCCGCACCGCCACCATCAAACTCAACCCCAAGGCCAAATCGCCCACCAAGCACAACAGACTTCGCGGCCAAAACCCCTCTGCGAGCCTGTTCTCGCTAACTGCGCAACAGGCCCACAGGGGGAGAAGGGAAAGACGGTGCTACCGCTTCAGCACATCCGCCCATTCCGGGTGGCGGCGGAACTGGGCGTTGGCGAAGGGGCAGAGCGGGATGATCTTCTTGCCGGCGGCACGCGCATCCTCGACCGCGCGGGTGACGAGCCGAAGCCCGGCGCCCTGGCCGCGAAAGACGTCCGGCACCTCAGTGTGGTCGATGATGAGCTGGTGCTCGCCGATCTTGGTGAACGTCATCTCGGCCTCGGCGCCGCCCGGGCCGCGCAGTACGTAACGCCCCTTGGAGCCGCGGTCTTCCAGTTCGATCTCGGGCAGTTGGTCGGCCATGTTACTTGCCTCCTTCGGCAACGGGCGCCGGCGCGAAAAACCGCCGCGCCGCTTCGATTTCATTCGGCCGAACCTCATGCCCGCCGTCGTGCCATTCCACTGTGACATCGGCGCCGTCGGCGCGCAAATAGGCCTCGAGCCGCGACGTCAAATTGGGCGGACAGATCGGGTCGCGCCTGCCGGCCGTGATCAGGATGCGGCGGCCGGCAAGGCTGCCCTGGACGTGGGGCTCGAACGGGATCAGCGGATGCATCAGCGTCGCGCCATCGAACAGGCCCGGCTCGGCGAACACCATCGAGGCCAGGATGTTGGCGCCGTTGGAGTAGCCGAGGCCGAACACCGCCGAGGGTTTTGCGGTCTCGACATGCGCCTTGACGAAGCCCGCCATCTTCGATGTCGCTCGCGCCAGGTCGTCCATGTCGTAGACACCCTCGCCGGTGCGGCGGAAGAAACGGGGAGCACCGTGCTCCGACACATCGCCGCGCGGCGAGACGATCGTCGCCGAAGGCATAAGCTCGCGGCCGAAACCGAGAAGCTGGTTCTCGTCGGCGCCGGTGCCGTGGAGGACGAAGAGCAGCGGGCTGCCCGGTACGCCGGGCAGCACCTTGTGGATGTAAGCGTCCTTGCTCATGGCTTCAGTCTTCCAGCTTCTGCAGATGCTGTTCGAGATAGGGCCGCAGATGCTGGTGCTGCGCCGGCAGCCTCAGCGCCTCGCCGAGATGCGCGGTGTCCTCGTCGCGGTCGAAGCCCGGCTCGTTGGTCGACACCTCGAACAGCACGCCGCCCGGCGTGCGGAAATAGATCGCCCAGAAATAGTCGCGATCGATGACCGGCGTCACGCCATAGCCCGTGTCGACCAGCGCCTTGCGCACTTCCAGCTGTTTTGCGCGATCCTCGACCGCGAAAGCGACATGGTGTACCGAGCCGGCGCCGAGATTGGCAAAGCCGGCACCCGGCAGCGATTCGATGTCGACGACGTCGGCGCCGTTGCCGTTCTTGATCGCCAGCCGGCGAATATTGCCGGACTTGTCGCCCTCCTCATAGCCCATGAATTTCAAAAGCTCCTCGGTGGCGCCGCCGTCCTTCAGCCGCAGCGAGACCGAGTGAAAGCCGCGGATCGCCTCGTCGCCGGGAACACCGCCCTTGACCCAGGGCGCCCGCTTGTCGGTCTTGTCCTCGACGAGCGCGAAACTGTCGACGTCCGGGCCGGTGAAGGTGAGCCGCTTTTCGCCGAAGCTTTCGGTGCGGGCAACATTGCCCACGCCCTCATCGGCGAAGCGCTTTTCCCAATAGGCCAAGGTGCCTTCCGGCACCGAGAATACCGTTGTGCCCACCTCGCCGACGCCGTGCCGGCCCTTGGCGATATCGGGGAACGGGAAATAGGTCATCACCGAACCCGGCGTGCCGACCTCGTCGGCATAGTAGAGATGGTAGACATCCGGCGCGTCGAAATTGACGGTCTTCTTAACCCGGCGCAGGCCAAGCTTTTTCGTAAAGAACTCATTATTGCGGCGTGCGTCGCTCGCCATCGAAGTGACGTGATGCAGCCCCTGTATCTGATTGAGCATGATCCTGCTCCTTCCCTTTGTCCTTGTGCGGCCCTTGCCGCTGTCCACGCCAATATGAGGATGAGCGGGCCGGCGGCAAAGCGGGCAAACATAGAATGGACTGTATCATGAAAGTGAACGACAGTTCGAAACATGTTCACCGATCTGTCACCAAGCTTGGCTTGCAACGCGGGTGATTTCCGTTCCATCTGAACGCTTCCACAAGGAGACGATCTTGGACAATCGCACGCACCGCCCGAACGTCCTGCTCATCACCTGCGACCAGTGGCGTGGCGATTGCCTGTCGGCGGCCGGCCATCCGGTGGTGATGACGCCGAACGTGGATGCGCTCGCCGCGGAGGGCGTGCTTTTCCGCCGCCATTACGGCGGGGCGGCACCCTGCTCGCCTGCCCGCGCGTGCCTCTACACCGGGCTCTACCAGATGAACAATCGCGTCTGCCGCAACGGCACGCCGCTTGACGCGCGCCATGGCAACATCGCGCTTTCGGCGCGCGCGGCGGGCTATGATCCCACCCTGTTCGGCTACACAGATGTCGCGCTCGATCCGCGCCGGCTGGCGGCCGGGGATCCGCGCCTGCGCAGCTATGAAGGCGTGCTGCCGGGATTCACCGTGCGCCAGGCCCTGCCCGAGCATCAGAAGCAATGGTTGTCATGGCTGCGGACCCAGGGTATCGACACCGGCGCAGGCAGCCCCGACGTCCACCGTCCGGCCCGCGGCCAGGCAGAACGCGACGTGACCAACGCGCCGCCGATCTATTCGAAAGACCAAACGCCGACCGCGTTCCTGGCCGGCGAGTTCATCCGCTGGCTTGGCGAGCAGGAGGAGAGCGCGCCGTGGTTCGCGCATATCTCCTTCATCAGCCCGCACCCCCCCTTCATCGTGCCGGAGCCCTACAACAGCATGTATGATCCGGCCGAAGGTCCCGCGTTCAAACGCGCTGCAAGTTGGCAGGCCGAGGCCGGCAGCCATCCCTATCTCGCCTACGATCTCGCCGGGCAGAGGCGGACAAAATTCGTCCCCGGCATCGAGGGCAACGTGCCGGACTGGAGCGAGGAGAACTTTCGCCGCATCCGCGCGATCTATTACGGCATGATCTCCGAGGTCGACGCGCAGCTCGGCCGCATCTGGCAAGCGATCAAATCGGCGGGTGCCTGGGACGACACCGTGATCGTGCTCACCTCCGACCATGCCGAGATGATGGGCGATCATTACATGCTCGGCAAAGGCGGCTTCTTCGACGCCAGCTACCACATTCCGTTGATCATCCGCGATCCGCGGCGGGGAGCCGCCGCGGGCACATCCCTGGATCATTTCACCGAAGCCGTCGATGTCTTCCCCACCTTGCTCGACCTGATCGGCGCCGCCCCGCAGCGCCACCTCGACGGCCGTTCGCTCGCGCCTCGGCTGGATGGAACGGAACCGGAAGCCTGGCGCGACGCCGCGCATTGGGAGTTTGATTTCCGCACGGTCGCCCAAGGGGAAGCCGAACGCCATTTCGGTGTCGGATCGAACGCCTGCAACCTCGCCGTCATCCGCGCGGCGGACTTCAAATATGTCCATTTCGGCGGCGGTCTGCCGGCGCTTCTGTTCGACCTATCGAAGGACCCAGGCGAGCTGAACAATGTGGCGAACGAGCCAGCCTATCTCCCGGTACGGCTCGAGTTCGCCGAGAAGATGCTCGCCTGGCGTGCCGCTCACCTCGATCAGTCCCTTGCCTTGGCGGAACTGACGGAAGATGGAGTGGTGGGGTACGTGAGTAGGCAGTAGGCAGTAGGCAGTAGGCAGTAGGCAGTAGGCAGTAGGCAGTAGGCAGTAGGCAGTAGGCAGTAGGCAGTAGGAGATGGTCCACGTTGGAGGGCCGGAGGCAATAGCCTTTATTCCCTATTCCCTATTCCCTATTCCCTATTCCCTATTCCCTATTCCCTATTGCCTAATTCCTACTGCCTGATCGTCACTTTAGAATCATCCGCTGCTGGTCGCGGTTGGCGGCATAACTGCTCTTGTCATAGGCCGTTTGCGCCTGCAGCTGCTCCTTGGTGAAGTTGGTGTAGAGATATTTCTTGCCGTTCTTGTCGGTCATGAATTTGAGCTTATCCATGCCGATCGCCACTTCCTTGGCACCGATGCCGAGGAAGCCGCCGACATCGACGATGACCGCGTCCGGCTTGTTGTCGGGCGTCAGCACGACGTCGCCGATCGAACCGATCTTCTCGTCGTTGGCGCCATAGACCGTCGTGCCCTTGAGGTCGTCGACGCGCATGTTGCCCATCGGCATCTCGGTCAGGGTCGACTTGTCGATGGAAGCCGTCTTGGTCTGGTCGGTGGCAGCGCCGCTATTATCGGCAGGCTTGTTCTCAGCCGTGCTCTGGGCCGGCGGCGTCGCAGGCTTGTTCTCGGCCGCCGGCTTGGCGGGCTCTGCCGGCTTAGCTCCCTTATCGGACGTCGTGCCCGAAGCGACCACCGCAGGCGTGGTCGTTGCCGGCGCGTTGTTCGCGGCCGTCGTCGTGCCGGGCGCCGGATCATAGGGCTTGCGGTCGAACTCCGGCTGGGCCTGCAGCTGCTCCTTCGTCGTCTCGGCCACCAGCCAGCGGTCGCCGTTCTTCTCCGCCCATTTCGCCTTGTCGAAGTCGAAAGTGACGTTCTTCGTGCCGATGCCGAGGAAGCCGCCGACGCCGATCACCAGGGACTCGGCCTTGCCGTCCTTGGCAAGCACGATGTCCTTCACGTCACCGATCTTCTGAGCATCGTCCGCAGTGCCGTTATAAACCGACTCGCCCATGATGTTGGTGGCGATGTTGCCCTCCGCCTTCTTCACCGGCTCGGCCGGTGCGGCCGCGGGAGCCTGGGCTGTCGTCGTGTTATTGGCGGGCTGCGTAGCGCCGGTCGACTGCGCCGGCGCCGGATCATACGGCTTGCGGTCGAATGACGGCAGAGCGTTCAGCTCCTCTTTGGTCGACTTGGCGACCAGCCAGCGGTCGCCGTTCTTCTCTGCCCATTCCAGCTTGGCGTAGTCGAAAGCGACGTCCTTCTTGCCGACGCCAAGGAACCCGCCGACCCCGATAATGGCCGACTTGGCATTGCCGCTGGCATCGAAGACGACATCGTCAACCTTGCCGATATTCTGTGCATCGTCTCCCGTGCCGTTATAGACGGACTCGCCGATAATATTGCTCATCAGGGCGCCATCGGCGCGCGGGACCGGCGCCGGATTCTCGGCTGCTGGGGGCTGTGGAGCCGGGGCGGGCGTCGTCTGCGCGAAAGCCCCGGTTGCTAGAAGGGTTGCGATCGCGGTCGTCGCAAAAAGAGTGCGGATCATCATGATGGTCTCTCCTCGTGCCTGATCTGCGCATGACGCTTCTTGGCCAGCCTCTTGACGGCAGGTCGGAAGCGGCAATGTCTACAGGTTCACAACGTTGTGACCGGAGGGTTGTTCCAACCGCAACACGTTCACGCGTCCATGGATTGCTGACCTCCCGGCGGAACCTTTGCGGCGGCCTCCTCGTTCAGCCTGCGGCTGAGGGTCTGCCGGCTCAAAATGACTCGAACACGGAGCGCGATATGCGGTTTGCTGCGGTGCTGAACCAGGACGGCGGCACCCTCCGCACCATCGACATGGAAGCATTTTCCGAAAAGCTGCGTCAGACCCTCGAAGCGGCGGGGCATTCGGTCGAGATCGACATCGTTGCCGGTCGCGACGTCGCCACGGCGCTGGAAAAGGTCATCGCCAGGCGAAATATCGACGTTGTTCTCGCCGGAGGCGGCGACGGCACGATTTCCACCGCGGCATCCCTCCTCATGAACAAGAAGAAGGCCCTGGCCATCTTGCCGGCCGGCACGATGAACCTGTTTGCGCGCGGCCTGGGCATCCCGCAGACATTGGAAGCGGCGTTGCAGTCCTTTGCCGACGGCGAGGTGATTGCCGTCGATATGGCGAGCGCCAACGGCCAGCCTTTCGTGCATCAGTTCTCCGTCGGCATGCACGCCAAGATGGTCCAGTTGCGCGAGAAAATGGATTTCGGCTCGCGCCTTGGAAAGATGCAGGCGTCCGTGCGCGCGGCGTGGGCGGCTATCAAGAACCCGCCGGCGCTCAAGGTGAGCCTGAGCATCGGCAAGGCCGAGATCGTCACCCGCACGACCGGCATCGGCATCTCCAACAATCTGTTCGGCGAAGGCCACCTGCCCTATGCCGACAACCCGGCTGGCGGCGTGCTCGGCATCTATGTCAGCGTCGCGCGCCGGCGTCATCATCTGGCGAAGCTGCTGCTGGACATGCTGCGCGGCAGGTTGCGCCAGAGCGCGCATGTCGAAGTGCATCAGGCTGGCAAGGTCGTGCTGAAAATCCGTTCGCCCACCAGGAAGTTCAGCGCGGTGCTGGACGGCGAATTGATCAGGCTGGAGAGGGAAACCACGGTCGAGAGTCACCCCGGCGCCCTGAACGTGCTTGTCCCGTCCCGCAATGCGCAGGCGAAGGCGGCGTGATGGAAAGATCAGCTGCCTTGAGTGGATTTCTGCTCGGCGGGCGGCGCCGTCGGCACGTTCTGCTGGGTCGTCGGCGACTTGATCAGCTCGCCGTAGATCTCGACCGCGCCCCACGCGATGAAGGCGAGCAGCAGCCCGGCGATGAGGATTCTGAGGGCGTGCCAGCCCCAATGCCCCTGGCGAGCTTTGTCTTCAGGTACAATCTTGGTCACGATTGGCCTCCATGCTGCGCGGCGGCGGGCGCTTCAGGCACGACATGGTCGGTAACGGATCCTGTTCGGGAAGGTTCCGTGTCGGAAAAGACGCCCCGCAAGCATGCGGCAACCGATTGCGTGTATATGATGGCCGATTGCGTGGCGTTTTGAGGGAATGGTGAGCAGCAAGGCGGATAGTTTGCCAGCGGACGTCAGCCGCGTCGTGATCGATGCGGAGCGGCTCACCCTGCTTCAGGGCCTGGGCGCCATGGATACGGCAACCGATCCGGACTTGGACCGTATCACCGGTCTCGCTGCGGCAACCGCCGAAGCGCCTGTCGCGTTGGTGAGCCTGATCGGCAGCAGTCGCCGACGGTTAAAGGCGCGCATCGGCCTCGACGAGAAGGAGACGCCGGGCAGCACTTCCTTCTGCGCCCACGCCATCGCCGCCGGCGACGATCCCATGGTGGTGACCGACGCCACGCTCGATCCGCGTTTCGCCGACAATCCGCTGGTCACGGGCAAGCAGCACATCCGTTTTTTTATCGGCGTGCCGATGATGGTGGCCGGTGCCAGGATCGGTACGCTCTGCGTGCTCGATCGCCAGCCGAGACCGTTTCCGGCCGAGGACAAGCTGGCGAAGCTGAGAATGCTGGCCGACCTCGCGGCCAGCCTGTTCGCGCTGAAGGACGCCACCCGCGACGGCGCCATCGCCAAGGCGGAACTGGCGCGCGAGGAAAAGCGCCGCGCCATCGCGCTCGACGCCGCCTCACTGGCGAGCTGGGCGTGGGACATACGCACCGACATGATCGAATGCGACACGCTTCTGGCCGAGCTTTTCAACCTGCCGCCTTCGAACCGGCTGAAGGCGCGCGACATCCTGCGCGCCATCGACCCGCGCGACGTCTACCAGACCGAGACGCGTTTCCGCGACGCGCTGAGCGGCAGCGACGACTATTTTGGCGAGTACCGGGTCAAGGGGGTCCATCCACCCCGCTGGATCGCCACGCGCGGACGCGTGATCGAACGCGACGGCGAGGGCAAGCCGACGCTGATCTTCGGCGTCAACTACGACATCACCGAGCGCAAGCTCGGCGACGAGCGGCAGCGCCTCTTGCTGCGTGAGCTCAACCACCGCGTCAAGAACACATTGGCGACCGTGCAGGCGCTGGCGACGCAGACCGTCCGCCACGCTCGCCAGCCGAGTGTGTTCCTGGAGGCCTTCGGTGCCAGGCTGCAGGCGCTCGGCGCCGCCCATAATCTGCTGTCCGACCGCGAATGGCGCGGCATTGGCATCGGCGAATTGGCACGCATCGAGGTCAGGGCTTTCGACACGGGCCGCCAGCCGCGTATCGCGATTTCGGGTCCCGAGCTTCTGCTCTCGCCCGATCAAGCGGTCGGGCTCGGCCTGATCCTGCATGAGCTCGCCAGCAACGCGATGAAATACGGCTCACTCTCCGCGCCGTCGGGAAAAGTCGATCTCGACTGGAAGACGCAAGGCCGCAAAGGCGCGCGCCGCCTGGTGCTGACCTGGCGCGAAAGCGGTGGGCCGCGGGTCGAGCCTCCGGATCGCCAGGGTTTTGGCTCGATCCTGATCCGCCGCAGCCTCGCCAAGGTCATCGACAGCGAGGTGATCCACGAATTTCGCCCGGATGGCGTCTTCGCCGAAATATCGATGCCGCTCGAGCCGTCCTTGAAATGAGCGCTCCGGCACTGCTCAAAGCAAGTCTTCCGGGTCCGGCTTCGACGGCCCGGACTTGGTGTTCTCGCGATAGATGGCATACGCGACGACCGCCAGGGCAGGCGCGACAACGGCTCCAAGCCCGCCTTTGCTTTTGGCGAGGGCCGGAAGCAAGGCAAGTGCTGCGGTAACGCCCGCCGCCGTCATATTGGCCTGGCGTCGCCGCGCCCGGCGCTTGCTGCGCATGCCGGCCGCCAGCTTGTGAATGACGAGGATGAGCCCGGCAACCACCAGGAAGCCGACGCCGAAGCCGAGACTGGTCGCCATCGGTCCGTAGCGGACCGCCAGCCAGATGTAGGCGGCGCCGATGAGGAAGCCGACACCGCACAAGGCGAAAATGGCGGCAAGCCCGTAAAGGATTGCCGCGGTCCGCGTCCTATGCAAAGCGGCCATCGCCTCGCCCGAGGCGAGGGCCGAGATCAGCGAGACAAGCGCCCCCATCTGCGGTTAGCGGCGGGAAAGCAGGGCGAACAGGTAACCGACGCCCGCCGCGATGGCCAGCGAGGTCACCGGCTTCTCGCGCACCTTGGCGATCAGCTGCGCTTCGATATCCTCGGCGCTTCCCCGCATGCTCTCGAACGCGGCTTCGCCCTGCGCGCGCAATTGCTCGACGCCGTCCGCGGCGGCGCGACGGGCCGCGCCGTAGCCGTGTTGACCAGTCGTGGCGAGCTGCTCGGTGAGTCGCTGGATGTCCGCTTTCAGTTGCTCGATATCGGCCTCCAGATCGGCGGCGGTTGCTTCGTCTGTGGCGGATTTGCCTGCGGCGGTTGCCATTCTCTAACTCCTTGTGTTTGCGTTGGTTTCAACGCCCCTTCGGCGCCATGGTTCCGGTCGTTGCAAGCCAACCTAGATCAGCGGCCTGCATTCCTCGCCTAGCCCCTCCCAGCGGGCAAGCTTCTTCAGCCCGTCATAGTCGATCACTTCGCAGCCGCCGTCCCGCCACATGATGAGCTTGCGGTCCATCAGCTTGCGGATCGTCTTGTTGGTATGGACCAGCGAGAGGCCGAGCGTGTCGGCGATGTGCTGTTGCGTAATCGGGATCTGCACCGGTGTCGTGCCGTTGAGCCCGGCGCCGCGAGCCCGGCGGGCGATGAAGGCGATAAGATAGGCGGCGCGTTCAAGCGCGGTGCGGCGGCCGATGCTGAGCAGGTTCTCATCCAGCATGCGCTCCTCGCGCGACGCGATCCAGGTGATGTCATAGGCAAGGCCGGGATGGTTGCGATAGAGTTCCTGCAGCTGATCGCGTTCGAAAACGCAAAGCAGCATCGGCGACAGGGCTTCGACGGAATGCTGCATTTCGCCCATCAGACTTCCCTGCAGACCGATGAGGTCGCCAGGCATGGAAAAATTGAGGATCTGCCGGCGCCCGTCGGGCAAAAGCTTGTAGCGGAACGCCCAACCCGACAGCACCGTGTAAAGATGCGCGCTGTGGCTGCCTTCGACCAGCACGGTCGCACCTTTGTCGACAGCCAATTCACCACGCTTGAAGGTGTCGATAAATGACAACTCCTGCTCGTCGAATTCGCGGAAGGCCGGCAGCGGCCGCAGCGGGCATTGTTCGCAAGGATATTGGCGGGTGGCAACCAAACGTGCGGACATTCGACCCCTCTTCGAAATCCCTGCCCTAGGGGCGCAAGGAAACGTTTGAGGGGGGCAGCGGTTCCGCTGAGGTCATGTCCATGTCTTTTTTAAATGACATCGTGACGGATTGCGCGCATGAGTGCGGCTGCCAAGGAGACACCCCATAAGTGACAGCATTGCTTGACGGATTGCGCATTCTTGTCCTCGAAGACGAGTTCCTGATAGCGATGGATGTCGAGCAGCTTTGCCGTGACCACGGCGCCGCGGATGTGACGATCGCGCGAGAGATCGCCGACATCGACGGGCAGGCGCTGCCTTCGAGCTTCGACGCGGCAGTTGTCGACCTGATGCTTGGCGGGGTGTCGACCCTGGATTTCGCCGCGCGGCTGCGCGCAGAGGGCGTGCCGTTCGTATTCGCCTCCGGCTATTCGGATTCGGACGAAATCAAGAACTCATTCCCCGACGTTCGACTGGTGACCAAGCCTTACTCGGGCGACGATCTCGTCGAAGCCGTGGCGATCGCCTGCGGACGGGCCGCTCCGGCGGCCTGACGGTCGCTGCCGAGGCGATCTCAGGCCGTCTTGCGCGCTCACATCATGGCCGGCCGGTGCGAATCCGGGTTCCCCGAGGAATGCCGGATACGTCAAGCGCGCCGAATGACGACGCCGAATGGCGCGAGCAGGTACTTGTCGCCTTCGCGTCTCGAAAGTTAAGCCGCGTTCGAACCTGTGACCTGCGCCGAGATCGCGTCGGGCCCGAACTCGTCCTCTCCGGAAATCTTGAGGATCTCCTGCAGCCTGGCGCGCGCCCGGCTGACGCGGCTTTTGATCGTGCCGACCGCGCAGCCGCAGATCTCGGCGGCTTCTTCATAGGAGAAGCCGGAAGCGCCGATCAGGATGATGGCTTCGCGCTGGTCCTCGGGCAGTTGCTCGAGCGCGCCGCGGAAATCCTTGAGATCGAGCTGGCCATGCTGGGCCGGATGAACGGCAAGCCTGGCCGTCATGATGCCGTCGCTGTCCTGCACTTCGCGGCCGCGCTTGCGCATCTGCGAATAGAATTCATTGCGCAGGATGGTGAACAGCCAGGCCTTCAAATTGGTGCCCGGCTGGAAGCTCTCATGCTTGTCCCATGCCTTGACCAGCGTTTCCTGGACGAGGTCGTCGGCCCGGTCGGCATTCTGTGTGAGCGACACGGCGAAAGCCCGCAGGCTCGGGATCGCGCCGAGCAGCTCGGTCTTGAAACTCTGGGATACCGCCGCCATGCCTCAGTCCTTTTTCTGGGCAGGTTCGGTCTGTTCCAGCTGGCTGAGCAGCTGAGCGAAACGGTCCGGCACACGATCCGAGACCAGTTCGTCATAATACTGCTTGAGCTTGCGAGCGATTTCGGAGTTTGCACCGAGCGGATTGCCATCGCCGTTCCGATGCCTGCTTGCGGCATCAGCCATCTGTTTTTTTGACATTTCCTTCATAAATAGCCCTAATTTCCAGCACCCGAGCCGCTCTTCGACTTCAAACCACAACGCAAGCGGAACCCTCGTCTGGTTGCCCATCCCTGGATCCGAAACGCTCACCTGCTAATTTAGTTCCGCGGCCGGCGGAACTTTTTCCGGAAGCCGGCGTTTGATGCAGAGGGGCTTGCAACCAATGCGGCCTTGAACATGAAACGTCATCTGAGGGAGACGTCAATAATGAGTCTGTCCGCAACCATCGCTCCTCATCTCCCGTTCCTTCGCCGCTTCTCGCGCGCGGTGTCGGGATCGCAGGAGAGCGGTGACGCGCTGGTCGCCGCGATGCTGGAAGCCATTATCGCCGATACCAATATCTTCCCCGAAGCCTCGAGCGACCGTATTGCGCTGTACAAGGTTTTCGCCAGGCTGTTCACCTCCGTGGCCATCCGCGTGCCGCAGGAACAGGCGCAGACCGCCTGGGAGCAGCGGGCCGCGGCCAATCTGAATGCGATCGCGCCCCTGCCGAGGCAGGCTTTCCTTCTGGTTGCCGTCGAGGGCTTCAGCGAGGACGAGGCGGCGGAGATCCTCGACGTCGACGAGGATGAGTTCTCGGAGCTGCTTGCCCAGGCGAGCAACGAGATTTCCCGGCAAGTCGCGACCGATGTGCTGATCATCGAGGACGAGCCGCTGATCGCCATGGATATCGAGGAGATGGTCGAGAGCCTCGGCCACCGCGTCGTCGGCACGGCGCGCACGCATGCCGAGGCTGTGGCCTTGTTCGGCAGGACGCGGCCGAAAATGGTTCTGGCCGACATCCAGCTCGCCGATGGGAGCTCGGGCATCGAAGCCGTCAACGAGATCTTGTCCTCGACGCCTGTGCCGGTGATCTTCATCACTGCCTTCCCTGAACGCCTGCTGACCGGCGAACGGCCCGAGCCGGCCTTCCTGGTCACCAAGCCGTTCAATCCCGACATGGTCAAGGCGTTGATCAGCCAGGCCCTGTTCTTCGACCGTCAGGCCAAGGCCGCCGCCTGATCCCTTCCGAAGCTGGATCCCAAGTGTCACGCCAAGGCTCCGCGCCATGCGTGACGCGTGGCTGTGTGCGGTCTGAAAAGCTCGCTTTGGGGGATCGTCTTTTTCAGCAAATGGTGGAACAAACGGCATCTGGCCACGTTCTTTTCCCGACATAAGAAGGAGACGCATCATGCTGTACTGGGCGCTCGTATTTCTCGTAGTTGCGATCATCGCCGGCGCGCTTGGGTTCGGCGGCATCGCCGGCACTTCGGCAGGCATCGCGCAAATCCTGTTCTTCATCTTTCTCGCCTTCCTGGTGATTTCGCTCATCGCAGGCCTCTTCAGGAGAGCCTGACCGCAACACTGGAAGCCGCACCCCTCAAACGGTTTCCAGCCACCGCCGGACGGCGCCTCGAAAGAGCACCGTCCGGCGGACCGTTTTTGGAAGCCCAATTTCAGGGTGTCGTCTCGTGCGGAACAAGTTGCGGATTGGGCCGTTCAAGGGCCGAGTGGGGGATTTCCGATGCCTTCCCAAGGTCCCACACAAGACAGGTTCGAAAAGCGCGAAGTGATCGCGATGCATCCCTCGGAAAGCGGGATGCAGGTGGGGCGGGCCTTGCTTCACGCCCTGCATAACGCAGGGATTTCGGTTCTCTACCAGGATCGGCAGATGGAAACGGTCTGGGCGCGCAACATGAACGCGCCCTGGGCGTCCGATACAGCCGACGGCAAGGACTTGCTCTCGCCGGCGCAGGCCGAACGCATAAGGGCTGCCAAACTCAAGGTGATCGAATCCGGCAACCCGGACCAGCTCGAGCTCAGCATTCCGGGGCACCAGGGGGTACGCTGGTTCCAGCTTTGGATCGATGCAGACCGGGGGGAAGCCGGCGATGTCCTCGGCGTCGTCACGACGATGGTGGAGACGACGGAGCAGAAACGCCGCGAGCAGACCCTGAAGACATTGCTGCGCGAAGTCAGCCATCGATCGAAAAATCTCCTCGCCATCATCCAGAGCGTCGCCACTCAGACCGGGCGGTATACGGAGACGCTCGGCGAGTTCCTGGCGCGGTTTCGTGGCCGGCTGCAATCGCTCGCGTCCTCGCAGGATCTCGTCACATCCTCCAACTGGCGAGGAGCAGCGCTGCACGAGCTCGTATCCGGCCAGGTCGGCCGCTACAGCAGCGATCTGGCTCAAAGCCTGCGGTTCGCGGGCGAAAATCCTTACCTCAACCCCAACGCTGCCCTGCATATCGGTCTCGCCATGCATGAGCTGGCCGTCAACTCAGTGAGCTATGGCGCACTGTCGCGGCCGGACGGCCATGTCGAGGTGCGCGCCAAGCTCGAGGCCGAAGATGGAACCTCGCCCAACCTCTTGCTGACCTGGACGGAGGCGGTCGGCGACGCGCAGCGCAATGAGAAGCGTTTCGGCAGCGTGGCGCTGGAACGCGTCGTGCCGATGTCGCTGAATGGCTCCGCGACGCTGGAAATCGGCAGAGACCGGATGGAATACCGTCTCACCGTCCCGCACGGGAATTTCGAGACGGATTGATAGCGCGGTCGATGGCGTAGGAACATTCCAGGCAAAGTGCGCGACGGTCAGGCGGCTTAGCCGTAACCATCCGTCCGCAATTGCGTCAGACGGAGACGGGAGCGCTTTGCCGGCGGAGGCGCTTTAACCGGCTGTTCACCATAAAGTCCGATCCTGTGCTCCCGGCTGACGATGCGCCGGAAACCCATCCGCGCCCCGGCGCGACCTGGGGAGACCGAAATGGTGGTTGCCGACCTGAACAGGCTGGAGCAGGCCGCCCGCGTCTCGATGAGCGGCTTCCAGGATGCCGATCTGCCGCGGGCGCCGCGGTCGTCGCATCTTTCGCTCCGCCTGGGCGCGATCGCGCTTCTGGCCGCCGTGGCGCTGACCGCGGCCTGGCAATTGTTCTGACCCCGCACACGGCTTTGACTTGTCGGCCACTATGGATCCCGCGCTGGACGACTGCGATCAGATCGTCGGGAACGTGCGGCCCGACGACACGCAATTCGCAACGCTGGAGGTGCCCGGCATGCTTGTCGCGTCGAACGGCAAGCGTTCCGAAAAGACTACGTTAGGCAACAGTAAAATCGGGCAGGCAAAGCACCTTTTTTCATGCTAAATGGTTGCTGGCACTGCCGAAAGTGAGGACAAAAGTGAGGAGCAATTCTATGCGGAAGATGATGATTGCCATGGTTGCCGTGGTCGCTGTCAGCGGCTGCACAACGACCGAGCAGGACGTCGTCGGCGGCGGCCTGATCGGCGCCGGCGTGGGCGGCTTGGTCGGCGGCAGCAAGGGTGCGCTGATCGGCGCGGCCGTCGGCGCCGGGTCGGGCCTTCTGGTTCGCAACCTGCGCAACGGCTATTGCCAGTATCGCGATCATCGCGGCCGGATCTACACGGCTCGCTGCAACTAGTTCAGCACGGGAAAGACCGGGGGCCGGCAGCCGGCCTCCGGTTTGCTCTAAATTCAAATTCAAGTCGCTGTTTTGCCTTACGCGCCCAGCGGGATCCTGATTTCCACCTTCAAGCCGTCGGCGTGGTAGTCGCGCGCGATGGTGCCTCGCAATTCGCGCGTGACGTTGAGATCTATCAATTTGGTGCCGAAGCCGGTCTTGACTGGCACTTCCAGTTCCTTCTGACCCGCCTCGCGCCAGTTCAGAACCAGCGTCCGCTCGCGACCGCGGCCGTTGACGCTCCAGTCGACCTTGAGGGCGCCCACCGAACTGCCGGCCTCGCCATATTTCAGCGCGTTGGTGGCAAGTTCGTGGAAGGTCAACCCTAGCGCCTGCGTCGTCGTCTCGTCCAGCAGCACTTCCGGCCCTGACAACACGCCGTCGGGAAGGTCCTTGCCGAACACCTGCCCGAGCTCGATGCGCAGCAGGTCGCCAAGATCGGCCTTCTGCCAGCGCGAGCGGGTCAGCATGTCCTGCGATGCAGCCATGGCCTGCAGGCGCGCCGAGAACGAAGCCGAAAACTCCTTCACGTCGGTGGCTTGCGAAGCCGTCTGTCGCGCGATCGCCAGCACGCGGGTGATCGAATTCTTGATGCGGTGCTTCATCTCCTGCAGGATCAGATCCTTTTCCAGCAGGCTCTTTTCGGTCGCCTCGTGTAGCGCCGATTTCGCCTCATAGGCGCGCTCCTGGTAGCGCGCCACCAGCGCAATGGCGCCGGCAAGCAAAAGGCCGAATAGCCCGAGCATCACCGGAATGGCGCGCGAGGACGGCGGTTCGAAGGCGCTTGTCGGCCTGAACAGCACGGTCCAGGGCCGGCCCGCGACAACGATATCGCGACGCGCCAGAAGCGTCGCCCCGATGCGTTCTGCTGGCGGCGCCTCCGAACGGAACAGAAGATTGCCGTCCTCGGGCTTGCCGTCATAGACCTCGACATTGACCGGCAGCAGCGGAGAACGGCTGAGCGCGACCTGGAACAAGTCCTGCGCGCGGAAGGCAGCGTAGAGAAAGCCGGACGTGGAGGAGCGGCTTGCATTGATCACCTCGGGCGCGGTTTCGACGTTCAGTCGCACGAAAACCAGGAAGCCCGTGAAGGTCTGCGCCACGCCGGCGCCCTGGCCAAGCTGGACCAAACCGCTCGCATGCTGCCGGTCGTCTGCCATCGCCGTTTCGATCGCCGCGCGCCGTACCGGCTCGGTGAACATATCGAAGCCGATGATCGACTGGTTGGAGGCAGCGAGCGGCTCGAACAGCACGATGGGCGTGCGCCATTGCTGCGTCGTGGCGGGATAGATCGGATGCGCCGACCCATGATCGTGCAGGATATCGCGTTCCACCGCCGCCTCGTCGCCGGTCTTGGCGAGCCTCAGGAAGCCGATGCCGCGCAGCCCGGCGAAATTGTCGTCGATGTCGAGGGCGGTGAAGAAGGCCTTGAATTCGCCGCGCGAGATGTCGCCGTTGCGGGCATCGAACAGCGCCTGCGTCGAACGCAGCAGCGACAGATGCAGGTCGACGCGGCTCTCGATGCGGTTGAGCGCGTCGTCGGCCGTGCCCTCGAACTTGATCCGCGCCGCCTCCTGCGTCGCGAAATAGGCGAACCCTGCCATGGTCAGGCTGATCAGCGCGACGGCGACAAAGGCAAGGATCGGAAAGAGCTTCTTCAAATCAAGGATGCGGCCCGTGGACGGTCGACGATCTTTATGGGCAAGTCTCGGCGCCAACACAATGGCGCGGTCAAACCATCACCGCGGCTGGTATATCACGCAGCCGTTAATTAGCCGGCTATCAGTTCGACTTCATGCTGCGATCTTCAGCGCCCCCGGGCCCGGAATGGCGCCTGGCGGGCATTTGCCCAAAATGATCATGCCGAGCACCTCGTCCTGGGTGACATTGGTCGTGCGCGCCGTGCCGACCACCTGGCCGTTCTTCATCACGCAGACCCGGTCGGCGAGCTCGAACACGTCGTGAATGTCGTGGCTGATCAGGAAGATGCCGATGCCGTCGGCCTTGAGCTGCTTGACCAGTTCGCCGACCTGCGCCGTCTCTTGCGGGCCGAGCGCCGCAGTCGGCTCGTCCATGATCAGGATACGGGCGTTGAACAGGATCGCGCGCGCGATCGCCACCGACTGCCGCTGTCCGCCCGACAGCTTGATAACCGGCTCCTTAAAGCGCTGGAAACGCGGATTGAGCCGGCCCATCACCTTGCGCGCCTCGGCTTCCATGGCGACGTCGTCGAGCGTGCCCCAACCGGTCATCAGCTCGCGGCCGAGGAAGAGGTTGGCCGCGGCATCGACATTGTCGGCCAGCGCCAGCGTCTGATAGATCGTCTCGACGCCGTATTTCTTGGCGTCGCGCGGATTGGAGATCGAAGCCTCCTCGCCATTGATGAATATCTGTCCGCTGTCGCGCTTGTAGGCGCCGGACAGGATCTTGATCAGCGTCGATTTGCCGGCGCCATTGTGACCGAGCAGCGCCATCACTTCGCCGGGGAAAAGATCGACAGATGCGTCGTCGACGGCGCGGATGCCGCCGAAGGCGATCGAAACGTTGCGCATGTCGACCAGCGGAACGCCGGCGGGAGCGGTCTTGTCAGCCATGATCCCTTTCCTCCCTATAGTCCTTGCTCAGACGCGCTTGCGATAGAGGGTGTCGAGCCACACCGCGACGACCAGCACGGCGCCCACGACGATGCTCTGCAGCGGTGAATCGACGCCGAGCAACACCATGCCGGACTGCAGCGACTGCATCAGCAATGCGCCCAGCATGGCGCCGAGCACGGTTCCGGAACCGCCTGCGAGCGACGTGCCGCCGATGACCGCCGCGGCGATGACCAGCAGTTCATCCAGCGTCCCCAGCGCGTTTGTCGAGGAGTTCTGCCTGGCCGACGAGATCGCCGCCGCGATCGTCGCCAGCACGCCCATGATCATGAACACCTTCATGGTGATCCAGCGCGTGTTGATGCCGGCAAGATTGGCGGCTTCCGGATTGCCGCCGATGGCAAAGACGTAGCGGCCGAATCTAGTGCGCTTGGTGACGAAGGTCATGATCAGGCCGACGGCGACCGCCATCAGGACCGGAATGGCGATACCGTGCGCGATGAACAGCCCGCCTTCGGGCACGATGATGTTGTTGGCAGCGGCGTAGCGGTTCACGATGCCGACCGGCCACGGATAGGAGTTGGCGAGCCACACCGCGCCCAGGATGACCGCGCAGGTGACCGTGGCAAGCAGCGTCTCGGCCCAGACCGGACGCAGGGGGAAGCGGAAGCGCTTGCGCTGCACGCGGCCGTTGAAATGCATGAAGATAACCGCCAGGCAGGCGACGATACCGACGGCCCAGCTCCATCTGGCGCCGATCGAGCCCGCCGGGCCGCCGCCCATCAACTGGAACGTGGCGTCGAGCGGCGCAACGGTCTGGCCGCTGGTGACCCACCAGGCAGCGCCCCGCCATACCAGCAATCCGCCCAGCGTGACGATGAAGGCCGGCACTTCGAGATAGGCGATAACGAAGCCCTGGAAGGCGCCGATGATAAGGCCGAGCGCCAGGCCGATCAGCAACGCCAGAACCCAGATCCAGGGGTTTCCCAGTTCAAGCCCGACGAAGCGAACCAGGAAATGCGCCTGGGCAAAGCCCATGACCATGCCGATCAGCCCTTCGGCCGACCCGACCGACAGGTCGATGTTGCGCATGACGATGACCAGCACCATGCCGGAGGCCATGATCGCCACGGCCGAAGACTGAACCGACAGGTTCCAGAGATTGCGCGGCGTCAGGAACGTGCGGCTGTCGAAGTCGAGCGGATTGACGCCAAGCCGCAGGCTGGAAATCACATGCAGCCCGATCCAGATGAGGAGCAGCGCACCGATCATGCCCAGCATGCGGGTGTCGAGCTCGGTCGCCTTCAGGAACCGGGCAACAGTGCCGAGTTCCGACGCTCGCGCGGTGTCCGCCGGTTGGGTAGACGTCGTGTCGGTCATGATTTCCTCCCACCGGCTTGCCGTCTGGCGCGGATGCCGGAACTCAGCCTAGAAGCTATCCGCCTGAGGCAGAACGGCAAAATCTTTTGAGAAAACGCCGCGGCTTTAAGGCAATCCCAGGAAAAGTGCGTAGCGGTTTTCCGTCCGGGATTGCGGCAACAAAAACCAGGAGCGGTTCATTGAACCGCTCCTGGCCGCGGCGCAGGTATTTTTGATCGAACGTCGGCAAGGCTCAGTTGCAGACCTGGACGCTGCCGGCGGGCACGCCCGCGCAGACCTCGTCCTTCTTGATCCAACCGGCGTCGATGACGACGTTGAGATTGTCCTTGGTGATCGCGACCGGCGTCAGGAACAGCGACTTGACGGTGTTGCCGCCGGGCGTCGTGAAGTCCTTGGCGCCGGCGATGTCGCCCATCTTCTTGCCGTCGGCGAGCTGCGAGGCGATCTCGGCGGCGTTCTTGCCGAGCTCGCGCGCGTCTTTCCACACCGACACGGTCTGCGTGCCGAGCGCGATGCGGTTGAGCGCCGCGTGGTCGCCGTCCTGGCCCGAGACCGGCACGGTGCCGGCCAGCCCCTGCGCCGTCAGCGCCGCGACAACGCCGCCGGCGGTGCCATCATTGGCAGCCACGACCGCGTCGACCTTGTTGTCGTTGGCGGTCAGGAACTGCTCCATGTTCTTCTGCGCGTTGGCCGGCAGCCAGCCGTCCGTGTAGGCCTCGCCGACATTCTTGATCTTGCCGCTGTCGATTGCGTCCTTCAGGACTTCCATGGAGCCCGCGAACAGGAAGTCGGCGTTCGGATCGGAGCCCGAGCCCTTGATGAAGACATAGTTGCCTTCCGGCTTGGCCTTGAACACCTCGCGGGCCTGCATGCGTCCGACTTCCTTGTTGTCGAAGGTCAGGTAGAACACGTCCTTGTTCTCGATCAGGCGGTCATAGCCGACGACCGGGATTCCTTCATCGAGCGCCTTCTGCACTGCCGGGCCGATTGCCGAGGCATCCTGCGCCAGGATGATCAGCGCGTTGGCGCCCTGCGAGATCAGGCTTTCGACGTCGGTCAGCTGCTTGCCCGGATTGGACTGCGCGTCGGCCGAAATATATTTGTCTCCGGCGGCCTCGATGGCGGCCTTCATCGCTGCTTCGTCGGTCTTCCAGCGCTCTTCCTGGAAATTCGACCACGACACGCCGATCACCTTGTCCTTCGCCTCGGCGACGGACGCCAGCGTCAGCGACATGGCAACGCCCGCCAGAATGGCGGCTGCAAATTTCTTCATGATATCCTCCCTGCGCCGTGCGGCGCGACCCAGACTGGCCCGAAGGCCGGCACAGAGGCTTTTTTTCGAGCCTCAAAAAAATAGTGGTCCAGCACAACAGCGCTGTCAACCGAGATTCTGATGGGTTTTGATGGGCTCAGGCATTTTTTTCGGCATCCGCAATAAATAATGACATCGCCCCTGGCTTCTGCCACAATCCCTAGCGTGTCAGCGACAGGCCATGGCATTATCACAAGGCCGCGATGACTGGGGAGGACGTGCGAAACGATGTCGGTCGGAATCCGCCACGACGATTTGCGCCGGCGCAACCGCGCCATGGTGATTTCGGCGGTACGCCGCGCCGGTCAGCCATCACGGACCGAAATTGCCGCCACCACCGGGCTCAGCCACTCGACCATTTCGGCGATCTCCGCCGACCTGATCCAGGAGGGCATTCTCACCGAAAGCAAGGCCAGCGAGCCGACGGCGTTGAAACGCGGCCGGCCGCAGATCGGCCTGGCGCTGAACCCTGAAGCCGCCGCGGTGCTGACCGTGGTGTTGTCGCTGAACTTCCTGTCGGTCGCCGTGATCGACTATGCCGGCCAAGTTGTTGCCGAGGAGCAGCAGCGCCTGGACACGCTTGTTATGCCCCGCGACGAGCTGATCGGCGAATGCGTGGCGATCGTGCGGCGCCGGCTGCAGGATCCCGACCTCGACATTGGCAGCGTCGCCCGCATCGCCATGGGCATTCAGGGCATCACCGATTCGCATGCGCGCTCCATGCTGTGGTCGCCGATAACGCCGCTGACCGACATTCCTTTCGCCGACATCCTAGAGAAGGAGTTCGGCATCTCCGCCACCATGGAGAACGACTGCAACATGATGGCGGTGGCGCTGCAATGGCGCGACCCGGAGCGCTATCGCGACGACTTCATCGCCATCCTGTTGTCGCACGGCATCGGCATGGGTCTCGTGCTCAAGGGTGCGCTGTTCACCGGCACGCATTCATCCGGCGGCGAGTTCGGCCACATGATTCACCGCCCGGGCGGGGCGCTTTGCCGCTGCGGCCGCCGCGGCTGCGTCGAGGCCTATGCTGGCAACTATGCGATCTGGCGCAGCGCCATGAAAATGAGCGAGGACGCCGAGCCGGTCGACGTCGGCGACGCCGACATGCGGGCCCTTGCCGCGAAGGCGCGCGAGAGGGACGGCCCCGAACGGGAGGCTTACCGCCGGGCCGGCGAAGCGCTTGGTTTCGGTCTCGGCAGCCTGTTCGCCCTCATCGACCCGGCGCCCGTCGCCATGGTCGGCGTCAGCGCGGCCGCCTTCGACCTGATCGAGCCGGCGCTGCGCGAGGCGATCGCCCAGACGGCCGGGGGCCAGCACTCCGAATCGATCTCCTTCGACACCGAGCCGAACGAACTGCCGCTGATCCGCGAAGGCTGCGCCATGCGCGCGCTGACCTTCGTCGACCAGGAGATTTTCGCACCCGGAGGCCAGGCAAGAGCGGGGACGGGAAAGAACGTGGCCTGAGGCAGCCTTGAAGAGGTCCGGGGACAGCAGCAGACGCTTGAAATTAGCGAAGGGAAGGCCCCGCAGCTTCGTCATTCCAGGGCGGAGCAGGAGCGAAGCTCCGTCGCGGAGACCCTGGAATCCATGCCGCTACCTCACGCGTCGAGCGCAGCGGCACAGAATTCTGGACTGTCGCAACGCATCGACATCACGGAATGGATCCTCGGGTCTGCGCTGCGTCGCTGCGCTCCTTGCTCCGCCCGTGGATGACGAAGCACAAGCGTCTCGACTAATCGCCAATGCACGCGATCCGATGCTGGAGACAGAATCCATCAGCGCCTCGGCGCCTTAGCCCTAATCTTCCCTGATCGCGTAACCTGCGCCTCGGATGGTACGTATGACGTCCGGCATGCGGCCGTTGTTGACGGCCTTGCGCAGCCGCCCGACATGGACGTCGACGGTGCGTTCGTCGATATAGATCGTCTCGCCCCAGACATTGTCGAGCAGCTGGCTGCGCGAGAACACGCGGCCGGGGTGGCGCATCATGAATTCGAGCAGCCGGAACTCGGTCGGGCCGAGCCTGATCTCGCTCTTCTTGCGGTAGACGCGGTGCGACTCGCGGTCGAGCACGATGTCGCCGACCTTGAGCACGCTGGACAGCACCTCCGGCTTGGCGCGGCGCAGCAGCGCCTTGACGCGCGCCATGAACTCCGGTGTCGAGAACGGCTTGACCAGATAGTCGTCGGCGCCGGTCGAAAGGCCGCGCACGCGGTCGCTTTCCTCGCCCCGCGCCGTCAGCATGATGATCGGCAACCGTTCGGTCTCAGGCCTCATCCTGAGACGCCGGCAGAGCTCGATGCCGGAAACCGCCGGCACCATCCAGTCGAGCACGAGCAGGTCGGGAACGTTTTCCTGAAGGCGGATTTCGGCCTCGTCGCCGCGGGTCACCACTTCGACCTGGTAACCCTCGGATTCGAGATTGTAGCGGAGCAGCACCCCAAGCGGCTCCTCGTCCTCCACCACCATGATGCGTGGCGCGATCATTGGCAGGTACCCTTCGTCAGGCCGCCGGCGCCGACATTGTCGTCTCGTCCTGCTTGGGACGATTCGCGGGCAATTGCGTGCCGGTCAGCACATAATAGGCATTCTCGGCGATGTTGGTCACATGGTCGCCGATGCGCTCGAGATTCTTGGCGCAGAACAGAAGATGCGTGCAGGCGGTGATGTTGCGCGGGTCTTCCATCATGTAGGTCAGGAGCTCCCGGAAGACGGATGTGTATTTGACGTCGATGCGCTCGTCGTCGTTGCGAAGCTTGGCCAGCGCCGTGGCGTCGCCCACCGTATATTCCTGGATCACGGCCTGGACCTGGATCAGCACCAGCTGCGCCATGGAATCGATCGAATGCGTGAGGTCGCGCGGCGCGGCGCTGACGCCGACCGAGCCGACGCGCTTGGCGATGTTCTTGGCGAGGTCGCCGATGCGTTCGAGGTCGCCCGCCATGCGGATCGAGCCGACCACATTGCGCAGGTCGTCGGCCATCGGCTGGCGCTTGGCGATCAGCGTGATGGCACGGTCGTCGAGCTCGCGCTGGCGCGCGTCCATGATGGCATCGTCGGAAACGACGCGCTGCGCCATGGCATTGTCGGTCTCGAGCAGGGCCTTGGTCGAAGCGCCGACCATCGAGCTGGCGAGATCGCCCATGTCGTTGATGAGCCGGCTGATCTGCCTCAGATCCTCGTCGAAGGAAGCGACGGTATGTTCGGCCATGATGATGTCCTCGTATGAGCTCAGCCGAAGCGGCCGGTGATGTAGTCCTGCGTGCGCTTTTCGCGGGGCGAGGTGAAGATCTTCTCGGTCCGGTCGAACTCCACCAGCTCGCCCAGATACATGAACGCCGTCTGCCGCGACACGCGCGCCGCCTGCTGCATGTTGTGGGTGACGATGACGATCGTGTAGTCGGCCTGCAGCTCGTCGATCAGTTCCTCGATCTTGGCGGTCGACAGCGGATCGAGCGCCGAGGCCGGCTCGTCGAGCAGGATGACCTCGGGCTTCACCGCAACGGTACGGGCGATGCACAGGCGCTGCTGCTGGCCGCCCGAGAGGCTGAGGCCGCTGGCGTTGAGCTTGTCCTTGACCTCGTTCCAGAGTGCTGCGCGCTTCAGCGCCTGCTCGACGCGGCTGTCCATCTCGGCCTTGCTGATCTTCTCATAGAGCCTGACGCCGAAAGCGATGTTCTCGTAGATCGACATCGGGAACGGCGTCGGCTTCTGAAACACCATGCCGATCTTGGTGCGCAGCAGGTTGAGGTCCTGCGAACGGTCGAGGATGTTCTTGCCGTCGAGCAGCACCTGGCCCTCGGCGCTCTGCTTCGGATAGAGCTCGTAGATGCGGTTGAGCACGCGCAGCAGCGTCGACTTCCCGCAGCCCGACGGGCCGATGAAGGCGGTCACGCTGCGCTCGGGCAGGGACAGGTTGATGTCCTTCAGCGCCTTCGACTGGCCATAGTAGAAATTGAGGTTCTTGACCTCGATCTTGGCCTTCTCGACGGTCGTGTCGGCTGCGTTCAGGTCGGTGGACAACATCGGTTTCATCTGTCCTCTCTGCGTCCGGTTAGGCTGCGGGCGATGATGCTCAGCCCGAGAACCGTCAGGGTGATTATGAGTGCGCCCGTCCAGGCCAGTTGCTGCCATTCCTCGTAGGGGCTGAGAGCGAACTGGAAGATGGTTACCGGCAGGCTGGCCATCGGCGCATTGAGATTGCTCGACCAGAACTGGTTGTTGAGCGCGGTGAAGAGAAGCGGCGCCGTCTCGCCGGAGATGCGGGCGATCGCCAAAAGGATGCCGGTGACGATGCCGGAGAGCGCCGCGCGATAGGCAACCGAGCGGATCACTACCCAGCGCGGTGCTCCGATGGCGGTGCCTGCTTCGCGCAGCGCGTTGGGCACAAGGTTCAGCATGTCCTCGGTGGTGCGCACCACGACGGGGATCACCAGGATCGACAGCGCGACCGCGCCGGCAATCGCCGAGAAGTGCCCCATCGGCCGCACCATCAGCTCGTAGACGAACAGGCCGATGATGATGGAAGGCGCCGACAAGAGGATGTCGTTGATGAAGCGCACCACCGTCGTAAGCTTCGAGAAGCGTCCGTATTCGGCCATGTAGGTGCCGGCCAGCACGCCGATCGGCGTGCCGACGACGATACCGATGATCGTCATGACGATGCTGCCGTAGATGGCATTGAGCAGGCCGCCGGCATCGCCGGGCGGCGGCGTCATTTCCGTGAACACGGAGAGCGACACCCCGGAAAGCCCCTTGTAGAGCAGGGCGCCGAGAATCAGCGCCAGCCAGGCCAGCCCGATGCCCGCCGCGACGACGCACAGCGTCATCATCACGGCATTCTTGCGCTTGCGGCTTTGGTGAAGCGATGCGGCAGTCGACATCGGTCAGGCTCCCGTGCGGCTATCGATGCGCAACAGCATGTAGCGTGCGAGCGCGAGGATGATGAAGGTGATGATGAACAGGATCAGGCCGAGCGATACCAGCGAGGATGTATAGAGGTTGCCGTCGGCTTCGGTGAATTCGTTGGCGATGGTCGCCGAGATCGTCGTGCCCGGCGCAAACAGCGAGGCGCTGATGCGGTGCGCGTTGCCGATGACGAAGGTGACGGCCATCGTCTCGCCGAGCGCGCGGCCGAGGCCGAGCATGACGCCGCCCATGATGCCGATGCGGGTATAGGGGATGGTCACGCGCCGGGTCACTTCCCAGGTCGTGCAGCCGATGCCGTAGGCCGATTCCTTCAGCACCGCCGGCACCGTGTCGAACACGTCCTTGGTGATCGAGGTGATGAAAGGCAGCACCATGATGGCGAGGATCAGCGACGAGGTCAGCAAGCCGATGCCGTAGGGCGGACCGGCAAACAGGCTGGAGAGCCCCGGTATGCCGTGGAAAAGACTGATGATGAAGGGCTGCACAGTCGTCTGCAGGAACGGCGCGAAGACGAACAGGCCCCAGATGCCGTAGATGATCGAGGGAATGCCGGCGAGCAGCTCGACGGCGATGCCAATCGGACGCCTGAGCGGGCGCGGACAAAGCTCGGTCAGGAAGATGGCGATACCGATGCCGATCGGCACGGCGATGAGAATGGCGATGGCCGAAGTGACGATGGTGCCGTAGATGGGCGCGAGCGCGCCGAAATTCTCGGTGACCGGGTTCCAGGATTCGGTGGTCAGGAAGGAGAAGCCGAACTTCGACAGGGCCTCCCACGATCCGGCGACCAGCGAGATCGCGACCCCCCCGAGCAGAACGAGCACGAGTATGGCGGAAAGGCGCGTCGCCGTCCGGAAAACCATGTCGGTGACGGCGAAGCGGCGCACCGTCGCTTCTCTGGTCCGCAGGGCGGACGATGTCGCGGCTTCGGAAACGGCTGTCATTTAGCCCCTCGCATTTCGAAAGAGACAGGAGGGCGCTAGAGGCGCCCTCCTCATTCGGCGGGAATTACATGCCGGAGTAGACCGGCTTGCCATCCTTGTCGACGATGTCCTTGCCCCACATCTCCTCGACGCTCTTCACGACCTTGTCGGGCATCGGAACGTAGTCAAGCTCAGCAGCCATCTTGTCGCCCTTGGCATAGGACCAGGCGAAGAACTTGAGCGCTTCGGCCGTGGCTGCCGCATCATCGGGCTTCTGGTAGACGAGGATCCAGGTGGCGGAAGTCATCGGCCAGGATTCGGCGCCCGCCTGGTTGGCCAGGATAACGCCGTAGCCCGGCTGCGAGCTCCAGTCGGCATTGGCCGCGGCGGCCGAGAACGCCTTCGCGGTCGGCTCGACCTTCTTGCCGTCCTTGTTCACCATGTCGGTATAGGTGAGCTTGTTCTGCTTGGCATAGGCGTATTCGACATAGCCGATCGCGCCGCCAGTCTGCGACACGTTGTTGGCGACGCCTTCATTGCCCTTGGCGCCGATG
Organism: Mesorhizobium sp. CA7; assembly: GCF_020165015.1. Classification (NCBI taxonomy): domain Bacteria; kingdom Pseudomonadati; phylum Pseudomonadota; class Alphaproteobacteria; order Hyphomicrobiales; family Phyllobacteriaceae; genus Mesorhizobium; species Mesorhizobium sp. CA7. Next base: position 26,739 of record NZ_JAIUHH010000022.1, read on the forward strand.
CCCACCGGCCATTCAAGCGCGGTGTTGACGCCGACCTTCGATTTCCAGTCGGCGCTGACGTCGGCCAGGTAGTAGCTGAAGTTGAAGGTGGTGCCCGAGCCGTCCGAACGGTGGACGACGGCAATAGCCTGGTCGGGCAGCTTGATGTTGGGGTTGAGCTTCTTGATCGCCGCGTCGTTCCAGTTGGTGATCTTGCCGGCGAAGATGTCGGCGAGCGTCGGACCGTCGAGCACCAGCTCGCCCGGCTTGATGCCTTCGAGGTTGACGACCGGCACGATGCCGCCCATCACCATCGGGAACTGCGCGAGGCCGGTGGAGGTGAGATCCTCGCCCTTCAGCGGCGCGTCGGAAGCGCCGAAGGTGACGGTCTTGGCCTTGATCTGCTTGATGCCGCCGCCGGAGCCGATCGACTGGTAGTTGAGACCGATGCCGGTCTCCTTCTTGTAGGCGTCGGCCCACTTCGCGTAGATCGGATAGGGGAAGGTGGCGCCAGCGCCGGAAATGTCGGCTGCCATCGCGGCGGCCATGCTAAGGGTTGATGCCGCAGCCATTGCAATTGCAACGGCCGCAGAGCGGATGAAATGTCTCATGTGGCCTGCTCCTGTTCGGAAGATGGTCTTTCGGCACCCGTTGTATCGGCGCCCGGTCAGCGCAATAGCCCTCGATTATTACAGTCGCATGACAGTTTCGTGTCAGCCCGGTAACGTCTGGACGAGGATGCTCGGAAGGGTTCCGCAGCGGCCTCGAAGGGCCGGACGGAGTTTGCCGCGGAAATCAGCAACTTGTCTGACTTTTGAAACAAAATTTATCCCGGCGGCCGGATGACGGCCGCCGGGAAATAAAATCCGGACGAGAGTGCGTTGCCTGTAAGCCAGAGCGGATCATGGCCTGGCCATCGCCGAAAACAGGGTCCGTTGGGGTAGAGTCGACGCTGTTTCTTGTCGGCGGTCGCTGCTCCCGCCCGTAACCGAAGAGCGGAATCAATGTCATGATTGTCCGAGCTTGGCGCTTGCTTTGGTATGGTGCGATCGCACCATACGCATGCGTCAGCCCCTTGCCGCCGTCCTGCCCGCCAAATTCGTTTTAACCGGCGTTGCGCCGGGTCTCGACGTCCGAACCCAGCCAGCGCTCGAGCTTTTCGAGCAGCGCCCGCGGACTGATCGGCTTCGGCAGGTAATCGTCCATGCCGGCTTCCAGGCAGCGTTCGCGGTCGCCCTTCAGTGCATGCGCGGTGACGCCGACGATCGGCACATGCGTGCCCATGTCCTCCTCGAGCCGGCGGATCGCGCCCGTCGCCTCCAGCCCGTTCATTTCCGGCATCGATACATCCATCAGGATCATGCGCGGATTGAGCCTGCCAAAGGCGTCGAGCGCCTTGCGGCCGTTGCCGACGATCTCGAAGCGGTAACCGGTCTCGCCAAGAATCTGGGTGAACACCATCTGGTTCACCTCATTGTCCTCGGCGACGAGGATGTCGAGCTCGCGCTCGGCATCGGCGGGGCGCGGACGCGCCCGCGCCGGGGGCGGTTGCAGCATGGCGCGCTCCGATGCCGCCGTCTGCGCCGGAGCGGCTCGCGGGGGGCTGGCGGTGCCAATGGCGGGTTGCGCCGCCGCGCTGCTGTGGCGGTGGCGCTGGATGGTCGAGACCAGCGTTTCCAGGAGAATGGAGGAGCGCGCCGGCTTGATCAGCTGCGCATCGATGCCGAGGTCGCGATAGGCCGTGCCGGCAAGCGACTGGTCGACCGAGGTCAGCATGATGATGGGCGTATGCGCCAGGCCCGCCGTATTGCGCACGATGCGCGCCATCTCGGCGCCGGTCATGCCCGGCATCTGATAATCAAGCACGACGCAGTCGACCGGCACGCCGTAGGCGGCGGCGGCAATCAGCACCTTCAACCCCTCGGCGCCGCTTTCGGCCGCGCAGGAATCGAACGTCCACGACGCCATCTGCTCGCTGAGGATCGAGCGGTTGACGGCATTGTCGTCGACGATGAGCACGCGCGCGCCGGTGACGTCGACCGGCATGATGCGCTGCCCGCCCTGCTCGGCCTTGGGCAGCGTGATCGTGAACCAGAAGGTCGAACCCTTGCCTTCGGCGCTGTCGACACCGATCTCGCCGGCCATCATCTCGACCAGACGTGAGGTGATGGCAAGGCCAAGCCCGGTGCCCTCATGCCGCCTGGTCGAGGAGGTGTCGACCTGGCTGAATTTTTCGAAAACCTGCTTCAGCTTGTCTTCCGGAATGCCGATGCCGGTATCGGTCACGGAAATGGTGAGCCTCGTTCCCGCCGGAACCCGCTCACCCGTCACGTCGACTAGGACATGACCCTTGTCGGTGAATTTCACCGCGTTGCCGAGCAGGTTGGTGACGATCTGCCTGACACGGCCGACATCGCCGACGAACTGGCCGTCGAGGCCCGGCTGAATGCGAACGATGAGCTCGAGGTCCTTCTCCTTGGCGCGCGTCGAGACCAGCGTCGCCACATCCTCGATCGCCTCGGCCAGATTGAAGGGCGCAGGGTCGAGCACCAGCTGGCCGGCATCGATCTTCGAGAAGTCGAGGATGTCGTTGATGATGGTGAGCAGCGCATTGCCGGATTTGACGATGATGTCGGTGAACGTCTTCTGCTTCGGATCGAGGTCCGACTTTGCCAGCAGCTCTGCCATACCAAGAACCCCGTTCATCGGCGTGCGGATCTCGTGGCTCATATTGGCGAGGAATTCCGACTTGGCCCGGTCGGCGAGCACGGCGCGCCGGCGCGCCTCGCTGAGCTCCGCCTCGCGCTGCTTGAGCTCGGTGATGTCGGTGGTGGAGCCGATGAGATAGAGCGAGCCGTCCGAGGCGATCATCGCGCCCTTGCGCGCGAATTGATGCCTGACGCTGCCGTCCGGCATCGTCACCGTCTCTTCGATCTCCTGCGTCTCGCCGGTGCGCAGCACGGCAAGGTCGCCGGCGACGAAGGCTTCGCCGTCCGCGCCGAAAATCTCGACATCGGTCCTGCCGACGGCTTCTTCCTTGCTGAAGCCGGTGAGATCGCACCAGCCCTTGTTGACGTAGAATTGCCTGAGGTCCGAACGCTTGGCATAGATCGACACCGGCACATTGTCGATGAGGCTGCGGAACACCTCGTTCTCGCTCATGCTCTGCCGCAGCGCCTGCTCGCGCGCCTTGACGTCGGTGATGTCGGTGCTGGAGCCGACCAGATGTACCGACCCGTCGATCGCCACCAGCCGGCTCTTGCGCGTCATCAGCTGGCGCACCGTGCCGTCGCGGTGGGTGACGGCTTCCTCGATCTCGCGTCCCGCGCCGGTCGCCACGACTTCGTTGTCGTCATTGCTGAAACCGTCCGCCTCTTCGGTCGCGAAAAGCTCGCGATCGGTCTTGCCGAGCACCTCGTCCTTGGGCAGTCCGGTCAGCGCGCACCAGGCCTTGTTGACGAATTCTATGCTGAGATCGTCGGCCTTGATGAAGGCTGCCACAGGCAATTCGTCCATCACATGCCGGTAAAGGTCGATCTGGCGCATGGAATCGCGCAACGCCTTCTCGCGCGCCTTGATGTCGGTGATATCGACACGCACGCCGATGAATGTGCCGTCGTCGGTGCGCATGTCATAGACCTGGTACCAGCGCCCGTCGGCGTTGAGGCGTTCGTAGGCCGAGCTCGGCAAACGGTACCGCTTGAGCATGGCGTCAAGCCAGCGCTCGGTGTCGACGCCATACAGGCCGTCGATTCCGGGGTCGCCGCTCGAGCGGAAATAGCCGACGGAGTGGCCAAGCGCCAACGCCTCGCGGAACGTGCAGCCAGGCTGCCAGGCCGGCTTCAGCGCCGGCAGCGTATCCTGCAGCTTGCGGTTGGCGAAGACGAAGCGGTCGTCGCGATCGTAGATAATGACCCCCGCCGGCAGCGACTCCAGCACGGTGACGAGATTCTTGCGCGCGTCCTCCGCCTCGGTCTCGCGCTGTTTTATGTCGGTGATGTCGACATAGGAGATCAGCCGCTTGCCGCCTGGAAGAGGCGCCAGCGAGGCGATCAGCGTGCGGCCGTCCTTGCGCGGCAACTGCCTGGACCCTGCGCTTCCAGCCCGGATTTCGGCCTCCCGTTCGGTCACATGGCTTTGCCAGGCCTGTTCCTCGGCGCCGAGCGGATCGGCATCACGACTGGCTTCCATGAGGTCGCGAAAGCGACTGCCGGCCGGAGCGCGCCGCGGATCGATCTGCCAGAAGTCGTAAAATGCCCGGTTGACCACCTCCGCCCGCAATTCGGCATCGAGAACGATGACGCCGATCGGCATCGAATCGACCATCAGCCTGAGATTGGCAAGCGCCTCCGAGGTCCCGGCCATATCGTGGACGTCGCCGAGAAAGGCCTCGTTGCCGCGCCTGTCCGCCTTGTTGTCCGCCTCGACAGTCCCGTCCGTATCCGCCATTCCTACCCCCAAGGCCGAACTGTGCCGGTCCGTCGGGGGAATGTGCCCGACAAGCATTAACGATCCGCTAACCATAATGATTGCAACCGCCTGCCCCCGGTGCCGTTGAGCCAGCTTCCGGCCCTGGCGCCGGCTGCGGTAATCCGCCCGTTGGCGATGATGGCAACAACGCATTATAAGGTGCCTGAGGTGTTGCTAATGTTTGGTCGAATCGCGGCTTTCATCCTGTGCCCGGCGCTGCTTGCGGCGGGCGGCTGCGCGCGCAGCGACGACGGCACGGTCATCGTCCCGAGCCGGATGGACGTCAGACGTGTCTGGGACAAGGCGCCGCCGGGAACGACCGCGTCGCGGCAGATCGCGTCGGACGTGTTTCCTTTGCCGCCGCCGGGCGCGCCGCAAGGCCCGTCGGTCAGGCGCTATTCCAGGTCTCCGGCAAGGCCTTCATATAACCAGAATCTGGCTGATCAGTCTTCGGACGAGCAGACCGCTCTTACCTGCAGGAATGTCGGCGAAACCGGCAAGCGCTACCGCGTCATCTGCGAGTAGCTTTGCCTCGATCCGCCGGTCGATGCCGGCTGGATCCACTGCCCGTGAAGAAAGACAACCCGACAGATTCAGCCCGGCCGCGACCGCGGCGCGATCACGGATCGCTGATGAAACCTTTGCCCGGTGACGGACGTTGTTGGCGTTGATGTGACGCGCGCTGCGCAGAGGGAGACTGAAGATGTCCATTCACTTCACCGTCTCTGGCCTGACCAGAAACCTGATCCATTCGCTTGGGCTGGATCATGAGCACGCGCTGAGACCCCTTACCCCCGAACAAAACCTTCTGCTGGATTGCTACCTGGCCGGGCAGATCCCGGACTCCGCCTGGAACGATTATGTCTTCGAGATGCCGGAACTGGAAAAGCACGCCCAGATCAGGCGCGCACGCGGTTTGACCTGAAAGCAATTCCGGGAAAAGTGCGATACGGGCTAAAGCATGTCTGCCGAAAGTGGGAACCGATTTCGGGATAAAGACATGCCCAAAAACCTAAAGCGCATGGAGCGAATCTAGAAAGATCGCGACGCGCCTTAGGCTCGGTGCCTTCGCCGTGGCCTACTTCTTCGGCGAGTTGAACTGCAGCGTAAAGACATTTCCGGCGATGCCTTGCGCCAGCGAGGGCGAAAGGCTGAGCGGTAGACAATCGTTCAGGGCCTTGGTCGCAGCGTCGATATACGCCTTACGAGCCTTGTCGTCGCCGCTGACATGGATAGCGGTTGTTTTCGGCGGCCCGATCAGCGTGCCGTCGCGTTTGAAGCTGAAGCTGAGCGTCACCGAGGAATTGTCGGAATTGGCCGGCGGCGTCCAGCAGGCGAGCAAGGCGGCGCCAACCTCGTTCATACCGTTGAGCGGCGCGGCTTCGGCCGTGATAGCGGCGCTCGCCAGAAGCGCGACCGCGACCGCGGAAAGTTTCACCGTTCTTGTCATCGCCGTCCTCATCGCTTTTTGCCCGGCTCGCACCTGTCGACCAAGGTAATGGTAGGATCGATCACGCCGATGACAATAGGATTTCAACCGGTCTGGCACCGAATAAGTCGTATGTCGTGATGGCCGATGGGAGGCGACCCAACCGCCGGAAAAGCAGAAGGCCGGCGCTGGGCCGACCTTTCCCTTCGCCTCCGCTTCGCGCCAGTACATCCGTGGTCGCGGCGAGGACTGTGACCAGTAGACAGGCGTTGGGTAAACGAAACCTTAACCTGATCCGGCTGTTACGCCCTGGCCTGCGATTTCACATGCGCGATGTAGCCGCGCACATCGCCTGCCGGCTCCGCATAGGCCTTGCCGAGCTTCTTCTCCATGGCCGCCATGTATTCCTTCGCCCAGCTGGGCAGCGCGTAGTCGATGACCGCCAGGAACTCGAGCGTTGCCGCCAGCCTTATGTCGGCGATCGACGGGTTGTTGCCGCCGATGAATGGTTTGCCGTTGCGAAAGAAGGAGTGAAACACCTCGAGCGGCTCGGCGATCGCAGCCATCGCCGCCTTCTGCGCTTCCGATTTCTTGTCGGGATGGGCGTCGCTGTGGCCGACCTCGCCGGCATATTGCGGAAAGCCGAGCGCCGGATACGTCGCGCGCGCGACATAGGGATAAAGCGTGCCGACCAGGTAGAACATGGCGCTATCGATCATCGCCCGCTTGGCTGGCGCCTTCGGATAGAACTTGTCCAGCCCGTGCTTGTTGGCGAGATACTGCATGATGGCGCAGCTTTCCCACAGCACGCCGCGCGGCAGGCCCTTGTCCTCGATCATCGGCGTCAGATGCGCCGGATTGCGCGCCAGGAATTCGGGCGAACGCGTAAGGCCCCAGGCATCGGTCTCCGCCGGATCGAGCCCGGCCGCGCGCGCGAACACCCGCACCGTCATGTTGTTGACGCTCGGCCTCAGCATGCTGAGTTTTATGCCAGGCTTCTTAGCTGGCTTCGCCATTTTCGATGTCGCCTTCGCGGCCGCTTTGGCCGCCGGCTTCGCCGATGCCTTGGCGCCCGATTTCGCGGCGGCTTTTACCGCGGCTTTCGGCGCGGCCTTGGCAGCGGGTTTCTTCGCGCTCTTTGTTGCGGCTTTTGCCATTTCATGTCCCTCCCTTGCTTGCTCAGTACGGATTCTTCGGCACCCTGTTTTCCGACAGGGTTTCGCGTGACCGCTCGACCAGCGCCTGGATGGCGTCGGCAAGGTGCAATTCGGCGATATTGTAGTCGCCGCGCGCCACGCGGATCTTGTGCGCCTCCATCAGCACGTCGGCATGGGTGAAGCCGGCCGGCGGGTCGAAGCGGTAGGACGCGAGCTCGATCAACAGCCCGAGCGGATCTTCGAAATAGATCGAATCCATGAAGCCGCGATCCTTGACGCCGCTGTGCTTGATGCCGCGCTCGTCGAGCCGCGCGACTGCCTGCAGGAAGGTGACCCGCGATACCGAGAACGCGATGTGATGGACGCAGCCTATATCGGTCGGTGTCCGCCGCTTGACCGGGACGCGGGTCTCGTCGGTGAAGACGGTGATCAGCCGCCCGTCGCCGGGATCGAAATAAAGATGGCTTTCGCTCGCCTTGTCGAGATTGGGCTGCTCGAAGATGAAAGGCATGCCGAGCACGCCCTCCCAGAAGTCGATCGAGGTCTGGCGCCCGGCGCCGACCAGCGTGATGTGATGAACGCCTTGCGACTGCAGCTTCCGCATTGGACTCCTCCCGCCCGCACTTGCGGCAGGCTTTGTGCAGAGAATGCTAAAGCAACTGCAAGCGCTGCGCCAGAACGGACGAACGCGCGAACGCCAGATTGGACCCAGCAGGGATTGGTCTTTCGGTCTACAGGAGAGTTGCTTGGTACGCCCAAGGGGAATCGAACCCCTGTTCCCGCCGTGAGAGAGCCCTAAACTTGTTCGCAGCCTGTCGCAGACTGTCGCAGCTTGTTTGGAATAAGTATTTGATATTATTTATGTAGTAGCGAAAGCCATCGCACCTTGTAAGAACCTGTAGCACGCCGTAATATTTCACAAATGTTGCACAGGAGGCCAAAATGGCAAAGCGCGTTAGGGACGTAAATCTGGAGTCGAGAGCAGCCCGCGAGAAGCTGAAAGCGCGAGGCGATCCCTACTACCGCAGCATCGCTGAGGGGCTGCACGTGGGGTATCGGAAAGGAAAAGTCGCTTCAGTCTGGGTGATGCGTTCGTACGTCGGCGACCAAAACTACAAGGTCGCCAAGATCGGAACAGCCGATGACATACTCGATGCAGACGGCGTGGAGGTGCTCAACTGGTGGCAAGCTGTCGATAAAGCACGCGCCATCCTGGGTGCGAAGCGCGAGGGTCCAGCATCGCCCTACACTGTGGGCGAAGCGCTTGATGATTACCTGGCTCACGCCAAGGAACGGCAGAAGTCGTATCGAGACACAGAGATAACTGTCGAGCAGCTTATCCGCCCCGAGTTTGGCAACACCGTTGTCACGGAATTGACGCCCGACAAGATACGGCGATGGCACAACAAGCTTGCCGCCACGCCCCCTCGCCTCCGCACAAAGAAGGGCAAGGAGCAGAAGTTCTCAACCGTCCAAATGGACGACGAGACGAAGCGCCGACGCAAGTCCACGGCGAACCGCGTGCTGACTGTCCTCAAGGCGGCTCTCAACCGAGCCTTTCGCGAGGAGAAGGTCAAGGACGATAAAGCATGGCGGCGGGTTGAGGCATTCGAGGATGTGGACAGCGCCCGCATTCGCTTCTTGCACGTGTCGGAAGCGCAGCGGCTGATCAATGCGAGTGCCGCCGACTTCCGCAAGCTAGTGCAAGCTGCACTGCAGACGGGCTGTAGATACGGCGAGCTCTGCCGCCTGCGTGTCAGGGACTTCAACGCGGCGGCCGAGACGCTGGCAATCCATGTGAGCAAGACCGGGAAGCCACGCCACATCAACTTGACCGAGGAAGGGGTAGAGTTCTTCAAGTCCGTCACAGTTGGCAGGGAAGGTTCCGAACTGATGCTAGTGAAGGCAGATGGAACGGAGTGGCGCGAGTCGCATCAGTCGCGTCCGATGGTCGATGCATGCAAGCAGGCGAAAATCAGTCCTCCTGTGAAGTTCCACGAACTGCGGCACACGTGGGCGAGCTTGTCCGTTATGAACGGGATGCCGCTGATGGTGGTGGCGAAGAACCTCGGACATGTTGATACCCGCATGGTCGAGAAGCACTATGGCCATCTGACGCCCTCATATGTGAAGGAAGCGATCAGGGCAGGCGCTCCTCGCTTTGGCGTGGTGGAGAAGACGAATGTCGAAGCCATCGGATAGTCTGAGCGACGAGATCCTGTCACAGCTTTACGCTGACCGCGAGGAGGATGGCCGCGCGCCGACCAAGGCATGGGCAGCGGAACTGAGAGTTCTTGCTGAGGACTTGCGGGTCGGCGGGTGGGAGCACGAGCAGCTACTGATCGACGTTGCCGATTATCTGGACGGAAAGGCCAGCATGCCGCAAGGACGACCAGCGCAGTCGCGCGACAAGCGGGTCGAACCGAAGTTTGCGGACCGGGTACAAATTGAATATCGGCAGCTACGTGAGGAAGGTATGAAGCCGAAAGAAGCGTTTGAACAACTTGGGAAGCGACATAGGTGCGACCCCGTGACGGTGGAGAATGCTGTCCGACGTTCGCGCAAATAAATCTGCGAATTCTGCGCCGTAGCGAGCCGTCCCACGCTGTCGCTAAATGTGCCCCTAGAAACGGAGCACATTCATGGAACACCTTCTCCCCTCATACACTCTGCGCGAATGGTGCGAGCTTGAGAAAGTTAGCCGGGACACGTTCTACCGGCTACGCAGGCAGGGCACTGCGCCTGCAATCATGCGTGTCCGAAGCAAGATTCTCATTACGCATGCCGCCGCTCTTGCATGGCGGGAAGCGCGCATCGCTGAAGCGGCGCGGGAAGCAGCGTAGCCATTCCTGACAAGCCATGGCGCGCGTGAGCGAGGGTCTTTGGTGCTTTCAACCCTTGCAAGGTCAGCGACGTGGCATAGCGCCCGCTCTCCGATTGCTGTTTGTCTGAGAGCGGGCGCCCCCTTCAAGAAAAACCCGTCGCGAGCGATTGAGCCGCGCGACGGGCAAAGGACTGAGGGGACTTGCGGTATCCTCGAAGGGGACATTAGCCGCGAATTGTAGTCATAACAAGGACTTGCGGCTCATGGACCAATTTAGCGACGACCCCACTCTCAGATTGTCGGCCCTCTTCCAAGGGTTCGAGAAGGCCCATGGGCGCTACGAGAACAAGCGCGTCAACGAGAAGGGCAAAAACGAGGGCAAGGCTGCGACCTACACCTCGCCGCCCACACTTGATCATTGGCAAACTCATGTTGCAGGGACAGGCGCAGGACTCGGGATCATCCCTCTGCGCTCCTCTTCGGAACCCTGTTGGCGCTGCCGTTGTCGTCGATGCGCTTTCGGCGTGGGCAGCAGAGTTAGGGCATGGCGGGTGTGAGATCTTCCCCAAACAGACGATGCGCTACGACCAGGACAAGGACATCGGCAATTGGTTGAACATGCCCTATTACTTTGCCGACAAAACAACCCGCTATGGCATCAAGGACGGTAACGTTCTCGACCTTCGGCAATTCGTCCAACATGCCGAGGAAATGTCGATAACGGAAGACGACCTCACGGACATCCAGATTGAGCCTAACGGCGATGACAGCGACATGTTCGCTGACGGGCCGCCCTGTCTCCGGCATCTCGAGAAGCATGGTGGCTTCCCCGATGGCACGCGGAACGATGGAATGTACAATGTCGCTGTTTACCTCAAAATGCGTTTCCCCGACGACTGGCAGGACAAACTGCAGGAGTACAACGTTGCCACATGCGATCCGCCGCTGACGCTTTCCGAGATCAACACGATCCAGAAGAGTGTGGCGAAAAAGGACTATGGCTACCGCTGCCGCAAGCCACCGATTGCCGCGCACTGTAATCGCCGCATCTGCCTGACTTGCGAACATGGCGTTGGCGGCGGCGAGGGCAATGTGGGCCCCGAGATTTCAAACCTTGTGAAGTACGAGGGCAACCCGGTTTACTGGTTTGCGACCATTGCCGACAAGCGAATGATGCTCACCACTGAAGAATTGACCAATCAGCTAAAATTCCGAACGAAGGTGCTTTCTACAATCAACCGACTCCCGCCGAAGCAGCTAGGGCCCCGATGGGACCGCTACATTGATGAGCTGTGCAGAAATGCTCAAGTAATTGAGGTAGCTGATGAGATGCTCGATGTAGGGCGCTTTCGCAGCATGCTTGATATGTATCTCCTTGGGCAGGCGCGCACGACGACGAAGGAACAGCTCGTGGAGAGCATGTCACCGCACATTACAGGAGACGGTGAAGTTTGGTTCCGTGCTGAGGGACTATTGAAGCATCTCGACCGACAAGGATTCAGACACGACCCCACGAAAATATTTACGTGGCTGAGAGACTGTGGCGCTACTGACCATCAACTGCATGTGAAGGGGGTGAACAAACGGATATGGAAGATAAAGGAACCGGCATCGAGCAAGGAGCCTGATCCTCCGATTAACTTCGGTCGGGACGAATTTTGAGGATGCATGGCTGTAGCCCGGCAGCGCTGTAGCAGCGTGCGTACGTAAAACAGTTTTTTTTTTTGCTTTTTTCGCAAAAACCGGGGCTACGGGCTACCCTCGAAGCTAACGTACTGTAGTTGCAGGGTTGTTCAGGTAGCACTGTGGTAGCAGCCCTCGAAGATGCAGTGCTACGTGCTACATCCAGGGTGGATTGCACATCCAGCGTGTACGGAACTTGTTTCTGAAAAGCTGCTTCCGTGCGCGCATTATCTGGGCGGGTGCAGCTAGCGCGCCAAGTGCTCCTGGAAACGCCTGCGGTGCGCCCGGCAGAGCCGGGCTGTAGGGCGGAACCGCCTTCTGCCCGAGTACTACACTGGAAGCAGCGAGACGCCCCTGTAGGCGGCTGTATTTCGGTGATGAAGAAACCTGAAAAATCGGGTGTTTTCCTGCGCCCCTTCGCCTTCGTCCCTGTGGCATAGCGCTGACGTCACCCCCTGCCAGCCTGCAAAAGCCAAGTTAAGGCTTGAACACAGCGGGAACCGCTACAGTTTGCGACACTATAATACTAATAAATACAGTGCTTTAACCTTCGATTGTCGCTATGCTTTGCTTCCTCTGTGAAACACTTGTGCAATATGACAGGAAAAACGGAAGCAAAACTCGCCCATGGATCGCCCACCCGATCAGCCTCCTGTTGCTTATGCGCCGTCCCCGCAACGCTCCCAGATAGCGAACGGCACCGCCACGCTGCTTGGCGCGAAGGACGAGCGTTCCGTCTACGTGCGCCGCATGAAGGAGATCATCGCGGAGCATGTGAACGACCGAGGCGGACTGGATGCTCTTTCTGCCGCTGAGAAGTCCGCGATCCGACGCGTTGCTGTGCTGACCATCGAATTGGAGAAGCTTGAAACGCGCTTCGCTGAGGACCCGACAGTCGGGGAGCGTACCCTTGACCTGTACAGTCGCACCGCCGGGAACCTTGGTCGCCTACTGGAGAGGCTGGGCATGAAGCGCCGGGAAAAGCCGCCCCAGACGATCAAGGGATATCTCGCCGCGAAGAAAGGGGCATCGGCATGACACCTCTCGTCACCATGCGCCATGCACTTGAAGACGAGAACCTGTTCGGGACCATCTTGGCCGGCGACAGCTGGTTGCCATGGCGGATTATGTTGATCGCCATGATGGGCGAGCCGCTTACGGACGACGAGCGCATCATCTTCACCCAATTGACGAAGCGTCACCATGAGCCCCTGTCTGCGGTCGAAGAGTTCTGGGGCATCGTAGGACGACGCGGTGGCAAGACGCGCGCCATGAGCGTCCTAAGTGCTTACTTGAGCGGCCTATGTGATTGGTCGGACGTGCTGGTGCCCGGTGAAACCGGACGGCTCATGTATATGAGCTACAATGCCAAGCAGGCCGGAATCGCATTTGATTACAGCAAGTCGATCTTCACCGACCTTCCCCTGTTCGCCCAACAGGTCGAAAAGATCGGCGCCGATGTGATCGAACTCAAGACAAACATTGGACTGGAAGTGCGCGCGGCATCATGGCGGGGACTCCGGGGCGTCACATCAATCGGCGCAATTTTCGACGAACTCGCATTTTTCCAAAGCGAGGAACATAGCGCGAACACCGATACGGAGATTCTGAATGCAATCCGCCCGTCGCTCGCCACGACATCTGGACCGTTGATTGCAATCAGTTCGCCTTTCGCCCGAATGGGTGAAGTGTTCCAAGCCGTCGAACGCGACTTCGGTCCAAAGGGCGACCCCCTCATTCTGGTGGCCCGCGGGGCGAGCCGTGATTTCAATCCATCGTTGCCGCAGCGTGTCGTTGAACGAGCATTGCTTAAGGACGAAGCAAAAGCACGGGCGGAATATCTGGGAGAATTCAGAGCCGATCTTGAGGCCTTTGTCTCGCTTGAAACAGTGCAGTCCTGCATAGCTGCGGCGCTAGCTGTCATCCTGCCAAACAATCACCGCCGACCCTACTGGGGCTTCTGTGATCCGAGCGGCGGGTCAAGCGACAGCTTCACGATGGCCATTGGGCATGACGGGCTGGTTGACCAGGAGCATGGCAAGGATCTGATTATTCTGGATCGAGTCGAGGAGGCCAAGCCACCCTTTAAGCCCGAGGAAATCGTCGCCAAGTTTTCAGCGATCCTGAAGTCATACGGCTGCACAGATGTCTGGGGCGACGCATATGGCGGGGAGTGGGTGTCAGCCTCATTCGAGCGATACGGCATCCGCTACATCAGGTCACCGATGACCAAGAGCGAGCTTTTCCTGAATTTCCTGCCGATGCTCAACAGCCGCTCGATCCAGCTTCTGGATCATGGCAAGTTGGTCAGCCAGCTCGTTGGCATGCAGCGGCGCGTGACAAGCGGGGGCCGCGAGGTAATCGACCATTCTCCGAATGCACACGATGACGTTGCGAACGCTGTGGCTGGATGCCTTGCGCTCATCGCCCAGGCTCGGCGTCAGACGGTGACAAAAACCAAGGTCATTCCGGTGTGAGGTCGAACATGCGAAGCGGTGATTTCTTCCATAGCCCAAGGGGCAATCAATGGTGCGTCGCTTTCGTGTTGAACGCTCGCGATGTCAAAGGGCTGAGCGACCGGGACATACGTCTTCGCCGTTCGTCCCATCAAGGCCGAGTATGGCCACGACATCATCCACACCTTGCTTCCGGCGAACACGCTTGGCTGGACCAGCGCATCGGCCTTCGACAAGGGTGACATCTGCGAACTGGCAGGTGAGACTTTCGCGGTCCACGCTCAGCGCGGAATGTTCATGCAGCTGCGGCGCGAAGACGGGACCCGGGAGTGGACGGTCCGCTGGCGCGTTGCCTTCGCCATGATGTGCGGCGGTGACGTTCCCCTGTCAGCGGATTGGCGCGAAGCGTCGCCGGAGGAAATCTGATGGCGGTCCAGATCGGTGACATCGTGGATACGTCATCAAACGGAAAGTTGGAGCGCTGGGTCGTGGACGGGTTCACTGACCAACATCGGGTCACGATAGTCCGTAGGTATGGCTCGGTGTTCTCCCATTACACGAAAGATGCCGACAAGCTCGCTTTTGTCCAAAGACCCATCTTCCAGCCGGGCGATCCCGTGGTGCTCGATGGCAACAAGGCCGTGTTCATGAGCCGCGATGGGAATAAGGCGCGCATCATGTTGGCCCCGCAGCGCTGGGTAATTGCGGACTACGAAATCATGGACGTTCAGCCGGCGGTTGCCGTGCTGAGCTACGCGACGCTCGTGCTGGAAAATGGTTGGAAAGAACCCGAAGGAGATTAGACATGGTAACCGTCCTAGATCACGAACAGAAACTGCATGTCAGCCCGAGCATTGATGAGCGGGCAATTGACCATTTCGCGGAACGGTGGATCGGCAACGCTCAACCTGAGCCAGACCTTGAACATCAAACGCTCTCTCACGCTATGAAGATGGCGAGGGAAGAAGCGCACGCCCTTGTCAACCTCGCCAACGCGGTACTTGCCGACAGATCGCAGGCCCCCGCTGCTGCTGCCATACAAGTCGCGAGTGCGGCAAGGGCAACCGGCAAGCGCGTCGCGGATCGCCTGGACGCCGCGCATGCCAAAGTGAGCGCCACGATCGCATCGATAGAAAAGGCGACGTTCGCGCCGATGCCCGACACTGCTTTCGGAACCGACTACGACAAGGAGATTCGGGACTCGCTAAAGGCGCTTGCCCCGGCCCAACGATCCAAGGAAATCGCGGACGCCCTGAGCACTAGTGATATGGCGCTCATCGGCGCTGTTCTGCGCGCTCACCCCATTACGACCGGCGTGAGCACGGGTGAACTGAATGCCCTCCGCCACAAGTTCCGCGAAAAATACTTTCCGGTCGAGATGAAGCGCCTTGAGCGCCTGATCAAGATGCGCGCTGCGGCGGAGACCGGCGGCAAGGCGTTCATTGGCTTGGTCGAACAGGCCGCCGACACAAAGTACGTCAACGGCGCAATCGCAGCGCGCGACAAACGCGAAAGCGCGCTGGCCGCCCATCAACAGGGAGCATAAACATGGCTGACATTTTTTATGAGACTGGCGGCGTGAAGCTGCGCAGGAAGATCACGGTAGCCGAGCTTGAAACGGTGCCGGAAGCCTATCGCCTCGCCTACGGTGAGCGTGGGCATGCGGACGGCGATCTTGTTCTGTCTACCCGCGCCGCCGACTACGCCACGTCGGCTCTGGCCGAGATTGCCGAGCTCAATGCGAAGATCGAGAAGCTCAAGACCGAAGGGCCGGCCAAGGTTGAAGCGGCGAAAAAGGCGCGGCGTGATGGGCAGGTGGAAAGCGCGTTGCACCGCGCCCTGACGAAAGCCCGCGTCAAGCCCGGCCTCGTTGAAGGCGCGATAGCGATGCTGATGGAGCAGAACGAGTTCGAGTTGGAGGCGTCTGAGACGGGGAAGGGCTTCGTCGTTCTAGCGAGAACGCCCTATGGCCTGAGCAGCGTCGATACAATCGTGGAACGGCTGGTCCAAGGCGAAGAGGGAGCGGTGTGGCTTGATAAGCGATCCGCCCCCTCTGCTGGCTACTTCAATTCGCTTCTGTCTGGAATGAAGGAGCGTCGCTGACGGCCGCCCCCTTGCCGAAGGCGCGGGCGGCCTTTGCCTTGGGCTTCTTGGGGGCGTCCACGCTGTAGTGCATCGCGCCGTCCTTGAGGGCGCCGACAACGACGACACCCCCGCGCTTCACATCGCCGATCAGCGAGTATGCGGCCTGCTTGCTGATCGATAGCTTCTCAGCGATTGCTGCGACGCTCACGCTACCCTCACGCAGCATTTCCAGAACGATGGACTTCTTGGTCGGCTGCTTCTCTGTCGTCTCTTTCTTGCTCTTGGGCATTGCTGTTCTCCTGTTTCCGTCCTTGATGGACGAAAACAGCAATAGGACACCATTCCTAGTTGGTAGAGCGACTGGCAGTTGCCTGATTCGAGCCAAGCGAAAAGCCGGGGAGCGGCGCTGCCTGTGGACGAACCGCGTCTGCCTGTGAACAACGTGAACGGAACGCCCGTTTGGGGACACTGTTGCAGAAAGGTAGAAATTCGCGAGGAACGGCGGTGTATATAGGGGGTCATCTTTCAACAGGGATTCGCCCCAGATGACGCCGCTCCAGACCGCCTACCTCCTGATTGCCATGTCCTATCTCATTGCTGTGATGGCGCTGTACTCCTCCCACTGAACGGAAAACGCCGGCCCCTATGGCGAGAGGCCGGCGTTTCGGGTGGGAGCCCTGAACATCCGTATCGTCCGCTTCAAGCACCGCAACGCCTAAGCGTCCGCGTCTCGTTGCTTGAATTGGGGGCAACACCATGCTGCCCCCATCACATGCAAAGCTACGGCGGGGCGCTGGTTGGTACAAGGACTGGCTAAAAGAGATAGTAGCCGATGACCTTGTAAATGACCCAGAAAAAGCCGCCGAGGACAACCAGAACGAAAAAGTCGTCGTGGAGCTTGTCAATCAGGGTTTTGCGCCTGCGCCGGAAAGGGTACGGGCTGGTCGTGTATTCGACCTTTGCCTTGTAGTCCCTCCACGCTCTTTGAAGCGCGCTTTTCGGTTCATCAGACATTCTGCATGTGCCGCCGTAAGCTGCAATTAACAGCGCGGCTCTATGGTGCGCTCAAACGGAGCGCTATGCCATGGCTAAAATGTCTGATGACGAGCGGATCGAGAAGGCTATCAGGAAGCTGCAGAAGGCCTCGCGGAGCTTCAGGCGTTGAAGATCCACTCGCTATGGACCGAACAGAGGAAGAGCTTGAAGGACGCCGCCCTTGCCATCGAGGACTTAGAGCGAAGCGTCCCTTCCCTGTGGGATGACCAAACGAATCGCTAGCCATATTCCACAGATATTGCACAACGCCGGATGCAACAGGCGACAAAGACAGAAGGTCGAACAGGGTAAGCAGCTGTTTTAGCTACGAGTTTTCTGGATGGGAAGCTTGGTACGCCCAAGGGGAATCGAACCCCTGTTCCCGCCGTGAGAGGGCGGTGTCCTGACCGCTAGACGATGGGCGCGCTCAAGAACCGGCTACATAGGCTGGCCGCTGGGAAAAAGCAACTGGGGTTTCAGGTTGTCCGTAGACTTAGCGAAATGCTCCGGTCAGCTCTGCCGTTTCGGCTCGATCAGGTCCCAGAGATTGCCATAGAGATCGGAAAAAACCGCCACCGTGCCGTAGGCCTCGAAGCGCGGCGCTTCGCGGAACTCGACGCCCTTGGCGAGCATCGCCTGGTGATCGCGGGAAAAATCGTCGGTCTCGAGGAAGAGAAAGACCCGGCCGCCGGTCTGGTTGCCGATGTGGCTTGCCTGCTCTTCGCCGGATGCTTCCGCCAGGAGCAGCCGCGCCCCCTTGCCCGTCGCTGGCGCGACGGTGACCCAGCGCTTGCCGCCGCCGAGATCGACATCCTGGCTCAGCACGAAACCGAGCCGCTCGACATACCAGGCGATCGCCTCGTCGTAATTGGCGACGACGAGCGCGACGGTTGCAATGCTGCGCTGCTCGGCAAAGCCGCTCATTTGTTGCGAACCGCGAATTGGCCGATGATGCGGCGCTCGGAGATGTCGTAGACGAAGATCGAACGGCCGCCGTCGGCAAGCTCGGCGTCGATCGACAGGCGGTTGCCGGAGAGCGACTGGCTGATCACCTTGGCGCCGACGGGCAGCACGATGTCGCCCGAGAGCGGCGCACCGGCCGGAGCCTGAACATCGCCGGCGGGCGCCGATCCGGCCACCGGCGCGTTGCGGGCTTTGTAGACAAGCGCCCCGATCACCACCATAAGGGCGAGGAACAGAAGGCCGAGATTGACGATCATGAAGCGGACGAGCTTGCGGCGCACATTCTCGGCCGCGGGGTCGAGCGGCTTTTCCTCATCTTCTTCGGCGATCGGCCGGGCCATGGCTAAACAATCCGCAACGGGTTTCGATGAGCGCTCATAACGAAGAGAGTTCGACATTGATAGGGGAGGAACCGACGGACGATGAGTTGGCCGCAGGCGAAGCCACCGTGCTGGAAGCCGGCGCCGATGCCGCCGGCCAGCGCCTCGACCAGTGGCTTGCCGCCAAGCTCGGTCCGGAGCTCTCGCGCAGCCGCGTGCAGGCGCTGATCAAGCAAGGCGCAGTCTCCATCGCCGGCAGGAAGGTGCTGGAAGCCAAGCGCAAGCTGACGGTCGGTGACACGATCGAGATCCTGGTGCCCGCTCCGGAGCCGGCAGAGCCGCAGGGCGAGGACATTCCCCTCGACATTCTTTACGAGGACGACGAGCTGATCGTCATCAACAAGCCGGCGGGACTGGTCGTCCATCCCGGCGCCGGCAACTGGACCGGCACGCTGGTCAACGCGCTGATCCATCACTGCGGCGACAGCCTGTCCGGCATTGGCGGCGTCAGGCGTCCTGGCATCGTCCATCGCCTCGACAAGGAAACCAGCGGCGTCATGGTCGTGGCCAAGACCGACCGCGCCCACAAGGCGCTGTCGGAAGCCTTTGCCGATCATGGCCGCACCGGCGACCTCAAGCGCGCCTATCTGGCGCTGGTCTGGGGCATCCCGCAACGGTCGACCGGCACCATCGAGGCTGCCTTGGGTCGCGCCGCCGACCGCGTCCGCCGCGCGGTGGTGCCAGAAAGTCGCGACGACGCCCGCCATGCCGTCACCCATTTCAGCGTCGTCGAACGTTTCGGCGAAGGACAGCAGGCTTTCGCCACGGCAAGCCTGGTCGAATGCCGGCTGGAGACCGGCCGGACCCACCAGATCCGCGTCCACATGGCCCATGTCGGGCACCCGGTGATCGGCGACCCGGACTACGGGCAGGCCTTCCGCACCAAGGCCAACCGGCTGCCCGAACCCTTGAAGGCCAGGGTCAAAGCCTTTCCCCGGCAGGCCCTGCACGCGTGGCTCCTTGAATTCCGGCATCCGACCACCCATCTAACGGTGAGGTTCGAAGCGCCGATACCGGGAGACATGGAGGAACTCGTCGGCGACTTCCGAAAACTCTGAACCGACCCGCCACGAACAAGCTGCAAACCAGCCATCAAAAAACCTGACCGGCGTTGTTCACTTTAGCGTGACAGACTGTTTAGCGTTGAACAAATGCCTGTCTTTTCTGGTTTTGTTCCTATATACACAGGTTGTCGCGGATGAGCCTTTGGCATCCGTGACGAACGCCCGCCGCGTTTCGGGGGCATCCACTCCAAAGAGAGAGGGGCGCTATCATGGCCCAATCATTACCCAGTATCGTTTCCGGTGAAGGCGGTCTCGCCCGTTACCTGGAAGAAATCCGCCGCTTTCCGATGCTTCAGCCGCAGGAAGAGTACATGCTCGCAAAGCGTTATGCCGAGCATCAGGACACCACGGCTGCGCACAAGCTCGTCACCAGCCATTTGCGGCTCGTCGCCAAGATCGCCATGGGCTATCGCGGCTACGGCCTGCCGATCGGCGAGGTGATCTCGGAAGGCAATGTCGGCCTCATGCAGGCCGTGAAGAAATTCGAACCGGAGCGTGGTTTCCGGCTCGCCACCTATGCCATGTGGTGGATCAAGGCCTCGATCCAGGAATACATCCTGCGCTCCTGGAGCCTGGTCAAGATGGGCACCACCGCCAACCAGAAGCGTCTGTTCTTCAACCTGCGCAAGGTGAAGGGCAAGATCCAGGCGCTCGACGATGGCGACTTGAAGCCCGAGCAGATCGCCGAGATCGCCACTCGCCTCAACGTTTCCGAGGCCGAAGTGGTGTCGATGAACCGCCGCCTTTCGGGCGACGCTTCGCTCAACGCTCCGATCCGGGCGAGCGAAGGCGAGTCCGGCGAATGGCAGGACTGGCTAGTCGACGATCACGAGAGCCAAGAAGAAATGCTCATCGAGCAGGACGAGCTGGAAAACCGGCGCACCATGCTGTCGGGCGCCCTGTCGGTGCTCAACGACCGCGAGCGGCGCATCTTCGAGGCGCGTCGCCTGGCGGAAGAGCCGCTGACGCTGGAAGAACTCTCGGCCGAGTTCGACATCAGCCGCGAGCGCGTGCGCCAGATCGAGGTGCGCGCCTTCGAGAAGGTGCAGGACGCGGTCAAGGCGGCCGCCAAGCGCCAGACCCAGGCACTGCGGACCATCGAGGCGCAGCCGGCGGCGTAAAGCCACCCGCGCACTGAGCAGCAAAACGGCGGCGCCAGAATCTGGCGCCGCCGTTTTTTTGGCGAAAGCGGTCGCGCGCCCCTTTCTCCCCGTCACTATACGGGGAGAAATGTCCGGTAGGACAATGAGGGGCAGCGCCGACGCTGCGAGGTTGTCGTTCAGGGCAACAATCGCTTCAAAGGGCCGGCGCGCTGATCCTCGACTGCCGCGCCGCTCCTCATCCGCCCTTCGGGCACCTTCTCCCCGTGGAACGGGGAGAAGGAAAGGCTCAGGCCGTCGGCTGCTTGGTCTTCCTGAGGTACGGCAGCACCGTCTCATACGCGCCGAAACGCTTGATCGCGTCCTCGTTGGAGACGGCGGCGGTGATGATGACGTCGTCGCCCTGCTTCCAGTTGGCCGGCGTCGCCACCTGGTGCTTGGCCGTCAGCTGGATGGAATCGATGACGCGAAGGATCTCGTCGAAGTTGCGGCCCGTGGTCATCGGATAGGTCAGCGCCAGCTTGATCTTCTTGTCCGGGCCGATGACATAGACCGAGCGCACGGTGGCGTTGTCGGCCGGCGTGCGGCCCTCGGAGGTCTCGCCGGCGCCTGCAGGCAACATTTCATAAAGCTTGGCGACCTTGAGATCCTTATCACCGATCAAAGGATAGTTCACCGTCTGGCCGGTGGCGGTCTTGATGTCGGCCTGCCACTTCTCGTGGCTCGACACCGGATCGACCGAGATGCCGATGATCTTGACGTTGCGCTTTTTGAACTCGCCTTCGAGGCCGGCCATGGTGCCGAGCTCGGTGGTGCAGACCGGCGTGAAATTCTTCGGGTGGCTGAACAGCACCGCCCAGCCGTCGCCGATCCAGTCGTGGAACTTGATGGTGCCCTGCGTGGTTTCGGCCGTGAAATCCGGCGCGACATCGTTGATACGAAGACTCATGACCTATCCCTACCCTTTTGATGAAACGATGGCCGGCGCGGCCGGCAAGCATTCTAAGCTACCACCATCGCGGCATCGGTCAAACGCCAGGAGCCGTAACCTAGCTCGCTGCAGCCAAATATTTTTTTGGCGAGCACGGCGACGCTCGGCAGGATTTTTCCACTTTTGCGAGAGGGTGGGCCGCTCAGGCTTTCCTTATCGCGAGCGTCGCCGTGAGGTCTTCCATGCGCTGCGCGAGCGCGCCGAGCGCGGTCGTGAGCACGCTGTCGCTCTTGTCGGCCTTGGTCAGCGCCTCGTCGCGCGTCTTGCGCAAGGTCAGCACTTCGCTCTCCATGCCTTTGACACGCTTGGTGAGCTCCGAGAGCTCGTCCATCACCATGATGCCGGCCATGACGGTGAGTCGCTGATCGCCGATCTCGCCGAAGGAATCCTTCAGGTGCGAGACATAGCGGTCGAAGCGCTCGGCAAGGTCGATCAGATGCTCTTCCTGGCCTTCGTCGCAGGCCATGCGATACTGCTTGCCGTCGATGGAAACCGTGACCTGTGCCATTGCCTTACCTGTCCAGGACCGCGCGGATGGTTTCCATGGCGGTCACCAGCCGCCGCGACACTTCCTTGTTGGCGTCCTCCAGCCGCTCGGCGCGCGCTTCGGAATTGTCGAGCTCCTGCGCCAGGCGCGAACGATCGGCGTTCATGCGCTGCACCTCGGCCTCGGCTTCCGAATAATCGCGCTCATGCTCGAGCTTCGCCGCCACGGCGTTTTCCAGCCCTTCCATGGCCTTGCCCAGCCTGGCGATGACTTCCTTGAGGGTCGTTTCCCCGGTCATGGCTTCGTCCTATGCCCTGCCCATCACCGAATCGCACGCGTTCAGAATGCGTTACCTGGGAAAGATTAGGCGCCGGGTGAAGGGCGCGTCAACAAAGCTCTCGCGACTGTCCCCCGCTATCGCTAATGTAGGCGCCGGGTGCCATCACAAGCCCGGCAAAATCCATCCCGATTTGTTGACTAAAAGACCGTGCCTGCTATGTGTCGCGGCATCCTTTTCCAAGGGTTCTCCCCAGGCTCCAACTCACTTCCGGAGGAAGCATGACCTCGCGTGAACAACATGATCGGATGGCCAACGCGATCCGTTTCCTTTCCATGGACGCCGTCGAGAAGGCGAACTCCGGTCACCCAGGCCTGCCCATGGGCTGCGCCGACATCGCCACGGTGCTGTTCAGCCGTTTCCTGAAATTCGACGCCAAGGCACCGCACTGGGCCGACCGCGACCGCTTCATCCTCTCCGCCGGCCACGGCTCGATGCTGCTCTATTCGCTCCTCTACCTCACCGGTTATGAGGACATGACGATCGACCAGATCAAGAATTTCCGCCAGCTCGGCTCCAAGACCGCCGGCCATCCCGAATACGGCCATGCCGCCGGCATCGAGACCACCACCGGCCCGCTCGGCCAAGGTCTTGCCAATTCGGTCGGCTTCGCGCTCGGCGAGCGCATCATGAACGCCGCCTTCGGCAACGACCTCGTCAACCATTATACCTATGTGCTGGCCGGGGACGGCTGCCTGATGGAAGGTGTATCCCAGGAAGCCATCGCGCTGGCCGGGCATCTGAAGCTCAACAAGCTGATCGTCTTCTGGGACAACAACAACATCTCGATCGACGGTCCGGTCTCGCTGGCCGACAACACCGACCAGGTCGCCCGCTTCCAGGCCTCGGGCTGGAACGCCAGTCACATCGACGGCACCGATCCGGAAGCGATCGCCTATGCCATCGAGGCGGCGCGCCATTCCGACAAGCCGACGATAATCGCCTGCAAGACCACCATCGGCTTCGGCGCCCCGACCAAGGCCGGCACCAACAAGGCGCATGGCTCGCCGCTGGGCGCCGAGGAAATCGCCGGCGCGCGCAAATTCTTCAACTGGGACTCGCCGCCCTTCGAGATTCCGGCCGACATCCTCGACGCATGGCGCGCCGTCGGCACGGGTGGCGCCAAGGCCCGCGCCGATTGGGAAGGCCGCCTGGCGAAGGCCGAGCCGAAGCTCAAGGCCGAGTTCGAGCGCCGCCTCGCCGGCAAGCTGCCCTCCAACTTCGACGCCGTCATCGCCGACTACAAGAAGCAGCTGTCGGCCGACAAGCCGAAGGTCGCCACCCGCAAGTCGTCGGAGATGGCGCTGGAAGTCATCAACGGCGCGGTGCCGGAAACGATCGGCGGCTCGGCCGACCTCACCGGCTCCAACAACACCAAGACCAGCCAGACCAAGAACATCACCCCCGACGATTACGGCCAGCGCTATGTCCATTACGGCATTCGCGAGCACGGCATGGCGGCGGCGATCAACGGCCTGACCTTGCATGGCGGCCTGATCGCCTATGGCGGCACCTTCCTGTGCTTCTCCGACTACGCCCGCCCGTCGATGCGCCTTGCCTCACTGATGGGCATCCGCTCGATCTTCGTCATGACGCATGATTCGATCGGCCTCGGCGAGGACGGCCCGACCCACCAGCCGGTCGAGCATCTGGCCGCACTTCGCGCCATCCCCAACCACAATGTCTTCCGCCCGGCCGACGCGGTCGAAACCGCCGAATGCTGGCAGATCGCGCTGGAATCCGAAAAGACGCCCTCCACACTGGCGCTGACCCGCCAGAACCTGCCGACCGTGCGCACGGAGCACTCGGCGACGAACCTCTCCAGCCGGGGCGCCTATGAGCTGGCCGCCGCCGGCGGCGAGGCCGTGGTGACGATCTTCGCCACCGGCTCCGAGGTCGAGATCGCGCTTGGCGCGCGCGACCTGCTGGAAAAGCACGGCCATCCGACCCGCGTCGTCTCTGTGCCCTGCTTCGAGCTGTTCGACCAGCAGAGCGAGGATTACCGCAAGAAGACGATCGGCAACGCCAAGGTGAAGGTCGCGATCGAAGCCGGCATCCGCCAGGGCTGGGATCACCTGATCGGCACCGACGGCATTTTCGTAGGCATGCACGGTTTTGGCGCCTCCGGCTCGATCGAGCAGCTCTACCCGCATTTCGGCATCACCGCCGAAGCTGCCGCCAAGGCGGTCGAAGCCCGGCTACACGGCGAGTAGGAGAATTGCCTCGGGCCCGGCAGCCCGATTAACGGTTTTGCCGGGCTGGACCAACCTAATCGATTTAAATGCGACCTTCTGCGGCTGGATTCTTGCGCCTTCCGCCGTTATGACACTGCGGACCCATCCGCCCCAAGGGAGAGAACAATGACCGTCAGAGTTGCCATCAACGGATTTGGCCGCATCGGCCGCAACATCCTGCGCGCCATCCATGAATCCGGCCGCAAGGACATCGACGTGGTCGCCGTCAACGACCTCGGCCCGGTCGAGACCAACGCGCACCTGTTGCGCTATGATAGCGTGCATGGCCGCTTCCCGCATGAGGTGACCGTCGACGGCGACCAGATCTCGGTCGGCAAGGAGAAGTTCAAGGTCACCGCGATCAAGGATCCGACCCAGCTGCCCTGGAAGGAGCTCGGTGTCGACATCGCGCTCGAATGTACCGGCATCTTCACCGCCCGCGACAAGGCCGCCGCGCACCTGACCGCCGGCGCCAAGCGCGTTCTCGTCTCGGCCCCGGCCGAAGGCGCCGACCTCACCGTCGTCTACGGCATCAACCACGACAAGCTGACCAAGGACCACATCGTCATCTCGAACGCGTCCTGCACCACCAACTGCCTGGCGCCGCTGGCGGCCGTGCTGCACGAGACCGTCGGCATCGAGAAGGGCATGATGACGACGATCCACTCCTATACCGGCGACCAGCCGACGCTGGACACCATGCACAAGGATCTCTACCGCGCCCGCGCCGCGGCGCTGTCGCAGATCCCGACCTCGACGGGCGCCGCGAAGGCGATCGGCCTTGTCCTGCCCGAGCTCAAGGGCAAGCTCGACGGCATTTCGATCCGCGTGCCGACCCCGAACGTCTCGGTTGTCGACTTCAAGTTCATCGCCAAGCGCTCGACTTCCGCTCAGGAGATCAACGAAGCGGTCATCGCCGCGTCCAATGGCAAGCTGAAGGGCGTTCTGTCGGTCACCCATCACCCGAACGTGTCGATCGACTTCAACCACGACCCGCATTCCTCGATCGTGGCACTCGACCAGACCAAGGTGATGGACGGCAACTTCGTCTCGGTGCTGTCCTGGTACGACAACGAATGGGGCTTCTCGAACCGCATGGGCGACACCGCCGTCGCCTTCGGCAAGACCATCGGCTGATCGCTCGTCAATTTACAGTTCAAAACGCCCGGCTTCGGCCGGGCGTTTTCGTTTAAGTCTCGGCGGATCAGCGCACCATGGTGACTAGCCGGAACACCAATCGCGTCGTCATTCCAGAATCCGCGGCTGAGCTTCGCTCCTGCTTCGCCCTGGAATGACGAAGTTTGGAAGCATTGAACCCAAAAAACATCCTGTTGCCTTGCACTGGTCATGTCTTCGCCCCACTCTCCCGTAAAGCCACAAGCAGAGGGATTTGGAGGGGCAATAGCGGATGGAGCATGCGATCTATCTCGTGACGCTGGTCGGCACGGCGCTCATTGTCGCCGCCGCGTTTTCGAGCCTGATCGCCTTCCGCTTCGGCGCTCCTTTGCTGCTGCTCTTCCTCTGCATCGGGCTTGCCACCGGCGTCGACGGCCTCGGCATCGAATTCGACAATGCGCGGCTGGCTTATTTTGCCGGCTCACTGGCTTTGGCCGTGATCCTGTTCGATTCCGGTTTCGGCACGCCGCTCAACGCGCTCAGGCAAGCAGCCGGGCCGGCGCTGTCGCTGGCCACGATCGGCGTTATCCTGACCACAGCCATCTTCAGCGCCGCCGCTTCCTATGTTCTCAAGCTCAGCTGGCTGGAATCCTCCCTGCTTGGCGCTGCCGTCGCCTCCACCGACGCGGCCGCCGTCTTCTTCCTGCTGCGCGCCGGCGAGATCCATCTGCGCGAGCGCGTGCGCGCGACGCTCGAGGTGGAATCCGGCACCAACGACCCGATCGCCATCTTCCTCACCATCACCCTGGTCGAGATCATCGCCGCGCATGCCAACCCGGAAGCCAACGTGCTGGCCACCAACCTTTTGCTCGGCTTCCTCGCCAATATGGGGCTCGGCGCCGTCATCGGCGTGCTCGGCGGTTTTGCCATCGTGCGTCTGGTCGAGCGGTTGAATCTCGATCACGGCCTGCTGCCCATCTTCGTGCTGACGCTATCGCTGATGGTGTTCGCGGCAGCCGGCGCCGTCGGCGGCTCGGGTTTCCTCGCCGTCTATCTTGCCGGGCTGATCGCCGGCAATTCCGACATACGCGCCGTCACCATCCTGAAGCGTTTCCAGGACGGCATGTCGTGGCTGGCGCAGATCATCATGTTCCTGATCCTCGGCCTGTTCGCCACACCCTCGCAATTCCCCGAAATCCTTGTGCCGGCGATCCTGCTCGGCCTGTTCCTGATCTTCGTCGCCCGCCCGGTCGCCGTCTGGCTTTGCCTGACCCCGTTCCGGCTGCCGCGGCCAGAGGTCGCCTTCGTCTCCTGGGTCGGCCTGCGCGGCGCGGTCTCGATCCTGCTCGCCATCACGCCGCTGCTCGGCGGGCTCGAGCACGGCCGGCTGATCTTCAACGCCGCCTTCATCATCGTGCTGGTGTCGCTGGTGGTGCAGGGCTGGACGGTCGGTCCGCTGGCGCGCCGCCTCGGGCTGATCGTGCCGGCCCGTCTTGGGCCGCTGGACAAGGTTGAGCTCGAATTGCCGGGCTCGGCACATCATGAGCTGCTCGCCTATCGCGTAGCACCCGGCAGCCCGGTGGCGCGGGGCGAGCGCATCCCGCGCTGGGCGAGGCCCTCGCTGGTGCTGCGCGACGGCCGCTCGATGCGCTTCCAGGACATGGGCCGGCTGGCGGCCGGCGATCAGGTCTACATCTTCGTACCGGACCGCTACCCGCGTCTGCTCGACAAGCTTTTTGCCAGCCGCGCCGTGGTCGATCCTGAGGATGCCGACTTCTTCGGCGCCTTTGCCGTCGATCCGGCCCGCTCGGCCGCGGAGCTGGAAGCCGCCTATGCCCCCGGCCTGTCCGAGGCCGAGCAGAAGCTCACCGTTGCAGCGCTCGTTACCGAGCGGCTCGGCGGCCGTGCCGAATATGCCGACCGTGTGATGATCGGACCGATCGAGCTGATCGTGCGCGATGTCGATGAGAAAGGCAGAATCACCGGCCTCGGCCTGTCC
The DNA here is from genome assembly GCF_020165015.1 of Mesorhizobium sp. CA7. Classification (NCBI taxonomy): domain Bacteria; kingdom Pseudomonadati; phylum Pseudomonadota; class Alphaproteobacteria; order Hyphomicrobiales; family Phyllobacteriaceae; genus Mesorhizobium; species Mesorhizobium sp. CA7. The sequence goes on from NZ_JAIUHH010000022.1 coordinate 54,528, forward strand.
TTCGAGCCGACCGCGCCGGTCGCGCGCGTGCCGGTGTTCATGAGCGCCGGCGAGATCGGCGATCGCATCGCGGCGCTGATCCGCAGCTGGCGCAGGCCGACGGCGAAGCAGGCAGCCGACGACGTGCCGGTTAACACGGTGGCGCCCGCAGCGGACGGGCAGAAGGCAACCGGCGAAGGCTGATGTCTCACGGCGACATCATTTTTGCGCGCGCGCCATCGACGCGGCCCTTGCATCGTCCTTCGCGCCGAGTAAGGTCGCCGCGTTTTCGCTAGAGCAATTTCACGAAAAGTGTGGGCGGTTTTCCGTCCGGATTGCGTCAAGGCACCAGGAAGGAACGACCATGGCCGGCTTTAAGACACTCGATGATATCGGCGCCGTCAGCGGCAAGCGCGTCCTGGTGCGCGTCGACCTCAACGTTCCCGTCGCCGACGGCAAGGTGACCGACGCCACCCGCATCGAGCGCATCGGCCCGACCATCGCCGAGCTCTCGAAAAAGGGCGCCAAGGTCATCCTGCTTGCGCATTTCGGCCGCCCCAAGGACGGCCCGTCGGACGAATTCTCGCTGGAGCCGATCGCCAGGGCCACGGCTGACGTTCTCGGCCGCCCGGTCGGTTTCGCCGCCGACTGCATCGGCGCCAAGGCCGCCGAAGCCGTCGCGGCGATGAAGGACGGCGACGTCCTGCTGCTCGAGAACACTCGCTTCCACAAGGCGGAGGAGAAGAACGAACCGGCCTTCACCGAACAGCTCGCCGCCAATGGAGACATCTATGTCAATGACGCCTTTTCGGCCGCGCACCGCGCGCATGCTTCGACCGAGGGTCTGGCGCATCATTTGCCGGCCTATGCCGGCCGCACCATGCAGGCCGAGCTCGACGCGCTGGAAAAGGGCCTCGGCGATCCGGTACGGCCGGTGGTGGCCATCGTCGGCGGCGCCAAGGTCTCGACCAAGATCGACCTGTTGATGAACCTGGTGAAGAAGGTCGATGCGCTGGTGATCGGCGGCGGCATGGCCAATACCTTCCTTGCCGCGCGCGGCACCGATGTCGGCAAATCGCTCTGCGAGCATGACCTCGCCGGCACCGCCAAGCAGATCATGATCGAGGCGGCGGAAGCCGGCTGCGCCATCATCCTGCCTGCGGACGGCGTGGTCGCCAAGGAATTTAAGGCGGGCGCCGCCAGCGAGACCGTCGCCATCTCGGACGTGCCGGCCGACGGCATGATCCTCGATGTCGGCGCAAAGACCGTGCAGAGCGTCAACGACTGGATCGACCGCGCCGCGACGCTGGTCTGGAATGGGCCGCTCGGCGCCTTCGAGATCGAGCCCTTCGACCGCGCCACGGTGGCCGCGGCAAAGCATGCCGCCGCACGCACCAAGGAAGGCAAGCTGGTCTCGGTGGCCGGCGGCGGCGACACGGTGGCCGCGCTCAACCATGCTGGTGTCGCCGACGACTTCACCTATGTCTCGACCGCCGGCGGCGCGTTCCTCGAATGGATGGAAGGCAAGCCGCTGCCCGGCGTCGAGGTGCTGAAGCGGTAAACAGTCCGAGACTAGGCAAAGCCCGCACGGCTTTCAATCGATTCTAGCTTTCCGGCGTCATTCCTTTGGCGGTAGTGTTCTGCTAGCGCGGAATAAACGCAGCGTAGGAGAGCACCCATGAGCGAACGTCTCGAAGATATCGCCGCCGCTATGGTGAGCGGCGGCAAGGGCCTGTTGGCGGCCGATGAGAGCTCCGGCACCATCAAGAAGCGTTTTGACGTCATCGGCGTCGAATCCACGGCCGATAACCGGCGCGACTATCGCGAGATGATGTTCCGGTCCAAGGAGGCGATGTCAAAATACATCTCCGGCGTCATTCTCTACGATGAGACCATTCGCCAGAAGGCCGCCGACGGCACACCGCTGGTCGACATCATCAAGGCGTCCGGCGCCATTCCCGGCATCAAGGTCGATCTCGGCGCCAAGCCTCTCGCCGGCTTTCCCGGCGACACCATCACCGAGGGCCTGGACGGGCTGCGCGAGCGGCTCGCCGATTATTACAAGCTCGGCGCCCGCTTCGCCAAATGGCGCGCGGTGATCGACATCGACACCAGCAAGGGCGTGCCCTCGGCCAATTCGATCGCCTCGAACACCCACGCGCTGGCCCGCTATGCCGCGCTATGCCAGGAGGCCGGCATCGTGCCGATCGTCGAGCCGGAAGTGCTGATGGACGGGGCGCATTCGATCGACACCTGCTACGACGTCTCCAAGGCGACGCTGATCAAGCTCTACGACGAGCTTTACGCGGCCCGCGTCGTGCTGGAAGGCTCGATCCTGAAGCCGAACATGGTCATCTCCGGCAAGAAGTCGGGCAAGAGCGACAGCCCGGAGGAAATCGCCGAGAAGACGATAAAGCTGTTCCGCGAGGTGGTGCCGTCGGCAGTGCCGGGCATTGCCTTCCTCTCCGGCGGCCAGGAGGACGAGGAGGCGACCGCCAACCTCAATGCCATCAACGCCATCGGCCCGCATCCTTGGAAACTGACCTTCTCCTATGGCCGCGCGCTGCAGGCCGCGCCGCAGAAGGCATGGAGTGGCAAGGCCTCGAATGTTGCCGCCGGCCAGGCTGCCTTCACTCACCGGGCCCATATGAACCATCTGGCGGCGCTCGGAAAATGGCAGCCGGCGCTGGAAAAGGCCGCCTGACGCCATCTCTGAGCAGTGCATAAAACCCGGGCCGGCAGCCCGGGTTTTTGCTTTTTGCGAGCCGCGTTCCCACTTGTCAGGCGCCGACCGCTATCGACCATGTCGGATCGCGCCGATGTCGAACGTCCTTGGCAGGAGAGGACAGGAGATGGTCATGCATCGCAATGCCGTGGTTTCGCGCGAAGACTGGTTCGAAGCGCATCGCAAGCATCTCGAGCGCGAGAAGGAGCTGACAAAGTTCCGCGAGCTTATCGCCGCGGAGCGGCGGCAGTTGCCCTGGTTCAAGCTGCGCAAGGATTATGTTTTCGAGAGCGAAGCAGGGCCGAAGCATCTTGCCGAGCTGTTCGCCGGCAAGAGCCAGCTCATCGTCTATCATTTCATGATGGCGCCGGGCTCCGACCACCGCTGCGAGGGCTGCTCGTTCCTCGCCGACCATATCGATGGCGCCGACCGGCATCTGAAGCATCATGACGTCTCACTGGTCGTCATCTCGCGTGCGCCGCTGGCCGAAATCCTGCCTTACAAGCAGCGCATGGGCTGGAAGTTCGACTGGGTGTCGTCCTATGCGTCCGATTTCAACTTCGACCTGCAGGTCTCCTTCACCGACAGGCAGATCGCGGCGGGCGAAACCACCTATAATTTCGAGAAGCGCCCGTTGCGGTCGAAAGACCTGCCCGGCACCAGCATCTTCTATCGCAACGAGTGCGGCGACATCTTCCTCACCTTCATGTCGCGGGCCCGCGGCGGCGATGCGCTGATCGGCGCCTATCACTATCTCGACATGACGCCGAAGGGCCGCGGCGAGACGGGTCCCTATCACAACCTGATGGACTGGGTGCGCCTGCATGACGAATATCGGGACAAAGACAAGGATCGGTCGGACTGCTGCGCGTGAACGGCAGGACGCGCCACTCGCGGGCGGTCCCCTGAATATGGACAGGGCTATGCCCAGTGTCCAAGCACCGCCGCCAGCGAGATCGCGGCCATCGCAAGCAGCGCCAGCTTCCAAAAATCGCCGCGCCGCTTCAGCCCCGGCCAGCCCAGCGGCTTGATGACCTGGATCAGCATGATGCCGCAGATGACAAGGGCGAGCAGTTTCGTCATGCCGCCTTTGACCAGCATCGATGGCGACTGTCAAAGCTGTTCTCGAGCGCACCCTCGGGCGGAGCATTCCTGACAGAAATAGGGCCTATTCGAACGCTGCGAGCGGCCCCGCACCGTCTTCCTCCGCACCCTGCCAACCTCCTGACAGACTGCTGTCAGGAGGGGTGTGAGATACTCTTCCCATCAAAAAGAGAGGAGTGAGGTCATGAACGGTTTTACAATTCTGCGTAGTGTGCAGCATTATGTCGGCAGAATCCGCACCGTGCGCAACGAGATTCGCACCCAGCGTTTCCTGAACACCTTGCCGGCGGACATCCGCAAGGACATCGGCTGGCCGGACCTTTACCAGGGCCGCGTGCGCGAAAACTGAAATTTTGCTGCTGCGACTTGGATTATGGCGGCAGCGCGCCCAGATGTAATGGCGGCCAGCGATGTTGAGTTCAGGGAAAGAAGCCTTTGTTTGCCGGTAGCTTCGCCGCAGCCTACTGACAGTATGTTGTCAGGAGGCATGCGGTAATTGGAGCGGCTTAGATCCTGACAGCAACGAACATGGTTCGACGATCCGGAGTAATCCGCAATGGTGAGAAGCTGGAACGACAAGCTGAACGCACCTGGCGTCAACCACATCAAGCCGTCGCCGCGACTGTCCTTCGGAGCGAAATTCGTTGCCGCGCTGCGCAAGCGCGAAGGGCTTATGCCATAATCCTCGGGGGATCTAGCGATGCGTCGTGCTGACAGGCTTTTCCAGATCGTGCAGCATTTGCGGGGCGGCCGGCTGGTCACCGCGCAGAAGCTAGGCGCATGGCTCGAGGTGTCCGAGCGCACCATTTACCGCGACATAGCCGACCTGCAGTCGACCGGCGTGCCGATCGATGGCGAAGCGGGCGTCGGCTACATGATGCGGGAGGGATTCGACCTTCCCCCGCTGATGTTCACACGTGACGAGATCGTGGCGCTGGTTGCCGGCGCCCGCATGGTGCGCGCCTTCGGCGGCGCTACGATGGCGAGGGCCGCCGACGAGGCGCTGGTCAAGATCGGCGCCGTGCTGCCCGACACAGAGAAGGACCGCATCGCCCGCACCGAGATCCACACGCCGATGTGGGTGGTGAGCGACGCCGCACGGGAAGCGATCGACCTGATCGAGCGCGCCATCGAGAAGCGCCAGGTGCTGACCATCGACTATTCCGACGAAGCCGGCCGCGGCACCGCGCGCGACATCAGGCCGTTGGGGCTGTGGTTCTGGGGCAAGGTCTGGACACTGGTCGCCTGGTGCGAGATGCGCGATGATTTCCGCGCCTTCCGCATCGATCGCATCGCCTCGGTCGTCATTGCCGGCCGCATCTTCAAGCCGGAGCGCGGCAAGCAGCTCGCCGATTTCTACCGCGCCGTCGAGCGCTCAGAGGATTACGGCATGGCCCCCGACCGCGCCGCGCGGACGTGACTTCCTCCCAAGCCATTGTCCAATAAAAAAGCCCGCTTCGAGCGGGCTTTTTTATTGGATGCCGGGACGCTTACTCCTGATCGTCGTCTTCGTTCTTGTCCTTCGACTTGAGCGCCGAAAGCTTGGCGAAGACGGCGTTGGCATCGAGCTCCTGGTCCTCATCCTTCGGCTTCTCCGGCGCCGGCACCAGCCGTTCGGTGAGCGCGGCGGGCAGCAGCGTATCGCCGACCGGCTGCGCCGGCTCGCGGCCGCGCGAGGCGCGGTTGACTTCGAGGTCCAGGTCGATCTGCGAGGTGAGGCCGAGCGTCACCGGATCCATCGGCTGCAGATTGGCCGAGTTCCAGTGCTTGCGTTCGCGGATCTGCTCGATCGTCGACTTGGTGGTGCCTACGAGACGGGCAATCTGCGCATCCTTGAGCTCGGGATGGTTGCGCACCAGCCACAAGATGGCGTTCGGCCGGTCCTGGCGCTTCGACAGCGGCGTGTAGCGCGGGCCTTTGCGCTTCGATTCCGGCACCCGCACCTTCGGCTCCGACAGCTTCAGCCGGTAGTTGATGTCCTTCTCGCCGCGCGCGATCTCGTCGCGCGTCAACTGGCCGGTGATGATCGGGTCCATGCCCTTGATGCCCTGGGCCGACTCGCCGTCGGCGATCGCCTTGACCTCCAGCGGATGCAGCCCGCAGAACTGCGCGATCTGCTCGAAGGAAAGCGCGGTGTTGTCGACCAGCCAGACGGCGGTCGCCTTGGGCATCAGCAGCGAATTGGCCATGTCAAAAATCCTTCTCGTTCGCCCGCGTTCCCGCGCGGGCGGTGGTTTTAGAGCCACCAAAATGGGAAATTCGCGGCCTGTATAAACGCTCCCTCCAATTTTCGCAATGTTTTTGGGAAGGGCCGATTCAAGGCCCTAAAAGACAAAACCCGCTGGACGAGGTCCAGCGGGCTTGGAACCGGAAACAAAGCAAGCGTCTCTACGGCTCTGGCTTGCATGTCGCAGCCCGACCGCGAGGCCGGGCTGCGTCTGATTACACCGCCTGGCGGGCGATACGCTCGATGTCGGCCCGGTTGATGCCGAGGTCGCTCAGCTGGCGGGCATTGAGCTTGTTCAATTCGCGCACGGTCTCGTTGTACATGCGCCACTTACGGAAAGCACTGATCGGGTTCATGATGGTTCTCCAGTCGTTTGGTCAAATCGTTTGATGCCGCGTAAATAGGCACTCCTGCCCACAAATTGAACGGACGCTTTTGCATGGCCGCAATGCGTTTTGTGCAATGCAGCATTAAGGTTTCGTTCAGCTTGGACCGGACACCCGCCGACGCCAGGATGGGTCGAGATTCAGGTCGGGCCGAGTCGAAAATGGTGGACTTCGAGAACCGGAGCGGAGCGTACTTTAGTACGTGAGCACCGGAAGCGCAGAAGCCCGGCATTGGCAGGCCGGCCTCACCTGAATAACGACCCATCCTACTCCACGTCGAGGACGATCTTGCCGATATGCTCGCCCTCTTCCATCCGCTCGTGCGCCCGCCAGGCTTCGGTCAGCGGAAAGATCATGTCCATCACAGGAGCCACCTTGCGCGTGCCGAGCAGTGGCCACACCTGGGCCTCCAGCGCGGCTGCGATCGCCGCCTTGAACTCGACGGTACGCGGGCGAAGCGTCGAGCCGGTATGGGTCAGCCGCTTCACCATGACCTTGGAGAAGTCGGCGCTGGCCACGGCCCCGGCCTGCACTGCGATCTGTACGATGCGCCCTTCGACGGCCGCGGCATCGTAATTGCGCCCGACATAATCGCCGCCGACCATGTCGAGGATGACGTCGGCGCCCTTGCCATCGGTCGCATCCTTCACGGCGGCGACGAAATCCTCCTCGCGGTAGTTGACTGCCCGGTCGGCGCCGAGCTTCAGGCAGGCGTCGCATTTCTCCTTGCTGCCGGCGGTGGTGATCACAGTGGCGCCGAAGGCCGAGGCGAGCTGGATGGCGGTGGTGCCAATGCCGGACGAACCGCCATGGACAAGCAGCGTCTCGCCTTTCTTCAGGCCGCCGCGCTCGAATACATTGTGCCAGACGGTGAAGTAGTTTTCCGGAACCGCGGCGGCTTCCGAATGCGTGAAACCCGCCGGCAGCGGCAGCACGCTGCCGGTATGAACCTTGACATATTCGGCATAGCCGCCGCCCGGCGTCAGCGCGCAGACCCGGTCGCCGATGCGCCAGCGCGATATCTCGTCGCCGAGCGCCGCGATTTCGCCCGACGCTTCGAGGCCCGGCAAGTCGGATGCACCGGGCGGCGGCGGATAGGCGCCCTTGCGCTGCTGGACGTCCGGCCGGTTGACGCCGGCCGCGTGCACCCGGATCAGCACTTCGCCGGGGCCGGGCACCGGCACGTCGCGCGTTTCCGGCTTGAGCACCTTTGGCCCACCCGGTTGCGAGATCGCGATGGCCGTCATCTTCGCCGGAATCTTCTGTCCGTTTGCCATGATGTCGTGTTCTCCCTGTATCCCGGTCTATCGCCGCCCGTTTGCATCTGCCTGGAGCAGTTCGGCGCTTGAAGAAGCGCCAACCTGCTCCAACTCTTTGTTCTTACGCTATTCCGGACGGAAAACCGCTACGCACTTTTCCCGGAATTGCTCTATGTATGCCGATTGCCAAATCAGGCAAATGGCCGAGTAAGAGAGGAGCGACGGATGGCGATCTTCGACGACGAACCCAGGAAAAAGCAGCGCCCGCACGAGATCGGCCAGGACCTGTCTTTGCTGTCCGTCGACGAATTGTCCGAGCGCATCGCATTGCTGCGCGACGAGATCGCCAGGCTGGAAGCCGAGCGCACCGCCAAGGGCGCCACCAAATCCGCCGCCGAGTCGCTGTTCCGCCGCGGATAAATTGTTCGGCGTGCTCTCTCGCCGCCGAAAAGCCCGAATACATCTGTCTTCAGGCCCTGCGTCTCGAACCCGGATCAAGCGATGTTTGCAACCTACAGACCGATCCTCTCGCTGCTGCGCGGCACCGCGTTCCTGCTCGCCGCATCCGGCCTGCACGGGCTGCTCCTGCCGCTGCGCGGCCAGGTGGAAGGCTTTTCGACTGCATCGCTCGGCCTGATGGGCACGGCCTGGGCGGGCGGCTTCGTCACCGGCTGTTTCTTCGCGCCGCGTCTTGTTCGCCGTGCCGGCCATGTCAGGGCTTTCGGCGCCTTCGCCGCGTCCGGCGCGATCATCGCGCTGCTCACCGGCCTCATCATCAACGAATATGTCTGGATCCTTTTGCGCGCCTTCACAGGCTTCACCATGGCCGGCGCCTTCATGGTGATCGAGAGCTGGCTCAACGAGAAGGCCACCAACGAAAACCGCGGCACCGTCTTCGGTCTCTACATGATGGTCACCTATGCCTCGATCATGGGCGGTCAGATGATCGTCGCGGGCGGCGACGTGCGGTCTGCCTCGCTGTTCATGATCACCGGCATCCTGTTTTGCCTGTCGCTCATTCCCACCGCCGTGTCGACGCAGTCGCATCCCAAGCCCCTGCAGGACGTCAAGCTCGACGTCAAAGGCCTCTACGCCAATTCGCCGGTGTCGGCCGTGGCCTGCCTCCTGATCGGCATTGCCAACGGCGCCTGGGGCACGCTCGGCGCCGTCTATGGCGCCCGCATCGGCATCTCCACCGCCGAGATCGCTCTGATGATGAGCCTTGTGGTCATCGCCGGCGCCGCCATGCAGCTTCCGGCCGGGCGTCTCTCGGACACGACCGATCGCCGCTTCGTGCTGGCCGGCGCGGCCTTCGGCGCGGCGCTAGTCGCGGTGCTGATCTTCCTAGTCGCGCCGCGTTCGGGTGTTTTCGTCATCGTGCTGACCGCCGCCTATGGCGCCTTCGCCTATACGCTCTATTCGATCGCCGTCGCGCATGCCAACGACCACGCCCGCGCCGAGGACTTCGTCAAGGTTTCCGGCGGCCTGTTGCTGCTCTACGGTTTCGGCACGATGATCGGCCCGCTCCTGGCCGCGGCCTTGATGGGTTCGGTGCGTCCGGAGGGCCTTTTCCTTGCAACCGCGCTCGCCCATCTCAGCCTCGCCGGCTACACGCTGCTGCGTATCCGCGCCCGCGCGCCGGTGCCGATCGAAAACCGCGATGCCTTCAAGACGCAGCCCGCGGACCGCGCCGTCACGCCCGAGGCCACGCGGCTCGATCCGCGCAGAAAGGTTGAAACCGATAGTTGAGATTCGCGAGACTTTGCCTCACAAATAAAGGCATGATGTTTTCTGACGCCTTTATGGCGATAGCCGATCCCAACCGGCGCTATCTCTTGGAAGAACTCCGGCGCGGCCCAAAGACGGTGAACGAATTGGCCGCCGGATTGCCAGTCTCACGCCCGGCGGTCTCCCAGCATTTGAAGGTCCTGCTGGACGCCGGCCTAGTCAACGCCAAGCCCCAAGGCACGAGGCGCGTTTATACTGTCAGCAGCGCCGGCTTCCTCAGGCTCAATATCTGGCTCGACCAATTCTGGGAAACGGCGCCTGGGGAATAGTCTTTGGCGTTTGATGCATGTCGCTCAGAAGTGTGCAGCGGTTCTGAGACAACGACAGGCGTCAAGACCCAAAGCGCGATGCGCTTTGGCCGGAGCCCTCAGCTCCCAGTGCCGTCCCGAGCGCGTCGAGCAATTCGCCGGTGCCGTGCTCGCGGGTGGCCGGTGAGTCGATGCCGTCGAAAAAGGCGCCCTGTTCCGTCAGGATGAGCCGCGTTCCCTTGCCTTCGGCGATGAGCTCGATCGTCGCAAGCGACACGGAGACTCGGGTTTCGCCGAACAGAAGCTCATAGCTGTAGACGATGCGCCGGTTGGGCACGATATCGTGATAGATCGCGTTGTAGAAATGCATCTGTCCGTCGCTGGGACAGCCGGCATTCACTTCCTTGCCGCCGACCCGAAAATCCATCTCATGCCGGCTGGGCATGGGGTTGTCGGGGTCAAAGAACCAGCGCTTCTTCGCCGTCGGATCGCTCAGCGCGAAATAGACCTTCTCCGGCGCCGCCGGATAGACGCGCTCGATGACGAAGGTGGAATGGACGACGGATCGTTCGCTCATGACGGGACCCTTCAGGTTTCATCTTTCGTTTCAGCGAGGAAATCGCCGAGGCGGTCGAGCCGACGCTCCCAGGCAAGCCGCCGCTCGTTGATCCAGTGCTCGGCGGCCCGAAGCGCCTGCGGCTCGATCCGGCAGGTCCGCACCCGGCCAAGCTTTTCGGTCCGCACCAGGCCGCTTGCCTCAAGCACGTTGAGATGCTGGACGACGGCCGACAACGACATCGCTAACGGTTCAGCAAGCTGGCTGACCGAAGCCGGCCCGCGCGACAGACGGTCCACCATCTGCCGCCGCGCCGGGTCGGCGAGCGCCTGGAACATCAGGTCGAGCTGGGCGGGATCGTGGAGCATCTCGCTCTAGCCGTTATTGTACGGAAAGAGCTTGAAGTAAGGTCCCGCTTCCTCGATCACCCGGGCGAAGGACGGGCGCGCGAGCAGCCGGTCGTGGTAGCGTTTCAAGGCCGGGAATTTTTCGCCGAAGGGCTCGACCTTGTTGGCGTAGAACAGCGCCGGCGAGGCGGCGCAGTCGGCCATGGTGAAGCTTTCGCCTACGGCCCAGGTCCTTGCCGCCATCTCCTCGTCGACAATGGCGTAGGAGTTGCGCAGCTGCGCGCGGGCCTCCTCGACCCCGAACGGATCGGTCTTGTCCGTCGGCCGCAGCCTGTCGCCGACGATCTTCTGCATCGGATGCTGCACGTAGAAATCGTAGAAGCGGTCTGCCTGGCGGACCTGCAGGGCGAGATCGATATCGGCGGGAATGAGCTCGACCGGCCCGGGGTAATGCGCGGCGAGATATTCGACGACGATGGTCGATTCCAGCATCGTGCGGTCCCGCGCATCGTCACGCAGCGCCGGCATCTTGCCGGTCGGCGACACTTTCAGGAATGCGGCGCGGGAAGCCTCGTCGCCGAGGTCGACAATGACCGGCTCGAATGGCGTGTCGTTCTCGTAAAGCGCGATTAGCGGCTTCCAGCAGAACGAGGCCAGCGGGTGGAAATGCAGCGTCAGGGACATTCCGGCTCTCTTTCGCATTCGGATAATCGATACTGAAGTAACTACTTCACTATTGTCGCGGACGGCTCGAGTCAAGCCGGCGTCTTGCCGGCGCTAGCCATGTGCGGCGATGGCTTCGACGATCTGTGGCCAGTCGTTGCGATGTAGTTCGTGGCCACCGCCTTCGACCTTGACCAGCCTCGCGCCAGGAACGGCTTCGGCCAAAGCTTGGCCATGCTCGATCGGGAAGAGCGGATCGGCGGTGCCGTGGATGACGAGCAACGGCACGCGAAGATCCCGCACCGTCCGCTGCGAGCCGCCGCCTTTGAGCAGGAAATGGTTGGTCGCGCTGGCGAGACCGCCGGAGCGGTCGTAATCCTCCTCGATCATCTTGCGCGTCCGCCCCTCATCGAACGGATGGCGAGTGCTGGCAATGGCACGGGCATCCTTGACCATGAAGTCGAGCACCTGCTCCCGCTTCGACCAGTCGACGTTGCCGCCTTCGGCCGAGTGCTGCTTGTAGGCTTCGGTCGTTCCGGGCAGGGCGGACGTATCGACGCCGAGCGGCGAACAGGAGATCACGGTGAGCGCGCTGACGCGTTCGGGATATTTCAGCGCCACGCTCTGCGCGAGCATGCCGCCCATCGACATGCCGGCGACATGCGCTCTGGTGACGCCATGGTCGTCGAGCACGCGCATGGCGTCGTCCACCATGTCCTCGAACGTGTAGGACGGCACGCCCGGTGGATATTTCGTCGACAGGCCGGTGTCGCGGTTGTCGTAGCGGATGACGAAGCGGCCGCGCCCGGCAAGTTGCCGGCAGAAGGCTTCCGGCCACCACAGCATCGAAGCCATGGCGCCCATGACCAAAAGGATCGGCGGATCTTCGGACTGCCGAAGCTTTCCGAAATGATGTCGGGAAGCTGCGCCGCGTTGGTCATCTACTCCTCCTATCCGATTGCAATTTGCAATCAGTTGCACGATAATCAAACCGATATCATAATGCAACTGGTTTTTCTGGAGAGTGCCATGAGCATCGACCGTCGGTCCGGCTGCCCGATCAATCTGTCGCTCGAGGTCTTTGGCGACCGCTGGAGTCTGATCATCCTGCGCGACATGATCTTCGGCGGCAGGCGCCATTTTCGCGAGTTGCTCAACGGCTCGCTGGAAGGCATCGCCTCCAACATCCTGGCCGACCGGCTGAAGCGGCTGATGGAGCTCGGTCTGCTGACCAAGGCCGACGACCCCAGTCACAAGCAGAAGGCGATCTACAGCCTGACCGAGATGGCGATCACGCTGGTGCCGATCATGGCGCAGCTCGGGGCCTGGGGACGCGTCTGGCTGCCGGTCACGGAAGAATTGTCGATCCGAGCCGAGCTGCTCGAAAAGGGCGGTCCGCCGCTATGGGACCAATTCATGGACGAACTGCGTCACGAGCATCTGGGCGCACCCTCCAAGACGCCGCCGGGCACGCCGACCGTGCGCCAGCAACTGCGCGCTGCCTACGAGGAAGTGGTCGCGCGAAAAGCTGAAGCTACCGTGGATTGACCGCTTTCGTATCGGGGGTTTTGGAGATTAGCCGGAACGTTTCTCGCATCGTCATTCTATGGCGAAGCAAGGAGCGAAGCGACGCGCAGACCATAGAATCATTCCGTGACTTCGAAGCGTTGCTGCGGTGCAGAATTCTGCTCCGTTGCACGCCTTAGCGAAGGTAACGGCACGGATTCCAGGGTCTTCGCGACGGAGCTTCGCTCCTGCTTCGCCCTGGAATGACGTTGGAAGACCTAATTCAAATTGATATCCCGGCTGGCCGACCGCATCGACACCGAGAAGCCGGCCAGAACGTCGAACAGCGCGATGACCATCAGCGTGAAGAACACCGAATGCGCCGCGCCTTTCACCAGCAGGAATTCGACCAGGAAGGCGATGAAGACCAGCGTCGACAAAAGGTGATCGAGGATCGAGGCATTGGTGGTGCGCACCGATTTTGAGATCTCGACGAACAGGAAGATCAGCCCGATCAGCACCATCAGGCCACCGAGCGTCATCGAGAACACGCCGCCCGACATCATGCGGAAGGAGAACATCTCGGTCGTCCAGGGATCGTCGCCGCCGCCGAACAATCCCAGCAGGCCGAGATTGTAGAGGACGAAGGGCACGATCAGCAGCGGGATGGCACCGAACATCTGGGCGACTCCATGGGCACCCCTTTTGTAAAATCCGCGGCAGGCGCGCCGTCAAGGCTTTTCGCCGGCGGCGGCGAACACGCTCTAAGACCTAATGAAATAACAATGTCAGCCGGTTGTCCGGCTTTTCTGCAGCCTGCGAGGCCCAGGTCTCCCTCAACCAAGGGCCGCACGCAAAAAGACCGGCCAGAGGCCGGTCTTTGAAACGTCACGAACCGCGGAAGCCTCTCAGCTTTCCTTCGGCTCAAGAACCTGGCGGCCGCGATACATGCCGGTCTTCAGGTCGATGTGATGCGGGCGGCGCATTTCGCCGGAATTCTTGTCCTCGACATAGGTCGGGGCCTTGAGCGCGTCGGCCGAGCGGCGCATGCCGCGCTTCGACGGAGAGGTTTTTCTTTTTGGAACGGCCATGGATATGCTCCACTACATGGTCAAAATGCCCCGGCAACCCTCGCGAAAGGGCCGCATCGAGGCCATAATCTGAGAAAGTCGGGTGCCTATACACGCCTTGCGCCGTTTTGGCCAGCGCCGGCGCGAATTTTTTTGCCGCAGGAGGACAGGAACTAGGTGTGTCGAGATTCAAGTCAGGCCGAGCCGAGAACGGTGGCCACCGAGAACCGGAGCGGAGCGCACTTAAAGTACGTGAGCACCGGAAGCGCAGGTAGCCGCCGTTCGCAGGCCGGGCTCACTTGAATATCGATGCACCTAGTCAAGGCAGCCGACATAGGCGCCTGACCTGCTCGCGCGCCGCTCGATCAGCGAGGCCAGCCGCCGCAGGCCCGGCCCCGGCCTGGCGGGATTGCGCGCGATCGGGTTGGGCAGGCTGACGGCGAGCAGCGCCGCCTGCCGGCGCGACAATTGCTTGGCAGAGACGCCGAAATGATGCCGGGCGGCGGCCTCGATGCCATAGATGCCCGGCCCCCATTCGGCGATGTTGAGATAGATTTCCATGATCCGCCGCTTCGACATCACAGCATCGAAATAGACGGCCAGGGGCAGCTCGACCACCTTGCGCACGCTGCCCAATGGGCGCGACCACAGAAAAAGGTTCTTCACCGTCTGCATGGTGATGGTGGAGGCGCCGCGCGTCGCCTCGCCGGCCAGCGCGTCGTCGACCACGCCGCGCAACTCGCCCAGATCGACGCCGCGATGAAAACAGAACTGCCCGTCCTCCGACATGATCACCGAATGCGCCAGCACCGGCGCCACGTCATCGATCGACACCCAGCGCCGGTCGTAGCCGGAAAAAGTCACGAGGTCCTTCAGCATCAGCGTCGAGACCGGATGCACGAAAGGTGGCAGATAAAGGAAGGTGAGCACGACCGGTATGACTGCCAGCACGAGCGCCACGACCAGGCAACGCCGGCCAAGCCGCTTGAGACCGGCGCGGTTCAGGCGCCGACGTCGCGCCATGTCCAGCCCTTCGCTTTCATATTCGACGATCGGTTCCGTCAAGCCGTCCACCCGTGCCTCGCCTCCTCCGGCATAAAGGCGCGAGCCTGCTTGCGCAATGTCTGAGTGTCGGCTACCGCTCCCGGCCATGGGCAAAGACGACCAGATCGCCTTCGAATCCGCGCTTTTCATGCGCGCCGCCGCTGTCGAGACCGAGCTGCGGCGGATCCTCGACGCGCGTCCGCTCACCAGTGAGATCGTGCGGCCGGAGCGCCTGATGGCGGCCATGCGCCATGGCGTGCTCAATGGCGGCAAGCGGCTGCGGCCATTTCTGGTCATGGAAAGTGCCGCGTTGTTTTCGGCCGATAGCGAGGCGGCGCTGCGCGTCGCCGCGGCGCTCGAATGCGTGCATTGCTACTCGCTCATCCATGACGACCTGCCTTCCATGGACGACGACGATTTGAGGCGCGGCCAGCCGACGGTGCACAGGGCCTTCGACGAGGCGACCGCGGTCCTCGCCGGCGACGCGTTGCTGACCTTGGCCTTCGACGTCGTCGCCGACGATGCGACCTTGCTGGCGGCGGAGCGCCGCGCCACTCTGGTCCTCGCCCTTGCCCGTGCGGCCGGTGCCGGCGGCATGGTCGGCGGCCAGATGCTGGACCTGGAAGCCGAGCGCGAACGGCCGGACGAGGCGGGGATCATCACGCTGCAGGCGATGAAGACCGGCGCGCTGATCCGCTTCGCCTGCGAGGCCGGCGCGATCGTCGCCGGCGCGCCTCCTGCCGAGCGCGAGCGGCTGGCGGAGTTCGGCTCGGCGATCGGCCTTGCCTTCCAGCTCGCCGACGACCTGCTCGACCTGACCGCCGACGCAAAGCAGATGGGCAAAGCGACGAACAAGGATGCGGCCGCCGGCAAGGCGACGCTCGCAGCACTGCACGGACCAGACTGGGCGCGCGGTCAGCTCCACGGCCTCATCGACCAGGCGCATGCCCTGCTTGAGCCCTATGGCGAGCGGGCTGAGCTGCTCAAGCAAGCGGCGACCTTCGTGGCGACGCGCAACAGCTGAACTGCGGCGCGGCGGGCCCCCATTGCCGAAACCGACAACAGCTCCGATTGTTCGCTATGTTCGAATACTGCTGTCGATGGCCGGGTGATTATCCGGCATCCGCAGCAGTCTATATCCGCTCCAGGACAACGAACGGACATCATCGGTCCGTTCGCTGACGCCGCCCCGGCCCTTCATCCAGAGCCGAAATCCACCGGAAGGAACCTGGAAATGCCCTTTGCCAACTTCAAGATGCCCGAGGCCGCCCTCTCAAAGGCGCAGAAAGAAGACCTCGTCCACAAGACCACGCAGATGTTCGTCGATTATTTCGGCGAAGGTGTACGCCCCTACACCATGGTGCTAATCGAAGAAGTTCCCGACGGAGGCTATGGCCGCGCCGACGAGGTCTTCATTCTTCCCGAC
This sequence comes from Mesorhizobium sp. CA7, assembly GCF_020165015.1. Taxonomy (NCBI): domain Bacteria; kingdom Pseudomonadati; phylum Pseudomonadota; class Alphaproteobacteria; order Hyphomicrobiales; family Phyllobacteriaceae; genus Mesorhizobium; species Mesorhizobium sp. CA7. The sequence continues at coordinate 70,856 of NZ_JAIUHH010000022.1, forward strand.
GCCTACCGGGCCGAGGATAGTGCCTGACTTGAACCGGGCGAGTCGCTTGCCGAGCGGCACGCCCAGCTTTCCGTGTCGGAGCCGATACTCGCTTTCCCTTGGATCAGCCCCGCTTCGGCAAGCTCCGCAGGAAATCGATCATCGCGGCGTTGACCTCGTCCGGGCGCTCCTGCTGGGTCCAATGCCCGCAGCCGGGCAGCATCAGCGTGTCGCGGATTTGCGGGACGAAGTTCCTGAGATTGGCCAACAGTTGATCCATGCCGGGGAAGGCGACCACAAGGTCACGGTCGCCCGCTGCGTAGAGAGCGGGAACCTTGATCCGCGCGCCGGCAAAGGGCGCCATCAGTTCCCAGTTCCGGTCGATGTTGCGGTACCAGTTGAGACCTCCGGCAAAGCCGGTGCGCTGGAACTCGCCGGCGTAGAAATCGCTGTCGCTTTCGCTGAGCCAGTGCGGCAGACTTGCAGGAACCTCGGCGGCTTGCAGGAGACCTCCGCCATGCGGGACCATGGCAATTCTGGCGCCGCCGTCCGAAGCGTCTCCCGACACCGCGTAAAGCATGGCGCGCACCGTGGCCCGCGGGTCCCGTTCCAGCTCCGCCTCGGCAATGCCGGGTTGCTGGAAATAGAGCTGGTAGAACTGGGACTCCGCCGTTCGCGGCATGAGGCTGGTCGGACGCGCATTGCCGCGCGGCCGGAACGGAACGCTGAGGCCGACGACGGCATGGAAGCGGTCCGGCCGTAGCAGCGCGGCATGCCAGGCCACCACCGCACCCCAGTCGTGGCCGACGATGACGGCGCTGGGGACCTCGAGGGCGTCGAGAAGACCCACCATGTCGCCGACCAGATGAAAGAGTGTGTATTGGTCGATCGCTTCCGGCCGGTCGCTCTTGCCGTAGCCTCGCATGTCGGGGGCGACGGCACGGAAGCCCGCTGCTGCGAGCGCGCCCAGCTGATGCCGCCAGGAATACCAGGATTCAGGGAAGCCATGGCACAAAAGCACCACCGGCCCTTCGCCCTGCTCCGCGACATTGAGGCGGATGCCGTTGGTCTCAACTATCCGCTGTATAGGTTCGCTCACGGCCGCTTCTCATGATCGCGTTCCACCTCTGATCAATGGCGAAAGGCCAGACGCCGCAACGGGTGGCCGAGCCAGCGGGGTGCCAAGTTTTGGAGGCGCGCATCTTCCATTGACTGTCTCAGGGGCGGTCGCGGCAGTCAATATCCGACATGGTCACGTAGCGCCACGGCGTCCACCCACTTGAATAGTTCTGGCGATGCGCGTCCATTCGTGCAGGATCGCTGACTGACGAGGCGGGGAACCAATGCTTAAGCTGAAAGCCTGGCTGGCCGATTATTGGGTCATCGGTGCAGGGTTCATGGCAGCATCGCTCATAGCGGCCGCGCCGGTCTTATCGCTTCCGCTGCCGGTGTTTCTGATCTTCCTGCACAGCCCGTTTTACATGGTCCACCAGGTCGAAGAGCACGCCGGCGACCGATTCCGCAAATTCGCGAACGAAAATGTTTTCGGCGGCCGTGACGCCCTTACCGTCGCCTCGGTTCTCGTCATCAACCTGCCGTTTGTCTGGGGCATCAACCTGCTGGCTCTTTATGCGGCATTCCTGTGGGGACCCGCCTGGGGCCTGGTTGCCCCATATGTCATGATCGTCAACGCGCTCGCGCACCTCGTCACATCGGCGCGGCTCGGCAAATACAATCCCGGCCTCGTCACCAGCGTCATTTTGTTTTTGCCGCTGAGCGTCGCCACGATCTGGATGATCGGCCGGACGGGAGGTCTTGTCCCGCAATTGATCGGCGCAGCTCTCGCGATCCTGCTTCACCTGGCGATCATTGCGGTCGTGGCCGCCCGATACCGCTCTCTCGTCGTCACCTCACAGCATCGGCGGCGACGTCATCAGTCTTGATCATCGGCAAAACGGCCCTTTGTCCTCAACGGCACCACATTCGCGCTGGCCGGCTGTTCCGGCTCGGCGCTCTGCGCGGCGACTGCCATATCGGCCCGGGGCAGATAGATCGTCACCGTCGTGCCCTTGCCGACTTCGCTTTCAATTGTGACCGCGCCGCCGGACTGCTGCGCCAAGCCGTAGACCTGGGCGAGGCCGAGACCTGTACCCTTCTCGGGCCCTTTGGTCGTGAAGAACGGTTCGAAAACCTGCGGAAGCACGTCTGCCGCAATGCCGATGCCTGTGTCGGTCACCCGCAACGCGACGAATTCACCTTGCAGGCCGGCTGCGTTATCCTCGCTCGACAACAGCACGTTCTCCGCCGTTATCGTTACCAGGCCACCGCCTGGCATGGCGTCCCGCGCGTTGAAGGCAATGTTGACGAGACCAAGCTCCAGTTCGCCGGGGTCGACCTTGACTGGCCAGGTTTCGGGTCCGACAGCGGCGACCAATTTCACCGATTTGCGCATGGAGCCCGCTATCATTGCGCGGACGGCTTCCACGCGCTCTGCCAGCGAGACGACCTCGGCGCGGGCAGCCTGCTTGCGCGAGAAGGCCAGCAGCTGGCGTGTCAATGCGGCGCCGCGCTGGAGTGCAAGTTCCACGGATTCGGTCGCCCGCTTCATTTCGGGATCGGCGCCGACTTTCTTCCCCAATCGAACAAAGCTTTCGACCACCGTCAGGAGATTGTTGAAATCATGGACGATGCTGCCGGTCAGTTGGCCGAGCGCATCCATTTTCTGCGTATGAACGCGTTGCGCTTGCGCCTGCCGGAGTGCGATCTCAGCATCGCGTCGATCGGTGATGTCGCGCGTGATCTTGGCGAAACCGATCAGCTCTCCCCGCTCGTCGCGGATCGGATCGATCACGACATTCGCCCAGAACAGCGTCCCGTCCTTACGGACGCGATGGCCCTCGGTCTCGAAGCGTCCATCCCGTGTTGCCGTATAGAGCGCGCGGCCAGGTAAACCGGCGGCGCGGTCGTGCTCCGTGTAAAACCGGGAGAAGTGCTGACCGATGATTTCTTCGGCCGCATAGCCCTTGATGCGCTCCGCGCCGGCGTTCCAACTGGTCACCAGCCCGTTGGGGTCAAGCATCAAGAGCGCATAGTCGGTCACGCCGCTCACCAGAAGGCGGAACTGGCGCTCGCTTTGGCGCAAGGCTTCGTGCGCCGCACGGCGTTCGGTGATGTCGCGCGTGACCTTGGCGAATCCTTCGAGTCGGCCTGCGTCGTTATGGATCGGGGTAACGACAACCGATGCCCAGAAACGGCTGCCGTCCTTGCGTACGCGCCAACCCTCGCCTTCATATCGCCCGTTCTGCACGGCTGCTTCGAGGACGCGGAGCGGCGTGCCTTTTGCGCGTTCTTCACGGGTATAGAATTTGGAGAAATGCTGGCCCACGATTTCCTCGGCAGCGTAGCCTTTCAGCCGCTCGGCGCCGGCGTTCCAATTGGTGACAATGCCGCTTGGATCGAGCATGTAGATGGCATAGTCGGTCACGCCGTCGACAAGGATGCGGAAGCGTCGCTCGCTCTGCAGCAGCGATTCATGCGCGGCGACGCGCTCGGTGATGTCGCGCGTGATCTTCGCGTAACCCAAAAGAACGCCGTTGCGGTCCAGTACCCGTTGAACAAGGCCGCTCGACCAGAACCTGGTTCCGTCCTTGCGCACCCGCCATCCTTCGGCCTCGTATCTTCCCTCCGCCTTTGCCGCGGCAAGCATCCTGCTCGGAACCCCATTCGCCTGATCTTCGACTGTGAAAAATCGGGAAAAATGCTGCCCCAGGACTTCCGAAGCCGCGTAGCCCTTTATCTTCTCGGCGCCGGCATTCCAGCTGGTGATGAGGCCATCTGCATCGAGGGTGTAGATCGCGTAGTCGGCGACAGCGTCGATGAAGAGTTCGAGGCGGCGGCTGTCGGAAAGATGTTGCGCGTCGGCTGTGGTCAGTGGCATTGTCGAACCCGCATTACGCTCGCATCAGGCAGTTCGTCCGGTGACACGTCTGCAACATAAGCGTGCCTATCCTGCATAGCAACGAGCTTGGATCAATGGCGACATATTCATCCGCTCTCGCAGCCAATCTCAGAAACCCGGGTTATTTGTACAGCTTTGCTCCGGAAAACGAGCCTGGAGATGACGAGGAAAATCCCGTCTCTCACGAACTCGGCTCTGCCGAGCATGACGAACTCCCGTATAGGGTCGAGTTGTGGAACGCCGCCAAGAACGGTGTCGAACAAGTCCTCGCCGTCACGGCAAATGCCAGCATCGGCTACGCTGCCTACTACGCAGCGACGCGTGAGCACCCGGACCGCTACGTCACCTTGCGGCACAAGAACAATTTCGTTTCGAGATGGAACGGTCCGGCGAATTAGGCAGGGGCCTGTCTATGACACGGAGCGCCAACTCTTCCCGTTCGGCCGAAGCGCTGCCCTATCGTATCGAACTCTGGCACGCTGACAGCCATGAGGTCATCGAACGGGTCCTCGCACGCGCCGCTACGGCCCAGCTTGCCCGCGCCATTTTTCAAGCCGCGAGAGACGAGCATCCTCGACGGCGGATCACGCTGCGCAAGGGAAACGGGATCCTCTCCGATACATCGGATTGACGATCTGCCGTTCGGTTCGAGGCGCTGTCCGGAACTCGAGTGCGCTTACCCTGTCTGTCACGGACAGCGATACGTCGCCTTGTCAGAAGCTGCGACAAGGCCACCCTCCCTCCAACGAAATCTTAATGTAAATCAAGCGTAATCCCGACCATTAAAATTGTGCGTATGTGTTGGGGTTGCGCATGCCGGAATATTCTTCCTTCCTCCGGTCGATCCGGATCCGTTACATTTCGGGATTGCTTGTCTTCGCGCTGGCCTCGGCCGCCGTCATGTTCGCGCTCAACCGTGTGAATTCGTACCGCCACGAGGTCGATGCTCTCAGCGGCAATTTCGTCATCTTCGCCCGCGACCTGCGCAACGCCACCAATTTCGCCGAGACCACCGGCACCGCCTGGCGCAGCGAGACGCGCGATGCGTTGGCGACCGCCGCGCGCGGCCATTCCGAACGGCTGATGGGCGAGATCGGGATCCTGAACGCCCAGCTTGCCGCGATCAGACCGCGCCTGTCGAACAACACCGTCAACGCGCTGGACACTGCTTCGGTCAATGACGACCTGTTCTGGTCGGCGCGCGATATGGTGCGCAACTTCAACTTGATGGCAGTCGCCCAGAAGGTCGATGAGTGGAGCTACCGCGAGATCCGTAACCAGAATGACCTTTTCGCCCAGCCGATGCTGGTGAAGGTGCGCACCGCGCTCGACGAGGAGCGCCGCCTCGCCGATGCTTCCAGCGACCGGCTGCTCCTGTGGGCGAGCGGCCTGCTGTTCGCTGTGCTCGCCATCGCGGCGTTTCTGATATTCCGGCCGATGGAGAATGCGATCCGCCGCGCCTTCGCCGAGACCGCCGCATCTTTGTTCAAGGCCGAGGCCGCCGACCGCGCCAAATCCGAATTCCTCGCCAATATGAGCCATGAGATCCGCACGCCGATGAACGGCGTGCTCGGCATGGCCGAGCTGCTCGCCAAGACAGAGCTGACGCCGCGCCAGAAGACCTTCACCGACGTCATCGTCAAATCCGGCAACGCGCTGCTCACCATCATCAACGACATCCTCGATTTCTCGAAGATCAATGCCGGCCAGTTGACGCTCGACCCCGCCCCCTTCCGCCTGGCGGAGGCGGTAGAGGATGTGGCGACCCTGGTGTCGGCGCGCGTTGCCGAAAAGAACCTCGAGCTCATCGTGCGCGTCGACCCGCGCCTGCCGGCCTTCGTCGTTGGCGATGCCGGGCGCTTCCGCCAGATCGTCACCAACCTGCTCGGCAACGCAGTGAAGTTCACCGAGAAGGGCCATGTCCTGATCGATGTCGGCGGCGATGTCGTCGACGGTGTGGTCCAGCTCAAGGTCCGCGTCGAGGACACTGGCATCGGCATCCCGGCCGAAAAACTGCAAAGCGTGTTCGAGAAATTCGCCCAGGTCGACGGCTCCTCGACCCGCCGCCATGAAGGCACCGGCCTTGGCCTCGCGATCGGCGCCCGGCTTGTCGACCTGATGGGCGGCAAGATCGGCGTCGAAAGCGAGATCGGCCGCGGCTCCGTGTTCTGGTTCGCCGTGCCGCTGCCGGCGCATAGCCAGCAGGCGCGTGACGAGCTGGTGCCGGTCGACGTCACCGGCGCCCGTGTGCTGGTCATCGACGACAACCCGGTCAACCGCGAGATCCTGCTGGAGCAGCTGAGAAGCTGGAGCTTCGACTGCGCGGCCGCCGAAAGCGGCGCGGTCGGCCTCGCTTTCCTCGACCGCGCCCGCCAGCTCGGCGCCTCGGTCGACTGCATCATCCTCGATTACCAGATGCCCGGCATGAACGGCGCCGACGTCGCCAGAGCCATCGCCGCCGACAGCCGCCTCTCCTCCATCCCCGTCGTGCTGCTCACCTCGGTCGACCAGGTCGATTTCGGCCGCATGGTGATCGATTTCGGCATCGTCGCGCATCTCACCAAGCCGGCGCGTTCGGCGGTGCTGCTGGGCACCGTGATCGCCGCCATCCAGAAGGCGCGCACGCAAGGCGCCAAGGCGCATTTCGTGCGCGAGCCGGTCGCCGCCCAGGCGGCCCCGCCGGCCTTCACCGTCATCCGCGGCCCGTCGGTGTCCATGCCGGCGGCGCCGGAATCGACGGCAGCGCCGAGCGGCCCGATTGATATCCTGATCGCCGAGGACAATGACGTGAACCAGCTGGTCTTCGGCCAGATCCTCAACGGTTTTGGCCTCAGCTATCGCATAGCCGGCAATGGTCGGACGGCTGTCGAGATGTACCGCTCGCTGCGCCCGCGCCTGGTGCTGATGGACGTCTCCATGCCGGAGATGAACGGTTATGAGGCGACCCGCGCCATCCGCGCCATCGAAGAGCAGAACGGCGATCACACGCCGATCATCGGCGTCACCGCGCACGCGCTAAAGGGCGACCGTGAAAAATGCATCGAGGCAGGCATGGACGACTATCTGCCGAAACCGGTCTCGCCCGACCGCCTCGGCGCCAAGATCGGCACCTGGCTCAGCGAGACCGTGGCGGCGAAGACGGCGTAAGCGCCAGGTAGTCTCTGGCGGCCACCGCCGAGTTCCTTCGCGCCCCCCTCTGCCCTGCCGGGCATCTCCCCACCTGGGGGAAATCAGCAGTTCCGGCGCTTCGTCCGTCCGTTGGAGATTGGCGAAAGCAAACGTGACGGCCAATCTCCCCCCTTGTGGGGAAGATGTCCGGCAGGACAGAGGGGGGCGCTGTCCCGCCGACTCTGAACCAGCTCTTTTCGAGCCTTCAGCCCCGCCGGAACGGATACAGAAATTGCCGCCAATAGCCTTTCGGCACCGGATGGCCGTGAATGCCATAGCCCTTCGGCCAGCGTCCCTCGGGCAGATGATAGGTGCCGAACAGCCGGTCGAGCAGCGGGAAATGGATGGCGAAATTGACGTCGATCGCCTCTTTCTCGAGGCCGTGATGCCAATGATGGAAGCGCGGTGACACCAGCACCTTTTCCGCCGGACCGAAGCTCGTTCCGATGTTGGAATGGATGAAGGACGAATAGATGTAGACGATCAGGATATAGGTCTGGATTGCCGATTCATCGAAGCCCAACACGAACATCGGCGTCGCCGTCAGGCTGCGCAGCACGATGATTTCCAGGAAATGCATCCGCGCGCCGGCGATCCAGTCCATCGACTTGGCTGAATGATGCACGGCGTGGAAATTCCACAGGAATGGGATGCGATGGAAGGCCCGGTGCACCCAATATTGGGCAAGATCGGTCAGGAACATCACCGCCAGCAGTTGCACGACCCAGGGCAGATCGTGGACCCAGGCGCGCACCGAACCGAGGCCGGCTTGCGCGTTGACGAAATTGGACGGCGCGAGCGTCAGGTAGGTCAATATCTGAACCAGCAGCGACGAGACCAGGTAATAGAACAGGTCCTCGCGCCATTCGTCGCGGAACACGGTCTGGCTCTTGTTGCGGGCAAAGATGCGTTCGAGCGGGACGAACAGCACGCCCATGAACAGGACATTGAGAATGAAGAAATCAAGGCCGAAGAACACGCCGTCGACATGCAACTCGTGACGCACCGGGAGCATGCCGATGAGCGAGGCCAACAGCACGGTGACCATAGCCGCCACGCCGAGCGTCTTTTCCCGGCGCAGCATCATGCTCAGGATGGCCAGGACGTAGCCCGAGATAAGCACGAAATAGAGGACCGGCTTGAAGAACAGCATCTGGTGGATCGGAGCAAGGTCCGGCATCGAGGTCAGCGTCGGATAGCGCAATACGATGACCATCAGGAGGGCGGTGATGCCCGCAAGCAATGCGATCGAGCCGGACAGCCAGCCGGACCCGAATGGCCGCTTGGTGCGCGGCGTCTCGAGTTCGCCGACAACCTTTTTTAGGAAATTCTCCTCCGGCATGATTCTCCCCCCATGTGATCCGAATAAAAACGCGCCCTGGAAAACACTGTGCCCGCTCTTACTATGGCAAAGCGCAATAAGATTTGAACGCCACCGCCCTGACAAGCGGATTCTCGTCGCAACATTAGCAATTGGCTATCGGCGTTGTTGACGGCCGGGAAGCTCGCGTCCCCGCCAGGAATGCAAGTCGCTACAATTTAAATCGCTGCTGGATGAGGCGGGCGCATTCGCCGGCATCAGCCGGCTGGTGTCGAGCTCAAGGTCGTAGGCGACACCCCGGTGCACGCGTTCGAATTGCCAGCGTGCAAGTCCGGGCAGTCGGTCTGCACGCCGGCTTTCGCGCGTTTCGAGCACCTCTTGCGGCCCGCTGTCCTGGCGTTGCGTCAGCGATTGCGCAACACCACGCAGGCGCCGCCGACGCTTTGCAGCTTGGTGCAGATGCCGTTGGCCTCGCCACGCGAGTCGGCGCCGATCCTGACCGCATAGATGCCGCGGCGGCCGATCGGCGTGCGCACCCGGCTCACCACCGGATCACGGCTGGCGAGCAAGGCCGGGAACCGGCTTTTGACCCTCAGCCATTGGCCGATCGCCGCCGAGCGGCGGAAGTTGCCCGCCACCTGCACGCCCCACGGCTTGACGTTGATCGAGGCCATGGCGACGGTTCGCGACATGATCACCGGCAGCCTGCGGCAGGCAACGGCGAAGCTCATCTTCGGGTCGAGCGGCTGGACGGTGCCGGCATAGGACCTGTCCGAGAACTTGTCGACGGGCTCGCCCATGACGTCGAAGACATAGCTTTCCGTTTCCATCGGCAGGAAGCCGCCCGAGGCGAGCCAGCGCGACACGCGGTTCTCGCCGGCATTGTAGGCCGCGGCCGCGAGCCCGAGATTGCCGTAGCTGACCTTCATCTCGGCGAGATATTTCGCCGAGGCCGGGATGGCCTGTCCGATGTCGAAGGGATCGGCGAGCCCGCGCATCTTCGCGGTGCCCGGCATGAATTGCGCGATGCCTTCGGCACCGACCGGGCTCACCGCGCCCGGATCGAAGCGGCTCTCCTTCCAGATCAGCCGGGCGAAGAAATCCTTGGGCAGCCCGTTCTGTTGGGCCTGGGTCTCGATCAGATCGCAGACGCGGGAAATCAGGCGCTTGGCGGCCGACTTCGACTGCGGCGGATCGGCGAATGCGTGTGTCGCCGGGATCAGCACGAAAAACAAGAGCAGCGTTGCCTCTAGGAAACGCCGCATCGGTTCATTCCGCGGCGGCTTTGCCGTGCCCGTACCGCTGCTCGATATAGTCGCCGACCATCTTCTCGAAATCCTGCGCGATCGAGGGCCCGCGCAGTGTCGCAGCCTTCTTGCCGTCGATGAAGACAGGCGCCGTCGGCGTCTCGCCGGTGCCGGGCAGCGATATGCCGATATCGGCGTGCTTGGATTCGCCCGGACCGTTGACGATGCAGCCCATCACCGCGACCTTGAGGTTCTCGACGCCGGGATATTTCTCGCGCCACACCGGCATGTTCTTGCGGATATCAGCCTGGATGCTCTGGGCAAGTTCCTGGAACACGGTGGATGTGGTGCGGCCGCAGCCGGGGCAGGCCGCGACGATAGGCACGAACTGCCGGAAGCCCATGGTCTGCAGAAGTTCTTGCGACACCTGCACCTCGCGCGTGCGGTCGCCATTCGGCTCCGGCGTCAGCGAGATGCGGATCGTGTCGCCGATGCCCTGCTGCAAGAGGATGCCCATCGCGGCGGAAGAAGCGACAATGCCCTTGGTGCCCATGCCGGCTTCGGTGAGGCCCAGATGCAGCGCATGATCGGAGCGGGTGGCAAGCTCGGTGTAGACGGCGATCAGGTCCTGCACACCGCTGACCTTGGCCGACAGGATGATCTTTTCGCGGCCAAGCCCGATCTCTTCCGCCATCTCGGCCGACAGGATCGCCGACTGCACGATCGCCTCGCGCGTGACTTCCTGCGCGGTGAGCGGCGAGCCCTTCGCCTGGTTGTCGTCCATCAGCCGGGTCAAAAGCTCCTGGTCGAGCGATCCCCAATTAACGCCGATGCGTACCGGCTTGTCATATCTGATCGCCATCTCGACGATCGCGGCGAACTGGCGGTCCTTCTTGTCCTTGAAGCCGACATTGCCCGGATTGATGCGGTATTTGGCCAGCGCTTCGGCGCAGGCCGGATGATCGGCGAGCAGCTTGTGCCCGATATAGTGGAAGTCGCCGACCAGCGGCACATCGATGCCGAGCCGCAACAGCCGCTCATGGATGCGCGGAACCGCCGCCGCGCTCTCGTCGCGGTCGACCGTGATGCGCACGATCTCCGAGCCGGCACGATGCAGCGCCGCGACCTGGGCGACGGTCTGGTCGACATCGGCGGTGTCGGTGTTGGTCATCGATTGCACGACGACCGGCGCGCCGCCGCCGACCATCACGCCGCCGACCGATACGCCGACCGACCGGCGACGCGGGAAGGGAGAAGAAAAATATCCGGTCATACCGGCCGCCTTCATTTGGGAGTTCCGGCATGAGGTGGCGGAGCAAAGATGGCTTGTCAATGGCAAGAGACGGGCCAGCCTGCAAATCGGCTGGAGCCGTGCGAAAAATAATAACCCGACCGACCGCAAGATTTGCGGCCAGCTTTCCGTCAATTTCAGTTAAAAGCACCGGCCCGGTGGCATTTCTTGCCACCGGAAACTCACCGCGGCGGGTTGCGATGATGGTGCCTGGAAGAGCTTCAGTGTGTCGTCGGACTAGCTTTCAGCTTTTCAATCTCGTCCTTGATTGCCAGCTTGCGTCGCTTGAGATTCACGATTTCGAGGTCGTCGACCGAAGGATGGTTCATCGCATCGGTGAGCTCGCGCTCGATATCACCGTGTTTCCGCTGCAACTCGTCAAGATGGGATGCAAGAGACATGAATGGTTCTCCCTTTCATGGTTTCCTCGATTGCAGCCGTCGCAGGAGCCTCCACCGCAGGTTGCGACTGTGACGGCACCATGACAGTTTGCCACCAACCGATCTCGATGTCGAATGCCACGTGGTAGCATTCCACGACAAAGTGAAATGTGGTAAGGGCTGCGCGCCGGTCACAAACCCGCAAGTCACGGCCCCGCCCAAACAGCCCGATTGGGCGATGCATACGCAGACGGTAGATAATGTCCGAACAGGAACAGGCTGAAATACGCCTCGAATATTCCCGGCTCAAACAAGAACACGCCGATTTCGACGCCGCCATCAACGCGATGATCGCCACCGGCTGCGACCCGCTTCAGATCCAGCGCATGAAGAAGAAGAAGCTGATGCTGAAAGACCGGCTGTCGGCGCTGGAAGACCGCATCATTCCCGACATCATTGCCTGAGCGGATCGCCCCGCGCCGTCAAGAGATCGATAACCGTGCCGCGCGTTCGCGCAGCAGCGCGAGAAGTTCGCCGGTCCGTTCTTCGGACGTGTCGATCGGCACCACAAGGCACATGGTCGCTTCGACCTTGCCTGGCGCAGAGAACACCGGCGCCGCAAGGCATTTGGTGTATGCATCGACCAGGCCTGACGTGACGCAATAGCCGGTGACGCGCGCCCGCGCGATATCGTCGATGAAATCATCGAGTTCGAGCTTGCGGCCGTCCGGCAGCACGAGGTCGTCTCGCGTGACCATCGCTTCGATCCCGCCGCGGTCGAGGCCGGCAAGCAGAAGCCGGCCGGAAGCAGTCCAAGGCAGCGGAATCTGCAGGCCGGTGGCCGAACTGATGCGGAACGGCCTGGTGCCCGGGCTCGAATGGACGATCGTGTAGCGGCCGCTCTGCAGCATGCAGAGCTCGGAGGTCTCGCCGGTCTCGCGCGACAGCGTGTCGACCTCCTGGCGGCCGCGCCTGAGCAGGTCGTTGCCGCGCATATAAGCCATTCCATAGAGATAGAGCTTCTTGCCGAAATAGACGCGGTTGCCGTCGCCAGCCATTTCCAGCAGCCCGGCTTCGACCAACTCGCGCACCAGCGTATAGGTCGTCGAGCGCGGCGCGTTGAGCCCTTTGGCCAGGTCGCCGATGCCGATCGCACGCTGGTTGGCATGCAGGAATTCCAGGATGTTCAAGGCCCTGTTGAGCCCCTTCTCGCGCGAGCCCGCCGGCCGCTCTTCATCCGCACCCTCGCTCGGCCACTCGGTCAGCGTTTCACGCTCTTGCATTGTCGATTCCTAGTGCTAGTATCTGTCTTGTACAGGATACACACGTCTCTTGTAAGAGACAATCGCTGATTGCGACGCGTATCTCTGCTGCATTGGGGAACACACCATCAAAGGAGGTCGCCGTGAACGACACATCCGGCAGACGTGATTTTCTGAAACTGGGAATGGCGGGGCTGGCCACCGCCGGCGCGCTCACCGCCATCAGCGCCGAGAAGGCGGCGGCGCAAGCCGCGTCCGACAGCGTGCTGCGCACTGCGCTCGATCGCGGCAAGCTGATCGTCGGCACCGGCAGCACCAACGCGCCGTGGCATTTCGAGAACGATGCCGGCGAGCTGGTCGGTATGGACATCACCATGGGCCGCATCCTTGCCAAGGGCCTCTTCGACGACCCGACCAAGGTCGAGTTCGTCATGCAGGATCCGGCGCAGCGTATTCCGAACGTGACGACCAACAAGGTCGACATCACCATCCAGTTCATGACCATGACGGCGCAGCGCTCGCAGCTGATCCACTTCTCGCGGCCATATTACGTTGAAGGCGTCGCGCTGCTGACGCTGCCTGGCTCCGAGAACAAGACCTTCGACAAGCTCCTGGCGAACGGTGCCAATACCCGCATCTCGATCCTGCAGAATGTCGACGCCGAAAGCTCGGTGCATTTTGCCTTGCCGCAGGCGCAGGTGCTGCAGATCGACACCCAGGCGAACGTTCTGCAGGCGTTGGAATCCAAGCGCGCCGATGCCGCCGCTGTCGATCTGTCGACGGTGCGCTGGCTCGCCTCGCGCAATCCCGACAAGTATTTCGACGCCGGCAAGAGCTGGTACTCGATGCTTTACGGCGCTGCGGTCCGGCAAGGCGACCTCGACTGGCTGACCTTCGTCAACCAGACCTTCACCATCGCCATGTTCGGCCATGAAACGGCGCTCTACGATGCCGCCTTCAAGGAATATTTCGGTCAGGAGCCGCCGCCGCGCCATCCGGGCTTCCCGGTCATCTGACGCGCCACACGACCAACCGGCGGAAGGGCGGGGCAACCGTTCTTCCGCCTGTTCTCCTCACACCGGCCCATGGGAATGATGAATGCTACGTTCACCGCGGGCCATTGAGACGGACGCATGGGCTATACGCTCAATTTCAACCTGATCTGGCGGCATTTCGACAAGCTGTGGGGCGGCTTGCTGCTCAGCCTCGAGCTTGCCGTCATCTCGATCGCCATCGGCATCGTCATCGGCTTGGTGCTGGCCGTCTGGTATGTCTCGGCCGGACGCGTGGTGCGCGCCATCATCGCCGCCTATGTCGAATTCATCCGCAACGTTCCGCTGATCCTGCTGGTCTATTTGGTCTTCTATGGCCTGCCGACGGTCGTCGACCTTGCCTACAGCGCCCCTACCTCGTTTGTCCTGACGCTATCGGTCTATAGCGGCGCCTATCTTGTCGAGGTGTTCCGCTCAGGCCTGGAAGCGGTGCCGCGCGGTCAGCTCGACGCCGGCAAGGCGATCGGCCTTACTCCATGGCAGCGCCTGATCCACGTACGCCTGCCGACGATGCTGCGCATCACGCTGCCCGCACTGTCCAACACCTTCATCTCGCTGTTCAAGGACACCTCGATCGCCTCGGTGATCTCGGTGCCCGAGCTCACCTACGGCGCCCAGTGGATCAACTTCAACACGTTCCGCATCGTCGAGGTCTATCTGGTGACGACGGCGATGTATCTGGTGACCGGCTACACCTTGCTGTTTGCGCTGCGGCTGGTCGAACGCCGGTTCAGGGCGGCGCGCTGAGATGCTGAGCCAGATCCTCTACGCCCTGCCGTTTCTTGCCGAAGGCTTCGCCGTGACCTTATGGGTCTCGCTGCTGGTCGTGGTCCTGTCCTTGATCGCCGGGGTCCTGCTGGGGGTCGGCCTGGTCTATGGGCCAGCGCCGCTGCGTTGGGCGGTGCGCATCTTTTCGGACACCATCCGCGGCATCCCGATCCTAGTGCTGATGTTCTTCGTCTATTACGGCCTGCCCGCGGTCGGCGTGCACCTTCAGTCCTTCTGGGCAGCGGTGTTGGCGCTGACCTTGTTCAAGACGGCGCAGGTCGTCGAATATCTGCGCGGCGCCGTCGCCTCGATCCCAAAAGGCCAGTCGGAAGCAGCGATGGCGATCGGCCTCACCTTCCGGCAGCGCCTCACCTCGGTGATTTTCCCGCAGGCTTTCCGCCGCTTCCTGCCGCCCTGGATCAACGGCGTCACCGACGCCGTGAAGGGCAGCGCGCTGGTTTCGCTGCTCGGCATCACCGATCTGATGCAGGCGATCAACCAGGTCATCGGCCGCACCTATGAGGCGATGCCGCTCTATATTCTCGGCGCTCTCATCTATTTCGCCGTCAACTATGCGCTCTCCTATGCCAGCCGGCGGCTGGAACGGCGCTTCGCTTTCATCCGGGATTAAGTGATGGCCAGTTCGAACGACAACCCAGCGCTTCTCGATATTGCCGAGGTCTCGAAATCCTTCGGCTCGGTCAGCGTGCTGCGCTCGGTCAGCTTGCAGGTGGCCAAGGGCGAGGTCGTCACCATCATCGGCCCTTCGGGCAGCGGCAAGACCACGCTGCTGCGCTGCGTCAACTTCCTCGAAAGCTATGACAGCGGCTCGATCCGCATCGACGGCAAGGAGGTTGGATTTCGCGACGGCGGCGCGCGCCAGCGGCGCAGCGAACGCGATTTGGCCGCCATGCGCGCCGAGACCGGCATGGTGTTCCAGAGCTTCAACCTCTTCCCGCATCTGACCGCCGCCGGCAACATTATGCTCGGCCTGACCAAGGTGCGCGGCAAGAGCAAGACGGAGGCGCGCTCGATCGCCGAGCATTGGCTGAGCCGCGTCGGCCTCGCCCACAAGGCGGACAGCCTGCCCGCCGAACTTTCGGGTGGCCAGCAGCAGCGTGTCGGCATTGCCCGCGCCGTCGCCATGGAGCCCAAAATCCTGCTGCTCGACGAGATCACCTCGGCGCTCGACCCGGAGCTCGTCGGAGAGGTGCTGGCGGTGGTCCGCAGCCTCGCCGAAGACGGGATGACCATGGTGATGGTCACGCACGAGATGGCCTTCGCCCGCGATGCCTCCAGCCGCATCGTCTTCATGGCCGATGGCGGTGTCTCGGCCGTCGGTCCGCCGAAAGAAGTGCTCGCGGCGGAAACGACCAACGAGCGCCTCCGCGCATTTCTGGCGCGTTTCCGCGCCTCGCATTTCTGAAAGCGGATGGCCTCGGCCATCCAGGGAGTACCCTTCCATGTCGCCTTACATACGGCTCGCAGAGCTTGGCCTGACGCTGCCGGAGCCGCCGACGCCCATCGCCAATTTCGTCACCCATGCCGAGAGCGGCCGGCTGATCTTTCTTTCGGGACAGGGGCCGCTGCGTGCCGACGGCACGCTTTGCACCGGCAAGGTCGGCGATGACGTCACCGTCGAGCAGGCCTATGAGCATGCCCGCCTCACCGGCCTCAATTTGCTCGCCGTCATGCATGCCGCGGCGGGCGATCTCGGCCGCATTGTGCGGGTCGTGAAGCTACTCGGCTTCGTCAACGCCACGCCGACCTTCAGCGACCACCCCAAAGTGGTCAATGGCTGCTCGGACCTCTTCGCCGATGTTTTCGACAAGCTTGGCGGCCATGCTCGCTCGGCCATCGGCGTTGGCTCGCTGCCGCGAAACATCACTGTCGAAATCGAAGCGGTCGTCGAGATCGCCGCCTGACTTAACGGAGTCCACTCACATGAAGACCTATTCCGACGCCGGCTCCAACACCACCATCCGCGAGCGGCTGGGCTTGAGACCAATCATCAATGTCTCGGGCACGATGACGGCGCTGGGTGCCTCGATCATCGTTCCCGAAGCGATCAGCGCCATGGCCGAGATCGCCTCGCAATGGGTGGAGATGGACGATTTGCAGCGCGCCGCGAGCGCGGTGGTCGCACGCCTCACCGGCGGCGAGGCCGGCTTCATCACCGCCTGCTGCGCCTCGGGCATCACCATGGCCATCGCCGGCGCGATGACAGGCACCAACCTTCTCGCGATCGAACGCCTGCCGGACGACACCGAAGGGCTGAAGTCCGAGGTCGTCATCCAGCTCGGCCACATCGTCAACTATGGCGCGCCCATCGACCAGTCGATCCGCGTCGCCGGCGCCAAGGTCATTCCGGCGGGTACCGTCAGCGTCACCCAGGACTATCACGTGCGCGAAGCGATCAATGAGCGGACGGCCGCGGCTCTCTACGTCGTCGCCCACCACACCGTGCAATACGGCATGCTCTCCCTGGAGGAATTCTGCGAGATTTGTCATGCCAAGAACATTCCAGTGATCGTTGACGCCGCGTCCGAATATGACCTGCGCAGCTTCCTGGCGCGCGGCGCCGACATCGTCGTTTATAGCGGCCACAAATTCCTTTCGGGCCCGACCAGCGGCATCGTCACCGGCCGCAAGGACCTGGTCCGCGCCGCCTACCTGCAGAACCGCGGCGTTGCGCGCGCCATGAAGGTCGGCAAGGAAAGCATTGCCGGTACTATGGCGGCGCTCGACGCCTGGGAGAAACGCGACCATGCCGGCATCCGCCGGCGCGAGGAGGCGGCGCTCAATCTGTGGAAGGATTCACTTCAAGGCATTCCCGGCATCGGCGCTGAGATCATTCCCGACCCGACCAACAATCCTCTCGACCGCCTGCAGGTGTTCGTGCGTCCGGAAAGCCGCTTCACCGCCGCCGGCCTGGCTTCCGCTTTGGCTGCCGGCTCGCCGCCGGTGATCGTCCGCAACCACGAGGTCGAGCGCGGCCACTTCTTCCTCGACCCCTGCAATTTGCATCCCGGCGAGGCGGAGATCGTCGCCGAGCAGCTGCGCGCCGTGTTGACGGCGAAGGAGCGTCCGTCCGATGCGATGAAAGTGGCGCGCAAGGACTCTTCGGGCTCCCTGCGCTGGCCGGATTAGGCTCGGTGCGCATCGACAATCTTGCGGCTATCGGCGAATTCCGCTAAGGCGCGCCTTTGCCGCCGGGAGCGAAGCCTTGACCGATCAGCGTGCCGACGTCGCCATCATCATGGGCAGCCAGTCCGACTGGGCGACGATGCGCCAGGCGGCGGAAACGCTGGAGGCGCTGGGCATCCCGCACAGAAGGCTGATCGTCTCAGCGCACCGCACCCCCGACCGCCTCTATGAGTTTGCCAAGGGTGCCAAGGCGGCCGGCTACAAGGTGATTATCGCCGGCGCCGGCGGCGCCGCGCATCTGCCCGGCATGACGGCGGCGATGACGCCTCTGCCGGTGTTCGGCGTTCCGGTGGAATCCAAGGCGCTTTCGGGCCAGGACTCGCTTCTCTCCATCGTGCAGATGCCGGCCGGCATCCCGGTCGGCACGTTGGCGATCGGCAAGGCGGGCGCCGCCAATGCAGCACTTCTCGCCGCGGCGGTGCTGGCGCTGAACGACGATAAGCTCGCTGCCCGGCTCGACGCCTGGCGCTCGGCGCAGACCGCCAAGGTCGCCGCCGAGCCGACGGACGCGCCGTGAGCCTGGCGCCCGGATCGACCATCGGCATCATCGGCGGCGGCCAGCTCGGCCGCATGCTGGCGATGGCCGCGGCGCGCCTCGGTTATCGCATCGTCGTGTTGGAGCCCCAGCCCGACTGCCCGGCCGCCCAGGTCGCCAACCGGCAGATCGTCGCCGCCTATGACGATCCGGCAGCGCTTGCCGAACTGGCCAGCGCCAGCGCCGTCGTCACTTACGAGTTCGAGAACGTCCCGGTCGCCGCGGCGCAAACACTGGCTGCAACGGTCCCGGTCTATCCGCCGGCCCGCGCGCTCGAAGTCGCGCAGGATCGCCTCACTGAGAAAAGCTTCCTCAACGGCATCGGCATCCCGACGGCGGAGTTCTGCCCCATCGACAATGACGATCAACTGACCGAGGCCCTCAAAACGTTCAACGGCAGCGGCGTGCTGAAGACCCGCCGCATGGGCTATGACGGCAAGGGCCAGCGCGTCTTCCGCAACATGCAGACCGGCGGCTTTGCCGGCACCTGCGAGGCGATGGGCAATGTGCCGCTGATCCTGGAATCGCTGGTCGCCTTCGAGCGCGAGATTTCGGTGATCGCCGCGCGTGGGCTCGACGGCTCAGTCGCTGTCTTCGATCCGGCCGAAAACGTCCACCGCGAAGGCATATTGCGCAGCTCCACTTTGCCGGCGGCCATTCGTCCGGAGACGGAAGCCGCCGCCAAGGAGGCAGCCGCGAAAATCCTTTCCGCGCTCGGCTATGTCGGCGTCATCGGCGTCGAGTTCTTCGTGCTGGCCGACGGCGCGCTTCTGGCCAACGAGCTGGCACCGCGCGTGCACAATTCCGGCCACTGGACCGAGGCCGCCTGCGTCGTCTCGCAGTTCGAGCAGCATATCCGCGCCGTCGCCGGCCTGCCGCTGGGTTCGCCCGCCCGGCATTTTGACTGCGTGATGGAAAACCTGATCGGCGACGACATGCTGAAAGTGCCGGCGCTGGTGGCTGAGCCCGACCTGATGTTGCATCTCTACGGCAAGGCCGAGTCGCGCCCCGGCCGCAAGATGGGCCATTTCACGCGCCTCATCAGACCCCGATAACCGTCGCTTACTGCATGTCCTGGTCGTCGTCGCCCGCGTCCGAGCCTGCGCAGCTCGGATCGCTGAGCTTGCAGTTGGCGCCGGAGGTCAACTGCTTGATGCGATCATTGGTCAACGTCGTCAGGCACTCCGAAACCTCCATCGGATGGATGGATCCGCCCTCGCTGCCGGCAGTCGAATAGGCGCATTCGGCATCGCGAAAGGCGATCCAGGCGCGTTGCGCCGTCTGCAGCAGCTTGTTCGAGGCCTGATCGTTGCTGCCGATGATGTTCTTGTAGGCAGCGTTGAGCTTGGCATCGGCCGCCTGGTAGTCGGCATCGGCGCAAATGTTCAGCATCGACTGGCTGTCGTCATTGCGGTCGCAGTCCTCGGCAAAAGCTGCCGGGGCCGTCGCGAGCAAGGCAAGACAGGCAGGCAAAAGCAGGCGGCGCATGTGCAATCTCCGGTCGTTTCGGCGAGACCGCACCATCCCAGCCGCCCTTGAGTCGCGCAATGCCGTGCTGCCGGATGGCGAATATTTGATCTGCCGGCCCACTTGTGGCATTCGGGGCGCGCACACGTGGTTGACACGGGCAAGGCACCTCGTTTATGAGCCACGCAAGTTCAAAGGCGCGCCTTTTCCGGGCGCGCCTTTAAAATTCGGCCCGGAACGGGCCCTGACCGAACAGGCAAGACCATGAAGATCAAGAATTCGCTCAAGGCGCTCAAGGCGCGTCACCGCGACAACCGGCTGGTTCGCCGCAAGGGACGCATCTACATCATCAACAAGACCGCTCCGCGTTACAAGGCGCGCCAGGGCTGAGGTTTGAGCGCAGCTTGCTGTCGCTTGCTGCGCGGCGTCCTCGCCGCGCTGGTGTCGATTGCCGGTTCGCCGGCGCTCTCACGTTAAAATCACTTTGACGATCCGCCGTCGGGGTCTAGATTCCGGCGATGCGGATTCTTTTTACATCTCTCACCGCCTTCTTGCTTTCCGTCGCGGCTTTGCCCGCGGGAGCAGAAACGGTGCCGGGGGCGCTGCCTCCGGATACCGCGCCGCCAGCCGCCACGCCGCCGCCGGCCGCCCCGACCAAGCAGGGCCGCCTCGACCAGCTCTTCACCGAGCTGAAGCGCGAGCGCAACGAGAAGGCGGCCGAGCGCATCGCCGGCCGCATCTGGAACGAATGGAACCAGTCAGGCAGCGCCTCGATCGACCTGATGATGCAATGGGCGCAAAAGGCGACGGAAGACCAGAAATTCGACGTCGCCCTCGACTTCCTCGACCAGGTCGTGACCTTGCAGCCCGACTATGCCGAAGGCTGGAACCGCCGCGCCACCGTCCATTTCATGATGAAGAATTACGGGAAGTCGATGGCCGACATCGACCGTACCCTGGAGCTCGAGCCGCGCCATTTCGGCGCGCTCTCTGGCCTCGCTCAGATCATGGCCGAAACCGGCCACAAGCAGTCGGCGCTGGAGGCCTGGCAAAAGGTGCTGGCGATCTACCCGATGATGCGCAGCGCCCAGAACCAGGTCTCGACGCTCTCGGAAGAGCTGGCCGGCGAGGGGATTTAGGCAGTAGGAATTGGGCAGTAGGCAATAGGAAAGAGAGCAACCTACTGCCTACTGCCTACTGCCTACTGCCTACTGCCTACTGCCTACTGCCTACTGCCTACTGCCTACTGCCTACT
>NZ_JAIUHH010000023.1:0-83250 GCF_020165015.1 Mesorhizobium sp. CA7
TGCTCGTAATCGCAAGCAAACGCTTGCTCGTAATCGCAAGCAAACGCTTGCTCGTAGTCGCAAGCAAACGCTTGCTCATGGTTGACGCGGGGTGGAGCAGCCCGGTAGCTCGTCAGGCTCATAACCTGAAGGTCACAGGTTCAAATCCTGTCCCCGCAACCAATTCTGTCATAAATCGATAACCGTCCCGGTCTGACCGGGGCGGTTTTTGCGTTTTGAGGCTAGGGCGGTGGGGTCGCGCTAGCGACCCGCATTCAGGGACGGGTTGCGCGCCTCAAATGGGGCCATGGGCGGCTTGTCTGCTTATTAGGATTTGGAAATAGCGGACATTACCACTGCCGCCCCTGCCCGCGTCCGACAATCGGCACCTATGGTTTTGCCTGACAGTTGAAATTCCCACACGTTCCTAGACACGCTAACCACAGAACATGCGCCTCGGGCTAAAGCAATGCCCAGCAAACGCTCCGTTTCCAGTCGTGGTCCATCTGTTGAGAAAAAGGCCGCTGGGCTCATGGACCGGCCTTCGGCTTATCTTGATTGGCGGGCCTGCCACGTTGAGACAAGGAACGTGGCCATGGTCCCCGAAAGGTTCACCGCCAGCTCGGCATGACGGGGCAGGGGCCGTGATCGCTTTGGCCCCGGACTATGAGCGTCACCCAACTTACTGCGAAGCGAGCCCAGCAGCTCAACGATCTGCTGACAGCTGCCGAGCAACTGCCGGAACGTCTGCTCGGTATAGTCGTCGGGCGCCAGCTTCAGCGTCTTGGCAAGTTTTCGGTAGAGAACCGGTAGGTCATCCTTGTCCTCATAGGTCTGGCCGGCTTCATCGATGATCCATTTGCAAACATCCTCGAGAAGTGTCCGGGCCAGGGTAATCGCCCCTTGCGGGTCGACCTGCCGGCGATCGACGGCGGCCGTCCAGCGGGGATGCACATCGTCCGGATTGAACGCGACCAGGGCGGCAGAGATGCCTTCATCACTCGGGCTGCCGAGCCGGGCACTCTGAACCGCATAAACCGGGGTCCCCGACACCTTTCCGGTCACGGTAAGCCAATATCCGTCGTGTTGCAGGACCCCATTCAGTGCGGCCGCGAGCTCTGCCTGAACTTCCGGCGTCTGTGAAACGGGACCCACGACCTCTGTAAGGAACTTGAACAGACGAGCCTTCGAGCAGGTCAGGAGACCCAGAGTCGTCAGTAGTTCGGCTGTATCCCAGTCATTGTTGCGGACGGTGTGTTGGAAGATGTCGTCTTCTAGGGGACCCTCCGAGGGGTCGTAGATCGAGTCCATTTCGGCGATCGGCCAGACCCGTTGAATGAATTCGATCTCGGGAAGTTGGGTGGTCAACGGCCTTGCCTGGAATAGGGCCAACAGCCTGCGGCGGGTTATTTCCGTGATAGGGGACTCATCGCGCTCATCAATCTTGGCAACGAGTTCGGTAAGCGCAAAGTTTGCATCTTCTTCCAAGATCGCTCGAGCGACCTCGAGCACTCGACCGACGCCTAGGGTATCAAGTCGCCGCTCGGCGTACTTATATTTGCTTTTCATCGCTTCGTCGCTTTCGCCGGGCGCCAGGCCCACGCGTTGGCAATAGCGGGGCACCTGATAGGCTGAAACATTGGAAATCAGCATACAGACACGATGCCGAAGTTCTTTAACGGTGGCTGGCGGAATGGCTGTCGGCATGGCGCAATTAGAATCCGATCCGTTTCATCATCGGACTATCAGGCAGTAGCCTGCAACGCGTCGAGCAAAGCCAAATAGCTATCCGGCAGCCTATGGTGCCTGGCGCCGTCGCGGAGGTGCTGCAGATAGGCCGCGCTCGGCAAGAATTTTCCGGATTGCGGTTCGGCAAAGTAGGTGTGCATCTCAGTTGCCACGCCGTTCACTGTAACCGTCACCGGGAGCCGCGTGTAGCTATTGAGATGCCGATCGCGGCCGGACTGATAACCTTCGTTCCGGTCGAGTAGAGCAAGGTCGTTGGCCGTCAAACGATATACCACGCCCCAGACTTCGCCTCCAGCAAACGGCTCCGCCGATGACACTCCGCACTTGCGTTTCGCAGACATTCTGGGAAAGCACAGTGCATAGCCCGGCAGATGACCTGAACCAACGATTTCGGCGTCCGGGCAGCGCTCTTTCATCTGCTGAATGTCCATGTTTGAGCCGTAGGCGAAATAGAGGAATGTTTCGCGCGGTGGCCAAACCTGTCGCCCCAGCCGTTTGAAATCGGACACGGCGAGTGCTCCTCGTTCGTTGCGGGAGATGGAGCCTGGCTCCGCCAAACGCGCCACCACCACGGGGAAGGGGGCCTCCCAGATCTCGACAGCGTCCAAGGTGGCATTATGCAGCAACACCAGCATCACGGTATCGCAAGGGCCTGACGGTTTAATCTGGCCTATGCGCTGGCTGCGGGTCGCGGCCGGGTCATAGGCGCGGCCTTTGATCTGGATTCGCTCTGGCCCGGCTGGCGTATGTCGGATCGCGTCATATCCGATTGTGCGGGGAGGGGCCAGTTCAAGTCCCATAATGGTCGATGCGACGTATTCGGCCACCTCACCGGTCACGCCGAGCGGCTTGCCCGTCACCTGATAGTATTCGGCAGCCAGCGGCTTCACGGCCGCAAGAATGCCCTTGATCCGCTCTGCCAATGTAGCGCTCGCACCGATCGCGGACATCATATCCGGTCTACATCCAGGCCCGCTTCGATGAGTCTGCCAGCGATCTTTCGCATCTTGGCAAACTCAGTCCCGAACGCAGGTGTCAGTCCGACCGCCTCGCAGAACTCCCTGCCTGTTACACCCTCTAGGACATTGGCGTACTTGATCACCTGGACATGAAGCTCGGCGATATAGCCGTTCCGCGGCGATGTTTCGATCGCGACCTTGATCTTCTTCAGGGCTTCGGCCGGCGACATGATCAGATCCTCTATCGTACGTGAGGCAAGTGATATGTGAGTTTAGAGCTAATAGCAATAAGCTAAAAGCTAGAAGCTATTTTGCTGCGACTGTAAACTTATTGAGGCCCAAGAACGGGCCCGTTCAATCGGTGTCGTCCGGAGGAAGGATCGTCGCGAGCTCGGGTTCAATTTCGATCTCGTAATACGACGCGAGCGCGGCAATTTGCATGCCAATGCGGGTACGGAGCTCCCCAAGGGCCGTGAAGAAACCGTGTTGATCCTGAAACCGTCCGTGCTCTCTGGGTTGATAGTTTCCGAACTCGGCGTGCGGCTCTTCCAAGAACCGGCGGCAAGCAGCTCGCATCGCCCTGATCGCCGTCAAACTGGGCGACCGCTCGGAGACTATGCCAAGGGCGTCGGTGCAGCGCTTTCTAATTTCCTGAACTGAGCGCTCTACCTGGATTTGAATTTCCAGATGATGGGGAACATACAGCACGCGGCGATCTTCCAGGAACGCGAGGAGCTTCCGAACTTCGTCGCGTTCGGCATTTGAAATGTCCCAAGACGTTCCGAAGCCCAGCATGCTGGCTCCTTTGAACCGAACTTTCGTACCCCTCAACGATTTCGGTCCACGCGCCATAAATCCCCTCCTTGATGCCGGCCGGTGCCTTATAGGCCCTATTCCTCTGGTTCCCAATCGGGATCGACAGATCCAACCTCGACCCAAATGGCTAGCACCAACGTTTGGGCGGGGGAGAAAGGAGGCCACTCCCAGTAATAGTTCAAGCTTTCCTACCCTAGCAATAAACCAGCTGGTATTCGATATTCATGTTGCCGGAAATGGGGAGGGAAATATGCCGTCGTTAAAATCGAACCTCGTCAAGAGAATTGATCGGCTACCAAAGCCCACCAACGCAACTGATGCCATGCAACCTCTTTTCGAAGCGGTCAGTAATTCGATTCACAGCACACAGGATCGCTTCAAGGAAAACGTCGCAACCAAAGGGAAAATCATTGTCACGCTCACCATGGCGAGCCGGCAGGCGCCCACAAAGATTGTGGTCGAAGACAATGGCGTGGGGCTCGATGGCAGAAACTACGACGCGTTCACCACCACCGATACCGACAATAAGATTGCGCGCGGAGGCAAGGGCGTAGGGCGGCTTTTGTGGCTAGATTGCTTTGAAGCGATCAGCGTATCCAGCACCTCTGTCGAAAATGGCGATCCGAAGCGCCGGAAGTTTCGCTTCGTCCTATCGCAAACCGACCAGATTGAAGACTACGAAGAAAGCAAACTCGATGGCACACCTGAAACCGGCGTGTTGGTCGAGTTTGATGGCCTCCGCGACAACGGCTATAGGGCCAAATTCCCCGGTCGGCCAGCGTATGTCTTCCAACATTTTACGTCGCATTTCTTGCCGACCTTCATCGGCTCGCGCTCGCCTCGCATCACGGTGCACTGCGGTGACGAAACTCGTCACTATCCCGACGAGATCAATTCGATCATCCATCGCCGAGAGACGATCGAGAACATTCCAACCGTTGACTACGGGCTGCTCACACTCACGTTGATGGAGTGCGACAAGGTTGCGAGTGCAGATCTGCAGGGGTCGCACTTCGTCCATTTCATAGCGCACGACCGAACAGTTCATTCCCAAAAGATTGACGGAAAGCTGGGCCTGAAATATTTCGGGGTCAACGAGGATCGCGTCTTTCACGCCGTTCTCACCGGCAAATTCCTCGACGACAACGTCAACCAGGAGCGGACGAAGTTCCAGTTCGAGGAGGCTGTCCTCGATCGCATCGTGAACGACGTCTGCACATCGCATGTCGAGAAGTTTCTGGCGGAACCGCTGCGAGCGCTGCGCCAAGATCAGCGAACCAGAGTCAAGGCAATCACGGAATCCTACCCATCCGTCGCATTCGGCGACGTTGATGAACTGCAAGAAAAGCTCCCTTCGGGTGAGCTAAACGATGATGCGATCTTTGGGCATCTCTCGCGTGAGCGCTATCGCCGCGATCAGCGGCAGGCGGAGAAAATCCGGGCCGTCTTGGAACGATTGAAAGAGCGGACCGTCGACGTCAATTCGTTTGCGAGCGCAATCGAGGCCGCCGGTAAGGCAATTGAAGAAGCGGAACAGAAGAGTCTCACGGAGTACATCGTCCGCCGAAAGGTTGTGCTCGATTTCATGGAGATCCTGCTGGAGAAAGTCCGTGACGACACGCGTGACAGCAGCTATCAGCGCGAAGACATCCTGCACTCATTCATCTGCCCGCTGCGTGTCAATACCCTATCCGATGGCGCCAGGAAGGTAGCGGCGGCCGCGTCGCACGATCTATGGATTATCGATGAGCGGTTGACTTTCGCTCAGTATTTCAGCTCGGATGAGGAATTCCAGAACCTCTCGGATGCAGTCGCGAGCGACGAGCGACCGGATGTCCTGATTTTCGATCACGTACACGGCCTGCGTCAGACGGATGATCCTCCGCGCGTGCTGCTCGTTGAGTTCAAGCGTCCGGGTCGAACCAGCTATGCCGCGGACGAGAATCCTCAGCATCAGGTCGAGCGCTATGTTCGGAAGCTGCTCGAAGGGGGGAAGTTTGACGTCAAGGGGCGCCCTATTAAGCTGAAAGAGGACACGGTCTTCTACTGCTTCATAGTTGCGGACATTGTAGGCAAAATGGACGACTGGACCTATTCCTGGGACCGCACAGCCGACGGTCGCGGGCGCTTCTACCAGCCGCGTTCCGGCTTCAAGGGTTCGATCGAACTTATCGCATGGGACACCCTTCTCAACGATGCCCGAGAACGAAATCAGGCCTTCTTCGATCGCGCCGGCATCTCGGGCAAGAGCTTCTTCGTCGAGGCGCAGGAAACCGCGCATCAGCGTATACGGGCCGAGGACGAACTGGCGGCTGAGGCAATGACACCGGCCGCCGCGCCTACGGCCTGATTGCGATTGGGGGAAACGCATGCCGACATACGATGCTGACGAACTCAGGGGCCTGATTGCCGAGGGTGACATAGTGGGCTTTACACTCGACACGAATATCATTGACGGGTTGAACACGAATGGAAACCTCGACAATCGTATCCTGCAGAGCCTTGCGAACCTGAAAGCAAAGAAGGTCGCTATCATTCTGTCAGATGTCGTGGCGAAAGAGGTACGAGGTCATATGGCGCAGCGCCATGCCGCCGCTCATGATCAGCTCGCATCCAGTTTGAAGTCATACTGCAAAATCTGGAAAGAACATGAGGGCTTGGTTGAGGAGCTTGCAGACAAGCTGGCGCCAGCCGACGCGATAGGCGCGCATTCCGAGGCCATTCTGGAGGCGTTTTGCGAGAAGGTGGGTATGGAGATCATCTCATCCAACGACGCCATAGGCATGGCCGAGTTGATCGAGAATTATTTTGAGAACCGACCACCGTTCGCCGGGGCCGACAAAAAGCACGAGTTTCCCGATGCGATAGCACTCGCTGCCTTGGATAAGTGGTCACAAGAGCACGGAGCGATCCTGGCCGTCAGCAAGGACAAGGGCTGGGCCGCATACTGCGAAGAAAGCGAGTATCTATACTGCGCGAACGATCTGGGAAAAGCGCTCGCGCTATTTCATGAGGACGAGGCGATTGTCGCACGATTTCTTGCGTCCTTGCGTGACGAGCCAGACGGTGAATTCGCCGGCGAGGTCATCAGTGCAATCCAGCGCGACATTGATAACCTCGACTTTCAGGTCGAGGCGTCAGCATTCATGGAGTGGGACGCCGAAGTCGAGGAAGCAGTCGTTGACTCGATCGAGTATGCCGGTGGGAACGAGCAGCGAATTGTGGCGTCTGACGGCCAGGGAGTGACGTTCCTCGTTCCTGTGACCGCAAAGCTCAGGGTCCAAGCCGGCTTCAACTTCTCCATTCACGATAGCATCGACGATGATTACGTCTCTCTCGGTGGCACCGCAAAAGAAGTCACGATCGATCATCGCTACCAGGTGACCGTAACGATCAGCGGGAAGGGAAGCAACGACATTGAGGTTGATGATGCCGCCGTGAATCCGGCGACGAGGTTGCGAGTGGTCGAGTTCGGCCATGTGGAGCCGTTCTACGAACCGGAGCCAGACTGAAGTGTAGCCGAACACTGAAGCCTGTGACTTTGGATCAGTAATCTGACCGCCCATGGCTCCAGGCTTCAGGGCCAACGATTGCCGCCATTCCAGTGAGCCTATCTCTGGCGCGCCTGAAGATCTGCCGCTCCCGCGAACCCGCCAAAGTTCCCGCTGCGCTCCTGCCACGCGCTCATAGAGAGTCTTGGCCGAGTACTCGAGCGGACTATAGAGTTCTTGGAGCTTGGTAAGCGATGTCGGCGAAATCTTCTGGTCGATGATTCGATGCTGATTTACCGCCATTGCTTGGGCAGGTCGCCCTGGGGAGGCGAGTGCTCGATGAATCCTAAGGGAATGGCCGCACCTCTCCAACCCACTTCGATATCAGGCGGTGTGAATAGACCCCTTGGTATCCACAAAGCCTGAGCAGCATCACTTCAATATACCACTGTGCGAGGTGCCAAGCCTCTGGAATGGCGGATGGCAATTTCCCCGGAAGCATACGCTTCGGGTGCACCAGTTCATTGCGTAGGCGCGTTATCGCCTCCGGGCCGTCGGCGAAAGCACCGTTTCTTTTCCAACGGCGCAATCGCTTGCTCGAGAGCGGAATGGCAGTCCGAAGCTTCAAGTGCTGGCAGGCTGCCCGAATTTTGTCTGCTGCGTTTGAAGCCCTTGGAAGGGTTATGCCAGCGTTGGCCAGCACCGACATGGAAAGGCCTTCGAGAGCGGCCTGCGAAAGTACTAGCCCCCCATCCACGCCGGCGCCTTCGCCTGCACGGTTGCTCCGAAGATACCAATGGAGGCCGGTATAGCCCGCTTTTGAGAGCGACGGATCGTGCAGTAGCCTTACAAAGCCGGGAAAAGCCGCCGCCAGACATTCGCCGTGGTGGATATCAAACCAGCTCGGGCAGGATTGCCAAGGAGCACTGATGCGCTGCCCCCAATTCTCATAGTGTTCTTGACCATTCCGGTCATATCCGACGGTCCCGAACAGTGACGTCCATGCGCCGCGCGCAAAGGATAGGAACCGGTGCAGATCGTGAACTATCGCTTCTAGCTGTCCGCATGTGAATGACTTGCGATCTGCACGCACCATGCGCGCAACATGAGTGATCGCGTTGCCTCCTTCTGCCTTTAGCTGCTCGACTATCTTACGAGTTGAGAGAAGCGCCTGGAGCTCTATCTCCCAATCCGAGGTTCGCAGGACAACGCACCCCAGCCGTTGATTTGATTGGCGAAGGTCGCTCTGGGCACCGAGGCAAAAGAACTCGGGAAAGTTAAGAACATGAACGATGGCTGATGAGAGGCGTACGCGACGGTCGCGAACCTGCGTGAATGCCGACCCATTCGCAATCAACCATAGCTTTGCACCCGCTGTGCCTATTTGCGATTGAGACACAAGCACCGGAAAGAACCGACCACGCGGCCCGAATCTCAGCTGAAGACGCGGATCTTGACTAAGTAGATATCCATCGAGGCTCGTGTTAACTTGGACGAGCACACGTTCTTTGTCGGCCAATTCAAGCCGAGCGTGACCGGAGCTGGTAACGGTTATCCCGCCGGCTCGGAGCTCGACAGGTGCGCTGCCCAAATCAATTGCAGTGTTAGCGGTTGCAGCAGCGTATTTCGGAGAGATCAAATCTACCATTTAACAACATAGCTGGTGGGCACGATCGCCGTCTAGGGAGGGTTAGGCAAACCGGGATGTCGAGACCAAAGATGAAGCAGCGCCAGAGCACCCTTGGCCGAGGGCACAGCGCCTCCGGTTATTTAAGTATATGCTTTTGGAGGTCGGGTGCTAATCGCTTTCGCCTCGTTTCACGATGCTCCTGAAGTCGCTCCAGGAATGACGGTATTCTGTCCTTTCCAAGCCGGTTGAGGATGAAGCGGGCTTGCTTTTCATCGCTGGCGTATACAAGGCGATGTGCATTACCAACCACTCTCTGGTTCACAAACTCGACAAGCTCCTTTTGGCTACGGCTACGCAGCCAGCGTGAGTGCTTGCGGTTTTGGACAGCAACGAACAGGCGCCGTGGTCCGACCGGCAAGAGGATATGTGAATGCCTCTGGCGCATGCTTTCGGTGAATATCACTGGCCGGTCGGAGGTCAGCAGTTCTAAGGGCACGGCATCGAACTCGACTACCGACCACTGCATGTTCATTATGGTGTTCGACACATTTTCATGGACAATCATCCGACGTGCGATGCCCATCGCCGACTCTTCATAAACGGAGCCATCCTGGGAGTTGAGAAACTCCAGCAGCGTATCTGGGTCTTCCGGGCGCTTAGATTCGGCGTACCGCTGCTCCATGTCCGGAACGGACATAATCCAATCGTCGCGCACGTTACGCTTCAATAACTCTACGTCCTCAGGCATTCGAAATAGCAAGCTGAGTATGAAGTGTGTCCAGGCTTTCCGCCGTCCGGGCCGGAGAGCATTCCCCGACTTGGCCTCCAGCATCTCGTACAGGCTTTCGGCCGCTCGGTTATCGACAGGTGCTAGAAACTCCCGCTCAAACTCTTGAGCTGTTTCTTCAGGCATCCCGCGCATCTCGTAGAGACGTTTCACGAAGCCGGTCGCGTTCGGGTGCGGACTTTTTATGGAGATCTTATCCCCATAAACCTTCTTGAATTCGACAACGAAGTCTTCCCGCATCCACTGCGAGAGGTAAAACACCGGCAGAAAATGATGCTTTTGCGGGTCGTTCATCCCACAGTGATATAAGCGCCTCAACCTTTCATAAAGTCGGCTTTCCTGGTTTCTCCTCCGCCTTTTCTCCAGCCGCTACCCTTCGTGCGGTCGATCGCGGCGCGATATCAAAGATAACGCCTCGGCCGACCCTCTCGAAGTCGGACGCCGGTAAACCGCACTACAACGATGCCAGGTTACGGCTCGCCGTGCCAAGTTGCACCGTCTTGTCGGGAATAGCGCGAATACGCGGATGAGAATCTCGAGGCCTTCGGTCAATATGGGAGGCAGCTCACTCTGAGCTGCGAGACCCTCATGGCCGAGAAAAATAGAATTGGAATCTCGCCGGCGTTGGCAGTTCGACGGCGTCGCCGAGCATTCCAGACTCCGGATCAGCGTTTGTCATCGCGCTGCATCCCGAACTCAGGAAACTCCGCCTGTCGCCGTCTGCCTGGAGACGCAGCACGTGCGCGCCGCGATGTCGGCGCAGCGCAACAAAACCGAGAAGGCCGACGCGCTCGGCGTCGCCCATATCATGCGCACCAGCTGGTTTCGACAGGCACATATGCACGGGCGGCGCTGTGGAGACAGTATTGCGGGCTGCACGATCTCGTCGTCAAAATGGTGGCACGCAGCGAACTGTGCCGACGCTTCATGGCCGTCCCCGGCGTCGGGCCAGTGACGGCACTTTCGCTCATGACAAGGTCGACGAGCCGCACGCACTCGATCATCGGATCAAGCAACTCGACCAGGAGTTCGAGGCGCTCGCCAAGAGCGATGAACGAGCCGGTCTCTTGCGCAGTGTGCCAGGTATTGGCCTGCTCAACGCAACGGCGCTGGCAGCGGCGGTCGGCGACGTGTCGGCGTTTGCCAAAGGGCGTGACTTCGCCGCTTGGCTGGGGCTTGTCCCGCGCCAGATCACTACCGGCGGCAAGCCGCGCCTGACGGGGATCAGCAAGCGCGGGAGCACCTACATGCGCGTTCTGTTGATCCATGGCGCGCGAGCGGCATTGCCATATCTGGCGCGAATGGACACCCAGCTCGGCGCCTGGGTGCAAGCGCTGCTGCAGCGCGCCAAGCGTAACGTGGTGGTCGTTGCGCTCGCCAACAAGCTTGCCCGGATCGCCTGGGCCGTGATGTCGAAACAGCGCCCTTACGCAGCCGTGATGGTCTCCGAGGGATAACAAGTTTGGGCGAGCGGGAGCGTCCCGACTGCTGCTTGGCTGCATGAAGTCTGCGGGAGGATGTACACAGAGATGGCCCAACGGTTGATCGGCGTTCGGCAAACCTGTCAGCAGGCAGCCCTTTCGAGGCCGAGTATCTTGTTAGGAGCCGGGCGCGCGAATCTCCATCTTGGCAGGGCGTCCAGACGCCGAGGGCGGATACATTGGTGCAGACCGGACGTGCCTCTCAAAACATCCCACTTGCAGACGGGCGGGCCATACATTGCGTGCGGCCGCGCCGATCACAAGACGGCCGGACCGCGCCGGATTGCCTGTGATGATGCTCCGTCACTCCGATGGAAAAGTGCGCCACGACGGTTCCCGTGCTGCAAATAAGCAGCGCTGCTACGCCGTCGCAGAGCGCGGAAGACTGCACGGCGCATCGGAACTCGACGCCAGAGTACGGGATCGTAGTTAGAGCATAGAATAGTGTATTTTCGTAGTTTGGAAGAGGAACGACGATAGAAAGAAAGACGCGGAAAATACGACCGATTAAGACGGCAAGATAAAAGGGTGCACATTGTGCTGCGGTCGGTTGGTTGTTTTTCCTACGATTTTACTCGGTTTCCGCACATTGTGAGTGCTTTATGCAATGTGTGGTTTTACACCAAGTAATTTGGCTTGCTTGGGAATTTGCACGTTGCGAGGCATGTCGATTTAACTCGCGGACTGCGATCGCTCAAGGGTTGTGGATGTCAGCACGACCCAAATGGCACCGCCGCCGCTTGCTCTCCAAATCTCCACAATGGGGCCGATAGCGGTCAGGCCACTCTCGTCCCGATCCAACCGTTCTCGCATTTGAAGTTCTGTATTGAAACTGAAGGGCCAACGAGGCACAGGGCGTCAGTCCAATACCATTCCGCAGTTCGGCATCTAGCCCCTGTACCCGCGTTGGCAGAGAGGATTGCCGAGCCTGTCTGTGAGGTTCTAAGAAAATTAATCTCAGAAGATGGCTCCGAGATGATCGATTGCATCAAGTACGAATGTGCCAAATGAGCACCCCACTCGATTTGAATCGTGCAAACTCGTATCAAACGACGAGGATCCATCCCTCGGAGCAAACAGTGTCCGACAAAAACGGACCGTTCTTGACAGGAAGCGCTCGAGCGGTGTTCCGACGCCTGGTGGAGGACGGCCCTTCGACCAGGCCGCAGATCGGAATGGCGCTTGGCCTCTCGCGGCCGACAATGTCGGCTGCGATTGCTGAACTCGAGCGACTCGGCTACGTCGAAATGGTCGGCGCGATCAAGGGGCCACTGGGGCGCAGCGCGGCCCAATACAAAGTCGGGCCTGGTGCCGGGCATGTCATCGCGGTTGATGCAGGTGCGACACATGTGCGGCTTCGTGTCTCCACGCTCGACCGCAGGCAACTGGCGAACCGCATTCTGCGCTATCCTGAGAGCCAGCTGACGATCAACGAAGAGGTCAGCCGCGCCGTCGCATCCGAATTCACTGCCATTCGGGCTTCGACCAAACGAAATTGGGGACCGCTGCGCGCGCTCGGGCTCGCGGTGCCTACGCGTGTCGTGGGCCCGGACGGCGACGTCGAGGCCAGCCGGCAAGACGTCGTGTTTCGTGCATTCAACCCTCCCGCCGGTGTAGCGCTCGTCTTAGAAAACAACGTCAACTGTGCCGCAGTGGCCGAGCAGCATTATGGGGCTGCGCGCGGCATTGCCAACTTTGCCTATGTGCAGATCGGATTGAAGATCGGCATGGGCCTCATCCTGAACGATCAACTGATACGGGGGCGCAATGGCGCCGCAGGGGAGATCGGCCATCTGAGTTTCCCTTTTGCACCGGGCGCGGAGCCGCTGCCGGGCGAGGTCGAGCACTATCTCGGTACCCAGGCCTTCATCTCGCGCGTACAGTCGGACTGGACCACAGCGGCTGGACCGTCTCCGCGAGACACCGAGGAATTGCTCAAGCTTGCCGAAGCGGGCCACCCGGACGCACAGCGTCACGTTGCCCGCCACGCCTCGGATATAGGGGCGCTGGTCGCCGCCTGCGTCAGCGTGGTCGATCCCGGTCTGGTGGTCCTGGGTGGCGGCCTTGGAGCGTCGCCCCTTCTCTTGCCGGAGGTGCGCGAAACGGCGAACCGCCTTTCCTACCCGGTCGAAATCCGCAGCACGCATCTGGCCGCAGACGCGACGGTTCTGGGCATCGAACGCCTAGCCATCGAGACCGCCTTGCCTCTGGTCCTGGGCGAATAGCCAACACGGCCGCTATTTCATTCGCGCTGTCGCAATAAAAGGCTTGACGGCGGCTCTTCCTTTTTTGTTAGTTAAGGTGCCTAACAAAGCAGGGACTGTCCGTTTTGCAGTTGTGAGGCATCAACGGGAGGAAACATTGAGCACGCTGAGCAAATTTCGGTTCGGCCTTGCCGGACTGGCGGCGCTGGCCGCGATCGGAACCGCCGGTGGAGCGGCGGCGGAGGACGTTACGCTTCAGTACTGGGTCTATTCCGACTTTGGGGAAGGCGAGGCACTGGCGCTCCAGCAGGAGTTCATCAAGGAATTCACTGCCAGGCATCCCGGTGTGACAATCAATATCGTCGCCAAGGGCGACGACGATCTGACGGCGGGCCAGGTCGCCGGTGCCGCGAGCGGAAACTTGCCGGATGTGTTCATGAACGCTCAGTCGGTGGGCGCTCAGCTGGTAGAAGTGCATGCCCTGGAGAACATCTATTCGAAATGGATGGCTATGCCCGAGAGCTTCCGGGCTCAATTCGATCGGGATGCGTTGAAGGGCTGCATGCCAAAGCCGGACGAGCTTTACTGCCTTCCTTATACGGGCTTCGGTTCTCTGTTGTTTCGCAACCTGACGGTCTTGGAAAAAGCTGGCGTCGACACGAGCAAGCCTCCGGCTACCTGGGACGAATGGTTCGCCCAGATGAAAAAAGTCAAGGATGCTGGAATGTATGCCATTCCGGACGAAACGCTGGTCTTCAATTCGATCGCCGAAATCTATGCGACTTCAGGTTCAACAGAGAGCTGGGGATTTGACTGGGCGAACAAGAAGACCAAGATAGATCCGGCGATCATGGCCAAGGTCTTGAAGAAATTTGTCGACATGAAGCCGCTCAGCAGCGGAACCAGCCGCAACGACCAGGCTACGAAGGACCTGTTCATCTCGAACCAAATCGCGTTTCATACCGTCGGGCCGTGGGTAAACCCGACTTATGAGCAGGCAGCCAAGGCCAGCGGGCTTAAATACGACTTCACGCTGATTCCTGGTGACGAACCTGGCAAGACCGGCGGCATCCGCAGCTACGAGATGGTCGGCGTCGCACCAGGCCCTCACGCGGACCTAGCTTTTGAATTCGCCGCCTATCTCACGGAGAAGGCGCAGATGGCCCGCTGGGCGAAGCTTCTGTCACGCTATAACGCCAACGCGGCCGCAATGGCCGATCCAGAGGTCGCGGCACTCCCGCTGATCAAAGTTTCGGTCGATGCCGCCCACGGCGCGATGGATGTGGCGGCGCCCTATTTCGTCGGCTCGGTCCCGAGCTGCTACAACTCGGAGGTGATCGACATGGCCTCCGCCACGGCGGACGGCCAGTACACTCCGGAGGAGGGCGCGAAAGAGCTGGTCTCGCAGTTGAACGACTGTCTGGCCCAGTAAAAGCGCCTCACGCGTAAAGCGCCTGCGGCTGGATCGGTCCGGCTGCAGGCTCAAACGGAGCGCCCATGTCCCTTCGCCGCCTCCTGCCGCACTACCTCATGATCGCGCCATTCATGATCCTATTTGCGGTGTTCTTCCTTTATCCGATCCTCAGCGGCCTCTACTACAGTTTTCACGCCTGGAACGGGGTGGCGAAGCCGGAGTATCTCGGCTTCGCCAACTACCAGAAGATCGTACTCTCACGCGATTTCGCAACGGCGATGCGCAACCTCCTGACCTATGTCGCCATCACCGTCCCGCTGGGCGTTTTGGTGGCGCTAGGCCTTGCGCTTCTGGTGGACAGTTTCGTCGGACGCTGGGCCAATTTCTTCCGCAACGCCTTTTTCATGCCGGTGGTGCTGCCAGCGTTCTTGGCCGCCACTATCTGGCGCTGGATCTATGCGCCGAACTTCGGGCTGCTCAACATGATCGTCGGCTGGTTTGGCGGGCAATCAGTCAACTTCCTCAATGACACCAGCACCATGCTTTACGCCCTGATTGCCGTGGATGTTTGGGTATCGGCGGGCTTCAATATGGTCATCATCCTGGCCGGACTAAAGGAAATCCCAGCCGAGCTCTACGAGGCCGCACGCCTCGACGGTGCCAACAAACGCCAACAGATCGTCCACATCACCATTCCGATGCTGAGACCGGTGCTGTTCTTCGTCGTGACCTACGGCCTGATCTCAGCCATGCAGGTCTTCGACAAGCCGTGGCTGCTGACGGGATCGTCCTTCACCAGCTATGGCGGGCGTCGCAACGCGCTGCTCTTTCCGGTGATGGACATGATGGGCCGCGCTTTCGGGGGCGTTCGCTTTGGCGAAGCCGCGGCCTACGGTTTCCTGCTGACCCTCGCCATTGTCTTGGTGACGGCCGCCATGTTCGGTCTGCGCCGCTTGAAGGGGTGGGCATGACCGCTCTGTTCAACCGCCACATCTCGGTCTGGACCGTTTTGAAATGGGCGCTCGCCCTGGTCGTGACTGCCATAGCGCTATTTCCGATCTGGTGGATGATCAATGTGGTCTTTGCCCTGCCGGGCGAGCCGGTATCGATCAATCCGCGCCTGTGGCCGACCTCGATTCCGGCCGGCGTCGAGAAGATAAGGCTGATTTTCACCGAGACGGACTACCTCCACGCCTATTGCATCTCGCTGTTATACGCGCTGCTGACGATTGCGGGCGTGCTGCTTATCGGCTCGTTGGCCGCGTTCGAGTTTGCGTTGTTCGAATTTCCGGGGCGCGGCCTTTTGTTCGGCGTCGTCATGCTGTCGCTTATGGTGCCGACCGCGGTCACAATCATCCCGACCTATCTGCTGACCTCGCAGCTCGGATGGCTGAACACGATGCGGGGTCTGGTGGTACCTGGCCTTGCCTCGGCATTCGGCTTGTTCATGCTTGTGCAGTTCATGCGCGCCGTCCCCAAGGACATGATCGAAGCGGCGCGGCTCGACGGCGCCAGCCATGTTCAGATCTATTGGCACGTCGCGTTGCCCTTGTGCCGCAATGCCCTCGTCACCCTGGCGATCCTCACCTTCATGCAGACCTGGGGAAACTATATGTGGCCCCTGATCGTCGGGACGAAGCCGGAAATTTACACGGTGGGCCAGGTGGTGGGCCTGTTCAACTCGCCACTGTCGCACCAGACGGTCGACATGGTGATGACCGCGAATCTTCTTGCCGCAATCCCGCCGCTGCTCTTCTTCCTGATCTTCCAGCGCAAGATCGTCGAAGGAATCGCGATGTCAGGAACCAAGGGCTGAGCGGAGAACGACCCATGGCATTTTTGGATATCTCCTCGGTCTCGAAGTCGTTCGACGCGCACAGTGTCCTGGAGGACGTGAACCTTTCGATAGAACGCGGGGAGTTCGTGGTTTTCGTGGGGCCTTCGGGCTGTGGAAAGTCGACGCTTCTGCGCATGATCTCCGGGCTGGAGACGGTGACATCCGGCACGATCTCGATCGAAGGCGAGATCATCAACGATGTGGAGCCCGCGCAGCGCGGCGCGGCGATGGTGTTCCAGTCCTATGCGCTCTACCCGCATATGACGGTCTTCCAGAATATTTCGTTCGGTTTGCGCATGGCCCATCGACCGCGCGACGAGATCGCAGCGAAGGTACGCCGTGCGGCGGCGATTCTGCGCCTGGACACGCTTCTGGAGCGCAAGCCTGCGCAGCTGTCGGGCGGCCAGAAGCAGCGCGTCGCCATCGGCCGCGCTATCGTCCGCGAACCGCGGGTGTTCCTGTTCGATGAACCGCTGTCCAACCTCGACGCCGAATTGCGCGTGCAGATGCGCGCGGAACTGATGGATCTGCACAAGCGCCTCGGCACGACGATGATCTATGTCACGCACGATCAGGTGGAGGCCATGACGCTGGCCGACAGGATGGTGGTGATGAATGGCGGCCGAGTCCAGCAGGCGGGCAAGCCGCTTGACCTCTATGACGACCCGGACAACCGGTTCGTCGCTGGTTTCATCGGCTCGCCCAAAATGAACTTTCTGCCCGCCCGCGTTGTCGACGCGGCACCCGGCAGCTTGCGCCTTGCCGTTACCAACTCGATTGAGGTGATTCTTCCCCTTTCGGTGCCTGAGCTCGCGGGCCGGGTCGAACTGGGCTTGCGCCCCGAGCATTTCTTGGCCGTGCCTGAGCGCGCCGATGAAGGCGGTCTTGAGCTGGAAGGCAAGGTCAAGCTGGTCGAGGAAGTCGGTTCGGAGAGCTACGTCCACATGGACTTGGGCGATGGAACCCCGGTGGTCGTGCGGGCTGCACGGGGCAGCGCGTCGATCAACGGAACCTTGCGGGCCAAAGCCGACCTTCGTCATGCACTTGTCTTCACGTCGGACGGCCGACGCATTCGGGGTGGGAATGGATCTCGCGGATGAACCGGTCCAAGGATGAGACTGCCGTGATCGTCGGAATCGATATTGGGGGCACCAAGACCCATCTGCGGGTCAAATCCACGGCAGGCGGCGCGGCACGCGACATGGTGCTGCCGACCGGCGACTGGCGGGTGCGCAACTGGGATCGCGATGCCGAGCGGCTACTGGATTTGGCGGCGGGTCTGGCCGAGGGCACTCCGCTTGGCGCGATAGGCATTGGCGCCCATGGCTGCGACGACGCGGCGGAATGCCAGGCGTTTCATGCAGCCTTGTCGACGCGCACCAACACCCCGGTCGCAGTGGTCAACGACGCCGAGCTGATGCCCCTTGCGCTCGGCCTCACCGGGCAGATCGGCGTGGTGGCTGGCACAGGTTCGATCGCGGTTTGTCGGCCCGCGCCCGATCGCATGTTGGTTGCCGGAGGGTGGGGCTGGATCGTCGGTGATGAGGGCAGCGCCGCCGGTCTTGTGCGGGAGGCCGTGCGCGCCGTTGCACACCATTTCGATGCTGGCGGCGGCCGCGGTGAGCCTCTGGTCGAGGCAATTTTCGACGCGTTGCGGGTTCCTTCGCTTCCGCGTCTGGGCAGCTCTCTGTCGGAAATGCGGTCGGCGACGGCAGTGGGAAGCCATGCCGCAGTAATCTTCCAGGCGGCGGAAGCGGGATCGGCCCTTGCCGCGGGCGTCATCCGCGAAGGTGGGCGGGCTCTCGCTCATATGGCCGCGCTACTGGATGTTCGCGGCGCGGGTGCCGTTCATGCGGTGGCCGGAGGTAGCGTTATCGCGGGGCAGCCCCTGTTGTGGAATGCCTTCGCGGAAGGACTGGCCGAGGCTTCCGCAGGGCGCATAGCGCCGCATCTGTTCACCGGGCAACCCGTCGAGGGCGCCTGTCGTCTCGCCAGCTGCCTGATCGAGATACCTTCCGCGCGCGGAATAGCCTCCGCACCGGTATTTTTGTGACCAAGAAAGGAAAAACTGTGAGTTATCGTTCCACCATCGCTCGCCAGCCCGAAGCCCTTGCCGATACTTATGCCGCCGTGCGCGACGAGCTAGCAGAGATAGACATGTCGTCCTTGGATCGGACGGTCATCGGCGTGACCGGCATAGGCGCAAGCTATGCTGCGGCCGTCGTCGTGGCAGCCGAGCTTCAGACACGCAACCGACGCGCATTCGCGATTCGCTCGGTGGACATGGCCAAAGGCAACGACCTTTGTGATGCGTTGATCGGCCTGTCCCATCGTGGCCGCAGCGTCGAGACGGTCGCCGCGCTGGAAAAGCTGCCAGGGGCCCGCCGCCTGGCCATCACCAACAATCCCGAGAGTCCCCTGGCGCGCGCAGCGAACCTGCATTTACGGCTGGCGAACGGCTCTGATGCCACACCATCGAGCACCGGCTACACCGCCACGTTGCTGGCCGCTGGTATGGCAGTGCAGAAACTCATGGGCGTGCGTGATGACGCCTTCGCTGAGATTCCGTCCCTTGTCGGCCAGCTTTTGAGCGCCGCGGCCGCGAAGATGGATCGACTGGGGAAGCTGTTGTCTGCCCGTCGCGCCATTGACTGCGTCGGCGCCGGTGCCTCGCTCGGCACGGCCGATGAGGCTTCGCTTTTGATTCGCGAGGCATCGCGGATCCCAGCCTCGGCCTACGATACCCGCCACTACCTGCATGGACCGATGGAGTCGATGGACGAGACCACTGCGGTGGTTCTGTTTGGTGGGGGGCGCGAGGTCGAATTGGCGCAATATCTGGAAAGCATCGGCTGCCCCGCGCTTCTCGTCACGACGGCAGAGGGAATCGATGACGGCAGGCTTTTGACGGTCATCAAGGTGCCGCGATGCGACAATCTGATAGCGCAGGCGATCGTGGATATCATCATCGCCCAACTTCTTGCAGCAACGCTTTCGGATGCGGCCGGACTCACGGACACCAAGTTTCGCTATCGCATGTCCGACACCAAGGTGCCTGAAGCGGCTTGACTCTCGTTAATTCACGAGATCGAGGCACCCACTGTTTTTTGCCTTCGCCCGAAAGGGCGGGGCAAGCATCAAAGGAACCACAGCCAGTCTAGTGCAAGGCGCAGCGACCGATGCTGAGCGCAATCCGGTCGCCTACGGGTGAGCCACCGGAATGTCGGCAAGGGTCATCAACACATTGGAAGCAAGCCGTGGAGATCCGGACCGCGGCTTGATCGTCGTCGCAGCCGCGATCATAGTGCCGCCTCGATGGCGTGACTGGGGCCGCTTGCCGACAGTCCGGTTTTGGCCGAGGAATCCGGTAAAGCGGTCATTCGACTGACGACCCCATTGCGGTCGTTCCAAGGTCATCGACGGTTTCGCGAAAGCCGCCGTTCCCGATACGCCCGACTGTCGGCGTAATCGGGTGACCGGCCACAACTATTTGCCGTCAAGTGACCACACCCTCAGTTCGCCTCCCTGCCTTCTCGATGGCGTGAGCGGCGACGAGAGCCTGACGCTGTGCTTCCATGTCCGCCGACAGCTTGCGCCCTTCAGCGAGTTGCTCCTCAGGCATGTCGGCATCCATAATTTTGCCGAGCTCGGCTTCAACCTGCCTACCGACGCCTTCGAACGAGAAATCGTTCTGGTAAGCGCGCTGCATAACCCAGTTCACCAGTTTTGCAGTGTCCTGTCCGATTTCCTTTCCGCTAAAGACGCGCTTGAAGCACCACAGAACGACATCGACCACCTGCAGACCTGCACTCTCCTCTTCAGTGGCCGTCCGGAACGTGCTCCCGGTCACCTTCTGGACCATCAACGGCTTGCTTTCGCCTGGCCATAAAAGTCCCTCTGTATTCGCAAGCTCGGGCTTGGAGACGGTCGCATGCCAGGTCGCAAACACCTCTTCGACCTCAGCCTGCTTGTCGTGGACGATCTCGCGAACAGGCCGCTTCCAACGCTCCGACGCATTCTGCAGACCCTCCAGCAGGCTCGTGAACGCTACGAAATTCGGCGAATGCTGATACCGTCGAGCCTTCTCTGACATATGGGTCGAGAACTCCTCCGGATTGGCGATCGCCCACTCAAGCGCGTCAGTGATGATCTCGCGGCTGCGGGCATCAGGTACGAACTGAACATTATCCAGCATAGCTTCTGCGCCCTGAACGAAGTGCTTCTTCGAGGTAAACTCACTTTTGGCCGTCACGCAGTCCCAAACGATCGACGCGATTTCCGGCGTAATGACGAAGCTCGCCATCTTGAACGTAAGCAGAAGGCGCAGATGGCGGAGCCAGTAAGCCGACCACGGCACCGCCTTGTTCTCACCCTGATCGAAATAGACGTCGATCACCTTGCAGGCGGCGAGGTACTTCTTCTCGACGCGGGAGACGAAGAAGCGGCAGTCCGTCTTTTTCAGGAGCTTCAGGAGGTCGGGCGCGATCTGTTCGATCTTGGCTACACCGAGGACGTTCGCATGCAAGGCGTTCGTACCAACCTTCTTGGCAATGGCAGCGATGCTCGCCTTCGCAACGAGATCGAAATTTGTCTTCGTCATGAAGGCTGCGGTGATAAACAACGGCTGCTCTTCGTCGAAGAGGTTATTCAGCGTGTTGCCTGTCTCATCTACGTACGCCCACATTCCTTTTCTCCAGTCAGAGGGGCACGGCTTGTAGCATAACATGAGGCAGATTCACCAACTCTTTTCATGATACACTTCCGTACATCGCCCATGTACCGCAAGCGACCACCGTCGGTTGTGCAAAACGAGGCGCGCTTGCCATTCTGTGGCGCAGTGCGTGCGCATTGGCTTGGCGCCGCAGAACATCTGTTTCTGGCGCGATTAGGATTGCTTGTACGGCCGATAGGGCTGTTGCCGTCGATGTACGACGGTCACCTGAATGGCCGCTTCCCAATACTGATGGCCAAAAGCGGTCGGTCAGCAATCCACCCCGGGACAGCCAGAACAAGAACGTATCCGGGAGGCTGAAGCGGTCATCCGTGGTGCATCGGGTGACCGCCCAAATGTCAGATTTCAGTTCGCTCTGCTAAGAGCAGTGCGTCTTCCACATCTACGCCAAGGTACCGAACGGTGTTCTCGAGCTTGGAATGCCCAAGCAGGATTTGGATGGCTCGAAGATTTCCTGTCGCCTTGTAGATCATAGATGCCTTCGTGCGACGCAGTGAGTGGGTGCCATACTCCTCTGGACGCAGACCGATCGCCGTCACCCACTCGTCAACCAAGCGGGCATACTGCCTCGTGCTCATGTGGCGGGCGTGATTGATCCGGCTCGGGAATGCATAGTCGTCGATCTTGCCGCCACGCCTTTCAAGCCAAGCCAGAAGGCTGGCTCGCACGTCGCCGGTAATCTCGAACTGGACTGGACGGCCCGTCTTTTGCTGAACTACTATCGCGCGGGTCCTAATTTCCGGCCCCGCGACCAGATCACGAATCCTGATCTTGACCAGGTCGCAGCCGCGAAGCTTGCTGTCGATCGCAAGATCGAACAGCGCACGGTCACGAATGCGGCGCTCGCGATCGAGGAAGAAGCGGACGGCCCAGATCTGTTT
Organism: Mesorhizobium sp. CA7; assembly: GCF_020165015.1. NCBI lineage: Bacteria > Pseudomonadati > Pseudomonadota > Alphaproteobacteria > Hyphomicrobiales > Phyllobacteriaceae > Mesorhizobium > Mesorhizobium sp. CA7. Next base: position 21,961 of record NZ_JAIUHH010000023.1, read on the forward strand.
CTGCGTGAGCGGACGCTTGGTTCCCACCTTCTTTCCAGTATTCCAAGCTGCGCGCTCGCGGCTAGCATCATCGAACTGAGAATGGCCCATTTGAGTTCTCCTCGGCCTTGATTGGCCGAAGGAGAAACGGTGCGGGTCACCGCTCTGGGGCCGGAGAACGAACCCGCTGCGCGGGAGGGCGCCTACGCTTGAGGTAGCGGTTACGGGCCGGGCGTCGCGCTCGCATTGAGCGTCGTCCGGCAGCGGCAGAGCATGACGGGCTTCTTCAACAAGGAGCCTGACCATGACCCACCCCGCTCTCGATGCACCGATCAGCCCACTGCGCCAGCGGCTGATCGACGACATGAACATGCGGCGTTTCTCGCGGGAGAAGCAGCGCAACATCGGACGCCCGGCGACATTCCTCGGGCGTTCACCGGGCACGGCGACGCCGACGACCTGCGCCGGTTCCAGATCGAGCAGCAGGAGGATGGCGTCCCCGTGCCGACGATGAACAGCATTGTGTCGGCGCTACGCTTCTTCTTCACCCAGACGCTCGACCGCCCAGACCTGGCGCGCAGGCTCGTCCGGCTTGCGCATCCGCGTAACCTGCCCGTGGTGCTGAGCCGCGATGAGGTTGCCCGGCTGCTCAACGCCACCACCTGCCTCAAGCACCAGGCGGCGCTCTCGGTCGCCTATGGCGCCGGCCTACGTGTAGCGGAGGTGTCGATGCTGAAGGTCGCCGACGTCGACAGCGAGCGCATGCTGCTGCGCGTCGAGCGCGGCAAGGGCGGGCGGTATCGCAACGCCATGCTGTCGGAGGATCTGCTCACGCTTCTGCATGAGTGGTGGAAGGTTGGGCGGCAGCAGGGCGTGACGCACCGCGACGGCTGGCTGTTCCCGGGGCAGCACGCGATGAAGCCGATCAGCACGCGTCAGCCCTATCGCATCGTCGTCGAGGCGGCACATGCCGCCGACATGGCCAAGCGGGTCGGGCCGCACACGCTGCGCCACAGCTTCGCCACCCACCTGCTGGAGGACGGCACCGACATCCGTATCATTCAGGTCCTGCTCGGGCACGCCAAGCTTAACAACACCGCCCTCTACGCTAAGGTCGCGACCCGGACGGTGCGCACGGTCACGAGCCCGCTTGACAAGCTTGGGCTGTTCAAACCGGGAGAGACCTCGCCCGATGGCTGAGCCGTGCGCAACCTCGATCATGCGTCCGCCGCAGCAAGGGCACGGCGGGCGGAAGTTGCGAAGCTCTTTCGGGATGGCGACTATCCTGTGCTGCGTGGGACCGCCCTCCTGCTCGATGATCAGACGGCCTATCTCTGGACGACGGGCTACGTACCGCAGCTCGACACCTATATCGGGCCGGAAACACCCAATCCGCTGCACATCACAGTGATGCGCAACAAGAACGAGAAGTCCGAGATCCGCGCGGTCTTGGGAGACATTATGGGTCTCACCAAGATCAACTACAACTCGTGCAACTTCAATGATGGCCTGCCCGTCACCGTGCGATTCGCACGGATGGTTGGAGACGTCCTCACCATGGGCTCGGCGAAGGGAGAGGAACGCCAACCGTTCAAGTTCTACGTGTGAGTTCGAATTCCCACGTGTGAGTTCGAACGTTCTTCACGTGGCGCCGAAGTACGAGCCGTGAAAAGGCACCGAAACTCCGCCGGTACGCTTCAGCGGCCCAAAGGAAAGAGGAGTTGCTGCCGACTCGGCCTGTGTCGTTGTCGGCCGGCGATGTCCGCTTCCTGGCTTCTGCCCGTTGGTCGGAAATGGCCGACATTCAGTCGGCAATTTGTCGGTCCACCCGACACCTTGGTCTCATCGACAGCGGCAGCTCTCCAGCGGACTATGACTGCCGCAATTGAAGCGGATTGCTAAACAAGGAGAAGATCATGAGTCTCATCGATAAGGCTCTAGAGGCCAATGAGCGGTATGCTCAGGGGTATGATTCAAAGCTGGGGGCGCACCCTCGGCCCAAGATTGCCGTCGTAACCTGCATGGATCCGCGGCTCTCTGATCTAGAGGGAATCTTAGGTTTGAACAATGCCGACATGGACGTAATTCGCACTGGCGGTCCGGCTGTAACAGATGATGTGATGGGGGAACTTATTGTGTCCACCCGGGTACTGGGCTCAGCAGAGATTATGCTGCTCAACCACACGGGCTGTGGATTCACGAGCTTTACAGACGAGGATTTGAACACAAAGTTCAGCGCGCAGACTGGCGACGCAACGCCGGCCCCTATGCGATTCTTCTCATATAAAGATCCTGAAAACCACACGAAAGAGCAAATAACGAAAATTAGGTCGCACCCATGGATTGCTAAAGACGTTCCCGTGCGCGGCTTTATTTTTGATGTCGACACCGGTGGTTTGACGGAAGTGACGGTGGAAAGCGAGGAGTTGTCAGAGCGGAAATGAATATATTCGCCAGCGGTGGTGGAGAGGGCCCATCCCGTCCGAGTGTGGAGTAAATGGTGCCGCAGGTCGCGGCTAGTGTGGATTTGACTTGCGCCGCATCCCCGCCGTCCGATCCGTTCAAGCGCCGCGTGAGAGCGGTCGTTGGTGAGCCGGGCCCGCGGAGGAAGCAGTAGTCTTGCGCTCTGCTAACTCTGCCGTGCCGGTTGGGCCATACCGTGTTCGAGCACCTCGGGTCCAGCGACCGACGGTCGTGCGACGAGTGCCACCAATGTAATTTGATTTGGTCTGCTCAAGGCGGGAGCTTCCTGAAGTTGCCTAGCGCTGCTGGCGGGTGTACCGAATTGGCCGGTCATGCCGGGGTCGGCATTTGTGGCGACTGCCGCCCAGGAGCAGCCTGGAATCCTACGCGGCCGAAGGCTTCGACGGGAGACAGGCGGCCAAATGGAAATGGACATACCTCAACTTACGGCGGAGCTCGCTCGCGCTAACGAAGCACTCCATCGCGAAGTGGCCAAGCGACGGTTTGCGGAGGACGCGCTTCGGGCCAGTGAAAGTGAGCTGCGCCTGACGCTCGACACCCTTCCAGCGGGCATTATCGTAGTCTCTCCAGAGACCGGAATCACGGACGCAAACAAACGGCTTCTGGGATATCTCGGGCGCACGCTTGAGATACTGAAGCAATGGACGACGACCGATATGGTCCATCCCGACGACTTCGGTGGGACGTTGAAGTACTTCCGAACGTTCATGACCCTGGATCGAGAAAGCCGGTTCGAAACTCGGATACGACGGTTCGATGGCGTCTATCGATGGTTCCAGGTCCGCAACAATCCGTTGCGAGACGCCGATGGCCGCATCCTCCGCTGGTATGGGGTGCTGACCGACATCGATGATCAGAAAAAGGCGGAGCTAGCGCTGCGCGAAAGCGAGGGTCAACTCCGGCTAGTGGTGAACACCACCCCCGGCCTGATCGCCACCTTCGCGCCGAGCGGTGCCGCCGAAGACGTCAATGCTCAGTTCCTTGAATATCTCGGCCAGACGCTCGAGGAATTTTCGAATTGGCCGACGAACGGCACGGTCCATCCCGCCGATGTCGAACACCACGTCGAAGTCCTGAGGGGATCTTTCCATTCAGGACGTCCGATCGACACGGAAACGCGACTGCGGCGCTTCGACGGGGCGTATCGCTGGTTCCAGGTCCGTGGTCTCCCAGCCAAAGATGCCGATGGACGCATCATCCGCTGGTACTGCCTGATGAATGACATCGACGATCGCAAGCATGCTGAGCAAGCCCTCGCGGCCAGCGAGCGCAACCTGCAAGTCACCGTCGATGCCATCCCGGCATTGGCCTGGTCAGCACATCCAGACGGCGCGGCCGACTTCTTCAATCAGCACTATCTCGACTATGTTGGGCGATCGCTCGACGACTTAGCGGACTGGGGCTGGACGTCGGGAGTGCATCCAGAGGATTTGCAGCGATTGGGTGCCGCATGGGAGAAAGCCCGGGAGACCGGCTCGAGCGCCGAGTGCGAGACGCGGCTATGCGGTGCCGACGCCAAATACAGGTGGTTCATCTTCCGAGCGAGCCCACTACGCGACGAAACCGGAGCCGTCGTCAGGTGGTACGGCATCAATACTGACATCGAGGATCGCAAACGCGCCGAAGACGAGTTGGTGAAAAGCGAAGCCTCGCTCGCGCATGCGCAGCGCGTGAGCTCCACCGGAAGTTTCGTGTGGATCTTAGCGACAAGGGAGATCACGTTCTTTTCGGAAGAACTCTACCGGATTTTCGAGCTCGATTCGAGCGTGCCGATTACGGTTGAGCAGATCGCCACCCGGGTCCATCCCGACGACATCCCGCTGCTGACGACTAAGCTTGCAGAGGCGCAGGCCGGTATTGTGGATCACGATTACGACATTCGACTCCGCATGCCCGACGGCCGCGTCAAATACCTGCGCACAGAATCGCGCCCGGACACTCAAGTTGACGGGCAGAAGATCTTCGTTGGCACCATGCAGGACATTACAGAGCGGAGATTGGCCGAGGAGGCTGTCAACGAGCTGCGCACAGAATTGGCGTACGTCTCGAGGGTCAGCACCCTTGGGGCGATGACGGCGTCGATCGCTCATGAAGTTAACCAGCCGCTTTCGGGTATCATTACTAACGCCAGCACCGGACTGCGCATGCTCGCGTCCAATCCGCCAGACATCGAGGGCGCGCGCGAAACCGCGCGGCGCACAATTCGCGATGGCAATCGCGCCGCCGAAGTCGTCAGCAAGCTGCGCGCCTTGTTCAGCAAAAAAAGTGAGACCACCGAGTCAGTCGACCTCAACGAGGCTGTGCGAGATTTGCTCGCCCTGACGACCATAGAGTTGCGGCGAGGACGGGTGGACCTCGAGGTTGATCTCGCGCCTGACCTGCCGAAGATCGTTGGCGACCGTGTGCAGCTTCAGCAGGTCGTGTTGAACCTTCTTCTTAACGCGGCTGATGCTGTGAGCGAGATCGAGGATCTACCGAGGCGCGTCACACTCAGCACGGGAATGGACGAAGACGGTCAAGTGAAACTGACGGTAAAGGACAACGGCGTAGGTATCGACCCGGAGAGTATCAATAGACTCTTTGACGCGTTCTATACGACCAAGCCGACCGGCATGGGCATCGGTCTATCTGTCAGTCGGTCAATCATCGAGCATCACCGCGGCCGCATCTGGGCAAGCCGAAACGCCGACACTGGGGCGAGCTTCTCGTTCGCGATCCCGCAGCCTGCGGTGCAGGTTGTTCCAACCGAGCCCGCGGGGCACACGCCACAAGGTGCGAAGGCATCCCACGAAGGAAGCCCCAATGCCTAAGCGCCCCCTCGTGACAATCATCGACGATGACGAGTCTGTGCGCGAGTCTTTGCCTGATCTGCTGAAAGTGCTCGGTTACCCCGTTCAGGCCTTTCCCTCCGCACAGGCATTTCTCCGCTCGAAAGACCTCGAAAGACGCGATGCCTAATCCTCGACATCGCAATGCCCGATATGACGGGGCCCGAACTGAGAACCGAGCTCAGGCGTCACTGCCACGACATTTCGGTGGTGTTCATTACGGCACATCGCGACGAGTCGATCCGCCCGTTAGGGTGGTCGGGACGCGGTTGCATGTCTATTCAAGCCGATTAGCGAAGCCGCTCTCGGTAGAGGCGCTCGATAGAGTAAAGCTAATTTAGAAGACGCCGTGTCTCGCCGGAGGTGGAGCGGAAAGGATCGCAAAACTCTGAGTTTCGCTCGGGATGCCATGAATGTGTGAAACCGGAATTTCGCAGTAGATATGGCATCACCGAAGCATGGCTTGCTTATGCGCGGCTGTCCGGTTGCGCCTGACGGCTCCGAGGCTGAGCAATCGCTTGGCCAGAATGAGAAACGGCGCCACGACCGCGAACAGCAGGACGAAAGCAAAGAAAGCTTCATCGAAAGAGATAACGGCGGCCTGCTTGTCGAGCGCGTGCTGCAACAATAAGACCGCGGCCTTTGTCGCTGCAGTGCTGTCGATACCGTTTGACGCCAAAGCGCTCGCAGCAGCCCTCAAGCGCTGGTCAGCCGCGGGATCGCCACTGACAACGTGGGCAGCCAGTATCGTTCGGTTATAGGCATTCTGGTGATCAATATATGTTTGCAGAAGGGCCGTGCCGGCCAAACCACCAACCTGCTTGCCAAAATTGAACAGGCCAATGCCGAACGGAAGCGCGCCGGCCGCAAGCCCCTGGAGGGTGATCAGCGTCAACGCCATGAACAGAAGACCAAGACCGAATCCGCGCAGGAGCAACGGAACGGCCAGGTCCGCGGAACCGCTGCCGCTCGTCGAACCAGACAGCAGCCACATGGCTCCGGCAAAGAGCAAAATTCCGAATGGAGCAAGCATGATCGCACGTATCCCCGCCTTTTCGATGAGAAGGCCCGACAGCAGAAGTGCCAGCGCAAGCGCGGCTCCGCTAGGCAGGAGAAGCACTCCCGCGCCCGTGGCGGTGAAATCGAGGACGGTCAGGGCAAAAGTGGGAATGAGATAGGCGCTGCCAGAAAGGGCAAAGCCAGCAAGCAGGCTGGCGAGAAGTCCGAAGCGGAAGTCCGGATCGCCAAGTGGCGAGATCGGCAACAAAGAGCCTCGTGGACGGAACCCGATTTCGCAGATAGCCAGAAGGCCGACAGACATGACACCGAGCGCGGCAAGGACAGCAATGTCGGTGTCATCGAACCAATTGAACCTGCTGCCCTGCAGCAGGACGTAGGTCAAAAGCGTGGTACCGATACCAAGTAAAATTACCCTGCGGATAGGAAGCTTGGCATCTCGCCAAAATGTCGCGTCACCCTCCGCTGCCAGCAGGATAAGGGAGGCGAGGCCCAGCGGAATGTTGGCAAGAAATATCCAGTCCCAGGTGAGATGGTCGACGAGCCAACCCTGGAGAGCAGGCGTGACTGTCGTCGGAGCCATCACGGCACCTGTAGCAAAAACAGCCTGAACGACCGGCTGGTGTCGATGCGGAAACCGGAAAAACAATAAGGTCTGGCCGGCGACCAGGATTGTGCCACCGGCCAGCCCCTGGGCAACGCGGCAGACGCAAATCCAGACGAGATCGGCCGACAATGTCATTGCAGCCGAGGCCAGAAGAAGGATGACAGCCCCCGCGCGCAAGCAGGCAGTAGGCCTGACCGCTCTGACAAGGAGTGGAGCGACAAGGAAGGAAGTCAGCTTAGCGGCGATGAAAACAATATCGATCATCGCCAGTCCGTCCGGCGTTGCGTGGATGTCGCCAAGCAGGCCGATCCGACCGATGGACAGAGCAGTGGATGCGACCGCATCCATGAGCGCGGCCAGTACAACAGCGCCTGTTACGAATAAAGCGCGCAGCCGCGCGTCGAAAAGGTGCTGCGCCGACCGCTTTTCGACAGGGTGGGTCACTGTATTGGTTGTCCGTTCGCGATTCCGCCGGTCTGTGGTTTCAGCGCCGCCGCCCAAGCGTCTCCGGCGCTGACGGCGATAGCAACACGAGCCGAAAGGCCAGGAACCAGGCGGCCGGGCAAGGGGTTGCGCATTATCCTGATCTTGACCGGCACGCGCTGAACGACGCGGATAAAATTTCCCGTGGCGTTGTCTGGCGGGAGCAGGCTAAATGCCGCACCACTGCCGGGAGAGAAGCTGTCGACGACGCCGTCAATTTCGAGGTCTGGATACTCGTCGACAGTCACACGTACCCGCTGCCCTATGTTTACCTGCTCTAGCTGCGTTTCCTTGAAATTCGCGACAATCCAAACGTCTTTTACAGGAACAATATCCAACGCCGCAGTACCCGCAGTGACATACCGCCCGACACGTATCTGACGATTGCCAACAATTCCGTCGATCGGGGCCTTCACCACCGTGTTGGACAGGTCGAGCATAGCTAGGTCGAGCGCAGCCTGCGCCTGTGATTGGGCTGCTTCCGCGCTGGCCAACTGTGCACCCAGTACGTCTAACTTCAGCCTTTGAGCCAAAACATTGGCGTCTGCGCCATCCACCGATGCTTTTGCTTTGTCATAAGCGGCATGCGCATCTTCCAGTTTCTGATCGCTCGCGGTCCCGTTCCTCTGCAGGGTGACGTAGCGGTCAAGGTTGGAGCGCGCAAACTGCAGATCGGCTGCAGCTGATTGCCTCTGCGCGTCGGCCTGCACGATCAAGGCCTTCTGCAATGCAGAGGTCGCCACGATGTTGTCAACTTCCGCCTTCCTGGCGGCGGCGTTGGCCTTCGCCTGCTCCACCTTGGCCCTATAATCATTGTCGTCGACTCGAAACAGGACAGCGCCCTTCAAAACACTCGCGTTGTCGTCTACGTCGACCTCCACCACATAGCCGGCGAGCTTCGGAGCGATACTGGTGATGTCTCCACGCAGATATGCGTTGTCAGTCGTTTCCTCGAAGCGGCCTATTGTGAACCACTGCCAGCCCCACGAAGCCGCCAGCGATGTCACGAAAAGGACAACGATGACGATTGCGATCCTGCGAACTCGGCTCATGGCTGCCTCGGCCTCAAATCGACGCACTCGCCGTCGATGGAGATGTTCGCGCCCCTGACTGCAAGATGATCGGTGATGTTGCAGATCGTGGGCGGCCAGTGGAGTTTCACGAAACCTGTCTCCATCAAAATCCAGACGTGCAGGGCGTAGAACAGCGAATGATTATGAACTTCACGGCCTAGCCGCCAAAAAGCCACACAGGGTCGCGTCTGCCCGCCGGGCGGCCGGCGAGCAAGACTCATCCTTCTTCGATCAAGCAGCCACCTGGGCGCGCTCCTGCAGAGCAGCTTCAACGATAGCTACGTCTTCCTCGGCCGTTCCGCCGCTGACGCCGATACCAGCGTACACCTCGCCCTTCTCGGTCAACGGGACGCCGCCACCCATGGGGCAGAAGCGGCCGCCACCAACCGAAGGGAGCACGTAGAGCGATTGACCAGGCTGCACCAATGTCAGCAGATCAATGGTGCGCATCCGCACCAAGGCCGAGGTGTAGGCCTTCCGCTCCGATATCTCGAGTGAGAACAGCGGGGCGCCGTTCATGCGATGCTGGAGCACGAGATTGCCATGGACGTCGACAATGCAGACGGCTACCGGAATCTTGGCTTTGATTGCTTCAGCCTCTACGCGCTCGGCCAGCTTCTTGGCTGTCATGAGCAAATCCATGAGAGTCATCCTTTCTGAACGTTTGGTGATTGCCTAGCGAGCCAGTTCGCCGAGGTAGAACCCCAGCCGATTTTCAACATCGCCGGGCGTTTGGAAGCCTTTGGCAGTCAGGGCTTTGATGCCATTCTGCGCGGCGGACCGCCCGAGCGAGGCGATACAGGCCTCCCATCCGGCGCCGAGTTCGACATCCGGCGGCAAGCTGGTATTCACCAGCCGCTTGGTCTGGCCGATGGCCCACTTGTCGAAGCCGGAGATGCGGGTGGCGAGCGCTTCAATGTAGGCGTCGAGTTCAGCGTCGGGAAGCGCCCGGTTGATGTAGCCGTAGGCTTCCGCCTTGTCGGCGGAAATGTCCTCCGAGCTCAGCAGCACCTCCATGGCGCGATTTCGCCCGATAAGGTTAGGCAGCCGAGCCATCGGCCCGCCGCCGGCCACCATGCCCACGCCGACTTCCCACTGCGAGATGATCGTCTTCTCCTTGCTGGCGAAGCTCATGTCGCAGGAAAGCAGCAGCTCGCTGCCGTTGCCAGTCGCGCGCCCACGGATCAGCGCGATCGAAACCACAGGGGCACGCGTAAGGCGCACGAGGAAATCCGGCCACGGCGGCAGGCCCGTCGGTCCGGGTGGCATCGACGTCATCTCTTCAAGAGGGGCCATGAAGTCTGAATGGTTCAGGAAAAAGTCTTCCACCGCGCTGTCGAAGACCACGACCCTAACGCTCTCATCGGCCTCGATGGCGCCGATCGTCGCCTGGAATTGCCGTACCATCTCCGGTCCCATGACGTTGAGCGGAGCGTTGTTGAAGGTGACGCGCCAATAGGCGGAACTTTTTCGTACCAATTGGATCTGTGATGCGACTGTCTTGGCGTCCATTGAGGCCTCCTTTGGAACACAAAACTGGGGACGTCAGTCAGTTACCGTTCAAGTTCATGAACTTCGATTGGACCTAAGTATCGTCGATACTTTCGTGTCGGCGATGTAGTACCTGGGAAATTATCTCGCCAAACCCGCCGTGAAGATGCCCGAGATGTTCCGGCCAAAGCGTATTCGCCTTAGGTATCGGCGACACCTTGGAGCAATAGATCAGCAGGACAACTTCTGTTCTGACTTTGCGTTGCGTCGCGCGGCATTTCGTGGTGGCGCAGATCTCGCGGAGGATCAAGTCATGCCTTTTGTCATGACCAGTACGCGCACCACACATCGTCAGTTGCGAGCGACGGCGTTGCGCGGGCACGCGTTTGCCGCCCTTGCGCTGACAGTGGCGGGGGATCGGATACGCGCGAAAGCTGCGGCCAGCCGAGACCCAATGGTCCCGGCTAGCGACGAAAGCATGGACCTTGGTATTCACGTCGGAAGTATATGTGCTGCGCTGGCGGAGGACCTGGGGGTTCGGCTCAGCGTCAAGACGGACGAGATACGGCTGCACGCTGCCTGTTGCCGGCAGGTAGGACTGATCGTATCTGAGCTGGTACGCAGCGCAGCGCGACACAATCTAAAGGGCCGGCGAGGAGCTATCGCGGTTACTTTGAGTGGATGGGGCGGCAGTGTGCGGTGCCTGGTAAGAGACAGCCGCTCGACGGCGTCGCACTCCCAGGAGCGTCCTGAGCGGTGGCGGGTCCGAACCCTGGCAGCGGAACTCGGCGGATCGGTGGAATGGTGGTTCACTGAGTCCGGATCGTTCGCCGGCCTGCATTTCTCGATCGAGCGATCTAAGGATTTGCCGTCGCAGCTGAACGCAGACTTCACCTGATGCATAGGTCAGAAATGCTTGGCGCGCGTCGGGACACAGAGCTCCGACCAGAAGAGCGAGGATTGCCATTTCCACGATGCCTGGGTGAGCCGTTGTTCATATCACCCTGGCGAGGAGCTGCTCTTAGCCATCCGACCGCAAGACATCGCGTGGAATCGGTTCGCTGCTTGCCTGGCAGCCGCGCCGGTTTAGCGGCCTGGTAGGGACGCAACCCCGACCCGGGTCATACGCGGCACGGATCAGTTGGCCAGCGAACTCGCATCCTGGCCTCGCTGCTGGTGTTGTCCTTACGAAGGACAGCAGACGCCCCGCAGTCCAGCAGTACAAAAGTATCGCCGATACCATCGTGTGATGGATTCGCCTTAACCGACAGTTGATCTCTTAGGAGCATTCGAAAAAACCAATTTGGACAGGAGGACCTTATGACACGACGCGAACTACTTGCCGCCGCAGCCGCCGCCGGGGCTGCCAACATGCTTCCCGGAATATCCCAAGCGGCGGAAAGGTTGATCCGTCCCTTCACTGTCAACTTCCGAGACAGCGAGCTCGACGATCTGCGCCGGCGGGTGACGGCGACCCGCTGGCCGGACAAGGAGACCGTTACGGACGATACGCAGGGCGTGCAACTGGCGACGATTCAGAAACTCGCGCAGCACTGGGCGAAGGACTACGACTGGCGCAAGGTGGAAGCCCGGCTCAACGCGCTTCCGCAGTTCATCACGGACATCGACGGGCTGGACATCCACTTCATTCACGTGCGTTCCAGGCACGAGAACGCGCTGCCGATTGTCGTGACGCATGGCTGGCCTGGCTCGGTCATAGAACAGCTGAAGATCATCGAGCCGCTTACCAATCCGACCGCGCATGGCGGAACCGAAGGCGATGCGTTTCACGTCGTGATCCCCTCGCTTCCAGGTTACGGCTTTTCGGGCAAGCCGATCGCGCCGGGATGGACCCCAGTCCGCATCGCCAAGGCATGGGCAACGCTGATGCAGCGCCTCGGTTACATGAAATACGTGGCGCAGGGCGGCGATTGGGGGAACGCCGTCTCTGAGGAGATGGCTCTGCAGGAGCCACCGGGATTGCTGGGCATCCACACCAACATGGCCGCAACGGTGCCCGCCGATATCTCCAAGGCACTGGCGGCAGGGGCTGCTGCGCCCTCCGACCTTTCGCCGGACGAGAAGCGCGCTTACGGCCAGCTCGACGACTTCAACAAAAACGGGCTGGGATATGCGATCGAGATGAACAACCGTCCGCAGACGCTGTACGGCATCGTGGATTCGCCTGTCGGGCTGGCCGCCTGGATGCTTGACCACGACATTCGCAGTTACAGGCTCATCACGCGCGTCTTTGATGGGAGCGCCGAAGGGCTGACGAAGGATGACATCGTCGACAACGTCACTCTGTACTGGTTGACCAATACGGCGATCTCGTCGGGCCGCCTCTATTGGGACAATGCACATTTCCCGACGGGGGGTTTCTTCGATCCGCGCGGCATCAAGATCCCAGTTGCCGTGAGCGCCTTCCCGGACGAGATCTATCAGGCGCCGCAAAGCTGGGCTGAAAAAGCCTATCCGAAGCTGATCCACTACAACCGGCTCGCCAAGGGCGGGCACTTCGCGGCCTGGGAACAGCCGACGGTGTTTAGCGCAGAGCTCAGAGACGCCTTCCGCCCGCTGCGCCAGTCCATCTGAAGCCGAAGGGCAGCCATCAGGTCGTCCACATTTCAAAACGGCGGGCCGGACCGCAGGTCGGTCCGCCGAGGCGGCGTAGGGCGGCAACATACTCCTTGCGACAAAACCAAGAGAAGGAGAACGACGATGTCATCCACGGTTGAAGCGCGGCAGGTCGAGACAATGCTGGAAACAGCAGACCGCACAGCGAGCGCGCGATCCCTCGATATGAAGCTCGAAGTGATCGCTGTCCCTGTCTCCGATGTCGATCGTGCCAAGAACTTCTACGGCGGCTTAGGCTGGAGGCTTGATGCCGACTTCGTGGTCGGCGACGTGTTCCGGGTCGTTCAGTTCACTCCGCCCGGCTCAACAGGCTCGTTCCACTTCGGCAAGGGCATCACCTCGGCCGCTCCGGGCTCGGCGCAGGGCCTCTTTCTCGTCGTCTCTGGCATCGAGGCGGCGCGTGCCGACCTCATTGCTCACGGCGCCGAGGTCAGCGAGGTGTTCCATCGCGCCGGACCAGGCCAGCCCGCGATCAGCGGTCGCGATCCTGAAGGGCGCAGCTACGTCTCGTATGCTACATTCAGCGATCCTGACGGCAACGGCTGGGTGCTGCAGGAAATCATTGCCCGGCTTCCTGGCCGGATCGACGGCAATTCGACAAGCTTCGCCTCTGAAGCGGATCTGGCTGCCGCGATGCGGCGCGCGTCGGTCGCCCACGGCGAGCACGAGCAGCGGAGCGGCGGCCAGCGTGATGAGAATTGGCCGGACTGGTACGCCGCCTACATGGCGGCGGAGCAGACCGGGAAGCCCTTGCCGCAATAGGCCAAGCCCTGGGGCCATGGGTTGGACACCAGGGCTTGTCCACACCGAGGAGGCACGGCTACGTCTCCGCGCGGTTCGCGCGATACCTCAAGCATGAAGGGACATTCAGATGAAAACACTGCTCGCAGCCTTGGCGATCGGCAGCGCCTCGTTCGGCAATGCATATGCGCAGGCCGACAAACCCACCATCGTTCTGGTTCACGGTGCGTTCGCGGATTCGTCGAGTTGGAACGGCGTCGTCAAAATCCTCGAGAAGGATGGCTATCGCGTCGTAGCTGTCGCCAATCCGCTACGTGGGGTCAAAAACGACGCCGGCTACGTCGCCGACATCCTTGGCTCCATCAAATCGCCTGTCGTTCTCGTTGGGCATTCGTACGGCGGCTCGGTCATCAGCGAGGCGGCCGAAGGCCACGCCAACGTCAAGGCGCTGGTCTATGTCGCCGCCTTCGCGCCGGATGCAGGCGAGACAGCCGCGCAACTCGCCGCCCAATATCCCGGCAGCACGCTCGGTCCGGCCCTCTCGCCACCAGTCAGCCTGTCCAGCGGAGGCAAGGATCTCTACATCCGGCAGGACAGGTTCCACGAGCAGTTCGCCGCCGACGTCCCCGAGGCCGAAGCCAAGTTGATGGCCGCGGCGCAGAGGCCCATTGAAGAAGCGGCGCTGAACGAAATCCAAACTGAAGCGGCGTGGAAAGAGTTTCCAACCTGGTTCATCTACGGGGCCGGCGACAAGAACATACCGGCGGAAGCCTCCGCATTCATGGCTGCTCGGGCCCACTCACGGGATACCGTGGTCATCAAGGGCGCCTCGCATTTGGTGATGGTGTCGCACCCTGAAGCCGTGGCGCGGCTGATCGAGAAGGCCGCTAAGGAGACATCACGATGAAAGCCGTCGTGATGGGGCGCCCCGGCGCGACATGCGACATTGATGGCGACCAGCGGCTCGCATCTTGATCACGCATGCCAAGAAAATCGAGATTAGTCCTGCCACAGGAGAGGCATCACCATGAACAGTGTTTCCGACAGGATCGATGAGCGCCGTCGCCACATAATCGGCGCGGCGGCAATGACCCTCGCGATCGCCGAACTCGGTGTGACCACGGCCGCGAAGGCCGCACCCGGCGGAGCCGACAAGACGACCGCGTCAGCGATGCAGACAACACCCAACTTGGTTGGCGCACCGAAGCAGATCGACGCCGGCGTCCTGAATGTCGGCTATGTCGAACTGGGACCAGCCGACGGCGCGCCTGTCATCCTGCTGCACGGCTGGCCCTACGATATCCATACTTACGTCGACGTCGCTCCATTGCTGGCGTCCAAGGAATATCGCGTGATCGTACCTCACCTGCGTGGCTATGGCACGACGCGGTTCCAGTCAGGCGAAACGCCGCGCAATGGCCAGCAGGCGGCAATCGCATCCGACGTCATCGCCCTGATGGATGCGCTTGGCATCGGGAAGGCCACGATAGGCGGCTGCGACTGGGGTGCCCGCACGGCAAACATCATTGCCGCGCTGTGGCCGGAGCGCTGCAAGTCGATGGTCTCGGTCAGCGGCTACCTGATCGGCAACCAGCAGGCCGGCAAGTCGCCGCTGCCGCCCAAGGCTGAGCTTCAATGGTGGTACCAGTACTACTTCGCCACCGACCGTGGCCGGGCGGGCTACGAGAAATACACGCGTGATTTCGCAAGGCTGATCTGGCAGCTTGCCTCGCCGCAATGGAACTTTGACGACGCCACCTTCGAGCGCAGTGCCGCGTCCTTCGACAATCCGGATCATGTCGATATCGTGATGCACAATTACCGCTGGCGGCTCGAGCTGGCGGAAGGCGAGGCGCGATACGACGCGCTGGAACAGCGGCTCGCTGAGGCGCCCGTTATCTCCGTACCGACAATCACGCTCGAAGGCGACGCCAATGGTGCGCCGCATCCGGAAGCCAGCGCTTATGCGAAGATGTTCTCCGGCAAGTACGAGCATCGGTTGATCGCGGGCGGCATCGGCCACAACCTTCCCCAGGAAGCGCCGCAAGCCTTCACACAGGCCATCATCGACGTAAGCGGGATGTGATCCGATGGCGCATCCGATCATTTACCGCACGATTTTCGGTCGATGGTCTTCCGATCTTCCACTGCGAAGCAGGAGACCGCGATGCGCCGGTGATCCTGCTCCTCCACGGATTGCCGTCGTCGCCGCGCATGTATCAGCCGCTGCTTGCGCGACTCTCGGACCGTTATCATTTGGTCGAGCCGGACTATCCCGGGTTCGGCCATAGCGCTGCGCCTGCCCCGAACGCGTTTGGCTACACTTTCGACCACCTAGCTGAGGTCATTACCCGCTTCACCGAGGTTCTGGGACTCTCCCGTTACAGCCTGTTCATGCAGGATTACGGCGGTCCGGTGGCTTCCGCATGGCGACGGCTCATCCCGACCGCCTGCAATCGCGGATCGTGCAGCATGCCCAGGACACGGGCCTCGGCGCTGCCTGAGCTCCCCGCCTCGCTTTCTGGGCAGACCGCGCAACTCATGAAGAGACGCTGCGCAAGAAGCTCCTGTCGTTGGGGGCGACGCGCCGCCGCCACCTCGGCAGCGATCCGGACGTCGAGCGCTATGACCCTAATCTGTGGACCGATGAATTCGCGATTCTCAGCCGACCCGGCCAGGCAGATGTTCAGACGGGCCCGATAACCTAAAAAATTATCAGCCAAGCGGTGAGAACCGCCGACATGAGGGTTGAAGGCGGTCGGCCGCCAACCCGCTTAGCTCCTCCAGTGCCTCGCGGACGGAGATGTCATCATCCACCATATAGACTGTCGGAGTAGCATCCGGCATGGCCGTCCACCGCCGTTGCACCCGGCACGTTGATCTCCACGCGCCCATGCATTTTAAGCCTCCCTTTCCTTGCAGACACAAGACAGGCGAATCACTTCGATCGAAGCACGCCCTGCAGCGCCTCCATCAGGGCGGTATCGCTGAACGGTTTCAGCAGACAATCGACAGCGCCGCGCTCATGAAGTCGGAGCCGTACCGACCCATCGCCATGCGCTGTGATGAAAACGATCGGAATCTGCAGCTGCCGCCGGCTCAGTTCGCGCTGGAGATCAAGCCCGGACATTCCCGGCATCGCGATATCGAGCACCAGACACTCAGCCTGCCTGAGCTTATCGGATGCTAGAAACTCTTCAGCCGACGAAAATCCGCCCGCCTCGTAGCCGAACTCGCGCAGCAGGTCCGGAACCGACTCGCGTACCGACTCGTCGTCATCGATCACTGCGATGAACCTCCGGCGTTGCGTCATGCGTTCACCTCCGGACCGTCGCCAGCGTCCCCGGACGGGATTGAGACAATAAACGTAGCGCCAGGACCGTCATTCCGCTCGGCCCAGAGCCGGCCCTGGTGGTTCTCGACAATCGATCGGCTGACTGAGAGACCGATTCCCATGCCGTGCCTCTTGGTCGTATAGAACGGATGGAAGAGCTTCTCGGCGATTGCGGCCTCGAAACCCACGCCTGCATCCTGGACGACGACGCGCACGGCGTCGCAACCGTCGCGCTCCGTCGCCACGACCAGCTCCTTGGACCGGTCGGCGATACCGTCCATGGCCTGCATGGCATTCAAGATCAGGTTCATGATCACCTGCTGAAGCTGGACACGGTCTCCCTCCACAGATGGGAGCGCCTCGGCCAGTTGCACGCGCAAGCTCACGTTGGCCTTCTTCAACTCAGTCAACGTCAGCGCTATAACCTCTTGCGTGGCCGTGTTCACATCCACTGCTTCGATGACCGGGTCCTTCTTGCTGAAGAGCGACCGCAGCCTGGCGATCACATCCGCAGCCCGGTTGCCGTCTCGTATGGTTCGTCGTGCGGTCTCTCGCGCACCTGTCACGTTGGGTGGATCGGCTGCCAGCATGCGCAAGCACGTGCTGGCATTGGTGATGATGCCGGCCAACGGCTGATTGAGTTCATGGGCGATCGAAGCGGTGAGATGGCCCATGGTCATTACCCGCGTCATATGCGCGAGCTCGGCCTGGGCATCACGAAGCTCGTCTTGGGCCTGTTTCCAGTCGTGCATGTCCGCGCAGGCACCATGCCATTTGAGGACGCGGCCGTCTGCGTCGCGCAGCGGCAGCGCACTGGTCAACAGCCATCGATAGGTCTGATCCGACGCCCGCAGCGTCCGCACCTCGACCCGATAGGGATCACCGGTTGCGATGCAGTGCAGCCAAGCCCTCACCGTTGGCTCGACGTCGTCCGGGTGCAGCATCTTCGCCCAGCCGGTACCCATCGCTTCTTCGGGGGTGAAGCCGGTGAACTCCAGCAGCCGCTTGTTGCAGTAGTCTATCGAGCCATCCGCCGTAGCACTCCAGAGCATCTGGGGAATGGTTTCTGTCAATTGTCGCAGATTGAGCTCGCTCGCCCGCATGGCCGCTTCGGCGCGCTTCAGGTCTTCGATGTCTGTATTAACACCGAACCAGCGTACGACGTTGCCTGCATCATCCAGCACCGGGCTGGCGCGAAACAGGAAGCACCGATATTCCCCATCATATCGGCGGATTCGCGCCTCGGACTCTCCGCCACGACGCTCCGACATCATGGCGCGCCAATCGGCGATCAAATGCTCCAGATCGTCCGGGTGAAGGGCCAGCATCCAGCCGACGCCCCGCGCCTGTTCAAGTGAAAGTCCGACATAGTCGAGATAATGCTGATTCAAGAAGTCTGCATGGCCATCGGGAAGAGCGGTCCATGCCAAACCGGGAATCCCGCTGATGATCTGATCGAGATTCCGTTCGCTTGCGGCCAGACGGGCCTCGGCCTGCTTCCGGTCGTGAATGTCGATCTGCAGTACGCACCAGCGCACGATGCGGCCTTCGGCGTCCCGCATCGGATAGCCGCGATGGTCATTCCAACGATACTCGCCGTCCGCGCGGCGGATGCGGGCCTCGTGCTCATAGGCCGCGCCGGTCTCAATCGCCCGCTGCCAGGCGGCCTGCGAGGCGACCAGATCATCCGGATGCACGATGTTCTCCCACTGGGAGACCTCCTCGAAGCTCTTGCCGAAATAATCGCCGACCAGATGATTGACCGCCTCCAGTTCGCCGTCGGAATTGAAGAAGCCGATCGGCGCAGCGATGCTGTCCAGCATCGATCGCAGCATCAATTCGCTGGCGCGCAGCGAATCCTCCGCCTGCTGCCGCTGCCGTTCGGTCTGCCGCCAAGCATCGACGTCGGTGTTGATGCCGTACCACCGCACGACCTTTCCGGATTCATCGCGCAGGGGGCTGACCCGCATCAGGAACCAGCGATAGGTGCCGTCGAAGCGCCGCAGTCGCGCCTCGGTCTCGCCGGTCCGGCCGGCGGCCATGACGACTTTCCAAGTCTCAAGCAGATCATCGACATCGTCGGGGTGTACGGCCTGCTTCCAGCTGTCGTCGAGCATGCGGTCGAGCGGCAGGCCGACATAATCCAGGAAATTGTCGTTGAAGAACTCGACATTCCCGCTCGTATCGGCGGTCCAGGCCATCGCCGGCATCGTGTTGATGGTCAGTTTGAGATTGCGCTCGCTGGCCGCGAGAGCTTCTTCGGCCGACTTGCTGTCATGAATATCCAGATGCAGCACGCACCACCGCAGGATGCTGCCATCGGAATCGCGAACCGGAAATCCATGGAGACGCATCCAGCGATAGGGTTCGTGGGCCCGGCGGGCACGGACCTCGACATCATAGGGCTCGCCGCTCTCGATCGATCGCTGCCATGCCGCTTTCACGCGCGGCAAATCAGCGGCGAATATCATTTCGCCCGAGGTCCAGTCCATGATCTCTTCGACGGATTTGCGGTGGTATTCCTGGCCGAACCGGTTGACCGCCACCATTTCGCCGGTTGGCGCGCATAGCGTGACCGGTGCCCCAATGCCGTCGATGAAGGATTTCAGCAAGATTTCCCGGAGGTGCGGATTTTCGTTGTCACGGTGCCGCACGGAAAGCTGGCGCCGCAAATCCTCACTGATGGCGGAGAGCTCGGCCGTCCGCTCTGCGACGCGTCGTTCGATCTCCTCGGCAATGCGCGGGTCGGTCGGCGCAAACGGCCCGTCTGCTGTCAGCATCGAAAATCTCCTCGATCCCAGAATGCGCCACTCGATCTTTCGCGCGCATTATACCTTGGTATCGGTTTGCCGAAGTTTCCGGGATTTCAACACGCTACGGCCATTCCCTTGGGCCGTCCAGTGAGACTGAATGGTTGATGTGCTACGGGTGTTCGATCCCGAGGAACAGGCTGAAATCGTCAGAGCGCTTGACCAGCTCCGTAAAGCGACTATTCGCCGACGTGCGAGAGAGACCGGACGGCGACCATCACTGTAACGCTGCCGGCAAACCGCGGAAGGGTCATTCTGTTCCATGTCTACCCGCCTGAACTGGCCTCGCCGTGGCGAGCGCACAGCTCTGTGTAATGGCACTCGAAACCAGCGCGCGCGTGACCGTTGCCTGCTAATTGGACGCGACACTTCGCGCTGGAATGGGCCGTATGCCTATATCGGCTTTGCCAAAAATGACGTTGGAAATTAAGACATGCGTTTATGGCGAGCCCTCTGCGGCCAGCGGCCACAATATTCTGGACGTAATCGTCCACCGACACAGCTAAACGGCCGCTTTCCCGAATGTGAGCCAAGATTGGCGACTGGAGAGCGGCGCAAAAGTCGCTGCTCTGGTCCAGGCGAAAGTCAGCTATGGGTCAGACCTTCGCATTCGGCAAATGCCGACCCCGACGCAGCCCTGAGATCGCAGAAGAGCGACAATCGGGCCTGCACCCAATTGGCAACAGGTCATTTCGAACGGCGAAACGCGATGCGACGCGCTGGAGCAGCGGCTCGCGCAGGCGCCTGTGATCGCCGCGTCGACAATCACGCTCGAAGACTACGCCAACGGTGCGCTGCATCCGGAAGCCAGCGCCTACGCGCGGATGTTCTCGGGGCAAATATGAGCACCGGCTGATCAGTGGCGGCATCGGTCACAACCTGCCTCAGGAAGCGCGGGAGGCCTTTGCTCGGGGCCATCACCGACGTGAGCGCAACGTGATCCGGGCCCGCCAATCAGCCACCGCATCATAGCGGTAGTTGGATTTCCGATCTCCTACCGCGAGGCGGGTGGCCGCGACCTCCATAGGGTGGCGGCTTCGTCCCGCATGTACCAGCCGCTGCCCGGCGAAGGCCGGAGGACCGTCGGCCGACCGAGCCCATGCCAAAGCGCGCTGCCTCGCCTTCAACGCAATTCAATGCTCTGCCGCAATCTTCGAACTTGGCTTCTGGTAGGGATAGAAAAGCTCCCTTTTGCCCATTTGCCACGCCGACCTGAGTTCGGGTTTCGAAATATCCCAATCCATCCGAGATTTCATAGTCACCGCGCGCATGTCCTGGCGGAGCTCTTCCAATGTGGGTCGACCGAAGAACCAGTAGCCATTGTAGATCTTGTAGACGACCAGGCCAGGCTCCAAGACGACCACGTGAGGAATCATAGGATTGTGCAGGGGGTCCGTGTACTCCGCGATATCAAGGTCCTTTTGGATGATGCGCCGCGGGTCGGAAAGAAAAGGCCAATGGGCGCCAGCCCCCAATCGATACTCGTTCGTTTCCAGAAGATTGTCCGTCGTGATGGTCACGAGCCTGCAATATCCGACTTCCATTTCACCATAGAGCCGTACGAGCCCTTCGGTCTGCCGACGGTCCCGAGGACAAAACCCGCCTCTGCCGAGAACCACCACCATTGGGTCTTCTCCCTGCAGATCGGAAAGCTTTCGCCGTACGGCCGTGTGATCCGGCAACTCGTAATCCGGGAAATTGGACCCTGGAACAATGTCTGAGCGCATTTCGAAAACCTTCACTAACGTGAGACCCAGGGCCAACAAGAGCGGAAGAACAATCAAAATCCATTATTCCAAGGTATCGGCGACACCATGGAACAATGAGTACCCCGGTGCGGGTTCCGACCGCTACGGCTGGAGACACCGTCGCAACCCGATGTCCCTCATCAAACCGACACCAACGCATAATGGACCTTGGTATTGGCCGCGTGCATGGTGGGACGGGGCGGAGCTGCGTCCCGTGAGGCAAACATGCATAAGAAGACGCCAGCCATTCCCTTCGCGGGATCCGAACTTGGCGAAATGCGGCACGCCTGCGCATTCTTTAACGGCGACGACGAGGCGTCTCGGCTGTTGCTTCCCTTCATGAAGGATGGCTTCGAGCGCGGTGACAAAGTCATCCACGTCGTCAATCCGGGCGAGCGCTGCAAGCATTTGCATCGCCTGGCAGCGGCGGGCGTTGATACAACGGCGGCGGAACAAAGCGGCCAGCTTGAATTTCGCACCAATACCGAAGCCTACCTTCGGGACGGTCGTTTCGATCAGGATCGAATGTTGGAGATCTTCGAACAGCTGGCGAGCGGCAACGTCAGAGGCGATTTTCCACTTAGTCGCACTGTCTGCCATATGGACTGGGCTTGTGAGGTCAGATCGCACATTGACGATCTGGTAGAGTTCGAAGTGCGGGTGAACGAGGTATGGTCGCGTCACGAGGACGCGGTCATCTGTGTGTACGATCTTGCGAAGTTCGGCGGCGACGCGGTCGTCGATATCATGCGGACGCATCCCATGATCGTCATAGGCGGCATACTGCAGCACAATCCATTCTTTGTACCGCCGGAAAATTTCCTTCAGGAACTCAGCCAACGCAGAGCCGGACAGCTGCTTCAGCCAGAAATGGACCTTTAGCATGGAGCCGCCGGTGGAGACCTCCTGGGAGGAAAATCAACGGCTCAAGCGCTCGATGAACGACTTGGTAAGCCTGCTAGCTCTCCCAGCGATCTGCGTAGGCGAGGATCCTGTTCACATCGCAAGCACATTGCTTGACGTGCTAAGCGCCATGTTGCCCGTTGATTTCGTTTATGCACGGCTGTTCGACACAGATGGCGCATGCCCGAATGAAATCGTTCGGGTCGGCCAGGCCTGTGCATTGGGGATGAGCGAGATAGGCAAAGCCCTCGATCATCTGCTTGGAGAGACGGAATCGAATTGGCCGTCCAGCGCCAGAATGGATGTCGGAGTGGGTGGTGTTTTTCTGGCGGTGGCGCGACTGGGGCTTGAGGGGGAAGCTGGAGTCCTGGTTGTGGGTTCAGCCAAGGCCGATTTTCCCAGCCAGTCCGATCAACTGCTTTTGAGTGTTGCTGCCAACCAGGCGAGCATTGCGCTCCAGGGGGCACGGCAGGCAAGAGATCAGAACCGCCTCGCCAAAGAGCTCGACCAGCGGGTTACAGAGCGAACGAGCGAACTCGTCGCCGCGAATAGAACTCTGATGCTGGAAATTGAAGAACGCCGGCGGACAGAAGAAGCCCTGCGAGAAAGCAAGGAAGCTCTTGCGACGAGCCGGCACGATCTGCAGCTGATTGTCGACACCATTCCGGCCTTCGCTTGGTTGACCCGCCCCGATGGCTATGTCGAGTTTTTCAGCCAGCATTACCTTGACTACGCCGGTCTGTCTGCCGAGCAGTCACAGGGCTGGGGATGGACCGCCATAATGCATCCCGATGACCTGGATGAACTGACCGCCAAATGGCAGGCGTTGATGATCGCGGGTGTACCAGGCGAAGCCGAAGCACGAGTGCGTCGATCTGACGGAACCTATCGCTGGTTTCTGATCCGCGCCAACCCGTCGAGAGACGAATACGGCAAGATTATCAAGTGGTACGGTGCCAATACCGACATCGACGAACGCAAGCGCGCCGAGGAGAAGGTCATCGATGCTGAGCGCGAGCTTCAAAGGATGATCGACGGTATCCCGGCGCTGGTTGGAGCTTTCCGCGCCGATGGCTCACAAATTTCCAGCAACAAGCGAGGACGCGTTTTCACCGGGCTTTCTTCCGAAGACATCGCAAATGGTGGTTGGAGAAATAGAATCCATCCAGAGGACGTCGAAGCTGAAGAGAACAAATGGCTCGAATGTATCGCGACCGGAGAACCGTTCGAGCTAGAGTACCGAGTGCAGGCGGCCGACGGTACGTATCGCTGGCACATGGCGCGTCGCATACCGATCCGGGACGACGCCGGCAAAGTGATGCG
Organism: Mesorhizobium sp. CA7; assembly: GCF_020165015.1. Taxonomy (NCBI): domain Bacteria; kingdom Pseudomonadati; phylum Pseudomonadota; class Alphaproteobacteria; order Hyphomicrobiales; family Phyllobacteriaceae; genus Mesorhizobium; species Mesorhizobium sp. CA7. The sequence continues at coordinate 45,419 of NZ_JAIUHH010000023.1, forward strand.
CTGGTATGGTGTGAGCCACGATATTGATGGTCGCAAACAGGCAGAAGCCTTTCTGGCGGGTGAAAAGCGACTGCTCGAGATGATCGCGTCGGGCAGTTCACTGCGTGATGTTCTAAGCGCCTTGTGCACATTCGTCGAAGAGGCTGCCCCTGACTGCTTCTGTGATGTTCACATGTTCGATCAGGATAGCCTGACAATTGCCTACGCCGTGGCTCCTTCCCTGCCTTCAGCCTACAGCGATCCGATCGCGGGTACGCCTCTGAGCGGTGATTTGCTGCCATGCGGCATAGCGGCCGTTGAGAAAGTACAGGTCGTCACCGAGGACATTGAGCGGGATCCTCGCTGGTATAACTCGCCAGTTAGGTCCCATGTGCTGCGACACGGATATAGGTCGGTCTGGAGCACCCCGGTTTGTTCCAAGGAAGGGCGAGTGCTGGCCACCTTCTGCATCATTCAGCGAAAGCCCTCGTCGCCATCACCACACCAGCAAGATCTTATTGCGCATGCCACGCAGATAGCCAGCATCGCCATCGAGCGCTCGCTGACCGAGGCCGCACTCAGGCGGACCGAGACATTGCTTTCCGAAGCTCAGCGTCTGAGTTCGACCGGAGCGTTTTCATGGCGTGTGGATACGGATGAAATCGCGTTTTCCGAGGAGCTCTATCGCATTTTCGAGTTTGACCCTGCGCATCCAGTGACGATGAACCAAATTCTCGACCGAATCCATCCGGACGACATTCCATCCCTATCAACGCACATGGCACGGGTTCGCGCCGGTGAGGGTAATCTGGGCTATGAGATCCGAATACGAATGCCGGACCATAGTGTTAAATTCCTGCGCACCTTCGGCCGCGTCGTGCGTCGCCAAGACGATCGGCTGGAGTGCCTCGCCGCGGTTCAAGACGTGACAGAGTACAGACGCGCAGAGGAGGCGCTTGGGAAGGCCCGGACTGAACTTGCACACGTATCGAAGGTTTCAAGCCTTGGAACCTTGACGGCGTCAATCGCGCACGAAGTCAATCAGCCGCTATCCGGCATTGTCACCAACGCTAGCACGTGCCTGCGCATGCTGGCCGCCAATCCGCCGAATATCGACGGCGCGCTCGAGACGGCGCGTCGTACGATACGCGACGGCAACCTGGCGGCGGATGTAATCGCTCGGCTGCGCGCGCTTTTTAGCAAGAGGGCTCCGATAATAGAGGCTGTGGATCTGAATGAGGCCGTGCGCGAGGTGCTGGCACTGTCGTCAGGAGACATTCGTGACAGTCGCGTGGTTCTGCAATCCCAACTGGCCGAAGGGCTACCGCATGTCGCGGGGGATCGAGTCCAACTCCAGCAGGTGATCATGAACTTGTTGCGCAACGCGGCCGACGCCATGAGCGAGATCGAAGATCGTCCCAGGCAGGTCATGATCAGGACCGAGCCGGAGGCGAACGGTCATGTGCGGCTGTCGGTACAGGACACGGGCACTGGATTCGGTCCAGACGGCTCCCACCGTCTCTTCGAAGCTTTCTACACCACCAAGAGTGACGGCATGGGAATAGGATTGTCCATCAGTCGATCCATTATCGACAGTCACTGTGGGCGCCTGTGGGCAGCCGCAAATGATGGGCCAGGGGTTACGTTTTCTTTTTCCGTGCCCGAGTTTTCCGCGGCCCTGCTGATGCAAGATATGGATGTGGCCCATAATGATAAAAAATCAGTGGGGGTTAGATGAAGACTGCGCATGTACTAATTTCTGTGGTCGACGATGACCGGTCCGTGCGCGAATCTTTGCCAGATTTGCTCAAGGAATTCGGTTTCAGCGTGAAGACGTTCTCTTCAGCAAATGAGTTTCTCATATCGGATAGCGTTGATGAGACCAGGTGCCTGATTCTTGACGTAGCGATGCCCGAAATGACGGGGCCTGAACTGCAACTTGAGCTGGCGCGTCGCGGACAGCTAATTCCGATTGTGTACATAACAGCGTGGAAGGATAGCACGGTCCGGCCGCGTCTGATGGAGCAGGGTGCGGTTGAGTGTCTGTTCAAGCCTTTCAGCGACCGAGCCCTTCAGGCGGCGCTTAGCTCGGCACTACGTGCACCTTGAACGCGGTGGTTGTTAACGATGTGCGAGAAGGATACTCTGCGATGCATCCGAATTTGGCGACTGAACTGGGCGTTGGGGCAAAGTCGGCATCCATGTCACAAGGAACGCCTGTCGTGTTCGTCGTTGACGACGACATCTCGGTACGTGAATCTCTTGAGTCGCTGATCGGCTCCGCAGGCTGGCGGCCGGAGACGTTCGCCTCGGCGGAGCAATTTCTCAACTGCCCCCCGGCGCTGGTTCCAAACTGTTTGATTCTTGACATCAATCTCCCCAATCTCAGCGGGCTTGACCTGCAAAAGCTTTTGTCTGTCGGTCGCACCGACATGCCGATCATCTTTGTCACAGGCTATGCCGACGTGCCAATGAGCGTTAAGGCAATGAAGGCCGGTGCGGTGGAATTTCTAACAAAACCATTTAGTGACGAAGAGCTCCTGGCGGCGGTTGAGTCAGCGCTGGAATGGAGCAAGACCTCACTCGCTCTTGGTTCGGAATTGCACGAGCTCAGGGATCGGCACGCGTCGCTCAGCCGTCGCGAACAGGAGGTCATGGCACTGGTCGTCTCCGGTCTGTTGAACAAGCAGGTCGGGTTTGAGTTGGGCATCAGCGAAATAACCGTGAAAGCACACCGCGGTCAGGCCATGCGTAAGATGAGAGCTCGCTCGCTCGCGGACCTGGTGAACATGGCTGCGCGGCTCAGCGGTGCTCAATAGCCAAACTGTCTGCGCCAGATCACGCTTCACATGGGACGATTACCGCATGGGGAAGTGTTCAAACGCCACGTGGATCAGTTGCCCCCGTTTACCCAGCTGACGCAGAGGTAAACAGTCCCATCCCTAATGTCACTGGATGGAACTCTCCACGCAAACAAATGGCGGGCACTCGGCCCGCCATCGTTCGGCTCGAACAGGGATCGCGCCCTGGCTTGGAAGATCACGAGCCGGCAAGCGCATTCAAGTCGGCGCAGAACTCCGCATAGGGCTTCGTCATTCCAGCGTCCTGGCATTCCCTCATCATCGCCTCGCGCTTCGTGTTCGGGAGAGTGGCCAGCGCCGCCCTGAACCGCGATCTCATGACGGGACTTGTGTGTCCCGTTTCCCTGATCGAACCGGTATGAAGGGGCTGCAGCTGGTTGATTGGGTCAATGACGTCAAGAGCCCCCGCAGCAGCAATCCCGCTGGACGCCGAAAGAGAAAACGCCGCTCCCAAGCACACACCTCTGATATTCATGATAAACTCCTTCCCTTTGTTGATATGCGTTACCAGCAATATCGGTAACCACAATGTTTACCCAACCATGGATTCACTGGAGCAAGTCCAGATGGAGTGTGAAGTATCAACGTTTCTGCGAGTTCACCATTGTTCGATGGTATCGCCGATACTTTGGAATGGGCTGCCGGACAAATGCCCAGATTGGTGCGGGTACCGGCCTTTTGGAGTCCCTAATGTCCAAGGCGCCTCTTCGCCAGGAGTTGCCGAGATTCGACTGTAATCGGCGTCGCCGGCGGTTGCCTATACCAACGTGCGATGGATTTATCTCCATTGGGGTCGGATGGTGTCTCAAGCGAGCCTAACGATAGAGCCCGAGGTGGCAGGAACGAGATTGCTGACTCCCTCGGAGCGCCAGCTGGTTGCCGCGACTGCACGTGTCGGAATCGTCGGTGCGCTTCCAGGCACGGCGCAAGCATGGGAGCGCGACCAGCGTATCGAACCGGCGTTGGCTCAGTCCGCCGGGCTAGGCGGGTATGACGGCCGGAGGATGGCATTCGGCGACGCCATGGCTCGATTGATGCAGTTGACCGGTCTTCGTTTTCGCACGTCCAAAGTGTCCGAAGGCCCAACCCGAGGAGATTGACGTGAGTAATGATGCAATGAGCGTTGCAACTGCGACTGAAATTGCGAAAGGGCCACCATCGAGATGAAGCTGGAGGCCATCGTCATCGGTGTCTCCGACGTCGATCGCTCCAAGAGTTTCTACAGCCGTCTGGGCTGGAGGCTCGATGCGGACTTTGTCGTCGGCAATGCGTTCCGCGTTGTTCAATTCACCCCTCCGGGCTCAGCGTGCTGCGTGCACTTCGGCAAGGGCCTGACTTCGGCCGAGCCTGGGTCCGCGAAGGTAATTTACCTTGTCGTCCCCGACATCGAAGCGGCACGCGCTGAACTCGTGGCGCGTGGGGTCGACGCTAGCGAGGTGTATCATCGGGCCGGCCCAGGCCAGCCACCTATCGGCGGCCGAGATCCAGAGGCGCGCAGCTATTCGTCTTTTGCCACATTCGCTGATCCCGATGGCAATGGTGGCTGTTGCAGGAGATCACGCACCGATTGCCTGGTCGCGAGGACGCGCAGGACACGACATTCTCGAGTTTTCGGAGCTTGCCGCTGCGTTGCGGCGGGCGGCTTCGGCACATGTCGAGCATGAAAGGCGGACTGGCGGCCAGCGTGACGACAACTGGCCCGACTGCTACGCGCAGTTCATGGTGGCGGAACAGACCGGTGGCCCGCTGCCGACGTAGTGGCCACGCGCGGAGATTTCCAATGCTGCGAGCGATAGCTCCGGTGTCGAAATTCCCCGGGGCAGATCAAAGGTCGAGAACGACGTCCCCATCCGGCTGCGAGCAGCAAATCAGCGCATTGGCCGTCGCCGGCGGGTCGATTGGCTCGGGGCTATAGGTGACGGTCCCAGTGACGAGTCCCGTCTCGCAAGTATGGCAGACGCCAGTTCGGCATGACCATCGCGTGGGCACGTCGCAGGCTTCGGCAAGTTCAAGTAAGCTCTGAAACCGTGATCCCCAGCGGACGCTCAAGCCACTCCGGGCAAAAGAAACACGGGGGCCCGCGTTGGGAGCTTCAACCAGCGGATGCGGCGATCGCGATGGATCGCTGGCTATCCCGGGCGTCGTCGAAGGACCTGGGCCAAACACTTCGGTATGGATTCTTGCAGGGGCGACGGCGCATGTGGCAAGACCGGCAGTCATGCCACTCATGAACACCGATGGTCCGCAGATGTAGAAGTCGGCATCTGGCGGCACACCCAGATCTTGGAGTGCGCGCACATCCAAGCGTCCGATAGCGTCGAAATCGACACCTAACCTGTCCTCGCGATCGGGCGAACTGTAGCGTATGTGGGAATGGCTGCGCGTCAAGGCCTCAAGCAGGTTTCGGGCCTCTTCGGCGAAAGGATGCTCGCGACCGCAATGGGCCCCATGGAACCACCAAACTTCTTGCGTCGACGCTCGGGCTGCCAATGCGTGAAGCATCGACATCATGGGCGTAACGCCTACTCCGGCGCTCAGCAGCACTATCGGGCGATCCTCGTCCCCGAGAATGAAATTGCCCCGTGGCGCGCTCACGTCCAGGAAATCTCCAACCTGGACGCTCTCGTCTATAAACGTGCTCGCCTCGCCATGCGGTTCCCGCTTTACGCTTACCCGATAGCACCGATCCCCGGGTGCACTCGACAAAGAGTAACTGCGCATAACAGCCGGCCCGTCGGCCGAAACCGCGAGGCGCAGCACGACGAATTGGCCGGGGATGGCGGCGTACAGATGAGAGTCATCCGTAGGCTCGAGGATCAATGAAACCACAGTCCCGCTTTCATGGACCTTGCGAGCCACCTTCAGCGGCCGGAACCCCGGCCATGCTGGTGTCCGTCCGGAGACAGGGTCCAGACCGGCATTTCCCGTCGTGGTTCCCTTCTCCCCTTGTGCGAGAAGTGCTCGGAAGGATCCTTGCCAACCAGGACTCAGCGCGGGAATGCGCAGTGCGCGCTCAAGCTGGCTCCGCGGATGGCTGGGCGTGTAAAGCAGCGCGTCCACCTCGGAGACCGTCATCGCCTCTGGGCCGATTTCCACCCGAGTGACTTCATCTCCCGCCTGAACCTGGCCTTCTTCCAATACGCGCAGGTAAAAGCCAGGCCTGCCGTGCGCGACCAGCAGCGCGGCCATACGCGGCTCATTCATCCGGATGCCAACACGGTAACAGGTGACGCGCGGCTGCGTCACTTCCAACAGCGCGCTGCCGATGCGGTAGCGATCGCCAATGCAAACCTCACGATCCGGCAAGCCATCGACCGTGAAATTCTCGCCAAATTGCCCGTAAACGAAGTCGTTTCGACCTAGCTCGCTTTGCCAGAACCGATAAGAGTCGATTTGATAAACCAGCACGGCGCGTTGTTCGCCACCGTGCCCCGCGATATCTCCTTGCCCGTCGCCATCGATGTTGAGCCGACGCACCTGGCAGGGGCCCTCGACTGGCGCTTTCCAAACGGCGGTGTCGACGATTTTGCCTTGCCATGGAATGCCGCGCGGCAATCCCACATTGACCGATAGCAAGCGAGCCATGTTCTCTCTTCTTCGTCAGCGTCGCGGGCTGCACCGCTCGCCAACATTTCACCGAGGATGCCTTCAGGGTTACCACCAAAAGTACCATCGCGGGCCCGCCGATGCGACCGAGACCAAAGTATTGGAGATACCATCGTCCAATATATTCTGGCTCGTGGCGCTGCCACAGTTTGTTCTGCTGAAGTGACGGATGGGTGTTATCGTGGTCAGGATTTTGCAGATGGTAATCTCGTGTCAGGGATAAATGTATCTTTCGGCTTCCGCTTTGGTTCAAAATTCGGAGAACATGATAATGTCTCATCACTATTCAGGCCCTGATTTTGGCTTTCCTCGTGGAGACGCACGTTTGGACCTCACTGACATTTATGCCTTCCCCAAACCGGGAGACGCGAGCAAGTCGATCCTCATCATGAATGTGCATCCATCCTCGACGGTGATTGATCCACATTCCACAACCGTAGAGCCATTCGCCCCCGACGCGGTGTACGAGCTGAAGATCGACACAAACGGCGATGCAGTCGCCGATGTCGCGTATCGAGTGAATTTTGTGTCCTTGTCGGAAGGAAGGCAGATCGCCTCTGTGAGTCGTGTGGAAGGCGCCTTAGCAGCTGGGGCCGACGACGGCGGGGAGGTCGTCGTCACGGCCGCACCAGTCTCGAGAGGAAGCGACGCCCAGGTAACGGAAGCAGGCGATTACCGTTTCTTCGCGGGTTGGCGAAGCGAGCCGTTTTTCTTCGATACTCTCGGCGCCGTCGCTGATTTGCAATTCACGGGAGCTGATTTCTTTGCCGACAAGGATATCTGCAGCATCGTGCTGGAAGTAGCCAATTCCGCGTTGGGCTCAAAGCCCATCGGTCTATGGGCTCGCATCTTGGACAGACAGGGCGACCGTTGGATACAGGTTGAACGTGGTGCTCGACCCCAGCAGGCAGTGTTCCTCCCCGGCGAGCAGAGAGAGGACTATCTCTCTGCCGAGCCGGCAGACGACAACCAGTTCATCAAGACGTTCGCGCACACCCTTGAGCACTCGGGAGGATACCGGCCTGCTGAAGCAGAGCGCGTGGCAAGAACACTGCTTCCCGACATTCTCGTTTACGACCCGTCACGACCTGCGTCATTCCCGGAAAACGGCAGAAGCCTGACTGACGATGCCGCGGATTTCTTTATGGCCATTTTCACGAACGGCGGGGTTCCGGGGGATGGAGTGGGGCCGCACCGCGACCTGCTTGCCGAGTTCCCGTACCTGGGGTCGCCGCACAACCCGCACCTTTGAGGGTTGGAGATGTTCCCTGGGTGTTGTTCGGTCCACTACCCGGCCGAACGCCGCTCGTGTGCTTCACTGAGGAGACAGACATGCGATTGATCCTGATTTTGATAACTGTAACCCTCGCCTTGGCAACGCCAACCTTTGCCCACCCCGGCGTTGATTCCGTCGTTTCCTTTAACGCAGGGTTGGGTCATCCCCTCACGGGCCTCGATCACATCACGGCCATGGTGGCCGTCGGGATGTGGGCCGCCGCCAAGGGAAACCGTGCGCTGTGGGTGTGGCCGTTGACCTTCCTTGTGGTGATGCTGATTGGCGGCGCTCTTGGCCTGGCGCACATCACTGTGCCGTTGGTGGAGCCCGGCATCCTGGCTTCGGTGATCATCCTGGGGCTCATGGTGGCGTCGGCGGTAAATCCGCCGGTATGGATCGGAGCTGCCATCATTGCTCTTTTTGCGCTGCTGCATGGTCACGCCCATGGAACTGAGTTGCCTGAGACCGTGAATGGGGTTGAATTCGTTGCGGGATTTGCGTCTGCCACCGCGGTCTTGCAAGCAATCGGAATCGGATTGGCGCTCGCCTTGCAGCGCTCTGCGTCAGTTCCCCTCAGTCGCGCGAGCGGCGCGCTCTGCGTCGCGATCGGGGCGGGCCTGTACGCAGGAGTTCTTTGAAGCGGGGCCAAGCAAGAGCCGTTTCTGGCGTCAGATTCATTGCTGGATTGCAGCACAAGTGGCGCTGTGTGGCTGGGACTGACGCAAGAACTGTCGACCGGGCAAACGGAGGAATGGAATGTCAGGACCAGAGATGGATGATGACGTGTCTCTCAGCCCAGGCGTCGTTCCTGTGGGTCGCGTGCGTTCGCAGTTATCCACGGCGGGGGTGGTCCATGACCTCGGCAATCTCATCCAGGTGGCTTCCTCTGCGTTGAACCATCTGGCTCGCGAGCCCAGCATCTCAGCGGTTCCGGGAATTGATATTGTAATTGCCGGTGCCAGAACCGCGTTGGATCGAGCGGGCGGCCTTGTCAGGCAGACGATCAAGACGGCCCGGGAGATTCAGGGCAATGTCGAGCATGCGAACATAAGCGTGTGCCTGGTCGAGATCGAATCTCTTGTCCGAAGTGCTCGATATGAAAATGTTCGTTTTGAGTTTCGGGTAGATTCCAACCTCCCTTTGGTAAGGTGCGATCGGGCAGGCTTGCAGAACGCGGTCCTGAACCTTGTGTTCAACGCTCGTGACGCAATGCCTGACGGCGGTTTGATCTCGATCGACGCCTTTGCCCCGGAAAGCCTTCGTCAGGTCGCCATTCGCATTCGGGACAGCGGAATTGGAATGACCGGCGAGACAGTGGTCCGGGCATTTGATCCCTTCTTCACGACAAAGGGCGGTGGCTTTGGCGGTGTCGGCCTGCCGATGGTGAAACGTTTCGCCGAAGAGTCCGGAGGAAGCGTCCATATCGAGAGCGTACTCGGGATGGGCACAACCGTGACATTGCGATTGCCCGCAACAAGCTGACGAAGCACTGCGAGCGGTCCAATCGCGACTGCGGCCGGGCACCGGGTGTGCTGTGACAATCCCCTATCACCACGAGCCGGAAACCGTGAGGAGCAACAATGGAAAAGCCGTCCATATCTGAAGGCATCACACCACTGAGTGGGTTGGCGTTGGACGAAGCGGTGGCATCCGCGCACGAGGGGATGATCCCTCCGCCCATGGAAAAATCTCTGATAGCGCGGTTTCCCGCTTCGTTCTTTGCGATCGGCCTGGGGACAAGTTCCTTCGCTGGTTCGTGGCAGTTAGCGCATCAGCTCTGGGCGGCTCCGGAGGGGATTGTTGTGGCATTGGTGTTGCTTGCGGCGTGTCTGTGGGCAGTCCTTCTGACGCTCTACATTCTGAAGTTGTCGCTGGCTCCAATGGCGCTGCGAGCAGAGCTCGCCAATCCCGTTCAGAATTGCTTCCCTGGTCTGGCGGGCGTCGGCATGATGCTCACTGCAGTGAGCATGTTGCCCTACAGCAAGATTGGGGCAGTCGTGCTGCTTTCTACGGGAGGTGTGCTCGCAGCAAGCTACGGCATCTGGCGGACCCAAATGATCTGGCGGGGGACGATTTCGATGTCCGACGCGACCCCTGCCCTATATTTGCCGGTTGCCGCGGCCTCTTTTGTCCTGAGTATTGGCTTGTCGACATTTGGCTGGTTTGACTGGGCCGAGCTGGCGTTAGGGGCGGGACTCTTCTCATGGCTGGCGACCGAATCGCTATTGTTTGGCCGGCTCTATTTTGGTGAGCCGCTAGCCAGCCAGATCCGATCGACGATGGGTGTCCAACTGGCGCCGCCGGCGGTGTGCTCACTGGCCTACGCTGATTTGTCCGGTACCGCTGGAGACGTGTTCGTCCACTCCCTCGTGGGTTACGCGCTTCTGCAAGCAATTGTCGTTGGCGCCATTCTCTCACGGATCCTACGACGCTTCTCCGCCGGACTTTGGAGTGTCAGCTTCGGGGCCACAGCATTGGCAACGTCAATTGAAAAGCTGGCTGTTCGAGGCGACACGAATGTTGCGACGGTCCTTGCTCTGCCGGTTTTTGTTGGCGTCAACCTGCTTATCCTGTGGCTAACCGTCAGAACGATCACTTCGGCTATCTCCGGTTCTCTACTGCCTGTCGCCCAGGAGGAGAAATGATCCCGTGTGCAAATTCCGCCCTGCAATAGCGGCCACGTATAGCCGTGCTTCGTGGGTCTGAAGGGCCGCGACTTGGTAGGTGCTTCGGTCGGCACTGCGACGTTCCCTTGCCACGGGCTGCTCACAACTGCCGATTTGCAAAGGAGACGCCCGCGCAGGATCGGCAGCCAAGGAAGGTCGCGAAGATTTGAACCTTGTCTCAATGGGAGTCCCGGATGACCCAAGCAATCGTAGCGGATCAAATCTATGCAATGCCCCCGCAAAAGGGCTTTACCGTCGCGCATTTTTTGACAGTGGCCGACATCGGTCGTTCGGCGCGGTTTTACGAGAAGGTCTTCGGAGGCCGCATTCTGAGCCTGGGAGATAGCAGTGGTGCGCCCGGCTACATTCAGATCGCGAATACTTGGCTGATCGTAAACGTCGGGGGTGGGCCTACCCCCGACAAACCGTCCGTCATGCTTGATGTTCCCGGCGATCCCAATTTAGCCAGCAGCTTTCTGAACATTCGCGTTGCCGATATCCACGGCTGCCATGAACTATGGCAAGCCCGAGGTGCTGAATTCATTACCGAGCCGATGGAGAAGTACGGCGAGACGTGGCCCGTACAGAACGCCGGCTGCCGCTTTTTCTCGCCTCCCGCGGCTCCCATGCCTAACTTTTTGAGCAGCGATGTCTGCTTACGGGCGGGGGCAAGCTGGCTCCAATGGCCGACATCAGGCGCAAAGCGGACGTTTTGAGCGTGTCATCAATTCTTGGAACCAGATCCCAGGCTGCCCATGGCCAGCGAATGGCTGCGCTCGCCAGAGCCCGCAGTAACGGCCTGCTTGGAGTGGGCAAATGACGGAGTATGAAGCGCGTTGCCCCGCCGCTTATGAGCGGGAGTGGGACGAATTGCTGGTTAAGCTGCTGCGTGAAGCGCGGAAGCCGGTGCCGGAGCGCATACCGACTAGCTCACGTGTACCTGCTCGATCTGGTGGGCCGGTACAAGAGGGCCGCGGTTACGCACAGCAAACAGCAGTTCATCCTCGTCCGTGAGCCCGTTCATGAAGAGCTTGAAAATGTGAGCCGCCACTTTCTCGCATCGCGGGCTGTCAGCCGGAATATGCCGCTCCTGGCTGATGGTCTTGTAGACGCGGGTGAGCATGTCGAGTTCGTCACTCGTGACGACTTGGCCGGGATACAACATAGCCTTTCCTCCTCGAAAGCTACGAAGCGCGAAGAGTGCGACAAGCGTGTGAATTCCGCAATCAATCATAATGTGATCGGGCGGCGCTGGGCGCGCGGTATTGCAGCGGCAAAGGAAGTGCTGGATCGCGCCCGAATAAAAGCCGTGGAAGCTGCAGAGGGCTCGTTTGCGGTCGAAGGGTGGCACGACATGGGCTTCCCACCGGATCGAAAACCGTCGGAGGAGGTATACTCCGCAGCCGAGTTTGGTGGGCGGCCAGCAATGCCGCGATCAAAGCGTGCTGCCAAGGGAATGGCCAGATGAAAAGCGCCTCGAGGAGGTTCACGGCTTGCAACTGCTGCACGATCCCGAAACGCAGCTTGTCGATCGGGTCACGGCTCTGGCTAAACTGCGCGCCATCATAAAAGCTGAAAACAGTAACAACGAGTTTCATGACATGAGGATCGGCGAACTGGCCTGCACGGCGACCGACGACATGGCTGATAGCGAACTGGCGAGAGAACTCGTGATGGCGGTGACCGTTGCATATACGCCCTTGGCTTGCGCTCAGTTCGCTCCCGATGAACCGATTTTGCCGAAGCGGCAAGCGGTGCTCGCCGCGATCGCCTCGAGCTCATTGCGGCCTATCGGAAACGTCCCCTTTTGGCAAACGCCATAAACCAATTGAACAACCAAAAGAGGCGCAAACCCGCCGCTCGCTCGCTACAGCACTGTTTACGGCGCGCTCGCGAGCGGCGTATGCGTGGGCCTATTCAGAATGACCGCTTTTCGCGTTGCGAATGAGTGCTTCCGGCTCCATTCCTAGCGCGTCGGCGATGCGCCCAAGAACCGTGCCTTGCCGAAACATCAGCGCGTTCAATGGCACCTATATAGCGGGCGGTCAGACCGGAGCGCTCTGCCAACTCCTCTTGAGTCATGTGCCGCCTAGCTTACCGGTTGTCTTAGAGCCTAGACCAGCTTCTACAAGTCGGCGGAAAGCCTCCGATCTGGTGGGAAGATCGGGCTGATTTCGGCGCCATTCGTCAACGCGGGCAAGCAAGTCGCTCGTAAGCCGCAGCTCGAAGCGCTCAGTTTTGTTATCAATAGTATCCGGCGTGTTTGACAATGAGTATGTCCGTAATGTACGGTATGTACGTAAATTGTGGTTTTCGATTTGCGGCCGAACAACGTGCACGAACACGTCGCTCGGCCTGACCACAACCCAAGCTGTTTGGAGCTCGGATCATGGTTGATTCCGACAATACCACGACTTTGCCTTTCGTCATCGGCCGCCAACGCGATGAGCTCGAGAGGCCGGAGTCCCAAGCCACAGACTCCGCTTTGGGACTATGGAGGGAGTGGCAACGAGCTCGATATGCCTCATTGCTGTTGTGTCGAATTCAGCAGCGGATGGAGGCGCGAATGCTCGCCAATACCGGAATTCAGGTATTGACCGCGGGCGAGCCGATGTCGTGGCAACTATCAGTGTCTACTACGGGTCTAGACTCTGAGCATCTCATAGCTTGCGAAGCTGAGGTCTTTGCGATGACCGAAGCTCTGAAGCTTCAGGATTCAATCCCTGAAGTCGCGGCTACATCGCTCGTCGGCGTCATCGCCAAATTAGAAATGATCCTGGGTGCCGATCGGGATATTGGTGACCCAACCGACTTCCCGTGGCCGCACATAGCTTCCGTATTGCGTGACTTAAAGGCGATCGCGGGAGATTTGCCGGTTGGTCGCCGCAGCCGGGAAAAGACGCGGCGCGATGTTGCCAGGCATTGGGAGTCCGCAGTTAAGCTGGTCGCGGCGCTGAAAGAAGAAGAAGACGCGGAGTACTATGGCGATGCAGCGGTCCTGTGACTCGCCCGCTTACAATTGTCGCCTGCAACCCCGACCCTGACGATTAAGATGAACCCGCACGGCGCAAGTGATTGCACGCTGTTGCCCTACGACATGAACTTGGTGCTTTTCATCGCCGTCCAAAGGTCCCCGATGGCAGGTCGATCCACTATTGGGAGAGCGACCGGCATGTCGGAGGAAACCAGCACCGGGCCACAGGCTTTGCTTCCGGCGAACGACAACCGCGACCTCGTCAGCCCCGAGAGTCCCCCTGAAAACATGGCGGCGGCCAAGCTGGATCGTGTCGTGTTGGACATCGCCCGACTGATCGGCCGGCGGCTAGCGCGGGAGGCATTCGAGGCGGGGCAGGTGGCCAACGACAATCGGCCGGGCCGCCGAAAGGAAGAGGGCAGGGGGCTTGATGGCGACCGCCTTGGGAATAGGAGAGAGGATCCGCCGCCATGACTCGTGTCGCAGTCTATGCCCGCTATTCTTCCGATAGCCAGCGGGATGCCTCCATAGAGGACCAGTTGAGGCTGTGCCGCGAGCAGGCAGCGCGTGAGGGCTGGAGCGTGGCTGGAACCTATGAGGATGCGGCGATCTCAGGGGCCAGCACAGTGCTGCGGCCGGGCATCCAGCATTTGGTGCGCGATGCGCAGCGCGGCCGCTTCGAAGTGGTGCTGGCCGAGGCACTCGATCGCATCAGTCGCGACCAGGCAGATGTCGCCACCCTCTTCAAGCATCTCAAATTCGCCGGCGTTGCCATCGTCACTTTGGCCGAGGGCGAGATCAGCGAACTGCATGTCGGCCTCAAGGGCACGATGAATGCGCTGTTCCTGAAAGACCTTGCTCTCAAGACCCATCGTGGCCTGCGGGGGAGGGTGGAGAAGGGTAAGGCCGGAGGAGGGCTGTGCTATGGCTACCGGGTGCTGAAGAAACTGGATGGCGCGGGCGAGCCCATAAGGGGCGACCGTGCAATCGTGCCGGAGGAAGCGGCCATCGTGCGCCGCATCTTCCGCGAATTCGCCGCAGGCAAGAGCCCGAAGGCAATCGCCGTCGACCTCAATAAGGAGAGCGTTCCAGGCCCGCTTGGCCGGCACTGGGGCGATACCAGCGTGCGCGGGCATGTCATCCGGGGCACCGGCGTCATCAACAACGAGCTCTACACCGGCGTGCTGGTTTGGAACCGCCTGCACTTCGTCAAGGATCCCGCCACCGGCAAGCGCGTGTCGCGGCCCAATCCGCCTGCCAAATGGATTCGCACCGAGGTGCCGCATCTCAGGATCGTCGAGGACGAATTGTGGCAGGCCGTTAAGGAGAGGCAGAAATCCATCGCCAGCCAGTTCGAGGCGGTGGCGATAGCCACGCGCAAGGCCCGGGCCAAGAAGCTACACACGATGAAGCGGCCCGTCTCCCTCCTTTCCGGCCTGCTCACCTGCGGTTGCTGCGGCGGACGCTACGGCCTGTTCACGCGCGAGCGCTATGCCTGCCTCAATCATCAGCGCCGAGGCATCTGCGCCAACGGCCGCACCATCACCCGCGAGAAGATCGAACGGCGCGTCCTCGCAGGCCTGAAGGAAAGGCTCGTCTCGGCCGATGCCGTGGCCGAGGCGATCAGAGCCTATGCGCAGGAGACCAACCGCCTCAACCAGGAGCGTCGCGCGCAAGGCGAACAGGACCGCAAGGCACTCGACAAGATCGAGCGCGCCATCGCCGGCATCATGGCCGCGATCGAGGATGGCCTATACCAACCTTCGATGAAAGCAAGGATGGAAGACCTGGAGAGGCAGAAGGCGGAGATCACCGCGAGGCTGGCGGTGGCGCCCACTGACGTGCCGGACCTGCATCCCAACGTCGCCACTCTCTACCGCAAGCGGGTCGAGCAACTCACGCAAGCGCTCGCCGACCACGAGGACGGACGTCCAGCGTCCGAGGCACTGCGCTCGTTGATCGGAGAGATCGTCCTCACGCCCGGCGACAAGCGCGGCGAGGTTCATGCCGAGCTACGTGGCGAGTTGTTCGGCATCCTGGAACTCGCCAAACCCGACCAAAATCAAGAGTCTGACGGTGTTATGACAAAACGGGTTGCGGGTCCCCGCAACCAAACAAAAAACGGCCCGCTCTACGCGGGCCGTTTTTGTATTTCGGCTGGGGTGGTGGCATGGGGGCCGGCTGTTCATCCTTGCTCGCCGGATCGGGCAGGATCGCGTTGCGCCAATTCCTCCAAATAAGCACGCAAAGACCGCGGCTCCCGGCCCAAGATCGCACGTAGCGTCAGTGGGTTGCCGAGCAGGCCGTGGCGATCGTAGTGATCGAACATCGCCCGCAAGCCAGGAGGAACATCGCCGAGCACATCGGGATCGCGGCGTTCCCTAATTTCATGGCCCAGCACATCGCTCATCAGCGCAGCGACGTCGAGGCGGTTAAGTTGCCCAGGTGCGCAGAGTTCGAACGTTCCAAAAAGCAGCCGCTCTTCGGTCAGGGCTATCGCGGCGACCTCGGCGACATCGCGATAGTCGACCAGCGAAAAGCGTGTCCCCGACGACCAGGGCTCCGCAAGCACGCCCTCCTTCACGACTTTGGGCCAGAATGCCGCGTAGTTCTGGAAGTAGCGCGCCGGATGGAGGAACGTATATTCCAGGCCGGAGTTGAGAACCGCCTCCTCGACCGGCGCTTTGGCGACATGATTGACGAGGTCCGAAAGCACCGGATGGATCACGGCCGAGAACACGAACCGGCGCACACCGGCGTCGATAGCGGCCTCCACGACTTTCTTTCCCACATCAGCCTCGGCGGGAATGAAGGCTGGGGCGATATAGAAGACGGCGCCCACGTCCTTGAGCGCCGCATCCAAAGCTGCACGATCGCGCAGATCGCCGATGGCAACCTCGGTTGCGCCGTGACCGCGTACCAGTTCAGCCTGCTCAGGCTTGCGGATGAAGGCACGGACGCGCGCACCCCGCGCGGCAAGGGCGGGAATGACGCTGCCCGCAAAATTTCCCGCTGCACCGAAGGCGAGAATCATCATGATCATGTTCCTGTGCGTTTCGTGACGATCACGGATCTGTCCGGGCACCAGTGGCCCTCGACCCAATCTGGTTCCCGCGACCGGGATGTCACCTCCCCGCCGACATATTTTTCGGGTAAGGCTTCAACAGGCCGCATAAGATGAGTTGGCGCGAAGGCGCGCCGCGTTCGAATGGTTTCGTGTTTCGTCGCAAACCCATTTGTGGGTAGACTCGCCCCGGCTTTTTGCTGACGTGCATTAACGTCCGAAATCCCCGCAAGTATTCGCCCTTGGCGATCTCGAATGAACGCAACCAAACTGACGGAGACAAAGATGCGGCAAGCGCTGATCGTATGGGGCGGCTGGGAAGGGCATGAACCCGAAGCCGGCGCGCGCGCCGTCAAGGCGATGCTCGAGGAAGAAGGCTTTGCCGTGCGCGTCGAAAACACGACGGCAGCTTTTGCCGATCCGGCGATCGCCGATCTCAGCCTGATCGTGCCGATCTATACCATGTCCAAGCTCACCAAGGCCGAAGAGGCGAACCTGACCGAGGCGGTCGAAAACGGCGTCGGCCTCGGCGGCTATCATGGCGGCATGGGCGACGCTTTTCGCGAATCAACGAACTACCAGTTCATGTGCGGCGGCCAATGGGTCGCGCATCCCGGCAACATCATCGATTATCAAGTGAACGTGGTGCGGCGCGACGACCCGATCATGCAAGGCATCGAGGATTTCGCCTACCGCTCCGAACAGTATTACATGCATGTCGATCCATCCAACGAGGTGCTGGCGACCACCACTTTTTCTGGCGACCACGCGCCGTGGATCGACGGCGTCGTCATGCCGGTGGTGTGGAAGCGCCAGCACGGCAAGGGGCGCGTGTTTTATTCCTCGCTCGGTCACGTGGCCTCGGAGTTCGAGGTCCCGCAGATGCGCACCATCCTGCGCCGAGGGCTGGCGTGGGCGGCGCGCTGAGCGACCGGCTCAAGGTCGGCTAAACACTTTCGAGATAGGTCTCGATCTCGAAGTCGCTGACGTTGAGCGCGAAAGTGTTCAGCTCCTGGCGCTTGCAGGCGACGAAGGCGTCGCGGAGCACGTCCGGGAAGATTTTCGGCGACACGCTGGCCCGCCTCGAAGGCGGCGATCGCCGAGGCCCAATCCGGCGGCAGCTTGGCGAGCGTCAGCCCCTGGCCTTCGCCGCCGGTCGGCTCACCGGGCGAGAGCTGGCGCTCGATGCCGATCAAGGCCGCGCCGAGAATCGCCGCCAGCACCAGATAGGGATTGGCGTCGGCGCCGGAGACGCGGTGCTCGATGCGGCGTGCGGCCGACGGGCCGCCTGGAATGCGAATCGCCACCATGCGGTTTTCATAACCCCAGGCGACGGCCGTCGGCGCATAGGATCGCGGCCGCAGCCGGCGGTAGGAATTGAAATGCGGCGCGAACACCAGCGTGCTCTGGGCCATCGCGGCAAGCAGGCCGCCAACCGCGTGGCGCATGGCATCGGAACCCTGGTCCGAGCCGTCGTCGAAGATGTTGCGGCCTTGCCTGTCGAGGATGCTGAAGTGGACATGGAAACCGTTGCCGGCGCGTTCGCCATAGGGCTTGGCCATGAAACAGGCGGCGAAGCCATGCTTGCGCGCGATGCCCTTGACGGTGCGCTTGAAGAGCACAGCGTCGTCCGCTGCGCGCAGGGCGTCGGGTACATGGTTGAGGTTGATCTCGAACTGGCCGACGCCGTTCTCGGCGATCGCGGTGTCGACCGGAATGTCCTGCATGCGGCAGGCTTCATAGATGTCGTGGATAAAGGCTTCGAAGTCGTCGACCTCGTCGATCGAGAGCGCCGCGTCGGAATCGAGGCGCCGCCCGGTTACCGGCGAGACCGGTCCAACAGGCCGCTGCGACGTCGGATCGACAAGGTAGAATTCGAGCTCGGTCGCGGTGACGGGCGTCAGTCCTAGCGCGGCATAGCGGTCGAGGATGCGGGCCAGCGCGCGGCGCGGATCGCCAAGGTAGGGCGCGCCGCTGTCGTCCGCCAACCAGACCGGCAACAGCGCCGTCGGATGTACCGTCCAGTTGACCGGCAATATGCCGCGCCCCGTCCAATGGCAAAGCCCGTCGGCGTCGCCGGTCGAGAACACCTGGGCGTTGCCTTCGATGTCCTCGCCCCATATGTCGAGCCCGATGGCCGAGTAGGGCATGCGCAGCTTGCCTTCGAGCGCCTTGCGCGCCTGCTCGACCGGAATGCGCTTGCCGCGCATGATTCCGTTCAGGTCGCACACCGCTGCCCGCAGGCTCTGGATGTCCTTCCTGCTGTCCAGCCACTTCAAAACGTCTGCAATCGCATCGCTCAATTTCCAGCCCCTGTTTCTCTGGGTGCTGTAGCCCTGCCGGCTACGATATCCAATTTTCGGCTTGTGAGTTCGTGAAGGCCAGCGCGGCTGATGCCGGGCGATTTTCCTTCATCTTTTCAAATTATTAGCCGGGATATCAGGAGGCATTTCAGGTTCACATTGTGCGATCTGCGATCGCAACATAGCGGCCCGATCGGCGAAAGCCAAGCCGGATTCGGAGGCCCGCCTGGCTGTCAGTGGCGCAGTTCCGGAAATTTCACCTGGCCGAGGATGTGGGCCGCGCCCTCGGCGATATCGCGCACGATCGCGGCCCGCGCCCTTTCGCCGTCATGAGCCTCGATCGCCGCCACGACCTCCTCGTGATAGTCGATGCCGAGAATGCCGGCCAGGTCATCCTCGAAACCGATGTGCAGATTTCGCAGGAATGGGCCGACCTGCATCCATACCGTCTCGATCAGAAAGATCATCTGCTCGTTGCCGCAATGGCGGTAGATCGAGAATTTGAAGTCGTAGTTCTTGCGCAGATAGTTTTCGATCCCGCCGCTGCGGGCGGCTTCGGTAAGTTCGGCGCAGTGGCGCCGGATCGCGCGCAGATTGTTGCCGTTGATGAGTTTTGTCGCGAGCTCGGTGGCCGTGCCTTCCAGGATCGTGCGCACGGCGGTCAGTTGCTGGAAGCGGTCGGCGGAAATCAGCGGCACCTCGACGCTGCCGTTCGGCATCGGGCTCAGCGCTCTCAGCGCCTGCAGCCGCATGAAGGCGCTGCGCACCGGCATGTCGCTGGTGCCGAGCTCCTTGGCGAGCTTGCGCGAGGTCAGCTTCTGGCCAGGCCGGAGCTGGCCCGACATCAGCGCCCGCACCAGTTCCAGATAGACTTTTTCATGCAGCGGAACGGTATCGACAGCGGTCAGTCCGAATTGCGATTTGTCGGCCATTGGCGATGCGCTGCTTGATCGGTCCTGAAACTTGTTTCGTCACGTCCGACGCGGGAATAGCTGGTCGCCGCCGGGATACCTGGCCGGTCGTTCGGCCGCACGATAGACGGTCAACGCGAACCGCCGCAAGGGCGGCCGGCGTTGCTATCCGATCCGCGCGTCGATGATCTCGACGAAGCGAGCGAAGAGACCCGCCTGCGACTTGATCTTGAGCTTGCGGTAGATGTTGCGGCGGTGGACCTTGACGGTCCCCGGAACGATGCGCAGCGCCCTGGCGATCGATTCCGTGGAATGGCCCTGAAGCACCAGGTCGACGACCTGCTTTTCGCGCGAGGTCAAGGACAGGCTCTTCCAGATATGCGCCCGGTCGAGCTCGTTGGTCATCGCGACGGTTTCGCCGAAGGGCCGGGCCACAACCTCTTCGGCAGGCAAAGCGGGCCAGCGCTGCCTGCAGAAGCCGATCACCGCCGGCGCCATGTCGCGCAGCCGCCTGGCATCCGCCGTTCCGAACGGCCCAGTGGCGCGCAGCCGCATCAGCGAGAGCACCAGCGCGTCCTTGCCGGCCAGCGGCACGAAGAAGCCGACCTCCTCGGCAAGTTTGGTCTGGCTGTAATAGGAGCGGTAGTATTCGCTGGCATAGAAGCGGTCCGGCGCGAGCTCGCGCATGCGCCAGAAACCCTCCTTGCGCTCGACCGCGGCGTGGTGGAATGGGTCGAGCAGATAAGGCCCCTCCTGGTAGAGCGCGACAAAGATGTGGCTCTCCGCCGGCGAGAAGGTCTCGAACAGGAGCGGTGGCCGTGCGGCACCCCGATAACCGAAGATCACGCAGTGATCGAAACGGACATGTCCGCTGAGCCAGCCGACGATCGCCTTGCCGAAATGATCGCCGCCGGTCTCGCGCGACGCGGCGATCACGGCGGCCAAGGCGTTGTAGTCGTCACTGCGGGAAGCAGCCAATCCATACCCCTCTAAACGATAAAATCGGCTAAATATACCACCTGCGAGGTATATACCAGGTGCATTGCCTCTGCTAGCGTCAAGGCATTGCCTCACGCTGTCGCTGGAGCCTTGGCTTGACTGCAGTGCCCGATATCGAATTTCGCGCGGTCACCAAGCGCTACGGCGCCGTCACCGCGGTCAGCGGTATCGATCTTGCCATCCCGCCTTCGGCCTTCGTCGCGCTGCTCGGGCCTTCCGGTTGCGGCAAGACGACCTGCCTGCGCATGATCGGCGGCTTCGAGCAGCCGAGCGAGGGCCAGGTGCTGATCCGCGGCCGCGACATGGCCGGTACGCCGCCCTACCGGCGGCCGGTCAACATGGTGTTCCAGCAATATGCGCTATTTCCGCATCTCGATGTCGAGGAGAACATCTCCTACGGGTTGCGTCAGGCAAGGCCGCGCCTGTCGTCGCGCGAGATCGCCTTAAGGGCAGGCGAAGCGCTTTCGATGGTGCAGCTCGCCGGCTACGGGCGCCGCAAGATCCACGAGCTTTCCGGCGGCCAGCAGCAGCGCGTGGCGCTCGCCCGCGCGCTGGTCAACAAGCCGGCGGTGCTGCTGCTCGACGAGCCGCTGGCGGCGCTCGACAAGAAGCTGCGCACCGACATGCAGATCGAGCTGCAGAACCTGCAGCGCGAGATCGGCATCACCTTCGTGCTGGTCACCCACGACCAGGAGGAAGCACTGTCGATGAGCGACTTCGTCTGCGTCATGAATGGCGGCCGCGTGGTCCAGCTCGGGCAGCCAAGCGAGATCTATGACGAGCCGGCCGACCTGTTCGTGGCCGACTTCGTCGGCAAGACCAATCTTCTCAGCGGCAAGGTGGCCGGGCTCTCGGGTGACCTCGTCGATGTCGCGCTCGCCGATGGCACGGTGATTTCGGCGCGCAAGCGGGTGCCGCTCAGCCGCGGCGAAGCCGTCTCCGTCAGCTTGCGGCCGGAATCGCTCAGCCTTTCGGCGCCTGGGGGCGGTGCCTTGAAAGGCATCGTGCGCAATCGGATCTTCCTGGGCTCGACAGCCGAATACGCCATCGAAGTCCAGGGCATCGGATCGCTGCTCGCCAAGGCCGATCACGTGATCGGCCAAGGCAATCTGTTCAAGCCGGGCGAACCCGTCGCCATCGGCTTTGCCGCCGGAGCGCCGCTGGCGTTTCCGCACGCCAACAATAACGGGACAAACCAGAGGGAAGACCAACATGCCGAAATCCTATCGTGACGGACTGCCGATAAGCCCCGATAAATTCGTCGACCAGTTGATGCGTTTGAAGCGCGGCTCGATCAGCCGGCGCGACTTCCTCGGCCTCACCGGACTCGGTGTCGCCACCGCCGTGATGGCGCGTGAGCTCGGTATCATGCCGACACCCGCCTTCGCCGCCGAGAACCTCGGCGACCGCATGTCGATCGCCACCTGGCCGAACTACCACGACCCGCAGACCTTCGAGAACTTCAAGGCGGAGACCGGCGTCGCCGTCGAGGTCAATGTCTTCGGCTCGAACGAGGAGATGCTGGCCAAGCTGCAGGCCGGCGGCTCGGGCTGGAGCCTGTTCGTGCCCACCAACTACACCATCTCGACCTACAAGAAGCTCGGCATCATCGAGGCGCTCGACATGGCCAAGCTCGGCAATTTCGACGGCAAGTCGGAAGATGCGCGCTTCACCGCAGAAGGCACGATCGACGGCACGATCTACGCCGTGCCGAAGAACTGGGGCACGACCGGTTTTGCCGTCAACACCAAGAAGCTCGCCAAGCCGATGTCGAGCTGGAAGGAGTTCTGGGACACGGCCATGGCGGAAGGCGACGGCCGTACCATGGTGCATGACTATCAGCTCACCACGATCGGCAATGCGCTGAAATATTACGGCTATTCCTTCAACTCGCTGAAACAGGACGAGCTGGCCAAGGCCGAGGAACTGCTGCTGAAGGTCAAGCCGCATCTGTTCGCGGTGTCGAGCGACTACCAGCCGGGAATGCGCGCCGGCGATGCCTGGATGACCATGTGCTGGACCAATGACGGGGCACAGCTGCATCGCGATATTCCCGAGATCGCCTATGTGCTGGGCAAGGAGGGCGGCGAGATCTGGACCGACTTCTACGCCATCCCGAAGGACGCGCCGAACAAGCCGGCCGGCTATGCGCTGCTCAACTACCTGATGAACCCGAAGGTGGCGGTGAAGGAGCATCTGGCCAATGGCGCCCCCTCGACCGACGCGCGCGTCAACGCGCTGCTGCCAAAGGAAGTGCTCGACAACCCGATCCTCTATCCGGCGGCCGACCTGTTGAAACCGCTCGAATTCGGCGCCGCCGCGACGCTGACCGATCCGGGCCGCGCCGAGCTTATGGCGCGCTTCAAGTCAGCTTGAGCGGGACCGGCAACAAACCAGAACCAGACAGTGCGACCGGCGGACGAAAGTCCGCCGGCTCCCAACCGGCTTTCCCGATGCGCCGCAGCCTCTTTCGCAAAAACCTCGTGACGGCGCTGCTGCTCGCCCCGGCGACGCTGTGGCTGGTCGTGTTCCTGGTGTTGCCCTTCGTCGCCATCGCCATCTTCAGTGTCGGCGAGCGGGCGCCGGAGGGCGGCTACCAGGCCGCGCTGACCTTCGCGCAATACGCCAACCTGCCGGCGCGAGCGACCGCCTTCTGGAACACGATGGTGCTGGCGCCCGCCGGCGCGCTTGCCTGCCTGCTCGTCGCCTATCCGGTCGCCTATTATCTGGCGCTGCGCGCGCCGCAGCGCTGGCGGCTCATCCTGCTTGCGCTGATCGTCATCCCGTTCTGGACCAGCCTTCTGATGCGCACCTATGCCTGGATGTATATCCTTGGCGGGCGCGGCATTCCGGCTTTGCTCGCCTATGTCGGCATAGAGGACCTCAGGCTGATCAACACGCCGGGCGCGGTGCTGCTGGGCATCGTCTACGGCTATCTGCCGCTGATGATCCTGCCGATCTATGTCAGCCTGGAACGGCTTGACCGGCGGCTGCTGGAGGCCTCCGCCGATCTCGGTGCTACGCCACTGTCGACCTTCCTCGGCGTGACGCTCCGGCTCTCGCTGCCCGGCGTCATGACCGGCTTCTCGCTGGTGATGATCCTATTGCTCGGCGAATATCTGATCCCGACATTGCTCGGCGGCGGTAAGGTGTTCTTCATAGGCAACGCGCTGGTCGACCTCTTCCTGCAATCGCGCAACTGGCCGTTCGGATCGGCCATCGCCATCACGCTTGTGCTGGTCTCTGTGGTGGTGCTGATCGTCGCCAACCGCATCTCGACCCGGCTCTCGGGCGCACGCCGGGTGGACCTGATCTGATGCGCGCCTTCGTCGTTGCCGTCTTTGCCTTCCTCTATCTGCCGATCGCGTTGGTCGTGCTGTTCTCCTTCAACGCCGGCCACCACGCCAGCGAGTTCACCGGCTTTTCCGTGCAATGGTACGGCAAGGCGCTGTCCAATCCCTTCCTGGTCGAGGCGCTGAAGAACAGCCTGTTCATCGCCACGACAAGCGCGCTGCTCGCGGCCTTCTGCGGCACCGCCGCGGCGCTTGGGCTGCAGCGGGTCGGCGCACGGACCCGGGCTCTGTTCGACGCGCTGCTGGGCGCGGCGATCGTCGTGCCAGGCGTCGTCATCGGCATCTCGACGCTGGTGGCGCTGGTGCAGCTTTTCGCCGTCGTCAATCCGTTCCTCGCTTCGCTTTGGCCGACAGACCAGCCGCCGCGGCTTTCGCTGGGCTATGGCTCGATCATCGCCGCGCACGGCCTTTTCTCGATGGCGCTGGTGACGATGATCGTCGGCACGCGGCTGAGCAGCCTCGACCGCAATCTGGTCGAGGCTTCGAGCGATCTCTACGCCACGCCGCTGACGACGTTCCGCTCGATCGTGCTGCCGCAGATCATGCCGGCGGTGATCGCGGGCTTCCTGCTCGCCTTCACCTTCTCCTTCGACGACTTCATCATCGCCTTCTTCGTCGCCGGCGCTCAGACGACGCTGCCGATCTACGTCTTCGCCTCGATCCGGCGCGGCGTGACGCCGGAGATCAATGCCATCGCCACGATCGTGCTCTGCGCGTCGGTCCTGCTCGTGCTGCTCGCGCAATGGCAGCTCGGCCGGCGAAAGCCATCGCCTTGAGAGACCAATCCATGATCTTGAAAGACCGTATCGCCGTTGTCACGGGAGCCGCGTCGGGTATCGGCCGCGCCGGCGCGATGATCATGGCCAGGGAAGGGGCGCATGTAATCATTGCCGACCGCGATCCGGCGGCCGGCGAAGCCACCGCTTCCGACATCCGCGGGGCTGGCGGCCGGGCCGAGGCGGTCGCCACCGATGTCGGCGACGATACGGCCGTCGAAGGTCTCATCGAGGGAACGCTCGGCAGGCATGGCCGGATCGACATCCTGCACAGCCATGCCGGCATCCAGATCAGCGGCCCGCTGACCGAAGTCGGCACCGACGGAATGGACGCCTCTTGGCGCATTAATGTGCGGGCGCAATTCCTGGCTGCCAAGACCGTCATGCCTGCGATGATCGCGCAAGGAGGCGGTGTCATCCTCAACACGGCGTCCAATTCCGGCGTGTTCTACGACCGGGAGATGATCGCCTATGCCACCTCCAAGCATGCCGTAGTGGCGATGACCAGGCAGATGTCGCTCGACTACGCCAAGCACAATGTGCGCATCAACGCGCTCTGCCCGGGTTGGGTCGACACGCCTTTCAACGCGCCGTTCATCGCGCAAATGGGCGGGCGCGATGCGATCGAGAACTATGTCCGCACCAAGATCCCGATGGGACGCTGGGCAAGCGCGGAGGAGATCGCGGAGGCCATCCTGTTCCTCGTCTCCGACCGCTCGTCCTTCATGACGGGACAGGCGCTGGTCGTCGACGGCGGCGAGAGCATCGGCTGAGGCGGCTTGGCAAATCGCCTACCGGTCGTTGGGATTTCCGAATGCCGGATCGCGGCGCCGCGAGTAGGTGTCGATGCGCGGCAGATCGTCAGCAAATTCCAGCCAAGGCAGCCGAAGGCGCCAATGGGCATGCGCATGCGGCTTGAACCGCTCCGGATGATCGAAGAAGCCGATCGTGACATAGAGTTCGTCGTTCAGCCCTTCGTCGCGATAGGTGATCGAGGTGCCGCATATCTCGCAAAAGGTGCGAACGACACCTTTCGTTCTCGAGAAGCTCCGGGGTTGACGGCGCGTGAAGCGGAACTGGTCCGGCCGGTAGCCGATCCAGATGGTCAGCGGGCTGCCAATCGCGCGCCGGCAGTCATCGTCATGATCGAAGCAGATCCAGAACGGATCGCCCTGCATCTCGGCGGCAACCGCTCCGCAAAAAACATGCGCCCGTATCGCTCCTGCTGTCCATCTGATCGCTCCTGGTTGCTTCGGAAATCGTTCTGTCGGCATGCGGCGCATATGGGAACAGCACAAGCAGGTAACCGGTTCCCTCCGCCTGTTTGGGCCAACACCGGGCAGCGGTTTCATGCGCAGGCTTGCGCTGCGGGCAACGATCGGCCAAACCATGCCAGGTTCTCGACAAGGCTTGTCATGCGAGCGGTAGAAAGGCTTTCCCCCACCCGGCCGTTTCCAGTTGCAGCCGCAATGGTGTGCGCTTTGGCGGAGCGCCGCTGATCATGCGCTGCTGCCGCCACGAGAACCTGCAGCGCGCGGAGGAGACCAAGGTCGGCTCGCATGTCGTTCGCGACGGCTGGACCGAAGGGGTGCAGGGCGCGCTGACCCGGCCTTCGGCCGGTCAACAGGCGGGCGCCCGTCCTCGGATAACGCAGCTTAGATAACGCCCCTACCGGAACGGACATGCCCGCCGAAGCGATCTCTCCTTCGTATGGACATGACCAATGCCTGACAATCTGAACACCTCATTTCCCGGCGCGGACACGCAAAGCTGGCTGAAAACGCATGCGATCAACGAAGTCGAGTGCTTCGTGCCGGACGTCAACGGCGTGCTGCGCGGCAAGACCTTGCCGGTCGCCAAATTTCTGAAGTCGCTCGACGACCGCGCGCTCTATCTGCCGAGCAGCGCCTTCCTGGTCGCCATCGACGGCCGCTATTCCGGCTCCATCGACGAAGGCTTCGCCTACCAGGATCCGGACATGCGCATGGTGCCGGACGTTTCGAGCCTGTGCCTTGCGCCCGGCAGCGCCGGCAAAGCCTACGTTTTCGCCGACACGTTCCACATGGACGACCGGCCGTGGATGGCCTCACCGCGCCATGTGCTGAAAGCCGTGCTTGACCTTTATGAGCAGCGCGGCTGGCGTGCGGTGATGGCGCCGGAGCTCGAGTTTTATCTGACGGCGCTCAACCCCAACCCCGATCAGCCTTTGACCGCACCGGTTGGGCGCAACGGCCGGCCGGAAAGCGTGCAGCATCCTTACGACATGCAGGCGATGGAGGAGTTCGAAGCGGTGACGCGGCAGCTCTATGAGCATGCCGCCATCACCGGCTTGCCGGTGGAGACGCTGATCCACGAATCCGGCACGGCGCAGCTCGAGATCAATCTGCTGCATGGCGATCCGCTGACGCTTGCCGATCAGGTGCTTCTGTTCAAGCGTCTGGCGCGGCAGATCGCGCAGGCGAACGGCATGCACGCCACCTTCATGGCCAAGCCGATCGCCGCGCAGGCGGGCAGCGCAATGCATCTGCACATGTCGATCGTCGACAGGAAGGGCGAGCCTTTGTTTGCCGGCGGAGACGGCGAGGACAGCGAGATGTTCGTGCACTTCATCGGCGGCCTGCAGAAATATATCCCTGAAATCATGCCGCTGTTCGCGCCGCATGCGAATTCCTACCGGCGCATCCGGCCCGGCCACAGCGCGCCGGCCAATATCGAATGGTCGCACGACAACCGCTCCTGCGGCCTGCGCGTGCCGCTGGGCGGCCGCGCCGCGCGCCGCATCGAGAACCGGCTGCCGGGAGCGGACGCCAATCCCTACCTCGCCATGGCCGGCTCGCTGATCGCCGGCTATCTCGGCATCGAGGAGAAGCTTGCCAGCTCGGAAGAGGCCTTCGGCAACGCCTATAAGAGCAAGAGCACACTGCCGAAGACGATGGAGGAAGCGCTTGATCGTTTCGCCGCGTGCGAACCCGTGCGGGCGCTGCTCGGCGATGACTTCTTCCAGACCTATCTGCGCGTGAAGAGCGTCGAGCTCGACCTGTTCCAGAGCGTCGTGACGTCCTGGGAACGCGACCATCTTCTGCTCAAGGTGTGACGATGGCTTCGCGTTCAACAGGTTTCAATTCCGGTCTCGACATCGACAAGTCCTATTATGTCGCCACCGCCAATCCGGCCCCCGACCATCCGGCGCTTGCAGGCGATGTCGAGGCCGATCTGGTGGTGGTTGGCGGCGGCTGCACGGGTCTGTCGGCGGCGCTGCATGCGGCCGAGCGTGGTCTTAAAGTGGTGCTGCTCGAAGGCGGCAAGATCGGCTGGGGCGCCTCGGGCCGTAATGGCGGCCAGATGATCCCCGGCCTGCGAAAGGGCGCCAGGGGCCTGGTCAGAAGCTTTGGGGCGGAACGGGCAAAGGCGCTGTTCGACCTGGCTTTCGAAGCGCGCGGGCTGGTGCTCGACATCATCGAGCGCCACGGCATCGAATGCGACTTGCGCCAGACCGGCCATCTGGTCGGCGCGGTCAGCGCTTCGGATGTGCGCGACTTCGAGGAAGAGGCCGAATGCCTCGCCAAGGTCATGAATTTCACCGATGTCGAGATCCTGTCGGCGGCTGAGGCGCGGCAGATGGTCGACACGCCCTATCAGGGCGCGGTGTTCGAGCGGCTCGGCGGCCACATGCATCCGCTCAACTACACGCTGGGGCTTGCCCGCGCCGCTACCGCCGCCGGCGTCGTCATTCATGAGAACTCGGTCGCGGTGCGGCTGGAGCGCGAACCGTCCATCCGGGTGTTCACCGACAAGGGCTCGGTCCGCGCCAGGCATGTGGTGCTGGCCGGCGATGCGCTGCTGAAAGGGTTGGAGCCGCGCGTCAACAGCCGCATCATGCCGGTCGGCAACTATATCGTCGCCACCGAGCCGTTGGGCGAGCGCAATGTCATCCCGGCCGATGTGGCCGTCTCGGACACGCTGTTCGTCGTCAACTACTACCGCATGTCGGCGGATGGACGCCTGCTGTTCGGCGGCGGCGAGCGCTACACGCCGTCGCCGCCGGCCGACATTGCCTGCTTCGTGCGGCCGCATATGGAAAAGACCTTTCCGCAGTTGCGCGGCTGCCGCATCGATCATGCCTGGGGCGGTCTGGTGTCCATCACCACGTCGCGCCTGCCGCATGTCGGGAATTACGGCGAGGTCTATTTCGCGCATGGCTATTCCGGCAAGGGCGTCATCCTGTCGACGCTGTCGGGCAAGCTCTTGGCCGAAGCGATCACGGGCGATGCCTCGCGGCTTGACCTGTTCTCGGCGCTGACGCCGCTGCCCTTCCCGGGCGGCACGGCGCTGCGCGGCCCGCTCTATGTGCTCGGCATGCTGTGGTATGCGATGCGCGATCGCTTAAGGCATTAAGGATCTATCGATATTCAGGTGAGGCCGGCCTGCAGCAGATCCTAGGCTGGCTTCCTGTACCCGGCGTGGCTAATGTCTTGGCGCCGGGGACGAGTCCCCGGCGTTCGCTACTTAATCGAAGGCAGCTCACAGGTCGCAGCAAGGGGCAGAGCTATGAATATCGAGGCGGGCCGGCTGACCAAGAAGGAGCGCCACGAGTTGATCCTGTCGGAGGTTCGGCGCTCGGCCTCGATCCGCATCTCGAAGCTTGCGCGCCGCATCGGCGTCGCCGGGGAGACCATCCGCCGCGACCTGATCGAGCTTGGCGATGCAGGGCTCATCAACCGTACCTATGGCGGCGCCACCATTTCACTGGTGACGTCGGAACCGGTGATTGCTGAACGCGGCCTCACAATGGTCGAGGAGCGGGCCCGTGTCGGACGAGGTGCGGCCGGACTGATCGAGAAAGGCAGTATCGTGATGATCGACGGCGGATCGACCACCTATGAAGTCGCGCGCAGCCTTTCGCAACACGGCCGGGACCTGACGATCATCACCAACTCCGTCGGCGTCGCCTCGGTGGCCGGCGCCAATCCGGGCTTCCGCGTCATCCTTTGCCCCGGCACCTATGACAGCCGCGAGGCGGCAGTGCTCGGCGAGGACACGGTCGAATTCGTGCGCCGCTACAATGCCGACGTCGCCATCATCGGCGCCTCGGCGCTGAATGCCGAAGGGCCGAGCGACATGATCTCGGGCGCGGCGGCGGTGAAGCGCGCGATGATGGCACGGTCGCTGTCGACGATCCTGGTCGTGACCAACGACAAGTTCGGCCGCAGCAGCCTCGAACGCGTCTGCGCGCTGAGCGAGATTTCCGATGTCGTCACCGACAGCGAGCCGGCAGCCGAGATGCGCGCAGCGATCGACGAGGCAGGCGGCGAGCTGCACGTCTTTGCCGAGAGCTGAATAGGTTAAGCGTCGCGGTTTGTCAGCGCGATATGGCAGCAGCCGGAACCATGACCCGGCGTCCAGGTGACATTGGCGAAGCGCACGCCGGTTGCCTCGAACAGACCGCGGTCGAAGGCGCCGGCGATGCGGCAGAGCGTGGCGAGTTTCTCCTCGCCGACGCCGGCCGCGACCCAGGCATCCTTCAGCGGGCAGCGCTTCACCTTGAAGGCGATGTGGCCAGGCCCGCGCTCGACATCGGTCGGATACATGCGTCCGCCATCCGGGCTGACCGCGAGGAACGCTTCGCCGATTGCCGGCGCGTCGTTAGGGCCGAAATTAGCGAAAGCGGCTGCCGCAACTTCCCGGCCGCGCTTCTCGATGCTGCGGATCATTAACGCCTCGGCTTTCTCGGCGCCAAGCTCGGCGGTCAGCTCGTCGAGGAAGAGGCGGTAGAGGTCGGCCCGGTTGCGGAAGGCGGAGTCGAGCTCGCGCGACAGTTTTTCGGCTCTGGCTGCTTCGGGATCGGTCATGCTGTGTCCTGATTTTGTCGTTTGACCATGATCTGTCTGCAACCGGTTCCCACTTTGGAGGATCATGGTCGGTTCCAGGTCAATCTTGGCGTCGCCTCGACCAGCGCCTTACCGATCGCCGATCGCGGGTTGGCGATGACGGCGCGGGCATCGCCGCTCTCGGCGATCCGGCCGGCGTCGAGGATGACGACGCGATGCGCCACGGCGCGGATGACGCCGAGATCATGCGAAATGAACAGATAGGCGATCCGTTCCTGCCTTTGCAGGTCGAGCAGCAATTCCAGGATCTGGCCGCGCACCGAAACGTCGAGCGCCGACACTGCCTCGTCGAGCACGATCAGCGACGGCCGCGTCGCGATGGCGCGGGCGATCGCCACGCGCTGGCGCTGGCCGCCGGAAATCTCATGGATGGCACGAGCCGCGAGGCCGGCATCGAGGCCGACGCGCTCCAGCAGTGCCGCGATACGGCGCGGGCGCTCCGCACGTGGGGCAATGCCATGGATGCGCAACGGATCGTCCAGCACGCGCGCCACGGTGGCGCGTGGATTGAAGGCTGCGAGCGGATCCTGGAACACCATCTGGATGCGGGCGCGGCGCGCGCGCAAAGCGGCGCCGGATAGCGCGAGGAAGTCCGCGCCTTCGAAGTCGACGCGGCCGGCATCGGGCTCGATCAGCCGCAGCACCAGCCGCGCGATGGTGGATTTGCCGCTGCCGGATGGGCCGGCGAGCGCCAGCGTCTCCGCAGGCTCGATCTCGAAGGACACATCATCGACCGCCGCGAAGGGTTTTCCGCCGCGACGGTAGCGCTTGGCGAGACTGGAGACGGCAAGCACGGTCATGCCGAGGCGCCTTGCCGGTCAAGCAGCGGCTCGGCGTCGAGGCCGAGATGCGCATCGAGCAGGGCGCGCGTATAGGCATGGCGCGGCGCGTTGAGGATTTGATCGGTCTCGCCGAGTTCGACCAATTCGCCGTGGCGCAGCACCGCGATGCGATCGGCAAGCGTGGCGGCGAGCGCGATATCGTGGCTGATGAAAAGCAGCGTCATGCCGTCCTCGGCCACCAGCCGGCGGATCAGCGCGACGATTTCGGCCTGGACGATGGTGTCGAGCGCACTCGTCGCTTCGTCGGCGATGAGCAGCTTCGGCCCAGCAGCGATTGCCGCAGCGATGGCGACGCGCTGCTTCTGGCCGCCGGACAGCTGGTGCGGGTAGACGTGGAGGACGGCTTCGGGGTCAGGAAGGCGGACGCGGTCGAGGAGGGTTTTGGCTTGGGCGAAGGAGTCAGGCCAGCTGAGGCCGAGGTGGGTGTGGACGACTTCGGCGATCTGCTTGCCGATTGGCATGACCGGATCGAGGCTGGAAGAGGGGTCCTGGAAGATGAAGCCGATGTCGCGGCCGAGGATGATATCGCGAGGACGAGAAAGCTGGCGCTCTACGGCGCCCCCCTCTGTCCTGCCGGACATCTCCCCCTCTAGGGGGGAGATTAGCTCGTGATCTCCGCCTTCGCCAATTTTCGAGGTCGCAAGAGGAGAGCCGGCGACGGAACTGCCCATCTCCCCCCTTGAGGGGGAGATGTCCGGCAGGACAGAGAGGGGGGCCTTGGCGCCAGCGCTTGCCGGCAGGAACCAGTCTACCAGCCCGCCAATCTCGGCACCCCTCGCCAACAACCCCGCAACCGCCGGCGCCAACGTGCTCTTGCCCGAGCCGCTTTCGCCGATGATCGCCAGGCGCTCTCCGGTTTTCACATCCAGGCTGATGCCTTTCAGCGCCGGCGCCTCGGCCCTGTCGCGCCGATAGCCCACCGAAAGATCGCGAATCGAAAGCAGCGCGGTCACGACAGGCTCCTGCGCACAGCGGTGCTCTCCACAACGCCTTCGCCGGCAAGGTAGACGCCGAGCACGGTCAGGACCAGCGCGATACCGGGAACGACCGACAGGAAAGGTGCGGTGCGCAGCACCGTGCGGCCTTCGGCGATCATGCCGCCCCAGGTGACGCGGTTGGGATCGCCCAGGCCAAGGAAGGACAGCGCGGCCTCGGTGAGGATCGCGGCGGCCACGATCACCGAGGATAGCGCCAGCACCGGCGGCAGCGCGTTGGGCAGCACCTCGCGAAAAGCAATCTCCAGCGGATGCATGCCGATGACGCGGGCGCCGGCGACATAGTCGCGCTCGCGGATCGACAGGACTTCCGCGCGCGCAACGCGCGCGGGTCCGGTCCAGGCGCCGAGCGCGATCGCGGCGACGACGACGCTGAGCGAAGGTCCGACGATGCTGACGAAGGCGAGCGCGAGCAGGAAGCTTGGCACGGTCTGGAATGCATCGGTGATGCGCATCAGCACTTCGTCGATCAGGCCGCCGGCGAAGCCGGCTAAAGTGCCGACGACCGCGCCGATCAGGAGCGCCGCGGCAGCCGCCGCCAGCCCCACCGCCAGCGACGTGCGGGCACCATGGAACAGCTCGGTCAGCACGTCGCGGCCGAGCCGGTCGGTGCCGAGCGGCAGCGACCAGTCCTGGAATGGCGGCAGCAGCGCCGGTCCGGCGATGGCTTGCGGGTCGCCGGGAAACAGCACCGGCGCCGCCAACGCCATCGCGGCCAGCAGGGCGAGGATAAGCGCGCCGGCGATTGCTTCCGGCGTGCGGAAGAAACGATGCAGGCAGTTCATGCGCTTGCCTCGCCGGCGCCGACGCGCGGATCGAGGACAGCGTAGGCGAGATCGACGAGAAGGTTGATGACGACGACCAGGACGGCGCTAACCAGGATGATGCCGAGCAGCAGCGGCGTATCGCGCCCGGCGACGGCTTCCTGCGCCAGGCGGCCGAGGCCAGGCACGGCGAAAACGCTTTCGATGACGACGCTGCCGCCCAGCATCTGCGCCGATTGCAGGCCAAGCATGGTGACCAGCGGCAGGAGCGCGTTGCGGGCAACATGGGCAAGCACGATGCGGCGGCGGGGCAGGCCCCTGGCGCGGGCGGCGAGGATAAAGTCCTGCCGCCAGGCCTCGGCCATGCCGGCGCGCATCATACGCAAATAAAGCGCCAGATAGATGACGCCGAGCGCCGAGACCGGCAGCACGAGATGAATGCCGATGTCGACGGCGCGGGCAAGTCCGGTCTTGCCTGAAGCGATGCTCTCGATGCCGCCGATCGGCAGCCAGCGCAGGTCGACGGCGAAGACGACGATGAGCACCAGGCCGAGCCAGAAGCCGGGCACGGCATAGAGCGCCAGCGAGCCGATCGACAGGAAGCGGTCGCGGATGCTGCCGGGTCTCGCGCCGGCATAGATGCCGAGCGCCGAGCCGAGGCCGAAGGAGAGCGCGGTGGCACTGCCCATCAGGATCAGCGTGGTCGGCAGGCGTTCGAGGATGATTTCGCGGATCGGCCGCGAGAAGGTGACGGACTGGCCAAGGTCGAGATGCAGCAGCGCCCAGAGATAATTGGCGAGGCGGGTGAGCTCCGACTGGTCGAGGCCCCAGCGGTGGCGCAGCAATTCGATCATGCCGGCATCGCCGCCGGTCGAGACGATATAGGCGTCGACCGCGTCGCCGGGGGCGGCTTCGAGCAGCAGGAAGCTGCCGATGACGACGATGAGGAGCACGAAGACGCTGCCGACGACGCGGCGGCGCAGGAGGCGGAGGGCGCGGGTCATGGCGAAGCCTGGTTGAGGCCAAA
Organism: Mesorhizobium sp. CA7; assembly: GCF_020165015.1. Lineage (NCBI taxonomy): Bacteria > Pseudomonadati > Pseudomonadota > Alphaproteobacteria > Hyphomicrobiales > Phyllobacteriaceae > Mesorhizobium > Mesorhizobium sp. CA7. The sequence continues at coordinate 79,703 of NZ_JAIUHH010000023.1, forward strand.
CCACGGACGTTGCGCTCTACGGCGCCCCCCTCTGTCCTGCCGGACATCTCCCCCTCTAGGGGGGAGATTAGCCGTCATATCGGCTTTCGCCAATTTTCGACGCTGCAGAAATGAGCGAGGCGCGAGAACTGCCAATCTCCCCCCAAGAGGGGGAGATGTCCGGCAGGACAGAGGGGGGCGCGAAGGAACTCTCATTCTCAAAGCTGAGCACCCCGGCAGCCGATCCGCAAGGAGATCAGCCGGCCAAATAGGTGTCCGCCCAGTTCGATACTGCCCAGCGCGGGTTGTTGGCTATGTTGCCGACCGTATCGCGGGCGACGGAAATGAAGCTCCATTCGGCGACGTTGATCAGCGGCAGGTCGGCCGCCACCTTCTTCTGGAACTCCTTGTAGAGCTCGGTGCGGGCCGCTGTATACAGCGTCTCCGATGCTTTCGCGATCAGCGCGTCGAGCTCGGCGTTCTTGTAGCCGCCCTGGTTGGAGAAGGGCACGCCGTCAGGAATGCCGCTCTGCACCAGGATGGTGGTCGAGATCGCCGGGTCGCCGCGGAACACCGGCGGGCCGACGGCGAGGTCGAAGGCGTGGTCGGTGTAGACGGCCTTGATGTGCGCGGCGGAGTCGTTGTTGACGATCTCGGCGTCGATGCCGATCGCTGCGAGTGCCTGGCGCAGGTAATCGCCGAACTGCTTCGTCTCGTTGAAGTAAGGCGCCGGCAACAGCTTCAGCGCAAAGCGCTTGCCGTCGTCGGCGCGCTTGTAGCCGGCTTGGTCGAGGAGCGCATTGGCCTTGGCGACGTCGAAAGGATAGGTCGGCACGTCGGCGGTGTAGAATTGCGGATCGTTCTTCGGCACCGGGCCGGTTGCGGTCGCGGCGTAGCCGAGGAAGATCGTCTTGACGACGAAATCCTTGTCGATGGCATGCGCGATCGCCTGCCGCACTTTCAGATCGGCCAGCTCCTTGCGGCGGTGGTTGATCTCGACGACGAGTTGGTAGGTCAGCCCCTCATAGCCCTTGGTGATGACCTTCAGGCCTGGCACCTTGGAAATGCGATCGAGGTCGGCGAGCGGGACGGCGGAGAAGGCGGCGAGCTGGATCTCTTCGGCTTCCAGCGCGGCCGCGGCCGAGGTGCGGTCCGGCAGCACCTGGTAGACTATCTCGTCGAGATAGGGCTCGTCCTTAGCCCAATAGGCGTTGTTCCTGGTCAGCCGGTAATATTGTCCCGCCTTGTATTCGGCGAATTTGAACGGACCGGTGCCGACCGGCGCATTGTTTGCCGGGTTCTCCTCGATCTTGCCCACCTCATAGAGGTGCTTCGGCACGACGCTCGACAGCGCCGGCAACGCGTTGCGGATCAGCTGGAACGGGGTCGGCTTGGCGAACTTGAAGATTGCGGTCAGGGCGTCCGGCGTGTCGACGGCCTCCAGGTCCTTGAACACGGTGCGGCCGAGATTTTGCAGCGGCTTCCAGATCTGCAGCGCCGAGAAGGCGACGTCGGCGGAAGTGAAGGGCTTGCCGTCATGCCATTTAACGCCGTCGCGCAATTTGAAGGTCACCGACAAGCCGTCGGCCGCACCTTCCCAGGAAAGCGCGAGCCGCGGCTGCAGCCCTTCCTTGCCGTCGAAGGCGGCTTCGGCCAGCGTCTCGACGATCTTGCTGGAGATGAAGAAGACGCCGTTGGAGGCGACGATCGCCGGGTTGAGGTTGCGCGGTTCGGAATCCGCGGCGACGATCAGCCGGCCGCCCTTCTTGGGCGTCTGCGCAAGGCCGATGGTCGGAAGCGCAGTGGAGGCCAGCAGCAGCGCCGAGCCGGCCAATAGGCCGCGGCGTGAAATCGTCAATTCGGACATCGCTCAAACTCCCCTCTTCGCGCCGTGGCAGGCGCGGCAATCCGGTGATTATGGCCCTTGGCAAAGGTTTCGCCAGAGACGGATTTGGCGCATCATGGCTTGGCTTTGAAATTTCCGTCCGCTGGACCAGCCAGCCGACGGAGGCTCTCATGCTCTTATCTGGTAGGACCAGATTACAGACAAGCGTGATCGGGATTTGGACGGAAACCGGCTTTGGCGGGAAAGTGATCAATTCTGGCTGGACCAGAGTGGCCAAAAAGATGCAGATTTGGCCAACAGCCATACATCATGACTTTCGGCGCTCCTGCGGCCGACAAAGATAGGGAGAGGCAGATGAACATCGCTCCGGGCAAAACCGAGGTCAGCAATGTCCCGTTCGATCAGGCGCGGGTGGATCGGCTGATGGAAGACGCCGGCATCGACGTGCTCTTCGCCACCTCCAAGCACAACACGCAATATCTGCTCGGCGGCTACAAGTTCATCTTCTTCGCGGCGATGGATGCCATCGGTCACAGCCGCTATTTGCCGATCGTCCTTTACGAGAAGGGCGGGCCGGAACATGCGGCCTATATCGGCAACAAGATGGAAGGCGGCGAACACCAGAACCATCCGTTCTGGACGCCGACCTTGCACGCCGCCTGCTGGGGCACGCTCGATGCCGCCAATCTGGCGGTGGAGCATCTCAAGCAGATCGGCAAGCAAGCCGCCCGCATCGGCATCGAGCCGGCCTTCCTGCCGTCGGATGCCTACACGCTGATCCGCAAGGCGCTGCCGGATGCAAAGCTGATCGACGCGACCGACATGCTGGAGCGTATGCGCGCCATCAAGACCGAGGCGGAACTCGAACAGCTGCGCATCGCCTCCGAGCTGATCACCGATTCCATGCTGGCAACGATCGCCTGGGCGCGCGAGGGCACGAGCAAAACCGACATCATCGAGCAGCTCAGGCGCGAGGAGACCAATCGCGGCGCGCATTTCGAATATTGCCTGCTGACGCTTGGTTCCAGCCACAATCGCGCGGCGTCCAGCCAGGCCTGGAAGAAGAGCGAGGTGATGTCGATCGATTCCGGCGGCAACTACCACGGCTATATCGGCGACCTCTGCCGCATGGGCGTGCTCGGCGAGCCGGATGCCGAGCTGGAAGATCTTTTGGCCGAGGTCGAAGCGGTGCAGCAGGCCGCCTTTTCCAAGGTCAAGGCAGGCACGCTGGGCGGCGACATGATCGCGCATGCCGAGAGCGTGCTGAAGGCCTCGAAGGTCGCGGCCTACACGGATTTCTTCGCGCACGGCATGGGCTTGATCACGCATGAGGCGCCGTTCCTGATGACCAATCACCCAGTCGCCTATGAAGGTACTTATGCGGCAAAGCCGCTGGAGAAGAACATGGTGCTGTCGGTCGAGACCACCATGCTTCATCCGTCGCGCGGCTTCATCAAGCTGGAGGACACGGTGGCCGTCACTGACGCCGGCTATGTGATGTTCGGCGACCGCGGGCGTGGGTGGAACAGGGGCGGGATTTCTTAAGGAGAAGGTCGGCGCTGCCCTCATCCGCCCTTCGGGCACCTTCTCCCCGGTTGCGCTACGCTATGCACATATCTTCCGTAACTGGCGTGAGTGATCGACCTGAGGCTTGATTGCCAGGTGGTTCCCCCAATCCGTCGCTGCTTCGCAGCGCCACCTTTCCCCCCTCCGGAGGGAAAGG
>NZ_JAIUHH010000024.1:0-69976 GCF_020165015.1 Mesorhizobium sp. CA7
GGGTGTTTCTGGCGTAGGGTCACGCGCAAGCGATACCTTCGCAATGTCGGCGCGAGGCGCCCCCCTCTGGCCTGCCGGCCATCTCCCCCTCAAGGGGGGAGATTGGCAGTTCTGGCGCTCCGCCATTCTTGCAACGTTGGAGATTGGCGAAACCGGCTGAGCGATTAATCTCCCCCCTAGAGGGGGAGATGGCCGGCAGGCCAGAGGGGGGCGCGAAGGATCGCGGCTTTGCCGGCTCTGCCGTCCACGCAAACCTACCCCCGCTTCAGTGGCTTCCCCAGCTTGAAGAACTCCTTCCACGGATCGGCCTTCTTCAGCTGTGCCAGCGTGGAAGCATCCCCAAGCGGGAACGCATTCGGCGCCAGGCCCTTCTTTATCTCCGGCCAGGTCGCCGGCATCGATATCGTCGCGCCCTTCTTGGCGCGCGAGGAATAGGGCGCGACGGTGGTCGAGCCCCTGCCGTTGCGCAGATAGTCGACGAAGATCTTGCCGGCGCGCGCCTTCTTCGACAGCGTCGCCGTGTAGCGGTCGGGCGCGGCCTGCTCGAGCGCGCGGGCGAAATCATGCGCGAAATCCTTGACCTCGTCCCACTCCGCCGACGGCTTCAGCGGCACCAGCACGTGATAGCCCTTGCCGCCTGAGGTCTTGACCAGGTTCGGCAGCGACAGCTCGTTGAGCTGCTCGTGGATGTCGAGCGCCGCCTCGCGCACGCGGCCGACATCGACGCCTTCATCGGGATCGAGATCGAAGATGATCTGGTCCGGCTTTTCCAGCTTATCGATCGTCGAGCCCCAGATATGCACCTCGACCACGCCGTACTGGACAAGCGCCGCCAGCCCGTCGAAATCCTTGATGAACAGTATCTCCTCGCCGTCGGTCGGATCGTTCATCCTGGCGATCTTGTCGCTCATGCCGGGCGAGGCGTGTTTCTGGAAGAAGCGCTGGCCGTGGATGCCGTCCGGCGCGCGCACCAGGCTCAGCGGCCGGTTGACGACGAATTCTGCCATGCGCGGCCAGACCAGCGCGTAATGATCGAGCAGGTCCCGCTTGGAAACCTTTTCGTCGGGCCATAGCAGCTTGTCGGGATGCGAGAGCTTGATCGAGGTCTTCGCCGTTCCGGCCGAGGGTTTCGGCGCGGTCTTTGCACCCGGCTTCGCCCCGGTTTCGGCCTTCTTCGGCTGTTCCTGCACGACTTCCTCCGCCGGCTTGTCCTCGCGCAACCCCTGGAACGAGGCGTGCCGGATTATACGGTCGGAAGTCCAGCTGCGGAACTCCACCTCGCCGACAAGTTCCGGCTTGACGAAGGTGAGGTCCTTGCCCTTGGGCACCGCCGTCGAGAAAGGCGAGGTCTTCGTCTCAAGGCTATCGAGCTTCTTTTTCAGATCCGTCATCACCTTGCCGGAAAAGCCGGTACCGACACGGCCGGCGTAATGCAGCTTGCCGCCTTCGTTGAAGCCGACCAGCAGCGAGCGCAGGCCGCGGCCCGTCTTGTCGGAAGGCAGATAGCCGCCGATGACGAACTCTTGCCTGAGCGTGCATTTCGACTTGATCCATGTGAGGCCGCGCCCGCTGCGATAGGGCGCGTCGGCGCGCTTCGAGACCACGCCTTCCAGGCCCATGCGGCAAACATGTTGCAGCATCACCTTGCCGGGCTCGTGGAAATGGTCGCTGAAGCGCAGCGCCGAATTTTCGGGCTGCTCGCCGAGCAGCTCAGCCAGGGCTTGCTTGCGCTCGACCAGCGGCTCTCGGCGCAGATCCTCGCCATTGAGCCTCATCAAGTCGAAGACGTAATAGATGAAGCGGTCGGCGCGGCGCGCCGACAGATCCGCCTGCAGCATCGGGAAGGACGACACGCCACTGTCTGCCAGCACCACGATCTCGCCATCGATGATGGCGTCGCGGCATTTCAATTTGGCCAGCGCGGCGGTGACCGGCCCCTCGAATTTCCCGGTCCAGTCGAGGCCGGCGCGGGTGAGCAGTCTGACCTCGCTGCCGGCGATCTGCGCCTGCATGCGGTAGCCGTCGAATTTGACTTCATGCAGCCAGTCCTCGCCGGCGGGCGCATCCTTTTCCAGCGTCGCCAGCTGCGGCTCGATGAATTCGAGACGCTTGCCAGGCCCGGCCTTGGTCTTGGCGGCAGCCGGCCTGTTGGATTGCCAGACTTTCGGTGTCTGCCCCCTGGCGGTCTTGCCTTCGCCCACCTCCTCAATGGTCAGGCCCGACTTCACCGATTTCGGTTCCTCCTCGAGAACATCCTCGCCGGGCCGGGCGGCGGCATCGTCGGATTTGATCAGCAGCCAGTTGTCGCGCTTCTCGCCCGGGCGGGGCCGCAGCCTGACCAGATGCCAGCGGCCGTTGAGCTTGTGGCCCTCAAGCTCGAAGTCGATATGGCCCTTCTTCATGCCCTTGGCCGGATCGCCATCCGGCGTCCACTTGCCTTCGTCCCAGACGATCACCGAGCCGCCGCCATATTGGCCCTTCGGAATGGTGCCTTCGAAAGACGCGTAGTCGATCGGGTGATCTTCGACATGCACGGCCAGCCGCTTCTCATGCGGATCGAGGCTCGGGCCGCGCGTCACCGCCCAGCTCCACAAGACGCCGTCATGCTCAAGCCGGAAATCATAATGGAGCCGCGTGGCGGCATGCTTCTGGACGACAAAGATGCCGCCGCCTTGCTTTTGCCTGCCGACCTTGCCGGCCGGCTCGGCGGTCTTCTTGAAGTCGCGCTTGGCGTGATACTGCTCGAGGCCAGCCATGCCGCCATCCTCCTATGCGGATCTGCGTTTTGGCGCGGCCTTGCTCTTGCTTTTCCCGGCCGCCGCTTTCGATGTGGCCTTGCCGGCTTTGCCGCCGCCTTCCGCGTTCAGGCTCTTCTTCAGCGCATCGAACAGGTTGACCACGTTGGACGGCTTTGGCTGCGCCTTGGCCTTGGGCGCCTTCTTGCCCGCCTTTTTGGCGCGGATCAGCTCAAGCAGCGCCTCCTCGTAGCGGTCGTCGAATTTCGACGGGTCGAACTTCGTCTTCTTGCCGTCGATGATGTGCTGGGCCAGGTCGATTATCTCCTTGTCGGTCTTCGCCGCCGCGATATCCTCGAACACCGTCGCCGGCCGGCGCACCGTGTCGTCGTAGCGCAAGGTCGTCAGCACCATGCCCTTGCCGAGCGGCTCGATCGCCACCGGCCGCTCGCGCCGATAAAGCACGATGCGCGCAAGCCCCGCCATCTTCCTGGCCGCCATCGCGTCGCGGATGACAGCGAAGGCTTCTTGCGACACTTCGTCGGCCGGGGAAACATAGTAGGGCGTGTCGAGGTAGATCTGCTCGATCGAGGATTTCTCGACGAAGCCGTCGAGGCTCATCGTGTGCGAGGATTCGATCTGCACCGCCTCGATCTCGTCCTCCTCGATATGGACGAAGTCGCCGTCGCTCACCTCATAGCCCTTGACCTCGTCGCCCTCTTCAAGCGGCTTGCCGGTGCCCGCATCGACATAGATGCGCTTCACGGTATTACCGGTCTTGCGGTTGAGGATGCGGAAAGAGACTTTCTCGGCATGGGTCACGACGTTGGTGAGCTCGATGGCGCATGTGACCAGCGACAGTTTGAGATAGCCCTTCCAAGCCGGGCGTGGTGCCATTGCGAACTCCTGCGCGATGCGGTTTCAATCGCAACGGACAGGGGTTCGCTTGGGTTCCGGGAGGGCTGGCCACGCAGCCTGCTATTCGGCGGCCTGCAGGTTGACCTTGCTTTCCGCGATCTCGGTGAGCTTGCGGTCCGTCGCCTCTTCTTCCTTGAGGTTCTTGGCCAGCACGTTGGCGCAGTCGCTGCGGCCGAGCTGCTTGGCCCAGGCGATCAGCGTGCCGTAGCGCGTTATCTCATAGTGCTCGACGGCCTGGGCGGAGGCGATCAGCGCAGCGTCCAGAACCTCCTTGTCGTCGACATCGCCGCTAACTTCGTCAGCCTCCGCGAGGATGCCGTCGATGGCCGGGCAATTGACGGTCTTGGCCTTGACGCCGTGCAGCTCGAACACCTGCTCGACCCGCTCGATGTGACCTTTGGTCTGCGCGAGATGCTTCTCGAAGCCGCCCTTCAATTGCGGATCGGTCGCCTTGTCGATCATTTTCGGCAGCGATTTCTCGATCTGCTTCTCGGCATAATAGATGTCGCGCAGCGTGTGGATGAAGAGGTCGTCCAGCGTCTTGATGTCTTTCGAAAAGAAGCCCATGGCGGTTGCCTTTCCATGTTTCGCATTGTCGGGAAGTTGCGCGGCAGAGGGCCGCCAACACGGCCGGTTCGCCCCCGGCCTTGAGGGGTCAACGTCGTGTTCCGGGACAGGTTCCTGCCCGACCAGGCGCACGAAAGGAAATTCCCTGTCACCGGCCGGACGTGAAACAGATGCGCGCGCAAGCGACATCGGAACGAAACATATGTGATGCAAAAGTCACACGGAGCGGAATCGCGACGAAAGGCGCCGAAAGACCCCGAATCAGCCGCAATCCCGCCACGAAGCAACGTGTTTCGGACCAGAAATTAACATCACGTTCACCGACTATTCACGCCTCGACGCTATGCTCTCGAACAATTCGGACGGGACATCCGAAAGCGGGACAGGGACCAGGTAAAATGAACTTCTGGAGTCACATCGCCGGCTATGCCGCAGCCATTCGTGAATTCGTCGCGCCGACCTATCGGCCGGAGCGCTATTACATGCGCGGCCCAGGCCCGGCCTGCGCGCGCCGCGGCAACTCGCTGGGCGTCGGCGTGAACTGATCATGACCCGCGAACGAGCCCACCATGGCCGCATCTGCCGGCCGGCCGCCGACCAGCGCGCCACCACCTATCGCGCCGAGCGGTTGACGCTCGCCGGCAACTGGCGTGCGACAACGCCGCGACTTTGACGCCGCCGGCGGCTGCCTTAGTGTCTCCCCTAGCTCAGAGTCTAGGGTCACAAGCAGCCGGGGCCGCCATGACCGACCTGCCCGAACGTCCCATCTTGCCGCGCCGGGCCTATGACGCCCGCCAGCCGCTGATCGTGTTCGACGGCGTCTGCGTGTTCTGCTCGGGCTTCGTTCAGCTCATCCTCAAGCTCGACCGGAAAAGACGTTTCCGCTTCGCCACCGCGCAGTCGCCGCTCGGCGAGGCGCTGTTTCGCGAGCACGGCCTGCCGACCGACGACTACGACAGCAACCTTGCCATCATCGACGGCGCGGCCTTCACCAAGCTCGACAGTTTCGTCGCCGTCATGGACGCGCTCGGCTGGCCATGGCGCGCCGCGAAGGCGCTGCTCATCCTGCCGCGGCCGCTGCGCGACTGGCTCTATGACCGCGTCGCCAAGAACCGCTACGCGCTGTTCGGCCGGAAAGACAGTTGCGAGATACCCTCGGCCGAGTTGCGGGAGCGATTGATCGGCTGACGGCGGTTACGGCAGGCTTGGGGGCAAGGCATGAAGCTTCTCATCGTCGGCGGCTACGGCACCTTCGGCGGACGCATCGTCCGATTGCTGGAGAACGAGCCACGCCTCGAGCTCATCATCGCCGGCCGGTCGCTCGCCAGGGCCGAGGCTTACTGCAAAGGACGGGGCGCGACCGAGGCCAGGCTTGTGCCGACGGCATTCGACCGCGACGGCGACCTTGCCGCGCAACTCGCCGGCATGCTGCCCGACATCGTGGTCGACGCCAGCGGTCCGTTCCAGGCCTATGGCGAGGGGCGCTACCGGCTGGTCCAAGCCTGTATCGGTGCGCGCATCCACTATCTCGACCTTGCCGACGGTTCGGACTTCGTCGCCGGGGTATCAGCCTTCGACGCGGCGGCTAAGGCGGCCGGCGTGATGGTGCTCTCCGGCGTGTCGAGCTTTCCTGTGCTGACGGCGGCGGTCGTGCGGCGCCTTTCGGCCGGCATGGCGCGCGTCGACAGCATCGCACCGTCGCCCTTCGCCGGCGTCGGCGAGAACGTCATCCGCGCCATTGCAAGCTATGCCGGCCGGCCGGTGCAGATGCTGCGGGGCGGCAGACCGGCCGAAGGTTATCCGCTCACCGGGCAGATGCGCTATACGATCGCGCCGCCAGGGCGCGTGCCGTTGGGAAACACGCTGTTCTCGCTGGTCGACGTGCCGGATTTGCGCGCGCTGCAGGCGTTGTGGCCGGAAACGAAGATGATCTGGATGGGCGCCGGCCCGGTGCCCGAGCTGCTGCACCGGGCGCTGATCGGCCTGGCTTGGCTGGTCCGCGCTGGCCTGGTGCGGTCGTTGTCGCCGCTGGCGCCGCTGATGCATTGGGCGACCAACCGGCTGTCATGGGGCGAGCATCGCGGCGGTATGTTCGTCGAGGTCGACGGCGCAGATGCAGAGGGCAGACCAAACAAGCGGTCCTGGCACCTGTTGGCCGAGGGCGATGACGGGCCGCTGATCCCGTCCATGGCGGTCGCGGCGATCATCTGCAAGGCGCTCGACGACCGCATGCCCGGGCCGGGCGCGCGGGCGGCGGTGCACGACGTCGAGCTCACGGACTATGAAGCGCTGTTCGCCGGCAAGGCGATCTACACCGGCTTCAGGGACGACGCCGGCAAGGGGAAGGCGCTCTATCCCGATCTGCTCGGCGATGGATGGAAAAGCCTTCCGGCCGAAATCCGCGCCATGCATGAGGGAGCTGCGATGGCGGACGGACGCGCCAGCGTGGAGCGCGGTAGCGGTATTCTTAGCCGGCTTGCCGCCCGCATGGCCGGCTTCCCACCTGGCGCGGCCGATGTCCCCGTCAAGGTGCGTTTCGCTGCCGACGGGCACGGTGAGACCTGGACGCGGACTTTCGCAGCGCACGGTTTTTCGAGCCGGCAGTTTGCCGGGCGTGGCCGATCGGAGCGGCTGCTTTGCGAGCGCTTCGGCCCGCTCACCTTCGCCATGGCATTGGTGGCGGGCAAGAACCGCCTGTCGCTCGTGCTGCGCCGCTGGAGCTTTCTCGGCCTGCCGCTGCCGATGTGGCTTTGTCCGCGCTCGACCGCGTACGAAACCGTCGAGGACGGCCGCTTCCGCTTCCATGTCGAGATATCGCACCCGGTCGCCGGGCTGATCGTGCGCTACCGCGGCTGGCTCGAGCCGTCGCACGGTTCGAGCACGGTGGGTTCGCCGGCCGTCTCGCCCAATTCGCGGCAGCCGGCGGCCGTGCACAGCGTCCAACCCTTCCCGGTGGCGCCGGACGCCGCGAGCACCAGGCGCGGCTGGGGTCCTATCCGCGGCGCATAGACCCACCAGCCGCTGCGCAGCATCGAGCCCTCCGGCGGCTCCATGCCGGCGCCGGAGCCCTTGACCCGCGCCTCGACGACCTGCAGCCCGGCCGGCAACACTTTCCAATCCTCCTGCCAGCGCGTCCGTTCCACCGAATGCGTCCAGGACAGCGTGAAGGCCGCGACGGCAAGCGTCACCGTCTTGCCGGCGGCGAGGATGCACAGGCTCATGCGGTCCCGGCCGTGGACAGCCGGCGGGCGCGCCACCAGTGCCAGCCGATCCAGACAAACGCCAGCGCCCAGCCGGTCTCGTCGGTGAGCGGCAATGCGGCCACCAGCAGCAGGCCGGCGCAGAACGCGACGAGACGCTCCCACCAGGCCATGCGGCGGGCGAGGAAGCCGACGGCGGCGGCGCCCCAGAGCACGATGCCCATGCAGGCTTTGATGAGGACATAGCCGACCTCGACGGGGTAGCCGAACGACGCCGCGATGGGACCGGCGTCCTGCAGCATCAGCGCCGGCGTGTAGACGGCCATGAACGGCACGACGAAGCCGGCAATGGCGAGCTTGGTTGCCTGGATGCCGATCTTGAGGCCGCTTTCCTTGGCCATGGGTGCTGCGGCAAAGGCGGCGAGCGCCACCGGCGGGGTCAGGTCCGCCATGATGCCGAAATAGAAGACGAACATGTGGCTGACCACCAGCGGCACGCCGAGCGAAAGCAGCGCCGGGCCGGCAAGCGAGGAGGTGATGATGTAATTCGGGATGGTCGGAATGCCCATGCCGAGAACCAAGCAGGTGAGCATGGTCAACACCAGCGACAGGAACAGATTGTTCTCGCCGATGGAGATGATCCAACCGATGAAGGTGGAGGCGATGCCGGTGAGCGTCAGCGTGCCGATGACGATGCCGACGATGGCGCAGGCGATGCCGACGGGCAGGGCGTTCTTCGCCCCTTCGGCAAGCGAATCGACGCAAATGCGCAGCGTCTCGCGCCCGCCCTTGAAGGCGAGGCAGGCGATAACGAGCGCCGCGATGACGAGGCTCAGCACATTGACGCCGAAGCGCATGAAGGATGCCGCCGCAAGACCGATCGCCAGCCAGAAGACGAAGCGAAAGGCGAGCGGCCCGATCAAGGCTGCCAGCGGCGTGCCGAGGATGAGCACGACGGTCAGCGCAAGGCCCATCGTGCCGGCGAAGATCGGCGTGTAACCGGCAAACAGCAGATAGACCAGCACCGCGAGCGGCAGCACGAGCGGCCAGTGCTTCCTGACCGCTTCCCAGGGATTGGGCAACTCCGCCTTGGCCATGCCGTGCAGGCCGGCCTTGCCGGCCTCCAGATGCACCTGCCAGAAGCAGGCGCCGAAATAGAGCAGCGCCGGGATGACCGCCGCCTTGACCACCTCGGCGTAAGGGATGTTCAGGGTCTCGGCCATGATGAAGGCGACGGCTCCCATCACCGGCGGCATGATCTGGCCGCCCATCGAGGAGGTCGCCTCGACCGCGCCGGCGAAGGCGGAGCGGAAGCCGTAGCGCTTCATCAGCGGGATGGTGAACTGGCCGCTGGCGACGACATTGGCGACGCCCGAACCGGAGATGGTGCCCATCAGCGCCGAGGACAGCACGCAGACCTGGGCCGGGCCGCCGCGCCACGAACCGACGAGACCGAGCGCGAAATCGTTGAACAGCGCGATCATGCCGGCCCGTTCAAGGAAGGCGGCGAAGACGACGAAGATGAAGATATAGGCGGCCGAAACATAGACCGGCGTGCCGTATATGCCTTCTGTGCCATAGGCGAAGGTGTCGACAAGCTGCGCGAAATCATAGCCGCGATGGATGAAGGGCGGCGGCAAATGATTGCCGACGAAGCAATAGGCGAGGAAGATGAAGGCGATGACCGCCAGCGGCAGGCCCATCAGCCGCCGCGCCGCCTCGAAGACCAGCACCACCAGCAGTGCGCCGACGATCAGGTCCGGCGTGGTGAGGAAGCCGGAGCGGCGGATGAGGTCGGCATAGAAGACCCAATTGTAGAGGCCGGTGGCGAATCCCAGCACGCCAAGCACCCAGAAGCCCACCTTCGCCGCGGCGCTCCTGGCGCGCAGATTGGCGATCAGGCCGAAACCGAGCAGCAGCAGGAAGCCGACATGCATGGCCCGCACCACCTGGCTGGGCAGGCTGCCATAAGCGGCGATGTAGATCTGGAAGGCGGAAAAGGCGACCGCAATCAGGAAGGCCGCCTTGCCGGCGAGGCCTTCGCCAAAACCGGACGGCAGACCTTCGACTTGTTCCTCGGCGACGGGAAGATGGAACGTGGGCGGGTTGCCGTCGCTTGTTGTTGCGGGCTTGGCTTCGCTCATCCGACGGGCTCCAAGACGAACGAATGACAGTGCGAGGCACCCCCCTCTGCCCTGCCGGGCATCTCCCCCGCAAGGGGGGAGATCGGAAGCGTCAATGACGGCGCTCTTCCTGCTACATCGGCGATTGGCGAAGCGCGCGGCGACAGCCAATCTCCCCCCTTGAGGGGGAGATGGCCGGCAGGCCAGAGGGGGGTGCTTGGCGAAGACATCTCAGCTAGTCGCACCACTCTTTCTACTTCAGCAGCCCTTTTTCCTTGTAATAGCGCTCCGCGCCGGGATGCAGCGCCACCGGCATGCCGTCCAGCGCCTTGGCCGGATCGATCGCCTTGGCGGCGGCATGGGCGGCCACCAGTTGGTCGAGATGTTCGAACAGCAGCTTGGTCATCTGGTAGGCGGTCTCGTCGGAGACGTCGGCGCGGGTAATCAGGAAATTGCCGACCGCGGCGGTCGCGACATCTTCCGCCTGGCCTTCATAGGTGCCTTTCGGGATGACCACCGACAGATAGGGCGCGCCGATCTTGGCGACGTCCTCGGCCGGCACGGCGACGACATTGATGGGAACCGAGGTCGCGAGATCGCGGATGGAAGCGACGCCGAGGCCGGCAGACTGCAAGGTGGCATCGAGCTGGCGATTCTTGATCAACTCGACCGACTCGGCGAAGGGCAGATACTCGACCCGCCCGAGATCCTCGTATTTTAGGCCGGCGGCGGCGAAGATGGCGCGCGCGTTGAGCTCGGTGCCGGAGGCGGGCGCGCCGACCGACAGGCTCTTGCCCTTGAGGTCGGCGAGCGTCTTGATGCCGGAGTCCTGGCTGGCGACGATCTGGATGTAGTTGGGATAGATCGCGGCAATGCCGCGCAGCTTGTCGAGCTTGCCCGGGAAGCCGGCCTCCGTATTGCCCTCGGCGGCCATCTTGACGGAATCGCCGAGCGCAAAGGCGATCTCGCCCTTGCCCTGCTGCAGCAGGTTGAGGTTCTCGACCGAAGCCTTGGTCGCCTGAACCTGGGTGCGCGAGCCCTCGATGCCCTTGCCGTAGATCTCCGACAGGGCGACGCCGAGCGGATAGTAGACGCCGGACGTGCCGCCGGTGAGCACATTGATGAATTCCTGCGCCCCGGCCGACACGGCGCCAAGGCCGAGCGACAAGGCCAGCGCGCCGGCGGCAATAGATTTGGTCCTGAAATTGAACATCGCGATTTCCTCCCTGAAAATGTCGGCCCGCAATCCGCCCCTCCTGGCGAGCCTGCGACGAGTTTAGACGGCGCAAGGCAAATGCCAACCCGCAATTGCGTGCGTTAGACCAATGGTTGAGTAGCGGCGAACGACGGCTTGCGCTCGATGGCTTTGGGGGCGAAAGATTTTTCCGGCGCCTGTCGAAATCGGTCGATGCCGCACGACATAGGTCGGCACGCGACGATGCGGCCTTCAAGAAAACGGGAGAACTTCCATGCGTTACATGCTTTTGATCTACAATGACGAGGCCGCGATGGCGAACGTGTCGAAGGAGCAGACCCAGCAGGTGCTCGCGGCCTATGGCGCCTATACCGAGGCGCTGAAGAAATCCGGCGCGTACATCGCCGGCGAGCGGCTGCGCCCGACGCAGGCGGCCACCGCGGTACGGATGGCGAACGGCAAGACCAACGTGCTCGACGGCCCCTATGCCGACACCAAGGAGCAACTGGCCGGCTTCTATATGATCGAGGCGGCCGACATCGACACGGCCATCGAATGGGCCGCGCGCTGCCCCGCGTCCAGCACCGGCACGGTCGAGCTGCGGCCGATCTGGGAAATGGCTGAATACGTAGCAGCCGCATAGCCATCCTACGATGCATGATCGCTCGCAGATCGCGCGGGCGGCCGCCGAAGCGGCCGCCCGGCGCAGCTACGGCAAGCTGGTCGCCTGGCTGGCGGCGCGCACGCGCGATGTCGCCGGCGCCGAGGACGCGCTGGCCGATGCCTTCGCCGCCGCGCTCGAACGCTGGCCGCGAACCGGCGTGCCGGCGCAGCCCGAAGCCTGGCTGCTCGCCGTGGCGCGGCGGCGCGACGTGGACGCCGTGCGGCGTCGCCTGACCGGCGAGGCGGCGCGCGATCATCTGCAGCTGATCGCCGAGGAGATGGAGGAGCGCGTGCGCGGCGAAGACCTGCCCGACGATCGACTGCGGCTGATGTTCGCCTGCGCCCATCCGGCGATCGAGGCCAGCGTGCGCGCGCCGCTGATCCTGCAGACGATCCTCGGTTTCGACGCCGCGACGATCGCCTCGGCCTTCCTGGTTTCGCCGGCGACGATGGGCCAGCGGCTGGTGCGGGCCAAAGCCCGCATCCGCGAGACCGGGATTCCGTTTCGCGTGCCGGAGCAGGCGGAACTGGGCGAGCGGCTGGGCGCGGTGCTCGAAGCGATCTACGCCACCTTCGCCGAGGGCTGGTCGGATCCGACCGGCACGGACAGCCGCCGGCGCAATCTCGCCGCCGAAGGCATCTGGCTTGGACGGCTGGTCGCCTCGTTGATGCCCGACGAGCCGGAGGCGCTCGGGCTGCTGGCGCTGATGCTGTTCGCCGAGGCGCGCCGCTCGGCGAGACGCGGCCCGGAGGGGGATTTCGTGCCTTTAGCCGAGCAGGACATCGCGCTCTGGGACGACCGCCTGATCGACGAGGCGGAGGTCTTGCTGGTGCGCGCCGCGCAAAGGGGCATCATCGGCCGCTACCAGCTGGAGGCCGCCGTGCAGTCCGCCCATACGGCGCGCCGGCGCGGCAGCGGCACCGACTGGGCGGCGATCCGCCAGCTGTATGACGCGCTGCAGGCCGTGGCCGGCTCGCCCGTGGTGGCGATCAACCGCGCGGTGGCGATCGCCGAAACCGAGGGCGCTACGGCCGGCCTAGCGGCGCTTTACGTGCTGGGCGACGACAAGCGGCTGCAGGACTACCAGCCCTATTGGGCCGCCCGCGCCGGGCTGTTGGCCAGGCTCGGCAACACCAAGCAGGCGGCAGAATCCTACGACCGCGCGATCGGCCTCGAGCGCGACGCCGCGCTGCGGCGTTTCCTGCAGGGCGAGAAGGCGAAGCTCGTCAGGAATTAGGGCAATGCCAGGGAGATTGGCTGCAGCCTCCCGACCTCGTCATTCTAGGGCGGAGCAAGGAGCGAAGCGACGCGCGCAGACCCTAGAATCCATGCCGTTACCTTGGCCGAAGGATGCAAACGGCGCAGAATTCTGCACCGTTGCGGCGCGTCGAAGTCACGGAATGGATCCTCGGGTCTGCGCGCGTCGCTTCGCTCCTTGCTTCGCCCGTGGATGACGATGCCGGACCGTTTCGGCCAATCTCCAAGGCGTGCGATCTGCCAGCGCAACCGCTGCGCACTTGCCTGGAATTGCCCTAGGCCCACATCTCGTGCGATGCGTTCAGCTTGCGCATCAGCTCATTCTCGCGCAGCCTCGCCCACAGGCGTTCGATGTTCGGCCAGGCGCCGCGCGCCTTCTGGACCTCGGGATGCCAGGCCACCAGCATGACGAGGTAGATGTCCGCCAGCGACAGCGTCTTGCCGGCCAGCCAGTCGCGGCCGGCCAAAGCCTGATCGAGAATGGCAAAGCCGCGATCCATCTCGGCGACCGCCGCCTGCTTAACCGGCTGCAGGCCGTCGCCATCGGCGGTGTAGCGATGGGCATAATAGAGCCGCAGCACCGCCGGGTAGAGCACCGACGACATGAAAGCCAGCCAGCGCAGGAAATCGGCGCGGGCGGGCGAGCCCGCTTGCGGCGCGAGACAGGCTTCAGGGTGGCGTTCGGCAAGCAGGATGCAGATTGCCGCCGATTCGGTCAACGAATGACCGTCCGGCAGCATCAGCACGGGCACCTGGTTCAAAGGGCTGATGGCGAGGAAGGCCGGATCCGGCGGATCCTTCTTGGGCACGTCGATCTGCTCGAAGGGCACGCCGGCCATGGCAAGCGCCGCCTCGACGACGAAGCCGCCGCTGTTTGGGCGCGTATAGAGCTTGTACATGAAAATCCTCCCGCCGGCCGATTGGGCCGGCGGCGATATGAGCCGGAAGCGGCGCCTGCCTCAAGCCGCCGACGAATGCCACCGGCGCCTTTTCAGCGGTCCAGTCCGTTCAGGCCCCCAGCCCGTCGAACAGGATGGTCGAGAGATAGCGCTCGGCGAAGGAGGGGATGACGACGACGAGGGTCTTGCCCTTGTTCTCCGGCCGAGAGCCGACGACGATTGCCGCCTGGAGTGCCGCGCCCGACGAGATGCCGACCGGAACGCCTTCGAGCCGGGCGACGAGACGCGCATTGGCGACCGAATCCTCGTTCGAGACCCTGACGACCTCGTCATAGATCGAGGTGTCGAGGATTTTGGGCGCAAAGCCTGCGCCGATGCCCTGGATCTTGTGTGGGCCGGGCTGGCCGCCCGACAGAACCGGCGAGGCTTCCGGCTCGACCGCCACGACGTGCAGCGAAGGCTTGCGCTTCTTCAGCACCTGGCCGACGCCGGTGATAGTGCCGCCTGTGCCGATGCCGGCGACGAAGATGTCGACTTCGCCATTGGTGTCGTTCCAGATTTCCTCGGCCGTGGTGCGGCGGTGGATTTCGGGGTTGGCCGGATTTTCGAACTGCTGCGGGATGATGGCGTTGGGCAGCGTCGCGGCGAGCTCGTCGGCCTTGGCGATTGCGCCCTTCATGCCTTTCGGGCCTTCGGTCAGCACCAACTCGGCGCCGAGCAGCGCCAGCATCTTGCGGCGCTCGACCGACATCGTCTCCGGCATGGTGAGGATCAGCTTGTAGCCCTTGGCGGCGGCGGCGAAGGCGAGCGCGATGCCGGTGTTGCCGGAAGTCGGCTCGATCAGCGTGGTCTTTCCGGGCGAAATCTTGCCGGCCTCCTCCAGCGCCTCGATCATGGCGACGCCGATGCGGTCCTTGACGGAGGCGATCGGATTGAAGAATTCGAGCTTGGCCAGAAGGTTGGCGACGATGCCCTTTTCCTTGGCGAACTTGTCCAGCCTGACCAGCGGCGTGTCGCCAATCGTCTCCGTGATCGAGTTGAAGACGCGGCCGCGGCCGGGCACGCGCGCGGAGGTGACGGGCTTGTTCATTGGTTTCGCTCCCAAGGCAATGGCACAGGCAGACAGAATAAGGCTTTCAGCCGCGCAAGATAGGCTGAGGCTGGAAAATATCCGAGTGGGGCGGTTGCTCAAAAGCGCCCGGGACCGGAAATGCATTTTCCGCCACGCCGGGTTTCAGGAATAGTTTGGCCGAATCCGGGATCGGTTGAGATTGGAACCTATTGACGCGCCGCTATGGCGGCAGCCGCGCCTATCATGAAGCCGGCGGCGGTGCGGTTCAGCACCTTCAGCGCGCGCGGCGATTTCAGGAACCAGCGCGCTTTGGCCGCGAGCGCCAAATAAGGCACCAGCACCACGAACAGAACCGCCACGGTGAGCGTCGCAAGGATGGCGTAGTCGGCGAGCGTGATCGTCTTCAGGTCGACGATGGTCGGCGTGATGGCGAGATAGAAGATCATCGTCTTGGGATTGCCGAGCGTCACCGTCAGCCCGGCGATGAAGCTCGACACCAGCCCGCCCTTGGCCTTCCGCGCCTCGACGGTCTCGGGCGTGATGCCGCTGGTCCAGAAGCGCCAGGCGAGGAAGGCGAGATAGGCAACGCCGGCCCATTTGATGGCGAGGAAGACCATGCCGAAGGTCTGGGCGACGAAGGCGAGCCCGAGCACGACGGCGGTGAGATAGGTGAGGTCGCCGAGCATCAGGCCGAACGACATGGCAAGCGAGGAACGGAAGCCGGAGCCGAGCGCGCGGGCGACAAGCGCCGTGACGCCGGGGCCCGGAATGGCGGCGGCGACGCCGAGCGCGGCGCTGTAGGTGAGGAATCCGGTAAGTGTCATGGTTCTGGCCTGGCGCATGATTCCCCGAAGGGATCGATGAGGAGCGGGGCTTTTATCATGACGCCCGGCCACTGGTAATTCCCTCGCGGCGGATTCGTTGCGCCAGCTCGACGGAGTGCGCGTTCCCTTGTTGGCAGTCCGTACACTTTGGAGATTGGCCGAAACGGCCCGGCCTCGTCATCCACGGGCGGAGCAAGGAGCGAAGCGACGCGCGCAGACCCGAGGATCCATTCCGTGACCTCGAAGCGTAGCAACGGTGCAGAATTCTGCTCCGCTGCGTTCTATGATCAGGGTCACGGAATGGATTCCAGGGTCTCCGCGACGCCGCTGCGCGGCTGCTACGCCCTGGAATGACGAGGTTGGGGCGGCTTCCGCTAGTTGCCAACGTTTGCGCTGATTTCATAGAAATGAACGGGTAAAGCCTTGTCCATCGAAGACGGCACCTTCTAAAAACCCCTATGTCGAACAGCTACCCACCATACGCAACACGCCAGATCGTGCCATTGCCGTCCTCCGTGACGATCAGCGCGCCGTCCTTGGCAACGGCGACGCCGACCGGCCGGCCCCAGACCGCGTCGTCGGATATGACGAAGCCGGTGGCGAAGTCCTCGTATTCGCCGGTCGGCTTGCCGTCCTTGAACCTCAGCCGCACCACCTTGTAGCCGGTGCGGACATTGCGGTTCCACGAGCCGTGCAGCGTGACGAAGGCGTCGCCCTTAAAATCGGCCGGGAAGTTGGCGCCATCATAGAAGGCGATGTTGAGCGGCGCCGAATGCGCCTGCATCAGCACGTCCGGAACCGTGACCTTGCCGGCGAGATCGGGGCGGGCGCCCTCGTGGCGCGGGTCCTCATTGTCGCCGATATAATACCAGGGCCAGCCATAGAAGGCGCCTTCCTTCACCGCGGTTGCGTATTCGAAGGGGGTGTTGTCGCCAAGCTCGTCGCGCTCGTTGACGACGCACCAGAGCGCGCCCGTCGCCGGCTGCATGGTCATGCCGGAACAGTTGCGCAGGCCGGTGGCGACGGTTCTGCGGTTGTTGCCGTCGGGGTCGAAGGCCAGCACGTCGGCGCGGCCCTGTTCCGGACCCCAGGCCTCGCCCAGCGGCTGCGATTTCGTCCACGCCTCGACACCGCCCTTCGGCTTCGCGCCCATGTCCTCGGCGATATTGGAGCCGGAGCCGACCGACAGATAGAGCGTCTTGCCGTCGGGCGAGAAGGCGATGTCGCGCGTCCAGTGGTGGCTGGCGGGGACTTTGGCGACGATGGTTTCCGGCTTGCCCGACGCTTCCAGGTCGCCCTCGCGATAGGGGAAGCGGACGACGCTGTTGCTGTTGGCAACATAGACCCATTGCGGCTTGTCGCCCAGCGGATAAAAGGCGATGCCGTAGGGCCGGGTCATGCCCTTGGCGAAGATCGACTCCTGTGTAGGCTTGGCGCTGCCTTCCGCCAGGCGATAGACGCGCACCTGGTTCGCCCGGCTGTCGGCAACGAAGAGGTCGCCGTTCGGCGCCACCCGCACGACGCGGGGACTGTCGATGCCGGATGCGATCAGTTCGGCGGAAAAGCCAGGCGGAAGCTTTGGCTTCGCATCCTCGGGGCGCTCGGTGACGCCGCCGCCGTTCGAAGCGGACTCCGTCATGTCGGGTTTCGGCAAATCCTCAGGTTTCAGCAGCCGGCGCACGCCCGGACGGTCGGCTTTCCAGTCGCCGAAAGCTTTTTCGCCGCTGAGCAAGGGCTGACCGGCCTGCTGCGCAAAGGCAGCCGTGGCAAAAACCAGCGCGAGGCCCGCAAGGCCGGCGATCCGCATCATGCTGTTCTCCGTCTCTGCCACTATGTCCTGCCTTCGGGTGCCTCAGTCGATAAGGCCCCGGAGACAGAACATATTGGGCTAACGATCGAAAAGAGAAGCGTGCGCAAGCCGATTTGACAGAGCGCCGGCCTCAGGCCTCCTCGGCATCTAGATCGTCGTCTAGGCGCTTTTCCAATTCGACGAGATCAGCCGGCAGGGGCAGGCCCATGGCGCGCATCTCCCTCAATTTCTCGCGCAGCTGCTCCTGGATCTCGTGCTCGTCCTCGGGCTGGTTCACCATCTCCTCGAGCAGCAGGCTGATCTGGGCCTTGAGCGATTCTAGCGCCATGTTCTTCTCCTTAGCACCCTCAGCTGTGTCGAGGTTCAGGTCAGGCCGGCCTCACCTGAATATCGATACACCTAACGAAGCATGCGGGAAATCAGTTGTGCAGTGTAATCGACCATCGGCACGATGCGGGCGTAGTTCAGGCGGGTCGGCCCGATGACGCCAAGCGCGCCGACGACGCGGGCGTCCTTGTCGCGATAGGGAGCGACGACCAGCGAGGAGCCGGACAGCGAAAACAGCTTGTTCTCCGAGCCGATGAAGATGCGCACGCCCGGCCCCTCTTCGGCGAGATCGAGCAGCTGCAGCAGTCCGTCCTGGGTTTCCAAATCCTCGAACAGATGGCGAAGCAATTCTATGTCCGCCTGAGCGGTGACGTTTTCCAGGAGGTTGGCGCGGCCGCGCACGATAAGGCGCGCCGGCAGGCCGCTTTCGGCGCCGGCCCAGACCGCGAGGCCTTTCTCGACCAGATCCTGCGACAGCGTGTCGAGGGCCGCCCTGGTCTCGTCCTTGATGCGGGCGATTTCCGCCCGCGCCTCGGCCAGCGTCCGGCCACGGATATGCGCATTGAGGAAATTGGACGCCTCGTGCAGCTGCGACACGGTGGTGCCGGCCGGCAGGTCGACGACGCGGTTCTCGACATCGCCGTTCTGCGACACCAGCACGGCGAGCGCCTTTGCGGGCTCGAGCTGGATGAATTCGATGTGCTTCAGCGCCACCTCGTGCTTGGAGGCGAGCACGAGGCCGGCGCCGCGCGACATGCCCGACAGCATCTGGCTGGCCTCGGTCAGCATATGCTCCAGCGTCGCGCCCGAGCCGGAGGCGCGCACCTGCGCCTCGATGGTGCGGCGCTCGTCGTCGGAAAGGTCGCCCAGCTCCATGAAGGCGTCGACGAAAAAGCGCAGCCCGGTCTGGGTCGGCAGCCGCCCGGCGGAAACATGCGGCGCGTAGATCAGCCCCAGATGCTCGAGGTCGCTCATCACATTGCGGATGGTGGCCGGCGACAGCGAGGAGGGCAGGATGCGCGACAGGCTGCGCGAGCCGACCGGCTCGCCGTCGCGCAGATAGGAATCGACAATCCGCCGGAAGATATCGCGCGAGCGCATGTCGAGTGACTGAAGTACCGGCGACTGCGACGTCGGATCGACTGGTTTGTTCATTCCGGCGAGAAACCTCCTTCCGAAAAGATATAGACTTAAGCTACGGCGGCGCAACCCGGTGCCGCGCTCGCGGTCACACGGTGCCGCGTTTGCGGTCACCGGTGGCGCGTTTGCGGTCGCGCAGCCCGTTTTCCGTTGCGACCTCGTTTTCCTTTGCGCCATGCTGCGCATACGTCTACAAGCCGGCCACGATTCCGGAAACGACAAGAAAGAAGGCCGAATGCGCCCCTCCAAACGCCAAGCCGACGAAATGCGCGCCATCTCCTTCGAACGCGGCGTCTCCAAGCATGCCGAAGGCTCGTGCCTGGTGAAGTTCGGCGACACGCATGTCCTGTGCACGGCGAGCCTGGAGGAAAAGGTGCCGGCCTGGATGCGCAATTCCGGCAAGGGCTGGGTGACGGCCGAATACGGCATGCTGCCGCGCTCGACCGGCGAGCGCATGCGGCGCGAAGCCTCCGCCGGCAAGCAGGGCGGCCGCACGCTGGAGATCCAGCGGCTGATCGGCCGCTCGCTGCGCGCCGTGGTCGACCTGCAGGCGCTGGGCGAGCAGCAGATCACCGTCGATTGCGACGTGATCCAGGCCGATGGCGGCACCCGCACGGCCTCGATCACCGGCGGCTGGGTGGCGCTCTACGATTGCCTGCGCTGGATGGAAGCGCGCCAGATGGTGAGCGTCGCCAAGGTGCTTAAGGACCATGTCGCGGCGATTTCCTGCGGCATTCATGACGGCCAGCCGGTCATCGATCTCGATTACCTGGAGGATTCCTCGGCCGGCACCGACGCCAATTTCGTCATGACCGGCAAGGGCGGTATCGTCGAGATCCAGGGCACGGCCGAGGGCGAGCCTTTCTCCGAGGAGCAGTTCGCGGCGCTGATGGGCTTGGCGAAGAAGGGCATTTCGCGGCTGGTGAGCCTGCAGCAGATGGCGGTGGCTTAGGTTTTCGAATGCCGAGCCTAGGCCCCCCTCTCTGGCCTGCCGGCCATCTCCCGCTCAAGGGGGGAGATTGTATGTCACGCCGGCTTTCGCCAATCACCAATGCTGCAGAAGAGGTGCCGGCGCGGCCACAGCTAATCTCCCCCCTTGAGGGGGAGATGCCCGGCAGGGCAGAGAGGGGGGCCTCGTGATACCCTCCGCAATTCTCGAATCCGCCCTCTACGTCACAGACCTACACGCCGCCGAAGCCTTCTACCGCGACATCATCGGCCTCGAAGCCTTGGGCAAGGTCGAAGGGCGCCACGTCTTCTTCCGCTGCGGCGACGGCGTGCTGCTTCTCTTCAACGCCGAGGCGACGAAAATCCCGCCGACGCCGGACGCTCGGCTGAAGGTGCCGCCGCACGGCACGGCCGGCGAAGGGCACCTCTGCTTTGCGGCAACCGCCGATGAAATCGCCGCATGGCGCAGGCATCTCGCCGCCAACGACATCGCCATCGAAAGCGATTTCGAATGGCCGCAGGGCGGGCACTCGATCTATATCCGCGACCCGTCGGGCAATTCGATCGAATTCGCCGAGCCAAGGATCTGGGGTTTCTGATGCACTCGCAACCTTTTCATTCCCTTGGGGAAAAAAAGATCGTCGTCGCCAGCCACAATGAAGGCAAGCTGCGCGAATTCGCCGACCTGATGGCGCCGTTCGGATTCGAGGCGAAATCGGCCAAGGAATATGGCCTGCCCGAGCCGGACGAGACCGGCACCACCTTCGAGGAGAACGCCTATATCAAGGCATATGCCGCCGCCAAGGCGACCGGTCTGCCGGCGCTTTCCGATGATTCCGGGCTCTGCGTCGACGCGCTCGACGGCGCGCCCGGTGTCTATACCGCCAACTGGGCCGAGACGCCGGACGGCAGCAGGGATTTCGGCATGGCCATGCAGCGCACCGAGGTGGCGCTGCAGGAGGTTGGCGCTACGGACCCTTCGCAGCGCACCGGCCGCTTCGTCGCCGTCATCTGCCTGGCCTTTCCCGACGGCGAGGCCGAATATTATCGCGGCGAGGCCGAAGGCAGGCTGGTGTGGCCGCCGCGCGGCACGCTCGGCTTCGGCTACGATCCGGTGTTCCTGCCCAACGGTTTCGACAAGACTTTTGGCGAGATGAGCGCACAAGAAAAGCATGGCTGGAGGCCCGGCCAGGCGACGGCGCTTTCGCACCGCGCCCGCGCCTTTCAGAAATTCGCCGAAGTGCGATTGAATTTGGCCAGATTGGATTTGGCGCGATCAGGACCCGCATGAGCGCAGTGCCCCTACCGCTCGACCGCAGCCCCGGCTTCGGCGTCTATATCCACTGGCCGTTCTGCGCGGCCAAGTGCCCTTATTGCGACTTCAACAGCCATGTCCGCCACCAGCCGGTCGACCAGGAGCGTTTTGCCCGCGCCTTCGAGACGGAGCTAAAGACCATGCGCGCCCGCACCGGGCCACGCGAGGTGACCAGCATCTTTCTCGGCGGCGGCACGCCGTCGCTGATGAAGCCGGAAACGGTGGCCGCCGTCCTGGAGGCCGTGGCGAAGAACTGGACGGTGCCGGCCGGCATCGAGGTGACGCTGGAAGCCAACCCGTCCTCGGTCGAAGCCGAGCGTTTCCGCGGCTATCGCGCCGCCGGCGTCAACCGCGTCTCGCTCGGCGTGCAGGCGCTGAACGACAAGGATCTGCGCTTTCTCGGCCGACTGCACAATGTCGAGGAGGCGCTGCACGCCATTGGCCTCGCGCGCGAAATCTTCCCGCGGCTGTCCTTCGACCTGATCTACGCGCGGCCAGGCCAGACGCCGGAGGCGTGGGGGGCGGAGCTGGAACAGGCGATCGGCTATGCTGTCGACCATCTTTCGCTCTATCAGCTGACCATCGAGGAAGGCACGCCTTTCCACGCGCTTTACGCGGCACGCAAATTCACGCTGCCCGACAATGATCATGCTGCCGACCTCTACGCGCTGACGCAGGAGGCAACGGCGGCGCAAGGCCTGCCGGCCTATGAGATTTCCAACCACGCGCGGCCGGGCGCCGAGAGCCGGCACAACCTCACCTATTGGCGCTATGGCGAATATGTCGGCGTCGGCCCCGGCGCGCATGGCCGCTTCGTCGAGAACGGCCGCCGCACGGTGACGATCGCGGAAAGAATGCCGGAGACCTGGGCCAATCTGGTCGAGGCCAAAGGCCACGGCGTCACCGGCGGCGAGATCCTGACGCGTTCCGAGGAGGCGGACGAGTTCCTGCTGATGGGACTGCGGCTGGCCGAAGGCATCGACCTGCAGCGCTACGAGGCGCTTTCTGGTCGCGGCCTTTCAAGCGCGCGGCTCTCGGTGCTGCAGGAAGAAGGCCTGGTGGCGCCTGTCGGCAACGCCCGCCTGCGCGCCACGACGGCGGGGATGATCGTGCTGGATGCGGTGGTGGCGGATTTGGCCAGGTAGCGCGGCAGCCAACTGATTTGTCAGTCTGCGCGATGATGTTAGATATTTGGCTTGCCTAGCCGAATGCCATTTCCATGCATCCAATGGGACCTGCAATGAAGTTCCTGATCCATGAGACGCTGCGAACTTTAAACACGGATGATGTTTTTGAATTTGGATTGACCGAGGTTTCGAAATCCCATGAGCATCCCGACCTCTATGAAGCAGTGACCGTGTTCATCAGAAACCGGAAATCGCAGAAACACAAAACATCGGGCTTGAGCGAGTTTGACGTCGTGCGTAGCTTCATGACTTATGTCGGGATAAATTTAAGGACAATCGCAAAAGACGATTCGATAGAATTCGACTTGAACGGACTTACTCTGGATCAGTACATACCGCTTACGAAATCAATACGCGAGATTATGGACGAGTAGCGCTGGTTTTCCCTCTCTGAGATGTGGCGTTTCCCGCGCGTTCGTCATTCTCGGGCTTGACCCGAGAATCCATTCCGTGACCAACGCGCAGGACGCTGCGGAACAGAATTCTGCACCGCTGGCGGAACGTCTATGTAACGGCCTGGACTCCAGGGTCTGCGCGCGTCGCTTCGCTCCTTGCTTCGCCCTGGAATGACGAAGTGGGGCCGCTCGCGGCCAATGACGATGGACGCGACGCCTTAAGCGTCGTGCTTCTGGCGGTGCTTGCCGCGGTGCTTCTCGCCATGCGCCTCGCCGTGACGGACAGGCTTCTGGTCGGCCTTGTCGCGGCGCGCGCCGGACTCGGCGGCGATGGGGTGTGGAGGGATGCCCTCGCGGGCGGTCTTGCTTTCAAGTCGGCTGATAAAAATATCGAAGCGATTGGGCATCGTTCGGTCCTGCCTCCTCCCGGGGA
Organism: Mesorhizobium sp. CA7; assembly: GCF_020165015.1. NCBI lineage: Bacteria > Pseudomonadati > Pseudomonadota > Alphaproteobacteria > Hyphomicrobiales > Phyllobacteriaceae > Mesorhizobium > Mesorhizobium sp. CA7. The sequence continues at coordinate 23,010 of NZ_JAIUHH010000024.1, forward strand.
ATCAGGGGTTAAATTCGCCGATGTGGGTTTCGTTCCGCACTGTGGCAAAGGCAAGGCGATTTCGTTGCGTTGACCTCACGTTTTGCAACGGGGCGTCAGCCATGCGAAACAGCCTTGGTTCTTACGCAATTCCGGACGGAAAACCGCGACGCACTTTTCCTGGGAATTGCTCGGAATGAGGGGCATTCGGTGACCGGCGACAAACGCAGCTATCTGATCGGACAAAGCGAGATCGCGGCGCGGCCGCTTCAGCCGGCGCTTTATCTGGTGGCGACGCCGATCGGCAATCTGGCCGACATCACGCTGCGCGCGCTGGAGACTCTGGCCGCAGCGGACATCGTCGCCTGCGAGGACACGCGCGTCTCGCGGGTGCTGCTCGAGCGCTACGGCATCCGCCGCCGCACCACCGCCTATCACGAGCACAATGCGGGCGAGGCCGGGCCGAAGCTGATCGAGGCGCTGGCCGCCGGACAGAGCGTCGCGCTGATTTCCGACGCCGGCACGCCTTTGGTCTCCGATCCCGGCTACCGGCTGGTCGGCGAGGCGCTGGAGCGCGGCATTCGCGTCGTGCCCATCCCTGGACCTTCGGCTCCGCTTGCGGCGCTGACCGCTTCCGGCCTTCCTTCCGATGCTTTCCTGTTCGCCGGATTTCTGCCCGTGAAGACCGGGCAGCGGCTGACCAAGCTGGAGACGTTCAAGCAGGTGCCGGCGACGCTGATTTTCTTCGAATCGCCGCGCCGTCTGGCAGAGACGCTCGGCGCCATGGTCGAGGCGCTGGGCGGCGCGCGGAAAGCCGCCATCGGGCGCGAGCTGACCAAGACGTTCGAGGAGATGCGCACCGGAACGCTTGCCGAGTTGGCAGACCACTATGCGGCGGCCGACACGCCGAAGGGCGAGATCGTTATCTGTGTCGGTCCGCCCGAAGCGGCGGAGGACCAGCCGGCCGACATCGACCGCCTCCTGCTCTCGCTTGCGGCCGAAATGCCGGCATCGAAGGCTGCAGCGGAAGCGGCAAAAATGACCGGCGGGCAGAAGCAGGCGCTTTATCGGCGACTGCTGGAGCTGAAGGCGGACGGGGATGGCTGAACGCACGGTCGGCCATCGCCGAAAGGCCTATCGGCGCGGCCATCGCGGCGAGTGGCTGGCGGCGCTGGCGCTGATGCTGAAAGGCTATCGCATCCTTGCCCGGCGCCACCGCACCAGGCTCGGCGAGATCGACCTCATCGCCCGGCGCGGCGACCTCGTGCTGTTCGTCGAGGTCAAGGCGCGGCGGACATTGGTCGAGGCGATGGAAGCGATCGGCCGCGAATCGGAGCGCCGCATCGAGGGCGCCGCGGATTTGTGGCTGTCGCGCCAGCCGGATTACGGCCGGCTGTCGATGCGCTTCGACATGGTGGCGGTGTTGCCCTGGCGCTGGCCGGTGCATGTCGAGAACGCGTTTTACGGGAAGAGTTGAGGGTCTGCCCAACGGCGATGGGCTGGCGGGACAGCCCCCCTCTGGCCTGCCGGCCATCTCCCCCACTAGGGGGGAGATCAGATGTCGCTCTCGCTTCGCCAATCGCCAACGTTGCAAGAGGTGGTGCCGCTGGCGGAACTGCTAATCTTCCCCCTCGTGGGGGAGATGCCCGGCAGGGCAGAGGGGGGCGCGAAGGAACTCGACGAAGCAGTATAAGAGAGCGACCTCAGTTCACCCCCAGACCATCAGCGCCGCCAACCCGAGTCCTCCAACCACCAGCCGCCACCAGCCGAACAGCGAATAACCGTTGCGCGAGACGTAATCGAGCAGGAAGCGCACCACGATGAGCGCGGTGACGAAGGCGGCGATGAAGCCGACGGCGATGATCGGCAAATCGGCCGAGGTCAGCACGTTGCGGTTCTTGAAAAGATCGAAGGCGAAGGCGCCGACCATGGTCGGCATGGCGAGGAAGAAGGAGAATTCGGCCGCCGCGCGCTTGTCGACGCCCATCAGCAGCGCGCCGACGATGGTCGAGCCGGAGCGCGAGGTGCCGGGGATCAGCGACAGGCACTGGAACAGGCCGATCTTGAGATAAACGCTCAACGGGAAGTCCTCGACATCATGGTGGACCGGCTTGAGGTTGATGCGGTCGACGATGAGCAGAATCACGCCGCCGATGATCAGCATGATGCAGATCAGCCGGGGCGATTCGAACAATATGGTCTTGATGAAATCATGCGCCAGCGCGCCGATGACGGCGGCCGGCAGGAAGGCGATCAGGATACCGACGACGAAATGCCGGGTCTGCGGATCGCTGGGCAGCTTGATCAGCATCTGCCACAGCTTGCTGAAATAGACGCTGAGGATCGCCAGGATCGCGCCGAGCTGGATCAGGATCTCGAAGGCCTTGCCGGTGGAGTGGAAGCCGAGGAAATGCCCGGCAAGCAGGATGTGGCCGGTCGAGGACACCGGGATGAACTCGGTCAGGCCCTCCAGCAACCCAAGCAGCAGCGCTTCGACGATGGTCTGGCTTTCCATGGCAACCTCTGCTTTTGAATGACGGCTAAGGGAAGGGCTTGCTTGTCATGGGGCGGAAGTCCCCCTATAGGTCGCAACACCATGACAGTCCCTGGAATCGGGCGGCCAAGACTTATCGGCGCTGACACCGATTCGCCAGTGCGCCTTTTCATCGCGGAACCATGCTGACGCTTTTCCATCATCCCATGTTTGCCACCTGCCGCTTCGTGCGCCTCGCTTTCGGCGAGTATGGCGAGGAGTTGGCGCTGATCGAGGAAAAGCCGTGGACGCGGCGCAAGGAGTTCCTGGCGCTGAACCCGGCCGGCACGCTGCCGATCCTGCTCGCCGAAGGCGACGTGCCGATCGTCGGCGCCATGGTGATCGCCGAATATCTCGACGAGACGCGCGGTGTGCTCAAGCGCGACAGGCGGCTGTTCGCCGAAGATCCGATGCAGCGCGCCGAAATCCGCCGGCTGACCGACTGGTATCTGGCGAAGGCCGAAAGCGAAGTGACGCGGCATCTGGTGCGGGAGCGCGTGCTGAAGCCGGTCATGCCGGAAACCGCCGGCGGCGGCTCGCCGGACTCGGCCGCCATCCGCGCCGCGCGCGCCAACATCCGCCAGCACATGAAATACACCAATTGGCTCGCCGGCACGCGCCATTGGCTGGCCGGCAACAAGGTAACCTACGCCGATCTCGCGGCGGCGGCGACGCTTTCGGTGCTCGATTATCTCGGCGAGATCGACTGGCGCGAACATGGCGCCGCGCGCGAATGGTACACGCGGGTGAAATCGCGGCCGTCGTTCCGGCCGCTGCTTTCAGACCGGGTGCGCGGCCTTTCGCCGGTATCGCATTATGCGGACCTCGACTTCTGAAACCTTGCGCGCGCTGATCGAGGCGGAGGCGCGCCGCGCCGGCTTCGAGGCTGTCGCGATGACCCGGCCGGACGCGATCCCGCTGGCGCCAGCAAGGCTCGCCGAATTCGTATCCGATGGTTTCCACGGCTCGATGGAGTGGATCGCCGACACTGTTCAGCGCCGCGCCGAACCCTCGGCGCTGTGGCCGGAGGTGCGCTCCATCATCGTTCTCGCCATGAATTACGGCCCGGACCGCGACCCGCGCGATGTCCTCGAAAAGCGCGACCGCGGCGCGATCTCGGTCTATGCGCAGAACCGCGACTATCATGACGTGATGAAGGGCCGGCTGAAGGAGATCGCCGGCAAGATCGTGGCGAAGGCCGGCGGCGACGTGAAGGTGTTTGTCGATACAGCACCAGTGATGGAAAAGCCTCTTGCCGAAGCGGCGGGGCTCGGCTGGCAAGGCAAGCACACCAACCTGGTCAGCCGCGCGCATGGCTCGTGGCTGTTCCTCGGCACGATCTTCACCACGGCCGAGCTGGAGCCGGACCAGCCCGAAATCGACCATTGCGGCTCCTGCCGCGCTTGTCTCGACGTATGCCCGACCGGTGCGTTTCCCGCGCCCTACCGGCTCGATGCGCGGCGCTGCATCTCCTACCTGACCATCGAGAACAAGGGGCCGATCCCGCGCGAGTTCCGCGACAAGATCGGCAACCGCATCTATGGCTGCGACGATTGCCTGGCCGCCTGTCCGTGGAACAAGTTCGCCAGCGCGGCGTCCGAGGCAAAGCTGGCCGCGCGCGCCGATCTTCGCGAGCCGCCGCTCTCGGAGCTGCTCGCGCTCGACGACGCAGGATTTCGCTCACTCTTCTCCGGCTCGCCGGTCAAGCGCATCGGCCGCGACCGCTTTGTCCGCAACGTGCTGATTGCCGCCGGCAATTCGGACGACGCTTCGCTAATGCCGATTGTGCGTCGCCTGCTGGGCGACCCCTCGCCGCTGGTGCGGGGTGCGGCAATCTGGGCCCTGTCGCGACTGCTCTCCGACCGCGAATTTGGCGATCTTGCCGCCACAGCTGCGAAAGCCGAGACGGATGCGACGGTCCGCGAAGAATGGCTGGCGGTGCAGGCACATCCGGCGAAGGCCGATTGAAGGGGTTCATCGATGGGCGAAAGACGCTTCTTCATCTTCGGCGCCGGCTATTCGGCCAAGGCTTTCGCGCAGGCCAACGCGCACCACGCGCCGGTCGCCGGCACGACCCGGGCGCCGGAAAAGTTCGAGGCGCTACGGTCGGCCGGCATCGAGCCCTTGCGATTCGACGGCGCACTATCGACTGAACTGGATGAGGCGCTCGCAAGGACCACGCATCTCATCGTCTCGATCGCTCCCGACGAGGCCGGCGACCCGGTGCTCAACGCCGCCAGCGAGACGATCCGGGCAAAGATGCCGGCGCTGGAATGGATCGGCTATCTCTCGACCGTCGGCGTCTATGGCGACCATGGCGGTGCCTGGGTGGACGAGACCAGCGCGTGCCGGCCGGTGTCGAAGCGCTCGACGATGCGGATGGCGGCCGAACAGGAATGGCTGAAGCTTGGCCGGGCGATCGGCAAACCGGTGGCGATCCTGCGGCTTTCCGGGATCTATGGACCCGGCCGCAACGCGCTGGCCAATCTCGAGGACGGGACGGCGCGGCGGCTGGTCAAGCCGGGACAGGTGTTCAACCGCATCCATTGCGACGACATCGCCGGGGCGCTCTGGCTTCTGTCGGAAAACAATCTCGGCGGCATTTTCAACGTCACCGATGACGAGCCGGCGCCGCCGCAGGACGTCGTGGCTTACGCCGCCGGGCTGATGGGGATCGAGCCGCCGCCCGAAATTCCTTTCGAGACCGCCCAACTTTCGCCCATGGCGCGGTCTTTCTATGGCGAGAACAAGCGCGTCGCGAATCAGGCGATCAAGGCGGCCGGCTACCGGCTCCGGTTTCCCAACTACCGGGTGGCGCTGGAGCGGATGTGGACTGAGGGCAACTGGCGGGACGGAGAGCCGCGCAGCCCGATGCGAGGATGATGCCGAAAGGGTGAAGGACGATCATCTTCTGCTGCTTTGATCGCTGTGGGACGCGCGGCGTGGTATGATTCGTTCCTGATCAGATCGCTTGACGCGCGGCAAAGGGATAGACTGGAGAGGGACCCAGCCTGATGAATTTGCGATCGCTGCCTGACCGCAAGCCGTTCCTGACCGCCGCGCTGGCGCTGGTGGCGCTGGCCGCGCTGGCGGCTGTCGCTATTTCGGCCGAACCCCGTGCCAAGGAGTTGTTCGGCGCCCGAAAGCTGCCGGCCGTGGCGCCCGCGCAATCCTTCGGCTTCTACTCGAAAGGCTGCTTCACCGGCGGCGTCGCGCTGCCGATGGACGGCCCGACCTGGGAAGTGATGCGCCCGTCGCGCAACCGGCGCTGGGGCCATCCGGCGATGATCGCGCTGATCGAGAAGCTTTCGCGCGATGCCCAGGCGGATGGCTGGCCGGGGCTTCTGGTCGGCGATGTCTCGCAGCCGCGCGGCGGACCGATGATGACCGGCCACGCCTCGCACCAGATCGGGCTCGACGCCGATATCTGGCTGACACCGATGCCGAAGCGGCCGCTGACCATCGCGCAGCGCGAGACTATGAGCGCGACGCTGATGGTCGACGAAAAAACGCATCTGGTGAAGGACGCGCTGTGGACGCCGGCGCATACGCGGCTTTTGAAGCGCGCGGCGAGCTATCCTGAGGTCGAGCGCATCCTGGTCAATCCCGGCATCAAGAAGAAGCTCTGCGACACCGTCACCGGCGACCGCTCCTGGCTGCGCAAGATCCGGCCGTTCTGGGGCCACGACTATCATTTCCATATGCGCATCGGCTGCCAGCCGGGTTCGCCCTTCTGCAAGGGGCAAGAGACGACGCCGGACGACGATGGCTGCGGCAAGCCGCTGGCCTGGTGGTTCACCGAGGAGCCGTGGCGGCCGAACAAGAATCCGGATGCGCCCAAGGCGCGCGACCTGATGACGATGGCCAACCTGCCCAAGCAATGCCAGGACGTGGTCAATGCCCCGGACGCGCCCTCGCTGGAGGCCGTGACCTATCATGGCGGCGGCGATGCCGCGGTGGCCGTGGCCGAACCGCAGCCGACCGAGCCGGCGGAAACGATCTCCAGCGGCAACGCCGCGATCCCGGCGGCGGCAAGCGCTTTCGCGCCGACGCCAAAGATCGGCATCCCGCTGCCAAGGCCAAGGCCCGGGAACTAGCGGCCCTGCACAAGGATTTTGACCGGTCGGCTCTGTTTGCGTTGGCAGGCGGCATGCCCTGGAGATTGGCTGAAAACGCCCATCGCGATCGTCATTCCAGGGCGGAGCAGGAGCGAAGCTCCGTCGCGAAGACCCTGGAATCCATGCCGTTACCTTCGCCAAGGCGTGCAACGGAGCAGAATTCTGCACCGTGGCGGCGCCTCGTCGTAACGGCATGGATTCTATGGTCTGCGCCGCGTCGCTTCGCTCCTTGCTCCGCCATAGAATGACGAAGTTGGGGTGGCTTCAACCAATCTCCGGCGTTTGCGTTGATTTCATTCCACGGAAACGGCGAAACGCCCTATCTTTTTGCTTTGATGCAATTCCAGACGGAAAACCGCTCACACTTTTCCTGGAATTGCTCTAAGGCGCAAGCGGGCTTCCCCTTTGCGGGGTCATGCGCTAGTCAATCGATTGAAATGGGCGATTGAACCGGCGCCGCAGCGAGGACGACCAAGAGCATGGCAGGCGAAGACGAGAAGGGACTGCGGTTTCCGGTCCTGATCGGCGATATTGGCGGCACCAATGCGCGCTTCTCGATCGTGCTCGACGCCAATTCGGAAGCAACCGAGCCGCAGATCGTCCAGACGGCGAATTTCAAGACCATCGACGAGGCGATCCAGGCGGCGGTGCTCGACCGCTCGTCCATCCAGCCGAACTCGGCGGTGCTGGCGGTCGCCGGGCCGGTTGACGGCGACGAGATCCCGCTCACCAACTGCCCCTGGGTCGTGAGGCCCCGGCAGATGCTTGCCAATCTGGGTCTGGGCGAGGTCGTCGTGCTCAACGATTTCGAGGCGCAGGCGCTGGCCGTGGTGGCGCTCGGCGAAGAGCATATGGAAAAGATCGGCGGCGGCACGCCGGAACCCAATGCGAGCCGGGTCGTGCTCGGTCCCGGAACGGGACTCGGCGTCGCCGGGCTGATCTATGCGCTCGACCATTGGATACCGGTGCCAGGCGAGGGCGGGCATATGGACATCGGCCCGCGCACGCCGCGCGACTTCGAAGTGTTCCCGCATATCGACAAGCTTGAGGGCCGCATATCCGGCGAGCAGATCCTGTGCGGACGTGGGCTCGTCAACGTCTACCGCGCCGTGGCCAGCACGGACGGCAGGCCGACGCCCTTGACCACCCCGGCCGAGGTGACCGCGGCGGCGCTTTCGAAGTCCGATCCGGTGGCCGAGGAGGCGTTGGCGCTGTTCGTCACCTGCCTTGGCCGCACCGCGGGCGACCTGGCGCTGGTGTTCATGGGTCGCGGCGGCGTGTTCCTGACCGGCGGCATCGCGCAAAAGATCGTGCCGGCGCTCAAAGCGGGCAATTTCCGCGCCGCCTTCGAGGACAAGGCGCCGCACCGCGCGCTGATGCGCGAAATGCCGGTCTACGTCATCACCCATCCGCTGGCGGCGCTGCTCGGGCTTGCCGCCTATGCCAGGACGCCTTCGCTGTTTGGCGTGCGGACGGCGGGGCGGCACTGGCGGGCGTGATCGCTCCGGCGCTCGGGGCGGCGCGACGAAGTTTCGCCATAGGCAAGCCGTAGCCGGGACGCTAAGAGCGTGCGAAAAAGGCGTCCTGACGTTTACGAGAACCCACGAAGCGCTTCGATTTGACACTTCAAAATCCAAACAAGGCAAAAAGCCGGCCCGCCGAGGTCACGGCGGTACTGCGCCGTATCGTCGCTGAAAACGGCTATGACCATCGCTGGTCCTATGCGGTCGTCATCGTCTGCTCGCTGCTGGTTTCGGGCGCGACCGCCTTCTCGGCCTGGGTCATGGCGCCGATGGTCAATCAAATCTTCTACGAACGGAGCAGCGGCGCCGTCTGGTGGATTTGCGCCGGCTTCATGGGCGCCTTCCTCGTGCGCGGCTTTGCCGGTTACGGCCAGGCGGTGATGTTAGCCACGATCGGCAACAATCTCGTCGCCCGGTACCAGAAACGCTGTTTCGACCAACTGATGAAGCTCGGCGTCAATTTCTTCAACGATACGCGTTCCGGGCGCCTGGCGGCGCAGCTGGACGAGAATGTCGGCGGCATTCGCGACCTGCTGTCGCTGACCTTGATCTCGATCACCCGCGACGCGGTGACCCTGGTCGGCCTCGTCGGCCTGATGGTCTATCAGGATCCAGTGCTGTCGCTCAGCTCGCTGCTGATCGGGCCGCCGCTGATCTGGGCGGTCGTCTACATCACGCGCCGGGTGCGCAAGATCAACCGCGAATCCGTGCTGATCAACTCGCGGCTGAGCGGCTCGGTGCAGGAGGCAGTTCAAGGCATCGCCATCGTCAAGGCCTTCACCATGGAGGACGAGCTGGCCCGCCGCATCGGCATCATGGCCGATACGGCCGAGCAGCGCAGCAACAAGATCGCCCGCGTCTCCGAGCGGCTGTCGCCGATTTCCGACATGCTGGCCGGTCTCGCCGTTACCGCCGTCATCGCCTATTCCGGCTATCGGGCATTGTATCTCGGCCAACCGCCGGGCGCGGTGTTTTCCTTCATCACCGCGCTGATTCTTGCCTATGATCCGGCGCGGCGCCTGGCGCGCATGCAGGTCACGATGGAACGCGCGCTGGTCAATGCGCGCATGATCTACGAGCTGCTCGACCTCGAGCCGAAGCAGGGCGACGCGCCCGACGCGGTTGAGGCGAAGATCACCACCGGCGAGGTGCGCTTCAACAATGTGACGTTCGGCTACAGCGCCGGCATGCCGGTGCTGCGAAACCTGAGCTTCACCGCTGCCGCCGGCAAGGTGACGGCGATCGTCGGCGCCTCGGGCGCCGGCAAGTCGACGCTGGTGGCGCTGCTGCAGCGCTTCTACGACGTCGACCAGGGCTCGATCGAAGTCGACGGCCAGGACATCTCGAAGGTGACGAAGCGGTCGTTGCGCCAATCGATCGCCTATGTCTCGCAGGCGCCCTATCTATTCGAAGGCACGATCCGCGACAACATCCGCTACGGCCGGCTGTCGGCCACCGACGCCGAGATCGAGCAGGCGGCGAAACAGGCGGCCGCCGACGATTTCATCCGCCAGCAGCCGCAAGGCTACGACACGCCGGTCGGCGAGAACGGCGCGACGCTGTCGGGCGGCCAGCGCCAGCGCGTCTCGATCGCGAGGGCCATCGTGCGCCAGGCGCCCATCCTTCTGCTCGACGAAGCGACCTCGGCGCTCGACAACGAGGCAGAAGCGCGCGTGCAGGAAGCGCTGACCCATGTCATGGAAGGGCGCACCACCATCGTGATCGCGCACCGGCTGTCGACAGTGGTCAATGCCGACCGCATCATCGTGCTGGAGGAGGGGCGGCTGGTCGAGGAAGGCACGCATGCGACGCTGATGGCCGACCCGCACAGCATCTATGCCCGCTTCCACCGGATACAGGGCAAGAAGGGGCTGGGGCTTGTCGACGACGTCAAGGCAAGCCAGACTTCGGCCCAAACTCCCGCATCGCGCAGCCGCGCCAAGAAGACCGTCAGGAGAAGCGCATGAGTGAAGCCGGCGATATGGGCCTGGTGGTGGTGGGCGCCGCCGGCCGCATGGGCCAGACGCTGATCCGCGCCATCCACACAATGCCCGGCGCGCGCGTCGCCGCGGCGGTCGAGCGGCCGGACTCGGCCCATCTCGGCAAGGATGCGGGCGAGCTCGCCGGCATCGGCATTATCAACGTGCCGATCGTCGACGACCCGCTGCCGGCCTTCGCCAAGGCCGACGGCGTGCTCGATTTCACGGCGCCCGCGGCAAGCGTCGAATTCGCCGGCTATGCCGCGCAGGCGCGCATCGTCCATGTCATCGGCACCACCGGCTGCTCGGCCGACGATAACGCGAAGATCGCCGCCGCCGCGCGCCATGCCACGATCGTCAAATCGGGCAATATGAGCCTCGGCGTCAATCTGCTGGCGGTGCTGGTCGAGCAGGCTGCGAAGGCGCTCGATTCCGACGATTTCGACATCGAGATCCTGGAAATGCATCATCGGCACAAGGTCGACGCGCCGTCCGGCACGGCGCTGCTGCTCGGCGAGGCTGCTGCGAAAGGGCGCGGCATCGATCTCGCCGACAACAGCGTGCGGGTGCGCGACGGCCATACCGGCGTGCGCAAGGCCGGTTCCATCGGCTTCGCAACGCTGCGCGGCGGCTCCGTCGTCGGCGACCACAGCGTGATCTTGGCCGGCACCGGCGAGCGCATCACGCTTTCCCACCATGCCGAGGACCGGGCGATCTTCGCGCGCGGCGCGGTGAAAGCCGCGCTTTGGGCCCGCGCGAAGAAGCCGGGGCTTTATTCCATGCGGGACGTGCTCGGCCTGAGCTGATCCCTATCCAAACCATTCCATAGGAGCAAACATGTCGGGAACTCTCGTGCTCGTGCGCCACGGCCAGAGCGAATGGAACCTGAAGAACCTGTTCACCGGCTGGCGCGACGTCGGGTTGACCGACCAGGGCACAGCAGAGGCGCTTGCCGCCGGCGAGAAGCTCAAGGCGCGCGGCCTGAAATTCGACATCGCCTACACGTCTGCCTTGAAGCGGGCGCAGGTGACCTGCCAGCACATCCTCGACATCGTCGGCCAGAGCGACCTGAAGACGATCCGCGACCAGGCGCTCAACGAGCGCGACTATGGCGACCTCTCCGGCCTCAACAAGGACGACGCGCGCAAGAAATGGGGCGAGGAGCAGGTGCATATCTGGCGCCGCTCCTACGACATCGCGCCGCCCGGCGGCGAAAGCCTGAAGGATACCGGCGCACGCGTGTGGCCCTATTACCTGCACGAGGTGCAGCCGCATGTGCTGCGCGGCGAGACCGTGCTGGTCGCCGCGCACGGCAATTCGCTGCGCGCGCTGATCATGGCGCTGGACGGCAAGTCGGGCGAGGAGATCGTCAAGCTCGAGCTCGGCACCGGCGTGCCGGTCATCTACAAGCTCAACGCCGATTCGACGGTGGCGAAGAAAGAAGTGCTTGAGGGGTGAGGAGCAGCTTCCTTCTCCCCGTTCACGTACTGCATGCACGCATTTCCGAGCAGCTGGTCTTTGGCGATAGCGTGCATGGCAGCTTGGCGCGTGCATTGTCTCATGTAGCGCTGGTCGACCCCCACTCCGTCTCGGCTTCGCCGAGCCACCTCTCCCCCGATCGACGGGGTAGAGGAAGGGCGCCTTTTCCTTTCCCTCCGGAGGGGGGAAAGGTGGCGCTGCGAAGCAGCGACGGATTGGGGGAACCACGTGGCAATCAGGCCCCGGCCCGATCGGTCACGCCAGTTACAGAAGATATGTGCATAGCGTAGCCCGTTCACGGGGAGAAGGTGCCGGCAGGCGGATGAGGGGTAGCGCCCCGCCGACGAAAAAAGCGCGTTGACACATATCGTTTGCCCGCTTACATGAGCGCCCACCAGCCCAGATGGCGGAATTGGTAGACGCGCACGGTTCAGGTCCGTGTTCCGCAAGGAGTGGAGGTTCGAGTCCTCTTCTGGGCACCATCTCATCCCGACTGCCAACGGGATCGATAAGATAAGCCTTTCCAATTCATTGCGCTCGCCCTTGTGTGTTACAAACGTGTGCAACAGTGCATTTCCGGTTGGTTAAACCCGTGAATGAGCGACCGAAGTGGGCAAAGAAGCTCTTATGAGACGGCGTCTCAAATGGCCGATTCCAATTTTGGCAGCCCGTATCAACTAGAGTCTTGGGCTTGAGCTAACAGCGCCTCGATTATCCGCTGAGCTTGTTCCGATGAGAGAATATTTCTTACCGCTTGAGTGAATCCATACTCATCAAACGCCTCACTCTGCTCATCTCGGATCCGATCATATAGTGTACCTGGAAAAATTAGAGGCGGTTGTATGTACTCGAGAACGGTGTATCTGTACGCGTTCAATGAAGGAACTGTAATATCAAGCCTTACTGTGATATAGCGCCCGCCCAATTCACCCGTTTTTACTTCACCGACTAACAATCCTTTTGTCATAGTCGTCAATGCGGAAGCCTGCTCCCTGAGCAAAGCTAGAGGCGTCTTGATTTTGATTTCGTCTGGAATCACCCAAAAGCTGTTTGTCATCCCGATAGCCTCTAAAGCTTGAAATCAACGGCGATAGGAAGGTGGTCGGAAAAAGAGCCTAGGCCCGTGCCAGACAAAAGGCTCTTTCCCCCAACCTCTGTCAATACTCTCAAGCGATCATCATCGTAGAAGGCAAAAACCTCCGGACGCATCAGAACCTGATCGAAGGTGTTCCATCGGTAGTTCACTACCTTGCCGCTGTCGTAATAATAGGTTCCGGGCGGTCCAATAGAGGCATCTCCCATCCGACTCCACATTGGGTTATAGAAATAGTCGGATCGAACGCCTTGAACCGAGCGCGGAAGTCTAGAAGCCAAGTCTTTCGTCATCATACCTTGCAGGCCGTCCAATGCAGCCATTCCAGGCTCGAAAGGGTTCATATTGAGGTCGCCTATGACGATAGAATTTCTGTGCCCTACGCGGACCTCAGCTTCTTCGATCTCCTGTCTAAGGTTCCGAGCGGCCAGATATTGCTCGAACTCTCCAGCGTGAAGCTTGCTCGGCAGATGCGCTGCAGCAATCAGTATTGGATTGCCGATTGGAGGCGTTACTTCGCGGATTGAGAACCTTCGACCATCCGATAGCGAGGTGACGGAGCTAGACGGCAATCGCGTAAAGAAACGTACTGTCGGATAACCGACAACGTGCTCAAAAAACATCTGGCTTGACCGCGAGTTGTTGATCGCCGTGACCAACTTAGTTGAGGGAATCGGGCACTCGGCGAGGAGGAGGATGTCGATATCGTTCTCATAACACGCCTCAGCAATTGGGTTTGGGTCATCGGCCTGCCCGACGTTCCAGAATAGTATCGCCACCATTTTTTACTCATCCGAGAATTCAGCGCATTCTGCTACTTCAACGGATCGGCGGCAACTTCAATGCCTGCCAGTGTCTCTGTCGGGTTGATCCACGTAGCCAACCTCCCCTTCCGGCCAGTCCTTCAACAAACCGCTTCAAACCCGCCGCCCCGGGCGCTACGGTCCGACCATGGCCCCTTCCGTCAGCCCGACCATCGCTGCTCGCCGCGACCAGATGTTTCCGGTGCTCACCGACGCGGATATCGAGCGCATGCGGCGCTTCGGCGAGGCGCGCACCTATGCAGCCGGCGATCACATCGTGACGGCCGGCACGGTCTCGCCAGGCGTGATCCTCATCCTGTCGGGCAAGGTCGACATCACCCAGGCCGGCGGGCTCGGCCGGCCCGAGCCGATCATCAGCTACGGCGCCGGCAATTTCGTCGGCGAGCTGGCGCAATTGTCGAACCGGCCGTCGCTGGTCAATGCCGAGGCGGTCGAGCCGGTCGAGGCGATTGTCATCCCCTCGCAGCGCCTGCGCGACCTGATGGTGCAGGAGGCCAATCTCGGCGAGCGCGTCATGCGGGCGCTGATCCTGCGCCGGGTCGGCCTGCTCGAAAGCGGCGCCAGCGGGCCGGTCATCATCGGCCCGCCCGGCAATGGCGACGTGCTGCGGCTGCAAGGCTTTCTGCGGCGCAGCGGACTTCCCCATCGCGCTCTCGATTCCGACACCGACCCTTGCGCCAAAACGCTGATCGAGCGCTTTCATGTCGACCCGCACCATCTGCCGATCGTGCTCTGTCCAAACGGCAAGCTCATGCACAATCCGGGCGAGACCGAGCTTGCCCGCTGCGTCGGCCTGCTGCGGCCGATCGATGCCGACAAGATCTATGACGTGGCGATCGTCGGCGCCGGGCCGGCGGGGCTGGCGGCCGCGGTCTATGCCGCCTCGGAAGGACTGTCGACCATCGTGCTCGATTGCCGCGCCTTCGGCGGACAGGCAGGCGCCTCGGCGCGCATCGAAAACTATCTCGGCTTCCCGACCGGCATCACCGGCATGGCCCTGATGGCGCGCGCCTATAACCAGGCGCAGAAATTCGGCGTCGAGATGGTGATCCCCGACGAGGCGAAGCTGCTCGACGACGCTACCGACGGCGCCCGCTACCAGCTTGCCATCGGCGATGGCGAAACGGTGCGCGCACGCGCGGTGGTGATCGCCAGCGGCGCGCGCTACCGCCGCCTCGATATCGCCAACCTCGCGCAGTTCGAGGGCACCTCGGTGCATTACTGGGCCTCGCCGATCGAGGCCAGGCTTTGCCAGGATCAGGAGGTGGCGCTGGTGGGCGCCGGCAATTCGGCCGGCCAGGCGGCCGTCTATCTGGCGAGCCAAGTGCGCAAGGTGACGCTGCTGGCGCGCCGCGACAGCCTCGACGCCACCATGTCGCGCTATCTGGTCGAGCGCATCAAGGCACAGCCCAACGTCGAGGTGCTGACCGAGACCGAGGTGGCAGCGCTGGAGGGCCATGACGGCAATCTCGAGCGGCTGCACTGGCGCAACCGGGCGACTGGCGAGGAGACGACGTGCGCAATCCGCCACCTCTTCCTGTTCATCGGCGCCGACCCGAACACCGATTGGCTTGCGAACTGCAACGTGGCGCTGGATGCCAAAGGTTTCGTGCGCACCGGGCCGGACACGACACCGGGGCACGGGCTGATGGAGACCAGCCGCAGCGGCGTGTTCGCCATCGGCGACGTGCGCTGCGGCTCGACCAAGAGGGTCGCTGCCGCCGTCGGCGAAGGCGCGCAGGTGGTTGCGGCGCTGCATGCTTATCTGGCGCGGGACGGCGCCGCCTCAAGCCAATAAGCCGAACCGACGAGGAGATCCTGATGGACGAATGCAGGCACACCAGGGACATAAAAAAGGTCACGCCGAGCGCGCTCGGCTGCGAGGAATGCCTGAAGAGCGGCTCGTGGTGGGTGCATCTGAGGCTCTGCCGGACCTGCGGCCATGTCGGCTGCTGCGACGACTCGCCCAACCGCCACGCGACGAAGCATTTTCATGCCACGCAGCATCCGATCATCGAGGGCTACGACCCGCCGGAAGGCTGGGGCTGGTGCTTCGTCGACGAGGTGTTCATCGATCTCGGCGACGACACGACGCCGCAGAACGGCCCGATCCCGAAGTTTGTTTGACGGTGCACGGCAGCCGGCCGGCCGACGCCTTGTTCAGCGCACCGAACCCGTCACGGTCGGATCAACGGCATCGGGCACGGATTTGCGCTCATTGCCGGCGAAGATGCCGATGAGGAGAAGGCTGAGCACAACCGGCACAAACAGGATGGCGACGCGCGCCTGCACATAGAAGATGGCGCGCCATTCGTTTCGCTTTTCGGGGCTATCGTTCATCATGCTCGCTCTGTTGTGCCTCCCGGGGCCGGACATAGAGACGAAGCGTTAAACATCTCCTTCCGATTCGGTTAACGAGCGACGATCTGCTGCATCGCAAAGGGCAGCGCTGCCCCTCTCGTCCGCTGTGCGGTCAACTCTCACCACTTCGTCTACGCTATGCACACATCTTCTGTGACTGGCGCGACTGATCAGGCCGAGGCTTGATTGCCAGGTGGTTCCCCCAATCCGTCGCTGCTTCGCAGCGCCACCTTTCCCCCCTCCGGAGGGAAAGGAAGGGAGCCTTGCTGGACGAGCGTTGATGGCAAAAAGCTTGGCGCCTTTCCTCTACCCTGTCGATCGGGGGAGAGGTGGCTCGGCGAAGCCGAGACGGAGTGGGGGTCGACCAGCGCAGCATAAGACAATGCATGCGCCAAGCTGCCATGCACGCCGTCGCCAAGACCAGCCGCTTGGAAATGTGTGCATGCCGTAGCCCACTGCGTGAGGCGAGGAACGGCGGGCCGCCTCACGCATTGGCTTTTCCGCCGATTTCAGGCAAACCTCGTCGCTTGTAAACCGACACGGAGAAGCGTGATGTTCCGATGGGGTGTTCTGTCGACGGCGAAGATCGGCCGCGAGCAGCTTTTGCCGGCAATCGTGGAGTCGGAGAACGGTGTCCTGTCGGCGATCGCCAGCCGCGACCTGTCGAAGGCCAAGGCGCTGGGCGAGCGTTTCGGCGCCCGTCATGCCTTCGGCTCCTATGAGGAACTGCTCGCCTCCGAGGAGGTCGACGGCGTCTACATCCCGCTGCCGACATCGCAGCATGTCGAATGGACGGCGAAAGCGATCGAGGCCGGAAAACATGTGCTGGTTGAGAAGCCGCTGGCGCTCGACGCCAAGGACATTCCGCCGCTGATCAGGCTGCGCGATGAGAAGAAGGTGCTGGTCTGCGAGGCCTTCATGGTCGTCTATCACCCGCAATGGATCAAGGTGCGCGACCTGATCGCAAGCGGCGCCATCGGCCGGCTGCGCCATGTGCAGGGCGCGTTTTCCTATTACAATGTCGACCCCAAGAACATGCGCAACCAGCTCGATCTCGGCGGCGGCGCGCTGCCTGACATCGGCGTCTATCCGGCCGTGTCGACGCGCTTTTCGACCGGCAAGGAGCCGCTGCGGGTGCAGGCGACGATCGAGCGCGACAAGACTTTCGGCACCGACATCTATTCCTCGATCCGAGCCGATTTCGGCGATTTCGAGCTGTCCTTCTACCTGTCGACGCAGATGGCGGCGCGGCAGGTGATGGTATTCCACGGCGAGAAGGGCTTCATCGAGGTCTTCGCCCCGTTCAATGCCGGGCTCTACGATCACCACCGCATCGAGCTGCACAACCAGAACCACAGCGAGGCGCAGGTGTTCCGCTTCCCAGGCACGCAGCAATACAGGCTGGAGTGCGAAGCCTTCGTGCGCGCCGCCCAGGGCGGCAAGGACCGCGTCTTCACGCTGGAGGAATCGGTGCTCAACCAGAAAGTCATCGACGCCATCTTCCGCGCCGGTGACAAAGACGGCTGGGAGCCCGTCTGAGGCTTTGCAATAAGTTTGCCGGCTGATCCTGGGAGGGAAAATGGCTGACGCGGACGTGATCATTGTCGGCGCGGGGCTGGCCGGCTTCGTCGCCGCGACGGAGTTGGCGGAGGCCGGCAAGAAAATCATCATCGTCGACCAGGAGCCGGAACAGTCGCTGGGCGGCCAGGCCTTCTGGTCGTTCGGCGGGTTGTTCCTGGTCGATTCGCCGGAGCAGCGGCGCATGCGCATCCGCGATTCCCACGACCTCGCGCTCGAGGACTGGATGGGCACCGCCGCCTTCGACCGTCCGGAGGATTTCTGGCCGCGCAAATGGGCGGAGGCCTATGTCGGCTTCGCCGCCGGCGAGAAGCGCTCCTGGCTGATCGAGCGGGGCATGAAATTCTTCCCCGTCGTCGGCTGGGCCGAGCGCGGCGGCGGCAATGCCGTCGGCCACGGCAATTCGGTGCCGCGCTTCCACATCACCTGGGGCACCGGGCCCGGCGTGCTCGAGCCTTTCGTGCTGCGCGTGCGCGAGGCGCAGAAGCGCGGGCTGGTCGAGTTCAGGTTTCGTCACCGGGTCACCGAGATTATCCGCAGCGGCAACACGGTCAGCGGCGTACGTGGCGACATCTTGCAGCCAAGCACGGTTGAGCGCGGCCGCAAGAGTTCTCGTGACATGGCCGGCGATTTCGAGCTCCATGCGCAAGCGGTGATCGTCGCCTCCGGCGGCATCGGCGGCAATCACGAGCTGGTGCGCCAGAACTGGCCGCAACGCCTAGGCGCGCCGCCGAAGCGGATGATCACCGGCGTGCCGGATCATGTCGACGGCCGCATGCTGGCGATCACCGAGGCGGTCGGCGGCTCGATCATAAATCGCGACCGCATGTGGCACTATGTCGAGGGCATCAGGAATTGGGCGCCGATCTGGACCGAGCACGCGATCCGCATCCTGCCCGGCCCCTCCTCGCTTTGGCTCGACGCGCGCGGCAAAAGGCTGCCGGCGCCGCTCTATCCGGGCTTCGACACGCTGGGCACGCTCAGCCACATCATGAGCACCGGCTTCGATTATTCCTGGTTCATCCTGACCAAAAAGATCATCCAGAAGGAGTTCGCGCTGTCGGGCTCCGAGCAGAACCCGGACCTCACCGGCAAAAGCTGGCGGCAGGTGCTGAGCCGCGCGACATCAGGCATTCCCGGCCCGGTGAAAGCGTTCATGGAAAAGGGCGAGGATTTCATCGTCGAGGCCGATCTTTCCAGGCTGGTGGCGCGCATGAACGCGCTGGCCGGCGGCGAGCCGCTGCTGGACGGCGCCCAGGTCGAGCGCGAGATCCGCGCCCGCGACATGCAGCTCGACAATCCGTTCTCCAAGGACGCCCAGGTCACCGCGCTGCGCGGTGCGCGCTCCTATCTCGGTGACAGGCTGATCCGCACCGCCAAGCCGCACAAGATGCTCGATCCGGCGAACGGCCCGCTGATCGCGGTGCGCCTCAACATCCTGACCCGCAAGACGCTGGGCGGGCTGCAGACCGACCTCGATAGCCGCGTGCTCAATGCCGCCGGCCAGCCGGTGCCGGCGCTTTATGCGGTGGGCGAGGTCGCCGGCTTCGGCGGCGGCGGCGTGCATGGCTACGCGGCGCTGGAAGGCACCTTCCTCGGCGGCTGCATTTTTTCGGGGCGCAGCGCCGGGCGGGCGGCGGCGGCCACGATTGCGTGAACGGAGGGCGCGGATGGTCGCCGCCTCGGCGACAACGCTGTAGGCTTTTTCGGTCAACTCGACTGAAGTCCCAACTCCAATCATGACGGGAACAGCATGCGCATCATCGTCTATGGGATCGGCGCCATCGGCGGCGCCATCGCGGCCCAGCTGAGTTTTTCAGGCCACACGGTGCTCGGCATCGCCCGCGGCAGGCAGCTCGATACCATCCGCGCCTCGGGACTGTCGCTTTCCACCCCGCAAGGCACAAGGACCGCGCGCTTTCCCGTCCATGCCGACCCGTCGGAGATTTCCTTCGAGCCGGACGATGTCGTGCTGCTGACGATGAAAACGCCTGATACGCTCGGGGCGCTGCAACGGCTCAACGCCGCCGGTGTCACGGCGCAGCCGGTGTGCTGCTTCCAGAACGGCGTCGCCAACGAGGCGCTGGCCTTGCGTTTCTTCGCCAATGTCTATGGCGCGACGGTCATGCTGCCGGCCGATTACGACACGCCCGGTCAGGTCGCGGCCTATTTCGCGCCCAAGATCGGCGCCTTCGATATCGGCCGCTATCCTTCCGGAATCGACGACACAGTCGAGAAACTGTGCGGGGTTCTGAGCGCCTCCGGTTTCATCGCCGACCCCAGGGACAATGTGATGAGCAGCAAGTACCGCAAGCTGCTCGCCAACCTTCGCAACATCATCGACGCGGCGCTGGGCGAGACCGAGCTGCAGCGGAAATGGTATGCCAAGGCGCGCGCCGAAGCCGAGGCGGTGCTCACCGCCGCCGGGATCGACTGGGACAAGACCGACGCCATGGCGCGCGAGGAATTGACCATGTCCGCCATCCCCGGCCGAACGCGTGTCGGCTCCTCGACGCTGCAGAGCATCGTGCGCGGGACCGGCTCCCTCGAAACCGACTTCCTCAACGGCGAGATCGTGCTTCTCGGGCGGCTGCACGGCATGGCGTCGCCCGTCAACTCAGCCCTATGCAAACTGTCGGTCGAGTTGGCCAGCGGCCGGATGCGGCCGCAATCGGCCGGCGACGACACGATTGTCTCCATGATCGGCGGAACCGGCTGATCGCCGCAGACGATCAAAAAGATAAGACCCGGCCCGGGAATCCTTTGGAGGCCATGGAACGTCTTCCTCACGCAGATCGCAAACAGGAGACGACCATGACTTACAATCTCATCCGCTACGGCGTGAAAGACGCAAGCATCGCCGAGAACCGGGCGCTGGTGGCAAAAGTGTTCGAGGCGCTGGATGAAACGAAGCCGCAAACCTTGCGCTATCTGGTGCTCGAACTGGAGAATGGCGAATTCGTCCACATCGTCGGCTACGACAAGGATAGCTCGGCGTTGACCGAGCTCGACGCGTTCAAGGCCTTCGGCGCCGATCATGCCGCGCGACGTTCGACGCCGCTTGCCAGGTCGCCGGCGAAGATCGTCGGCGACTATCGTATGCTGGCCGGGGCAAATGAAGCCGTGCCGGCCTGACCAGGGCACGGCATGTAATCGGCGAGGCGAGAATGAGGACGATGAGCGCAGCGAAATTCGACCGCGCGGAACTCGAATCCATGCTTGTCGGGCTGCGCCCGAAGCTGCACCGCTATGCCGCCCGCTTGGCCGGCTCGGCGATCGAGGGCGAGGACATCGTGCAGGAGGCTGTGGTGAAGGCGCTGGCCGCCCATGATGGCGGCGCTCTCGTCGAGCGTCCCGAGCAGTGGCTGTTCCGCATCGCTCACAACGCGGCGCAGGATCACCTGCGCCGTCGCCAACGGGAACGTTCCCGAACGAGCGAGGCCGACATGACCGCAATAGCAGACCTCTCCGTCAGCGCCGAGACGAGACTCGCGACCGCGGCGAGCCTGCGCAGCTTCATGCGGCTGACGCTGGCGCAGCGCAGCGCCGTGATCCTGGTCGATGTGCTCGGCCTCAGCCTGCATGAGACCTGCGAGGTTACGGGCGCGACTTTAGCCGCCACCAAGGCGGCGCTGCATCGCGGGCGGGCGGAGCTGAAGGCACTGGCCTCGGCACCGGACGACGTGGCGGTGCCGAGGCTCGATCCCGAAGAAGAGCGCCGGCTGCGCCGCTACATCGACCTGTTCAATGCGCGCGCCTTCGACGGGGTCAGGACGCTGATCGCCGAGGACATCCAGGTCGACGTCCTCAATCGCGCCCGCCTCAACGGCAAGAAGGAAGCCTCGACCTATTTCGGCAATTACGACCGCCTCGGCGACTGGGCCCTGTCGCTCGGCTTCGTCGACGGCCGGCCGGCGATCCTGATCCGCAACCCGCAGGCGCACGATGCGGTGCGCGGCTTCATGCTGATCGACTGGCGCGGCGAAGAGGTCATGGCCATCCGCGATTTCCGCCACGTGCCTTATTGCGTCGCCGAGGCGGATATCTGCTTGCTTACCGATTGAGCGGCGACCCATCCGCGAGCTGATCGAGCCGCTGCCTGCGGAGATGATCCCGCAGAGCGCACGCAAAACGATACGCCTTCGCGGGGGAGATCGGCGCTCCGTCACATCATCGTGAACGTCGCGTGGCATGAATTGCCGATCGGAACGCCATCTCAAATCCGCCGCAAAGGCAAATCAACTGGCCCGTCATCGTCAGTCAATTGTCTTTTCGCCAATCACGGCATAGTGCGAGCCATACGAGCTCGCGGGTCCTCCAATGTCTCTGAATGAAGCAACCAAGCCCGCCAAGAAAAACGCGCCCAAAGCCAAACCAGTGACGGAATCGCCACCGCGCGATCAGATCCTGATCGGCCCTGATTTCATACATAAGGGCGAGCCGCACGAGAGGCTTGACCGCTTCTTCGGCGATCTGGCGAGCCGCTTCGACGCAGCACCGGCGGTGATTTCCGGCGGCCGGCCCTGGTCATACCGCGAGCTGAACAGCCGCGCCAACCAGTTCGCGCATCTGCTGATCGAGCGCGGCGTGAGGCCAGGCGACAGGGTGGGCCTTTTGCTGGACCGCTCGGCCGAAACCTATATCGCCATCCTTGCCGTGATGAAGGCCGGGGCGGCCTTCGTCCCTCTAGCCACAGCCTTCCCCGAAGATCGCATGGTGATGATCATCGAGGACGCCAATGTCACGATGGTGATCAGCGTCTCCGGTTATGCCGCGCGCGTGGCGCGCCTGCCGGTTCCGCATATCTCGATCGACTCGGCGGAATCCGAAATCGCTCTCAAGCCAGAAACGGCGCCCCTGCCGGAGGGTAGCCAGGACCAGACCTGCTACATTCTCTACACGTCCGGCACCACGGGCAAGCCGAAAGGCGTGGTCATCACGCATCAGAGCTTCTGCAACTTCATCCGCGTCGCCGCAGCATCCTACGGTTACCAGCCGGGCGACCGCGTGTACCAAGGCATGACCATCGCCTTCGACTTCTCCTCGGAGGAGATCTGGGTGCCCTTTGCCGCCGGTGCCACGGTCGTGCCGGCGCCCGGCCAGCAGCCCCTCGTGGGCGAGGAGCTGGCCAGCTTCCTGCGCGAGCATCACATTACCTGCATGGCCTGCAGTCCGACGCTTTTGTCGTCGATCGAGAGCGACGCGCCCAGCCTGCGCACGATCCTGGTCGGCGGCGAAGCCTGCTCGCAAAAGCTCGTGGTGCGCTGGGCGAAGCCCGGCCGCCAGATCCTGAACACCTATGGCCCGACCGAGGCGACGGTCACTGCCACCATGGGCTTGCTGACGCCGGACGAAGCGGTGACCATCGGCAGGCCGCTGCCCACCTATTCGATAGCCATTCTCGACCCCGAAAAGCCGAAGGTGCTGACCGGGGATCAGCTGGGCGAGGTCTGCATCGGCGGGATGGGCGTGGCGGTAGGCTATCTCAACCGGCCGGAACTCACCGAGCAGCGATTCATCAAGGATTTCATCGGTCTGCCGAACAATCCCAGCGGCCGCATCTACCGGACGGGCGATCTCGGCCGCATCAACGACAAGGGCGAGATCGAATATCACGGCCGCATCGACACGCAGGTGAAAATCCGCGGCTACCGCATCGAGCTGGGCGAGATCGAGGCCGTGCTGCTGGAACAGCCGGGCATCGCGCAGGCGGCGGTCACGACGTGGGAGATCGAGCCCGAGCGCACGGAACTGGTCGCCTATTACGCCCCCAGGAGCGGAGGCGACAGTGTGGATCGCACCATGCTCGTGCGGGAACTCAAGCAGCGGCTGCCCGACTACATGGTTCCGGCCTATCTGGAGCAGCTGCCCGCGATCCCGATGACCGTCTCCAACAAGGTCGACCTGAGAAAGCTGCCAAAGCCGACCAGCGCGCGCGTCGCGGCCGGCCATGCGATGATCGACCCGCGCAACGAGGACGAGAGGTTTCTGGTCGACACGCTGCAGGATGTGCTGAAATTCGAGGACATCTCCATCGAAGACCACTTCTTCGACGACCTCGGCGCGAACTCGTTGTTGATGGCGAGGTTCTGCGCGCGCATCCGCTCCCGCAAGGCCTGGTCGACGACCTCGATGCGCGACGTATACCTGCATCCCACGGTCGCGAAGCTCGCCGAGCACCTGCGCGCGCCGCAGATGGCCGCGGTTGCGGCGAGCGAGCCGATGCTGACGCATCGGGCTTCCAGCTTTGCCTATTGGAGCACGGGCTTTGGGCAGCTCATGTTCTACGCGCTCTACAGCTATGGCTCGCTCTGGGCGATCAATGACGGGCTCAACTGGGTCTATGACGCGTTGGACGACCCGGTGCAGCTCTATCTGCGCTGCGTTCTGTTGTCCGCCAGCGTCTTCTTCGGGCTCAGCGGCTTTGCCATCATCGCCAAATGGCTGCTGGTCGGCCGCTGGAAGGCCGAGACGTTCCCGATCTGGGGCTGGCGTTATTATCGCTTCTGGGTCGTCAAGACGCTGGTCCGCAGCGCGCCGGTGGTGCTGTTCCGCGGCAGCCCGCTATACAGCCTCTATTTGCGCCTGCTCGGCGCTCGGCTCGGCAACCGCACCGTCATCGAGTGCCGCTCCGTTCCGGTCTGCACCGACCTGATCAGCATCGGCGACAACTCGATCCTGCGCAAGGATACCATGATCCTGGGCTTCCGGGCCCAGGCGGGCTACATCCACACCGGCCCGCTCGACATCGGCCACAACGCTTTCGTCGGCGTCGGCTCAACATTGGACATCGACACCCGCATCGGCGACGGCGCCCAGCTGGGCCACGCTTCGTCGCTGCATCGCGGACAGGCGATTCCTGCCGGCGAGCGTTGGCACGGATCGCCGGCAATCCCGACCGAGGCGAACTATTGCACGGTTCCCAACGTGCCGCTGTCGCACGCGCGCCGGATCATCTACGAAGCGATCCAGCTTTTCATCCTCTTCGCCATCGTCACGCCGTTCCCGCTTCTGTTCCACACCTACTGGGAGAATGTCGGCGACGACTATCAGGAGACCATCGGCATCGTGGCGATCGGCACCACGGTGACGGTGGCGGGCTTCGTCATCGGCGGCGTGCTGCTGGCGGCCATCGTGCCGCGGCTGTTCAACCTCATGCTGAAGCCCGGCCGAAACTATTCGCTCTACGGCTTCCACTACTGGCTGCAATCGATGCTGGAGCTGGTAAGCAACGTGCGACTGCTGAACGTGCTGTTCGGCGACAGCTCAGCCATCGTCTACTATTTGCGCGCCATCGGCTGGCGGCTGAACAAGGTGAACCAGACCGGGTCGAATTTCGGCACCAACCAGCGGCATGAAAACCCGCAGCTCAGCGAGATCGGCTCGGAAACCATGGTGTCCGACGGCCTGTTCATGGTCAACATGCAGAAGTCCGCCAATTCCTTCCGCCTCGAGCACACGCGGATCGGCGAGCGCAACTTCTTCGGCAACAACATCATCTATTCGCCGGATTCCCGCACCGGCGACAATTGCCTGCTCGGAACCAAGGTGCATGTACCGGTCGATGGTCCCGTGCGCGAGAATGTCGGGCTGCTTGGGTCGCCGCCCTTTGAAATCCCGCGCATGGTCAATCGCGACAAGGAGCTGCTCGGATTGATCTCCGACGAGGAGCGCCGCCGCCGGCTGCCGCTGAAGAACCTCCACAATCTGGTCACCGC
Source organism: Mesorhizobium sp. CA7 (assembly GCF_020165015.1). Lineage (NCBI taxonomy): Bacteria > Pseudomonadati > Pseudomonadota > Alphaproteobacteria > Hyphomicrobiales > Phyllobacteriaceae > Mesorhizobium > Mesorhizobium sp. CA7. Next base: position 48,195 of record NZ_JAIUHH010000024.1, read on the forward strand.
GCTGCTGTTCCTGGCCGCGCAGTGGCTGATCCTGTTCCTGACGCTCGCCATTTGGGACAGGGCGCTCAACTACTACAACGAATGGGAGCAGACGGCGCTGTTCGTGGCGGTGGTGCTGACCACGGCGATCGGCATTCCGTTCTATGTCTTCCTGGAACGCGTCAGCCTCGGTTTTCGCCGGCTGAAGCCCAGGATGGCGACGATCTACGACCCGGTCTTCTGGCGGCACGAACGCCATTGGAAACTGTCCGATTCGCCGATCATGGGCCTGTTCACCGGCACCCCCTTCAGGCCGCTGCTCCTGCGTCTGGTGGGCGTTAAGGTCGGGCGGCGCGTCTATGACGGGGGAAGCATCATCACCGAGCGGTCGCTGGTGGAGATCGGCGACGACGCGACGCTCAACGAGGGCTGCGTCATCCAGGCGCATTCGCTGGAGGAAGGCGCGTTCAAGTCCGACTACATCCGCATCGGCAATGGCTGCACGCTCGCCCCCGCCGCCTTCGTCCACTACGCCGTGGCAATGGGCGAGGGATCCGTGGCGGACCTCGATTGCTTCGTCATGAAGGGCGAAGTGCTGGAGCCCAACACCGTGTGGCGCGGCAACCCGGCGAAGCTCTATGGCGTGGTGACGCCGATCGACGCGAGCGCGATCAAGATCGGGCAGAAACGGTGAAGCGTTCCGCCGACGCGCGGACAGGCGACCGCCCGGTTGTCCTGCGGCCCGTAGGCGAAGATAACCGGGCGGCGATCCAGGCGCTCGAGCTGATGCCCGAGCAGCAAGGCTTCGTCGCTTCGAATGTCGACTCGCTGGAAGAGGCCGGGGAGGATGATGAGGCCATCGCCCGCGCGGTAGTTGCGGCCGGGCGCGTCGTCGGATTCCTGATGTACAGCGCTCCGGACGACGATGACGAGGCGATCATCTACCGTTTCATGATCGACCGCCGCGAACAGGGCAAGGGCCTTGGCCGTGCCGCGGTTGCCCGGGCGCTGGAGGAGATCGCGCAGCTCGGCCACATACGCCGCGTCTCGGTCTGTTATGAACCGGACAACGAGGCGGCGCGCCGGCTCTATGCCGGCTTCGGTTTCGTCGAGGCGGGACTGGACGAGGATGGCGAGATGATTGCCGTGCTCGAATTGGGCAGCAAGTGAGCTCACGGCCGGACGACGCGCAACCGGACATCGAAAGCGCCGTCGAGGAGGCGCTGGCCTACCTCACGCCGCCCGGCCTCGTCACCGGCTGCCGTCTTGTTCGTGCCGGCGACGAACAATACCTCCTGCCGGCGGAAGGCGCTTCCATCGCCACGCGCGAACAGAGGGCGCGCGCCGCCACTGGAGCGGGCCGTCGGGTCGCGCATGAATTGCTGCGGCGCCTGAGCTGTGCGGATCTCGCCGTCTTGCGGGGCCAACTGGGAAACCCGATCTGGCCTGCAGGGATCGTCGGTTCAATCGCGCATGACGATGAACTTGCCATGGCGGTCGCCGCGCGATCCGATGCGGTGAGAAGCGTAGGCGTCGACATCGAACCTGCCCTGCCCTTGCCACACGAGCTCCGAGGCATGGTGGCAACGCCGCAAGATCGCCTGGGCGATCTTGATTCCCGCCTGGGCAGCCGCATTCTGTTTGCGATCAAGGAGGCGGTCTACAAGGCCTCGTTTCCGCTCGACGGCCGGGTGCTGGGCTTTGAGGACATCGCCGTCGATCTCACCTCGAGCGAGGCGGTCACTTCATCCGGCAATCGTTTGACCGTGCGCTTCACCATCTCGCCCAGAATCCTGGCGCTGGCTTACCCGGCATAGGCGCGCCGGGCCCTGCCCCGACATTTCAGGGTGGGCGTTTGAACGACGAATAGCGTCCGAAGATTCGAACTGCGAGCCTCGAATAAGCGGTCTGGCGGAGGGCGCGTCGGACGACGGAGATCAGGCGGGAGCGTAGGCTAACCTGATCACATCCTCGATCCGGTCATGAGCCATCAGGCGGAGCGGCGGTCGGGGTCCGGCGAAATAAGGCTTGCCGTGGCCAAGCACCACCGGGTGCAGGTAGATCCGATACTCGTCGATCAGGCCCAGCTGGGTGAGGCTTCGCGCCAAATCCGGGCCGGCGACCTCGATCTCGCCGTCGCGCTCGGCCTTCAGCTTTCGGATAGCGTCCCCGAGATCGCCCTCGACAAGCCTTGCGTTGGGACCGACGGACTTCATCGAGCGTGAGACGACCCATTTCGGCTGGCGCCGCCACGCCGCTGCGTAGGCAAGTCGCTCGGCATCCCATTCAGGATGCTCGTCGTCCCAGTAGCGCATGATCTCATACATGCGGCGACCGTAGATGCTGCCCGCCTGACGCTCGGCCTCCTCGATGAAGTGGCGGAAAAGCGCGGGGCTCGGCCCGAAGGCCGTGTGATCGACGTAGCCGTCCAGCGACTGGTTCATTCCGAACACGAGCTTGGCCATTGTCTGTTCCTCACACGGCATCACAAATCTAATTGCATTGTGCAATCGGTTCAGATTAGGCCGACTGATTTTATTTTGCAATTGGTTCTGCCGCATACATAAACGCAACACGTTTCGGGCCGGATGATCGCCCGATCCTTTGTTGCGGTTCTCCCAACCGCGCTCCGACGATGCAAAGCCGTTTCAAAACGGCCATTTGAAAACGGTGGGATTCAGCTAAATATCTGAAATTGTTGGCGCGCCGCGGCCGATGAAGATGGGCACTATTGCTTCGCCGTGGCGCTATGATGCGGCCGCCGCCCAAACGATCCGGCCGAATAACCAGCGACGGACTGCGATCTTGCACTACGCCTCATGGCCAGCTGTCTTCCCGATTTCGCGGTCCGCTTACCCTTCAAGTGCGGCCATTTCGATCAATCCGGGGAACGGCGCGATGGGCCATAGCGACGTTTTACGGTCGGCTGGCCGCTTCCGCTCGAGCTCGATGGAAGAGACTTTCTCAGAGCCCGTCGGCATGTCTCAAAGGTGCCAAGCTGTTCTCGAACTCAACTCGGACCGAGCCACCCTCATCGACATGCTAGACTTCTGGCATGTTTCGCGGTCGGACCCAGACTGGTAATATCGGCGTTGCGAAACGGCGGAGGTGCGCGAGATGTCCGACACGCAATTCGATCAGAACGCTTGGCTTGCGCGCATCGGCTATTCCGGGCCCGTCACACCAACGCTTGAGACCTTGAATCGACTTATTTTCGCGCACTCGCATTCAATCGCCTACGAAACGCTGGATATCATGCTCGGGCTTCCGCCCAAGCTCGATGTGCCTTCGCTTCAGCACAAGATGATCGCCAGCAAGCGCGGCGGATACTGCTTTGAACAGAACATGCTGTTCCGGGCCGGACTTTGGTCGCTCGGCTACAGGATCACAAGCCTGCAAGGGCGTGTCGTACGCGGGCTGGCGATCGATGCGCCGCGCCCGGCCATCCACATGCTGTTAAAAGTGGAGTTGCCGGAGGGAATTTATCTTGCGGATGTCGGCTTCGGCAACCTCGCGCCGACCTGCGCGCTCTTGCTTGCGCCGCAGATCGAACAAGAGACGCCGCACGAGGTCATGCGCTTTATCGATGTCGGCGGCGAGCTGACGCTCCAGGCGCTGCTCAACCGTGGCTGGCAGCACATTTACCGGGTCATTCCTTACCCGCGCTATGATGGCGAATACGAGATCACCAACTGGTACACCGCGACCCACCCGGACGCGCCATACCAGGGCAACATCATCGTGGCGAAGCCGGGACCGAACAGGAGTCGGATCACCATGTACAATGCGCGTGTCACGGTCCGCGACGCGGAGGGGCACGCGGAGAAGCGCTGGCTCGCAACCGAGATCGAATTCAGGGACGTGCTGCGTGGCGAATTCGGGCTGAACATGTCCGATCAGCAGATCGATGAGTGCGTGGCGGTTATGAAGGCGAAAGGGACGGGAGACGCTCCGCATCCGTTTTTTGCTTAGACTCCCCTCAGGCCCAAGGGCCTTCCACGCCTTGATCCAATCATGCAGGAGCTTGCGCGATATCCCGAGCTTGCGTGCCACAGGCAGAACGCCTTCGCCGCCTTCCGCACGCTTGATCGCCTTCAATTGTACGCCGTCGGAAACGTCCGGATCGCCATTCCGTCATCGGTCATCCTCAGGGACAACCTGTCACAGAAGTTAGCGTGTCTCACGCACGGGTGCAGTCCAGTGCACTTAACTCGACAACCTGACTGGTTAATCGAAGCGCCGGCCGATTTTGGCGCCAATAGCGTATTGCGAAGTGGCGCGCCCGAAGAGATTCGAACTCCTGACCCCCAGATTCGTAGTCTGGTGCTCTATCCAGCTGAGCTACGGGCGCGCAACAGGCCGTGCATGACACAGGCCCCGCGATCCGGTCGAGAAGGCCGGCCGCGATGTGGAGTGTTCCCTAACGACTGAATTTGCGAAAAGCAAGCCGATCCGGCAAAAGTTTTGTCGCAGGTGGTTTTGCCGATGCCGATCGAGGCGCGCCGCTACCGACAAGCGGCTCCGCAGGCGGTGGTGGGCTCAAGCCGGGCGGCGCAAACCATTGCGCGCCTGGTCGAGCCGCACCGGCTGGTCGGGAATGGTGACGGCGAAGACGGTGCGGCCGCCGATCGATTCGACCAGCTCGACCGTGCCGCCATGAGCGCGGATCAGCTCGTGCGCGATCGCCAGGCCAAGCCCGGTGCCGCCGGTGCGCGCCGAGCCGCGGAAGGCGGCGAACAGGTTCTCGCGCGCCTTGGGCGGCAGGCCGGGACCGGTGTCGGTGACGGTGATGCGGCTGACGCTGCCCTGGCGCTCGGCCGCGACGGCCAGCCGGCGCACCACCGCGCTTTCGGTGTCGGCTGCCATCGCCTGCACGGAGTTGCGGCAGAGATTGGTGAGCACCCGGAACAGCTGGTCGGAATCGGCATCGACCTCGAAGGCATGCTCGATGGCGTTGATGAACTCGATGCCGTCCTCGATGTCGAGCAGGCCGTGCACGTCGTCGACCAGCTGGCGCAGCCGCACGCGGCGGCGCGACGGCGCCGGCTCCTGCGTGCGGCCATAGTGAAGCACACCTTCGGAATAGGAGACGGCGCGGTCGAGGGCGCGCAGAAGCTTCGGCGCGAAGGCCTGCACCGTCGGGTCCTTCACCTGGCGCAGGCGATCCGACATCAGCTGCGCGGACGCCAGGATGTTGCGCATGTCGTGGTTTATCTTGGAGACGGCCAGGCCGAGATCCGCGAGATGCTTCTGCTCCGACAGCATCTTCTGCAGCCGGTCCTGCATCTGCGACAGCTCGCGTTCGGCGACCCCGATCTCGTCGGCGCGGTCGGCGGGGCGGATGACGCGGCCGGGATCGTCGGGCGCCTCGGAGAAGGCCAGGATCGAACGCGTCATGGTGCGGATCGGCCCGATCATGATCAGGTCGATCGCCGCATAGACCAGCATGGCGGTGAACAGCGAGATGAGCAGCGAGACGACGGCGACGTTGCGCGAGTATCTCAGCATAGCGTCGCGCAAACGGTAGTCCGGCATGATCAGCTCGAATTCCTTGTCGCTGTCGCCGACCGGGCCGAAGACGCGCAGCATGCGCTTGCCGCCGAAGAACAGCGTGTCGAGCGCGCCGGTCATGCCGTTGATCAGGCCGACATTGGCGATATCGATGTGCGCGTCGACCTGTGGCGGCATGTCGGCGACCACCAGAAGCCGCGAGACACCGCCGTCACGCACGGCGATCGCCTTGGCGCCGATCGCCATCAGCACATCGTTCTGGGCGTTGTGCGACAGCGAGTTGGGCTCGCCCTGCAACAGCACGATCGACACCGCGGCGGCTGTGCTCAGGCGCTCCTTCAGCCAGTTGACCCGGTAGCTGGCGATCCAGGGCAGGAAGATCAGGATTTCAGCCAGCAGCACGAAGGCGATGGTGAGTAAAAGCAGCTTGGTCGACAGACCGCGCGACAACGGCACCCGGCGCGACGAATTCGCCGCCGCCGGCTGTGCCTTTTCGTTCGTGGGCAGAGTTTCACTCGTCATTGACGCGCATTCACAAAGGCTTGATCGGCCAAGACTATGCGATTTGCGGCTTTTTTGCCAATTTCATCGTCGGCTCCGCGAAAAATGCCTCGCGGCGGGGCGGATTGACTTCCAAAGACCTTCTTTCTATAAGCCCGCTCACGCTCGGGCCATTCGTCCCGGCGCGGTTTCGATCGCGCCTAGGCCGGCCCGGCAAAGCTCCTGTTGCACAGTGACAGAATCAAGAAGGGCCGCACCCCGCGGTATTAAAACAAATGAAGCGTACCTACCAACCGTCCAAGCTCGTCCGTAAGCGCCGGCATGGTTTCCGTGCCCGCATGGCCACCAAGGGTGGCCGTGGCGTCGTTGCCGCCCGTCGCAACCGCGGCCGCAAGCGGCTCAGCGCCTGAACGAAAGACGAGATCGTTGCCCGCACCCGGCAAGCCACAGGGGAAAACTCCCGGGCGGCTTCTGAAACGCGCGGATTTCTTGGCTGTGCGCGGCGGCGAGAAACGCCGCGGGCGGCTTTTTCTCGTTGAAGTTCTCGACCGCGGCGATGACCTTGCGCCGCGCGTCGGCTACACAGTCACCAAGAAGGTCGGCAACGCCGTGGTGCGCAACCGCGTCCGGCGGCGGCTGAGGGAAGCCGTGCGCGTTCATGCCGCCGATGACATGGCGCCCGGCAATGACTATGTCATCGTCGGGCGTGAAGACGTGCTTGCCATTCCGTTCGGCCAGTTGAAGGCCGAGCTCTCCCGCCGGCTGCGCGGAACACGATAGGCCAAGGGCTTCGATGGAAAACAACCGCAATTTCTTCATCACCATCGCGCTGTCGGTGCTGATCCTGACGCTCTGGCAGGTGTTCTACATGAACCCGCGCATGGAACAGCAGCGCGAGCAGGCACGCGTCGAGCAACAGCGCGTCGAGGCGCAGAAGAAGGAAGCGCAGGGCACCAATCCAGGCGCGGCCGGAACGCCGGCCCCGACCGCCGGCGCCATCCCCAGCGCGCCCGGCAGCGACAGCGTGACCGCGGCCAGCCGCGACCAGGCGATTGCCGCCACCAAGCGCGTCAAGATCGACACGCCCAGCCTCGAGGGCTCGATCAACCTGACCGGCACGCGCCTCGACGACCTGAGGCTCAAGCACTACACCGAGACGGTCGACAAGAACTCGCCCGAGATCGAGCTGCTCAACCCGTCGTCGCTGCCCAATGGCTATTTCGCCGAGATCGGCTTCGTCGGCAACGACACCACCGGCACTGTGCCCGGCGCGGATACGGTGTGGAGCGTCGACGGCAATCCGACGCTGACGCCCTCGACGCCGGTGACGCTGACCTTCACCAACGACAAGGGCCTGACGTTCAAGCGCACCATCTCGATCGATAACGAATACATGTTCACCGTTTCCGACACGGTGCAGAATTCCGGAACGGCCGCCGTCTCGCTGTACAATTACGGGCGCGTCACCCGTTTCGACAAGCCGGCCGTCGCCAGCACCTATGTGCTGCATGAGGGCCTGATCGGCGTGACCGGCAGCGAGGGGCTGCAGGAATACAAATACGCCAAGATCGAGAAGGACAAGGAATACACGCCCAGCAAGTCGACCAATGGCTGGCTCGGCATCACCGACAAATACTGGGCCGTGACGCTCATCCCAACGGAGAAGCAGCCCTTCCAGCCGAAATTTTCCTATTTCGAGTTCAAGGACGGGCCGCACAGCCACAGCTACCAGTCCGACTACCTGTCCGACGCAATCAGCATCGCGCCCGGCCAGTCGACGACGGTCGAATCCGAAATCTTCGCCGGCGCCAAGGAAGTCTCGACCATCAACGCCTATGCCAAGGACCGGCAGATCCGCCAGTTCGACCTTTTGATCGACTGGGGCTGGTTCTATTTCATCACCAAGCCGATGTTCTGGCTCATCGACACGCTCTACAAATTCTTCGGCAATTTCGGGCTGGCGATCCTCGCCACCACCGTCGTCGTCAAGGCCATCTTCTTCCCGCTCGCCAACAAGTCCTATGCCTCGATGGCGAACATGAAGAAGGTGCAGCCGAAGATGGTCGAGATCCGCGAGAAATACGCGGACGACAAGATGAAGCAGCAGCAGGCGATGATGGAGCTCTACAAGACCGAGAAGATCAATCCGCTGGCCGGCTGCTGGCCGGTGGCGCTGCAGATCCCGGTCTTCTTCTCGCTCTACAAGGTGCTCTACATCACCATCGAGATGCGGCACGCGCCGTTCTTCGGCTGGATCCACGACCTCGCGGCGCCGGATCCGACCTCGATCTTCAACCTGTTCGGCCTGTTGCCGTTCGCGGCGCCGGCCTTCCTGCCGCATATGGGCGCCTGGGCGGTGGTCATGGGCATCACCATGTTCCTGCAGATGCGCATGAACCCGGCACCGCCGGACCCGACGCAGGCGGCGATCTTCACCTGGATGCCGGTGATCTTCACCTTCATGATGGGCAGCTTCCCGGCCGGCCTCGTGATCTACTGGGCCTGGAACAACACGCTGTCGATTCTGCAGCAGGGCGTGATCATGAAGCGCCAGGGCGCCAAGATCGAATTGTGGGACAATCTGGCATCGATTTTCCGCAAGAAACCATCGCCGGCGGAATAGACGGCTCCTGAACTGCTAAGACGAAAAAACCCTGGCATCGTTTTGTCCGGGGTTTTTTGTTGATCAGGCCCAGCGATCAGCCGTCAACCTTCGAGATTGGCCGGGGCCATGTTCCCGGCCGTCATTCCAGGGCGGAGCAAACAGCGAAAAAAAAGCCCGGCGCGAAGCCGGGCTTTCGATAGGGTGTAGCGCCGGTTAACCTCAGCTCACCTGGACCTTGCCAGCCGCAGCCTGGTCCTCGGCGATGCGCTGCTGGAACATCTGCGCGAAATCGATCGGATCGAGCATCAGCGGCGGGAAGCCGCCATTGCGGGTGGCGTCGGCGACGATCTGGCGGGCGAAGGGGAACAGAAGCCGCGGGCATTCGATGAACAGCAGCGGCAGCATGTGCTCCTGCGGAAAGCCGCTGATGGCGAAGACGCCGCCATAGACCAGCTCGACGTTGAACAGCACTTCCTGGTCGAAGGAGGCCTTGGCGTTCAGCGTCAAATTGACGTCGAACTGCTTGTCCGAGAGCGGGTTGGCGTTGACATTGACATTGATTGCGATGCCCGGAGCCTTGTCGCGGCCGCGCAGCGAATTCGGGGCGCCGGGGCTTTCGAAGGATAGGTCCTTCACATATTGCGCAAGCACATTGAGCGAGGGCTGGTTTTGGGTGCCGTTGCCGTTGGCGGCGCCGGTCGCGGCGTCATCGTTGCTGGCCATGAGCCTTTAAGTCCTTTTGCCTGGGCAGCATTGCTGACCGGATTGAAATCGCGGGTTCGCTACCATGCTCGGCCGGACAAAACAAGTTTTGCCGCCCTCATCGGCAGAAGGAACAGGACAGCGCGAACGGCGGGGATTGGCAGGAGCCTCCCAACCTCGTCATTCCAGGGCGGAGCAGCCGCGAAGCGGCGTCGCGGAGACCCTGGAATCCATTCCGTGACCTGAGCCGTGCAATGCGGCGGAGCAGAATTTTGCACCGCGGCAACGCTCGGAAGTCACAGGATCCTGTGGGCTGCGCGGTACGCTCGCTTCCCGCTCCGCCCGAGGGCGAACCGGTAGACGTTTTGGCCGCTTAATCGTTCTTCAGCCGCCGCCAGGGCGAATTGTGGTCCGGCCGGTCCGGATAATCGTCGCGCGAATAGTCGCTGTCGTCGAGGTCGATGACATTGTTGCGGCGGCGCGCCGAAAAGCCGCGGCTGAAGCTGGTCGCCATGACGATGCGGTTCTTCAGCAGGCGCCAGGCGAAGTCGCGCACCGGCGGCAACAAGAGAAGAATGGCGAAGAAATCGGTGATGAAGCCCGGAATGATCAAAAGGATCGCCGCCAGCACGATCATCGCCCCATGCGCGAGCTGGCGGCTGGGATCGCGCCCGGCATCCATCTCCGCCCGCACCCGCGCCATGACGCCAAAACCCTGAAGCCTCAGCAGCAGGCTGCCCGCGACGCTGGAAAGGATGACCAGCCCGACCGTAGCCAAAGCCCCGATCTCGCGGCCGACGACGACGAAGCCGGCGATCTCCAGAAGCGGCAGCAGGAGCAGGAACAGCGGGATGAACGAGATGCGCAAGTCTTGACCGATCGCTTTCTTCTTTTGCGGCGCTGACGGACAATCGCCGCTGGCCTTGGCGCCTTTAGATAGGTATGGCTGCCTTTGATTTGAATGATTGCGCCTGCCGTTCTATATGCTTTGGGTGTTGAACGCTATGCGACCGCGGTCCCCAGGGGTTACGCCGGTCCGGCACGGACAGGGATCGAGTTGGCGGAAAATATGGGTTTCTTCGACTTCGGCACGATTTTCTTTCTGATTGCGGCGGTTGTGATCTTTTTCCAGCTGCGCAACGTGCTTGGACGTCGCACCGGAAACGAGCGCCCGCCCTTCGATCCTTATTCGGCGAGCCGCACGCGCGAGGCCGACGCGGCGCAAAAGCCTGAAAATGTGGTGTCGCTGCCGCGCAAGCGCGCGCCGGGCGAAACCGCGCCCGAGATCTATGCCGATATCGACGCCTTCGCCAAGCCGGATACCGACCTCAACAGGGGCCTGCGCGCGATCAAGGACAATGACCCGTCCTTCGATCCCAAGACCTTCGTCGACGGCGCCAAGATGGCCTATGAGATGATCGTCATGGCCTATGCCGACGGCGACCGTAAGACGCTGAAGAACCTTTTGTCGCGCGAAGTCTATGACGGTTTCGTCGCCGCGATCGGCGACCGCGAGGCCAAATCGGAGAAGATCCAGTCCTCCTTCGTCGGCATCGACAAGGCCGACATCGTCGCCGCCGAAATGAAGGGCTCGGAAGCGCATATCACGCTGCGCGTCGTCTCCGAGCTGATCTCGGCAACCCGCGACAAGGCCGGCGCCGTCATCGACGGCGACCCTGAAACGGTGGCCGAGGTCAAGGATGTCTGGACCTTCGCCCGCGACACCCGCTCGCGCGACCCGAATTGGAAGCTCGTCGCCACCGAAGAAGAAGATTGAGATCAAGCGGCGGGGCCCAGTCGTGCCGCTCTCTTCCGCACTCGGCATAAAATCCTTCAGCGATCTTCCGGGCTGGGGCGAAGATGACCATGCTGCGGCCTTCGCCGCGTTTCGCCGCTCGGCCTTCCACGCGCCGATAAAATCCTACCGCACCGGATCGCTCGGCGTCGATTTCAATGCTTTTGCCGATGCGTATGCCGAGGCGCGTGCCGTTTCGGCGCCGAGCAGGTCCGAGGCGCGATCCTTTTTCGAACGGCATTTCGTGCCGATGCTGGTGCGGCCCGAAAACGGCTCGGGTCTCGTCACCGGCTTCTACGAGCCCGAGGTCGAAGCCTCGCCGGTCAGGACCGGGCGGTTCACCGTGCCGCTGCTGTCGCGCCCCGCCGACCTGATCGAAATCGACGACGGCAACCGGCCGACCGGCATGGATGCCTATCTGGCCTTCGCCCGCCGGACCGATGGTGTTCCGGTCGAATATTTCGATCGTGGCGAAATCGAGCGCGGCGCGCTCTCCGGCCGGAACCTCGAGATCGCCTGGCTCGCCGAGAAGGTCGACGCCTTCTTCATCCACGTGCAGGGCGCGGCGCGTCTGAAGATGACCGACGGCAAGCTCTGCCGCGTCACTTACGCCGCGAAATCGGGCCAGCGCTTCACCGGCCCCGGCAAGGTCTTGAGCGATCTCGGCGAGATCCCGCTGGAAAAGGTAACGATGCAATCGATCCGAGCCTGGTTCAAGGCACATCCCGACCGGGTCGACGAGATCCTGTGGCGGAACCGCTCCTACATTTTCTTCCGCGAAGCCGCGGTCGACGACGCGGCGCTTGGGCCCATCGCCGCCGCCAAGGTGCCGCTGACGCCGGGTCGCTCGGTCGCGGTCGACCGCCTGCTGCACACATTCGGCACGCCCTTCTATATCGACGCGCCGACGCTCACCGCCTTTGACGAAAAACCGTTCCGGCGGCTGATGATCGCGCAGGACACCGGCTCGGCCATCACCGGTCCGGCGCGCGGCGACCTCTTCGCCGGCTCGGGCGACGCTGCCGGCGAGATCGCCGGCGTGGTCCGCAACGCGGCCGATTTCTATGCGCTGGTGCCGCGTGCGCTTCTGCATGGAGCGACCCGGTGAGCCGCCGCGACGATCATCTCAGCGACGACGACCGCATCCTGTGGAACCTGGTGGCGCGCTCTGCCCGGCCGCTGAAGGGCAAAACGGCCGTCGAGATCCCCGACATCGTCGAGCCCAAGCCTGAGACGCCCCGGCCTGCCGCCAATGGCGTAGCGGCCGTGGCCGCCAAGCCGAAGGCGCCGCATGTGGCGCATTCGCTCGACGACCAGACGCTGCACAAGCTGAAAAAAGGCCGGCTGCCGATCGAAGGCCGCGTCGACCTGCACGGCATGACGCAGGACGAGGCCTATTCGCTGCTGCTCACCTTCCTCAACCGCGCGCATGCCGGCGGCATCCGCTACGTGCTGATCATCACCGGCAAGGGGTCGTCCTCGGGCGGCGACGGCATACTGCGCCGCGCCGTGCCGGCCTGGCTGTCGACGCCCGCCTTCCGGCACCTCGTCTCCAGCCACGACCATGCCGCCCGCAATCATGGCGGCTCGGGCGCGCTCTATGTGCGGCTGCGGCGGATACGGTCATGAGGATTCGCCAATGAGCCAGCCGACATGACCCCGTTCGGCGAGAAGCTCAGGACGCTGCGCGCCGAGCGCGGCGTCAGCCAGAAGGCGATGGCCGAGGCCATCGGCGTCAGCGCCGCCTATCTTTCGGCGCTCGAGCACGGCCGCCGCGGCGCGCCGACCTGGACACTGATCCAGAAGATCATCGGCTATTTCAACATCATCTGGGACGACGCCGAGGATCTTGCCCGCCTCGCCGAGAGCTCGCATCCGAGGGTCAGGATCGACACATCCGGCCTGTCCCCGGCGGCAACCGAGCTGGCCAACCTTTTGGCCGAGAGTATCGAGAAGTTGGATGAGGCGGAGCTGCGCCGCCTCAGCGCATCGATCCGTGCGGCTCTTGATCGGCGTTAATAATTCAGGCGTCTGGCGCCAGCGGATCGCCATGTCCGCTGGCGCTTGATTCGACTCTGTCTGAAGTCTTGAGATCAGAGCTTGCCGGTGCCGTTGGCGCTGCCGCCATTGGTGCTGCCCCGGCCCTCCTTGCCTTGATGGCCCTGATGATCGCGGCCATGTCCGCCGCCAAGGCAGTTCGCGGAGCTGACGCTGCAGCAACGGCCGCTCCACAGATCGTTGAGATTGGTCTTGGCACAGCTTTTGGTGGTCTCGTCCGCCAGGGCCGATCCGGTCAAGGCCGACACCGCGATGGCGGCAAGCAAGGTGTTTCGCAGGAAAGCAGTCATTGAAATTCTCCATGGTTGGGTTTGTCGTCCACGGCTATGTGTCGCCGGCCGGACGCAAAAGGTTCATGGAGTTGCGTGAAAATATTCGGCAAGGCTATCGGCCGGGCTTTTGTTGTCATCGCCCGTTGCGATGTGCGGGTACGACTGCTCGGTCGTCATTCCAGGGCGGAGCAAGGAGCGGAGCGACGCGCGCAGACCCTGGAATCCATGCCGTTACGCCAAGGCGTTCCAACGGTTACAGAATTCTGCACCGTTGCACTCTGCAGCAAGAGTCACGGCATGGATACTCGGGTCAAGCCCGAGTATGACGACGTCACGTTGGTTTCGGCCAATCTCCAAGGTTGGCACCAGAAGCGCCCCGCTCAACCCACCGCCAGCCACAGAGCCTTTTCGCCGGCCGTCGAAACCAGCCTGGCATGCGCCGCTCGGTGCACCCACAGCGGAGGGGTAGAGCGCCTCGCGAAGAAAGCAGGGTGTTCGAGGCCTACTGCACCGAGCCCACAAGCACAGGCTGGCCGTCGCGGATCGAGACCCAGCGCCCGGTGTTGTCGATCGCCTGCCGCTTGAGGAAGCGGTAGCCGGTCGCGTCCCAGGCTTTGACCTTGTCGGTCAGGTTGTCGAGCACATAGTCGCCCTTGTCGGTGCGCACCGTCAGCACCGAATGGCCTTCGCCATCCGGCTTGCGCACGACGGTGATCAAAAGGTCGGCCAGTGACATGCCCAGGCGGTAGAGCTGGCGGCGCTTTTCCAGCACATAGTCCTCGCAGTCGCCATAGCCGTCGTCCGGATAGGCCCAGACTTCGTCCTTGCCGTAGTGATCGAGATCGCTCAGCGGCTTGACGGCGGCGTTGACCTTGGCGCTGACGCTGACCAGCCTGCGCCACAGCCCGTCCGTCATGATGGCCGGCCCGAGATTGACCGGGCGGATGTTGCATTCGCTCGGACGCGATTTGCAGAAATCATAGTGGCCGATCGGTTGCGACGTCAGGCCGCCCGTGGCCATTGCGCCCGCCGCCCAGGCCGGCACCGCCCAATGCGCAGAGATCGCCAGTCCTGCGGCTGCGCACAAGCGCAGAATCCGCGTCATCGCTGAGGAAGTCATTGCCCCCGCCCTGTTCTTTATTAACGAAACGTTAAGGGCGATTTACAGTCCGTGTCAATTGGAGACGACGGTCAGTTTGGCGGCATGGTTACCTGCGCGATCCCGTAGCGGCACTTTCGCAACAGAAGCGCGGGTGCAACACCGCTGGCCGCCAGGTGGCGGCTAGGCTGATGATGTGCTCCGGAGTTCAGCTTTTGGCGGAACGAACCAGTTTTGGCTTCGCGGTCACGCGGTGCTGGCGGCCATAGCTGGAAATGAAATCGACGATGCGCGGCACGATCTCTGCGCGGAAGCGCGAGCCGTTGAAGACGCCGTAATGGCCGACGGCCGGCTGCATGTAGTGCGCATGCCTTTCGGCCGGGATGTTGACGCACAAATCATGTGCGGCCTGGGTCTGGCCGAGGCCGGAAATGTCGTCGTTCTCGCCCTCGATGGTCAGCAGCGCAACGTTGCGGATCGCCTTCGGATCGACCGGCTCGCCGCGATGCGTCATCTCGCCCTTCGGCAGAGCGTGGCGCACGAACACGGTGTCGACCGTCTGCAGGTAGAATTCCGCCGTCAAGTCCATCACCGCCAGATATTCGTCGTAGAAGTCGCGGTGCTTTTCGGCGCTGTCGCCGTCATGCTTCACAAGGTGCATGAAGAAGTCCTTGTGCGCGATGATGTGGCGGTCGAGGTTCATGCTCATGAAGCCCGAGAGCTGCAGGAAGCCGGGATAGACCGGGCGCCCGAAGCCTGGCACCGGCCACGGCGCCGGCATGATGACATTATCGCGGAACCAGTCGATGCCCTTTTCCTTGGCCAGAAGATTGACCGCGGTCGGGTTGCGGCGCGTGTCGACCGGTCCGCCCATCAGCGTCATGGTGGAGGGCACGAAGGGATCGCCGCGCTTTTCCATCAGCGCCACCGCCGCCAGCACCGGCACGGATGGCTGGCATACGGCCATCACATGCGTGTCGGGGCCGAGCGCGTGGAACATCTCGATGATGTAGTCGACATAGTCGTCGAGATCGAAGCTTCCTAGCGCCGCCGGCACCATGCGGGCATCGACCCAGTCGGTGATGTGCACGTCGGCATGAGGCAGCATCGCCTCGACCGTGCCGCGCAGCAGCGTCGCGTAATGGCCCGACATCGGCGCCACGATCAAAAGCTTCGGATCGGGCTTGCGGCCGGCGGGCAGCGCGCGCTCGAAGCGGATCAGGTCGCAGAAGGGCTTCGACCAGACCGTCTTTTCGGTGACGTCGACGCTTTTCCAGTCGACCACGGCCTTGTCCAGGCCGAACTGCGGCTTGCCGTAGCGACGGGTGGTTCGCTCGAAGAGCTCCGCGGTCGCCGCGACCGAGCGGCCGAAGGGGGTGTGGGAAACCGGATTGAGCGGGTTGGAGTAGAAGAGCCGCACCGCGTCGGCATAGAAGCGGGCCGGCTGCAGCGCCGCATGGTTCATTTCGTAGAGCTGGTAGAACATCGCGAACCCCGCTGCCGTCCGACGACCAAAAGGACGACGAACTGCGCCGAGCCTTGAATGTCTCCTGGCGAGGTTAGCAAGATATTGTTGCGATGCAATACGTCATTTTGTCTGACGAATGCATCTTTCGTTCAACCTGTTGAAAACCGGACCTAAGCGGGCGAGCCGGCTCAATGTGCGCTGCCGAAATGTGAAGGATATGTGTCCGGCCCCTCATGCCGGACACGACCAATGCATCGCCCTGAAGTGGGCAGCGCTTTGGATGACGACATGCATCAAAAAAAGGCGGCTCAGACGCGCGCCATACAGACGGCGGTATGGCCCGAACCGATGAAGCCCAGCTGGCCGGCGGCGCCGCGGGAGAGATCGAGCATGCGTCCCTTCACGAACGGACCGCGATCGTTGATGCGCACGACGACGCTGCGGCCGTTGTTCTTGTTGGTGACCCGAAGCTTGGTGCCGAAGGGCAAGGAGCGATGGGCTGCAGTCAGTGCCGAGGGGTTCATGCGTTCCCCTGAGGCGGTTCTGGAATGCAGCGCATACCAGGAAGCGCGGCCGCACTGCGCGGCGGCGGAGGAGGCGGATGAGGCGCCGGCCATCAGGCCAGCCGCGATCGTTACCGCGACAAGCGCAGTCTGGTTAGTTTTCTTCATGCTTTGGGGATGGCTCCGTTACAGATATGCCCCGCCGATATGTGCCGAATGAGGCGGGAAATGCGGCATTGATCTGGCAGTTCCATGGCGACAGCACACGTTTGGAGTCGCCGCGAAACAGTTTGTCATGATATTCACAGCCCCGTTAAGGCGTATTCTCACTGAATATCGGGCCTGCATACGGGACATTCGGGGCAAGATCGGCCCACAAGATTTGAAGTACTGAGGGACGGAACTGCTTCGGTTCCTCGACGTCTTTTGTTGCGTACCCATTGCCGTTCAGGATCGACTTCCGGAGAGGGTCCAGCCGATGCGATTGATCAGGTATGTGCTGGCGCTGATTGTGCTGGGGCTGGGTGCGCTGTGGTCGCTGCAAGGCCTCGGTCTCGTCAAGGGCAGTTTCATGACCGGGCAGACGCAATGGCTCTATGTCGGCCTCGTCACCATGCTGGTCGGCGTGGTCGGCCTGCGCTGGGCGACCCGCTCGCGCATATGACCTTGCCGGTCGGGGCGCAGACGGCTGGCGAAAAAGTCTGCGACCCTATCATTGCCACCTGCCAGGCCCAGTAGAAGCTCTCGTCCCGCGGTGGCAGGCGGTCGCTTTCGCGGAAAGCAGCATCCTTGCGCATTGGCTGAGCATCTCTTCTGGTCATTCTGAGGTCTACGCTCTGCTTCGCGGCGCTCCCTGGAATGACGAAGGAGTGTAAGGCGCCGGGTGCCGATCGAACGAAAAATCCGCCTGTCATCCCTTCTCGGCAAATCCATGCTTCAAAGGGCGTGGCATTGGGACCGCGATTTCGTGCTTGGCACGGTTAGTATAGTAATCTTATCAACATTGGGAGTGAGAGAACGATGCGCAACCTTCAAAAAACCGTTCCGGCGATCGTTCGTGGCTTGCGGCTGAGGCCGTCCGCGGCGCTCGCCCAGCGCTGATCGCTCAGGTCACGTTTCGGCGCGCAACCATGGTTGGACGCGGCAACTCCATCATCATTGTCGGCGGCGGCGCAAGCGGCGTCGTGCTGGCCGCGCACCTGTTGAAGTCGCCCAATCCGGACCTGCGCGTCACGCTGATCGAGAAGCGGTCGCATTTCGGCCAGGGCATGGCCTATTCGACGCTGCTTTCGGCGCATGTGCTCAACGTCAACGCCTCCGGCATGAGCGCTTACGCCGACGACCCGACGCATTTCGCGCGCTGGGTGCTGGAACGCGGCCTCGCGAGGCCGGACCAGGGACCGTTCTACGCGCCGCGCAGCCTCTATGCCCGTTATCTGCAGGGTGTGCTCGAGGGCCTCGAGGAGCGCGAGCGCGAGACCGGGCGTCTCAGGCTGATCCGCGAGGAGAGCCTGTCGATCGCGCCGACCTCGTCGGGTGTCGAAGTCGCGCTCGCCAACGGCACCAGCGTCGTGGCGCACCTTGCCGTCCTGGCCACCGGTCATGACGAGCAGCCCGGCGCCTTCCAGGGTCACGCCGTCCGGATGGGGACGGAGGCCGACACCGCGCTCGATGCCGAAGCCCGGGTGCTGCTGCTCGGCACCGGCCTGAGCATGGTCGACGCTTTCCTGTCGCTGGAGCAGCGCGGCCATCGCGGCGCTATCGTCGCGGTGTCGCGGCGCGGCCTGCTGCCGTCGCCGCACCGCAAGGGCAATCCGATCAAGCTCGATATCGCCGATATTCCGCTCGGCACCCAGCTTTCCTATTTCGTCGGCTGGTTCCGCAACCTGATCCGCGAGACCCAGAAAGCCGGCGGCGACTGGCGCGACGTCGTCGACGGTCTCAGACCCTTCAACCAGACGATCTGGCAGAATTGGCCGTCCTCGGCCAAGCGCCGCTTCGTCGAGCACACCAAGGCCTGGTGGGACATCCACCGCCACCGCATGGCGCCGGAAGTCTATGCGCGCGTCACCGAGGCGGTCGCCTCAGGCCGCATCCGTCTCGTCGCCGGCAGGGTGGTGGCCATAGAACCGAACGGCGGCTTCGTCGTGAAGATCCAGCCGCGCGGCACGCAGGACGTCGAGACCCTGGACGTCGCCCGGCTCTACGATTGCATGGGCATCGCCCGCGACATATCGCGGACGTCGAACGGTGTCGTGCGTTCGCTGGTCGAGCGCGGCCTGGCGCGTCCCGATCCGCTGCGCCTCGGCCTCGATGTCACGGCGAAATGCGAGCTGATCGCGGCCGACGGCACGGTGTCGTCGAAGCTGCTCGCCGTCGGACCGCTGACGCGCGGCACCTTCTTCGAGATCGACGCCATTCCCGACATCCGCGTGCAATGCGCGAAGCTGGGCAAGCAGCTGCTCGGATAAGGCTCTAGATCAGGATGGCGTTTCGTTGAATCGCCATCCTGATCTGACTCTTTGTTGGAGCATGATCTTCTCCGAAAACCGGTTCCCACTTTTCGGGATCATGCTCTAGCCGCCAAGCGCCTCACAGACGACGCGGGCGGTTTCGGCGCCGGAAAAATTCTGCTGCCCGGTGATGAGGTTGCCGTCGCGTACGGCAAAGCCGCGCCACAGCCCTGCCTGGATATAATTGGCGCCGATCGCCTTGAGCTCGTCCTCGACCCGCCACGGCATCAAATGCTTGCCGCGTTCGAGTGCCCCCATCGCCCAGGTGGCGTTGTCGGCAAAATCCTCCTCGACATTGGCAAAGCCGGTTACCGTCTTGCCCGCCGCAAGCAGCGATCCGTCGGCGCGCCTGGCATAGCGCAGGATGGCCGTGCCGTGGCAGAGCGCGGCGGCCACCTTGCCGGCTTCGTGGAAGGCGACGAAGGTCTGCTGGAGACCGGTCGCGCCTTCATAGGTGAACATCGGCGACTGGCCGCCGGCGACGACGATGGCGTCGAAGCCAGCGACATCGATCTCAGCCACCGGTCGTGTGTCGTCGACCAGCGCCTGGAGCTTCGGGTTCGAAATGAAACCGAGCGAGATGAGATCGGTCTCCGAATAGCCCGACGGATCGCGCGGGTCGCTCAGCGCATCGGCTTCGCACCTGCCGCCGTCGGGCGAAAAGATCTCGACCTCGTAGCCGCGCTCGGTGAAAGCGAACCAGGGATGGGTGAGCTCGCTCCACCAGAAGCCGACCGGCCATCCCGTTGTGGTGGAGACGGCCGGATTGGCGATCACGATCGCCACCCGCTTCGGCTTTCGTGCATTGACCGGATTGGGATCCCGAACACTCATTTTGCTCTCCCTTTTATGAAGTCGTCGCCGACAAAGCCAGGCACGGCAATCTGGCCATATGGCGGGGTAAATTCCGCTTTTGCCGCGCGTGGCCCTTGCCTAGGATCGGCGCATGACACGACGCGGTAGACTCTATGGCTGCCCGGTCGAGTTCGCGCTCGACGCGCTCGGCGGCAAATGGAAGACGGTGATAATCGCGCGGATCAAGCAAGGACCGCTGCGCTATTCCGAACTGCGCCGGCTGATCCCTTCGCTTTCCGACAAGATGCTGACGCAGCGCCTGGCCGACCTTGTCGAGATCGGCTTCGTCACGCTCGAAACCTCGCCGGATGGCAAGGCGCGCTACGCGCTGACCGAGCGCGGCCGCGACCTCGCCGCGGCGCTGCAGGCACTCTACGACTGGGGCATCCGGCACGGCCGCGCCGAGGGCGTGCGTTTCCGCACCGATATCGAAGCCGCGGCCTAGAGCAATTCCAGGAAAATGCGTAGCGGTTGGGCTCGGCGACTTCGCCGTAGCCTTCCGTCCGCAATTGCATAAGAACAAAGCCTCTGGCCTGAGATCAAGCGGCATCGGCAAGCGCGCCGCAAAAGCCCGCGACATCGGTGACGATGGCTTCGCCAAGAAAGCGCAGCGTCGCCATCGAGCGGTCGCGCGCTTCGCTATTGCCGAAGCCGCAGGCGTCCTCGATCACCACGGCGACGAAACCGTTGTCGGTCGCCTGGCGCGCGGTCGGCTCGATGCCGATCTCCATGGCGATGCCGGCGAGCGCCACCGCACGGACGCCGCAGTCACGCAGTGCAAAGCCGAGCGAGGTGGAATCGAAGGCCGACAGGGTCAGCTTGTCGAACACCGCCTCGTCCGCGCGCGGGGCGAGTTCCGGCACAATCCGCGTCGCTTCGGCGTCGCGCGGGAACCATGGCTGGACAGCGTCGGGGCTGTCGCACCGCTGCCAGGCCATCGCGGTGCGCAGCTGCGTGGCGCCCATCCATTTTTGCGGCAGCGACAAATGGCGCGTGAATGCCACTCGCATGCCGTGCGAGCGCGCCGCTTCCAATGCCGTTCCGGTGCGTTCGACGATCGCCGCCGCGCCTTTGACCTGGCGGCAGATGCCGACCTGCATGTCGTAGACGACCAGCGCCATGCGGCGCGGATCGCACCATTCGGCCAGGCGCTGCGGAATCTCGATGCCTTCGCCAGAGCAGATCATGCCGCCGTCCGATCCCAGGGTTTGGCGATGTCGACGGTCGAGTCGAACAGGAATTCCAGCGGCAGCGGCGCGTCGAAAGCGATGAAATGCCATTCCAGCAGCCCGGCCTTGGAGAGCGGGAAATCATCGGTATAGCGCATGGCCTGCTCGACGCTGTCGAGCTCGAAGACGATGATGACGCCGCCGACATCGGCGCGCGCATAGTTCTCGCGCACGATGCCTTGCTTCCACAGCCGCCATACATTCGAGACCTCGTCGCGCAGATAAGGCCTGAGATCGTCGAGCGTGACGCCGGGCTTGAAATTGTCATAGGCAAGAATCTTCATCGGCCGCTCCTTGGCACGCGCTGTTCGTCCCGCGCTTCGTTCGGCTAGCATGATGGAAAAGGCATCGGCAACGAACGACATGGTGCGTTGAAAGGGTCTCCTGACTGGCCTCTGTGCCGACGGCGGGACGGTGCGGTGTCTAACTTGCTGAAGTACGGAGGGACAGCACCCCCCTCTGGCCTGCCGGCCATCTCCCCCGCAAGGGGGGAGATTGGCAGCTTCGTCGTCGGCTCTTCTCCTGCAACGTTGGCGATTGGCGAAAGCGATAGCGACATCCAATCTCCCCCCTTGCGGGCCTGTTGCGCAGTTAGCGAGAACAGGCTCGCAGAGGGGTTTTGGCCGCGAAGTCTGTTGTGCTTGGTGGGCGATTTGGCCTTGGGGTTGAGTTTGATGGTGGCGGTGCGGCCC
>NZ_JAIUHH010000025.1:0-63831 GCF_020165015.1 Mesorhizobium sp. CA7
GCCTGTCCGAAAGGACGACCAGGATTCATTCGGTCTCCTTCCCACTTCAACCATACACCAGAACCAACACACAGGATCCTCGGGTCTGCGCTCCGCTTCGCGTCGCTCCGCCCGTGGATGACGAGGCTGGGAGGCTCCAGCCAACCCTCAGCGTTTGCGCTGATTTCACCGGAATGGACGCTTGGTCAGCGCGCCCTGCCGCGCGCGGCGCGGCGTGTGCTCTGCAGGAGAATTGCCAGGCAGCCGACGAGAAGCAGGAAGCCGCCGATGAGCGGCGGCAGCCCCAAGACCTTCACCGCGGCGGTGATCAGCGCGATCAGGATCAGCGCGAGCAGGGCGAGATTGCCGTCGTCGACGAACATGCCGACGAGTTCCTTGAAGACGAGACGGATCATCGGGCAACTCCTTCGGCGGGTGCCGGGTAGGCGCCGCGCAGCCAACGCACGATGGCGAAGGAGGCGACTGCGATGACGGCGAAGATGGCGAGCAGAGCGAGGTCGGCGCCCGGCCACTCGGCGCCGAGGCCTTCACCGGTCCAGAACACGCCGAAGCTGGTCAGCATCAGGCCGACGATGAATTTCAGCGCATTCTCGGGCACGCGGGCTAAAGGACGATGCACGGCAAGACCGATCAGCATCACCAGCACGAAGGCCGCCAGCGCGCCGAGGCCGGCATAGAGCGTCTGCCCGTGCGCGGCGCCGACGGCGATGACGATGAACACCACCTCGACGCCTTCGAGCAGCACTGCCTTGAACGATGCGACGGCCGCCAGATAGTCGGCGCGGCGGTCGGCGGCCTGCCGCTGCAAGGCGGCCGTCTCCTTGGAAAAGGCCTGCTCCTCGTCATGCAGCGCGATGACGCCGACGCTGCGCAGGATCGCCTTTCTCAGCCAGCGCATGCCGAACAGGATCAAAAGCACGCCGACCACGAATTGCAGGACGGTGATGGGGACGAGCGCCAGCAGCGGTCCGAAAACAAGCACCAGCGCCGCCAGCAGGGCGAGCGCCAGCGCCGCACCCGTCAGCGCCGGTCGCCAGCTGCGCGTCACGCCGACGGCGAGCACGATGGTGAAGGCTTCAACCACTTCGACGAAGGAGGCCAGGAACGAGGCGGTCACGGTGGAAAATATGGGTGTCAGGCCATGCATCAAGGCTTCGTCCAATGCTCGGGAATCATCGGGTGGCGAGAACGATACAGCGCTCCGGCGCCGGCGAGAATGCCAGGATGAGGCGATCGGCGCCGCCTCCGGCCCCATCACGTCCCGACGCGAGGGCGGACATTTCGCAGGACGCATTGACGGTCTGTATCCGTTCGGTGTCCGTTGTATCGCGGCGCTGCCCTGGCTATCTGCTGGAGCAACAAGAAGTTCAAGCGGTCGTTGGGCCGCTCCAGCAGGAACGGAGCACATGAAGAAGATCGGATTTCTGTCGTTCGGGCATTGGTCGCCCTCGCCGCAATCGGGCACGCGCTCGGGCGCCGACGCGCTGCTGCAGTCGATCGACCTCGCGGTCGCGGCCGAGGAACTTGGCGCGGACGGTGCCTATTACCGCGTCCACCATTTCGCCCGCCAGCTCGCCTCGCCGTTTCCGCTGCTTGCCGCGGCCGGCGCCAGGACCAAGCGTATCGAGCTCGGCACCGCCGTCATCGATATGCGCTACGAGAACCCGCTCTACATGGCCGAGGACGCGGGCGCCGCGGACCTGATTGCCGGCGGGCGTCTGCAGTTGGGCATCAGCCGCGGCTCGCCCGAGCAGGTGATCGATGGCTGGCGCTATTTCGGCTACGTGCCGGAAGAGGGCAAGAGCGATGCCGACATGGCGCGCCGGCACTCCGAGATCTTCCTCGACCTGCTGCGCGGCGAAGGCTTCGCCCAGCCCAATCCGCGGCCGATGTTCCCCAACCCGCCCGGCCTGCTCAGGCTCGAGCCGTTCTCGGCCGGCCTGCGCGAACGCATCTGGTGGGGCGCGGCCACCGACGCCACGGCCGTGTGGGCGGCCAAGCTCGGCATGAATCTGCAAAGCTCGACGCTGAAATTCGATGAGACCGGCGAGCCGCTGCATGTCCAGCAAGCCAAGCAGATAAGGGCCTACCGCGCCGCCTGGAAGGAAGCAGGCCATGCCAGGGAGCCGCGCGTCTCGGTCAGCCGCAGCATCTTCGCTCTCGTCAACGACATGGACCGCGCCTATTTCGGCGGCAGCGAGGGCGAGGACCATTTTGGCTATATCGAGCCGGAAAAGCGGGCCGTGTTCGGCCGCACCTATGCCGCCGAGCCGGAGGTGCTTATCGAGCAGTTGAAGGAGGACGAGGCGATCGCCGAGGCCGACACGCTGCTGCTCACCGTGCCCAACCAACTCGGCGTCGACTACAACGCCCATGTCATCGAGTCGATCCTGAAGCATGTCGCGCCGGCGCTGGGCTGGCGGTGATGTGGCGAAAACCGCAAAACGCGTAATCTCCCCCGCAAGGGGGGAGATCAGACTTCACGCCGGCTTTCGCCAATCACCAACGTCAGCCTTGGACCGCCTTCTCTCTCGTCCTTCCTTCGACGTTGACATCTGATAAAATAGCAATCTACTTTGGCGCGTAATCGGTTACGTAACCGATTACGGCTCAATCAAGTGGAGGAGACTAATGAGCAAGTTCTCAAACACGCATGGGCTTGGCCCGTTCTCGCGCCGCCAGTTCCTGAAGACCAGCGCCTTGGCTGCCGGCGCGCTGGCGCTGCCGCTCGGACCGGTTCTCGCCGCCGACAAGCCGAAGGTCGGCCTGGTCATGAAGTCCCTGGCCAACGAGTTCTTCAAGCAGATGCAGGCTGGCGCGGAGGAGTATGCGGCCAAGAACAAGGACAAGTTCGATTTCGCCGCCGTCGGCATGAAGGACGAGCGCGACTTCGCCGCCCAGGTCGACGCCATCGAGAACTTCATCACCCAGAACTACAACATCATCGTCGTCGCCCCGGCCGATTCGAAAGCCATGGTCACGCCGATCGCCAAGGCGCTGAAGGCCGGCATCAAGGTCATCAACATCGACGTTGCGCTCGACACCGAGGCCAAGAAGAAGGCCGGCATCGACCTCGCCTTCTTCGGCCCGGACAACCGCGCCGGCGCCAAGCTGGCCGGCGACGCGCTCGGCAAGGCGCTGGGCAAGGGCGGCAAGGTCGTCATCCTCGAGGGCAATCCCGAGGCCGACAACGCCAAGCAGCGCAAGCTCGGCTTCGACGATTCGGTAAAGGAATACGGCCTCGACCTGCTCGACTCCAAGACCGCGCATTGGGAGACCGAGGAAGCCAACACGCTGATGACCAACTTCCTCACCCAGCATCCCGACATTCAGGGCGTGATGGCGGCCAACGACTCCATGGCGCTCGGCGTCGTCAAGGCGATCGACGCTGCCGGTAAGTCCGGCCAGATCAAGGTCGTCGGCTTCGACAACATCCCGGCTGTCGGTCCGCTGCTGAAGGAAGGCAAGATGCTCGCCACCGTCGAGCAGTATGGCGCGAAGATGGCGGCGATGGGCATCGACTACGGCCTGCGCGAGCTGGCCGGCGAGAAATTCTCCGGCTGGGTCAAGACCGACGTCAAGCTGGTCACCGCATGAGGCGAGCCGGGGCGCCGGCGCTCCCTTCCGGCGCCAGGCTTCGTCTCTCTCGTCACCGCCGCCGCCAGTTCCGGCGGCGGTGACGGAGCATCCGCTGCTGTCGTCGCCGACGGGCACGGTTTAGGATTCTGCCGCCCATGGATGCGATTCTCTCTCTTGAAAGAGTCGGAAAGATCTTTCCCGGCGCCGTCGCGCTGAGCGAGGTGTCGCTGTCGATCGCGCGCGGCGAGACCCATATCATCCTGGGCGAGAACGGCGCCGGCAAGTCGACGCTGATCAAGCTGCTGGCCGGCATCTACCAGCCGGACTCCGGCACGATCGCCTTCAACGGCCAGCCTTGCCGGCCGAAGACGCCGCATGATGCGCAGCAGAGCGGCATCCGCGTCGTGCACCAGGAGCTGAACCTGTTGCCCTATCTCAGCATCGCCGAGAATCTGATGCTGGAAAGCCTGCCGCGCCGCGCCTTCGGCATCGTCGACCGCAAGGCGCTCAATAGCCGCGCGGTGGCGCTGCTCAAGCAAGTCGGGCTCGACATCGATCCGCGCATACGCGTCGAGGCGCTCGGCGTCGCGCAGATGCAGCTGGTCGAGATCGCCAAGGCGCTGAGCTACGACTCGAAGCTTCTGGTGCTCGACGAGCCGACGGCGACGCTGACGCCGCCGGAGATCGAGCGGCTGTTTTCCATCATCAAGCGGCTGAAGGCGAAGGGTGTCACCATCATCTACATCTCGCACCGGCTGCACGAGGTGTTCGAGATCGGTGACCGGGTGACGGTGCTGCGCAACGGCAGGCTGGTCGCGACGCGCGACCTGCACGGCCTCACCGTGCCCGACCTGGTGCGCATGATGATCGGCCGCGACATCGCCGACGAATACGGTTTCGATGCCAGGGTCGTGCCGGGCAAGGTGGCGCTCAGCGTCGCCAACCTGAAGCGCGACGCCTCCACCCCGGAGATATCGTTCGCCGTACGCCATGGCGAGATCCTCGGCGTCGCCGGCCTGGTCGGCAGCGGCCGAACGGAAGCAATGCGGGCGCTGTTCGGCGCCGATCCGAAGCTCGACGGTGTCGTCGAGATCGACGGCAAGCCGGTGGCGATCGCCGCGCCGAAGGACGCGGTGCGGCATGGCCTGAGCCTGCTTACCGAAGACCGCAAGGGCCAGGGCCTGCTGCTCGACATGGCCGTCGACAAGAACATCACCATCACCGATCTCAGCAAGATCTCGCGCAACGGGCTGCTCAACCGAAGGACGGAGGCTGCGGCCGCCAACGATCTCGTCGGCCAGCTGCGCGTCAAGGCGAGCTCGATCGAGCAGGCGGTGCGCAACCTCTCGGGCGGCAACCAGCAGAAGGTGGTGCTGGCCAAATGGCTGTTCCGCGGCACCTCGACGCTGATCCTCGACGAGCCGACGCGCGGCGTCGACATCGGCGCGCGGCGCGAGATCTACCAGCTGCTGTGGATGCTGGCGGCGCGGCAGAAGGGCATCATCATGGTGTCGTCCGACCTGCCTGAATTGATGGGCATGTGCCACCGCATCATCGTCTTTTCGAAAAACAGGATCGTCGGCGAAGTGCCGCGATCCGAATTCGACCAGGAGCGCATCCTGTCGCTCGCCTATCAGGAGTATGTGCGACCATGAGCGAGATGTCCGAGATAGCCGTGGCGGCGCCTGTTTCTCCGGGCCGGGCGAAGTTCCTGCGTTTCCTGGTGCGCGATGCCGGCGTGCTCCTGGCGCTGGTGCTGATCACGCTGTTCTTCTCGGCGACCGCGCCCTATTTCGCCACCTCCGGCAACGCGCTGAAGATCTTCGTGCAGATCGCCATCAACACGGTGCTGGCGGCCGGCATGACCTTCGTCATCCTCACCGGCGGCATCGACCTTTCGGTCGGCTCGGTGCTGGCGCTGTGCACCGTGGTCGGCGCCACCGTCATGATAAACGAGAGCCTGTCGCCGGCCGTCGCGATCACGCTGGCGCTGCTTGCCTGCATGGCGACGGGTGCAGTGTGCGGCTTCCTCAATGGCTGGATCTCGACGCGCTGGAAGATCCCGTCCTTCATCGTAACGCTGGGTATGCTCAACATGGCGGCAGGCGCCGCGCGCGTGGTCAGCGACAATTCGACCATCACCGGCCTGCCGCAGAGTTTTGTCGATTTCGGCAATCTCATCATCGGCGGCTTCCTGCCGTCGATCTTCCTGGTCGCGGTGCTGGTGATCGCCGCCGGGTGGTTCGTGCTGCGCTTCACCGTCTTCGGCCGCATGATCTTCGCCGTCGGCACCAATGACGAGGCGGTGCGGCTGTCGGGTCACAATCCGGATTTCTACAAGGTCGCCGCCTTCACCATCAGCGGGCTCACCGCCGGCATCGCGGCGATGGTCTATCTATTGCGCCTCAACATCGGCAGCCCGATCGCCGGCGTCGGCTACGAGCTCAACGCCATTGCCGCCGTGATCATCGGCGGCACCAGCCTCAGCGGCGGCAAGGGCTCGATCATCGGCACGCTGGTCGGCGCCTGCATCCTGCAGGTGCTTTCCACCGGATTGCAGCTGCTGGGCGTCGGCGACAATTTCAAACCGATCGTGATTGGCCTTGTCATCGTGCTCGCGGTCATCCTAGACGCGTACCGGGAGAGGCTGTTGCGGAAAATCCGCTGAGGGGAACGGGCCATGACGACGATTGCCGATGTCGCGCGCCGTGCGGGGGTGTCCGTCGCCACCGTCTCGCATGTGATGAACCATACGCGTCATGTCGAGCCGGAAACGGCCGAGCGCGTGCGCGCCGCGATCACGGCGCTGCGCTACAGCCCGAACTCGGTGGCGAGGAGTCTCAGGCGCGGCGAAACCAAGACCATCGGCCTGCTTCTTCCCGACAATTCCAACCCGTTCTTCGCCAGCGTGGCGCGGCAGATCGAGGATGCCGGCTTCGTTTCCGGCTACACGGTGATCCTGTGCAACTCCGACGGCAATGCCGAGAAGGAGGAGCGCTATCTCTCGGTGCTGATGGCCAAGCAGATCGACGGGCTGATCTTCGCCGGCTCGTCCGACCATGCGCGGGTGTTCGCCCGCCTCTTGCCCAGCGTGCCGGCGGTGCTGCTCGACCGCGAGATCCAGTCGGTCAATGTCGATTCGGTGCTGGTCGACCACGACCATGGCGGCTATCTCGCCGGGAAATACCTGGCCGGGCTCGGCCACAGGAAGATCGGCGTCATCGGCGGTCCGCGCGATTCGAGCTCCAGCCCGGCCCGCCTGCGCGGTTTTGTCCGCGCGCTTGGCGAAGCAGGCGTTGAGCTGCCGGCGTCCTCAATCGTCGATTCCGACTATCATTTCGCCGGCGGCCGCCTAGCGATGGAGCAGCTTATGGTACAGGCGGCCGGCATCACCGCGGTGTTCGCCTGCAACGACCTGATGGCCATGGGCGCGGTCACCGCGCTGCGCTCGCGGGGCATGCACGTTCCCGACGACATGTCGATGATCGGCTTCGACGACATTCCCTACGCCGTCACCACCTGGCCGCCGCTGACGACGATCGCGCAGCCGGTGGAAAAGATCGGCACGCTGGCGGTGAGCCTGCTGCTCGAGAGGCTGGGCGAGCCGGAAGCGCCGTCAAGGCGCGAGGTGCTGGCGCCGGTTCTGGTGGAGAGGGAAAGCTGCGCGGCGCGGGGGTAGTCTGGCAATCGACGACGTAGGCACTGCCCCCGCTCCGTCTCGGCGCTGCGCGCCGATCCACCTCTCCGCCATTTCATCTATGGCATGCACACCTTTCAAAGCGGCCGGCCTTTGGCGATAGCGTGCATGGCAGCGCGCTGGTCGACCCCCA
The DNA here is from genome assembly GCF_020165015.1 of Mesorhizobium sp. CA7. NCBI lineage: Bacteria > Pseudomonadati > Pseudomonadota > Alphaproteobacteria > Hyphomicrobiales > Phyllobacteriaceae > Mesorhizobium > Mesorhizobium sp. CA7. The sequence goes on from NZ_JAIUHH010000025.1 coordinate 7,410, forward strand.
CTCCGTCTCGGCTTCGCCGAGCCACCTCTCCCCCGATCGACGGGGTAGAGGAAAGGCGCCAAGCCTTTTGCCGTCAGCGCCCGTCCAGCTCCCTTCCTTTCCCTCCGGAGGGGGGAAAGGTAGCGCTGCGAAGCAGCGACGGATTGGGGGAACCACGTGGCAGTCAAGCGTCGGCCTGATCAGTCGCGCCAGTCACAGAAGATGTGCTTAACGTAGACGAAGTGGTGAGAGGTGGCTCGGCGAAGCCGAGACGGGAGAGGGGAGCGCCCTGTGCGATTATCCCGCCGTATGAAATCGCCCTAGCGACAGGCCTCAAGCCGCCGGCTGCACGGCGGCCCTCTCCAGCATGCCGAACAGGTCGCGCGGCTCGTCGGGGTCGGCGAGCAGGTCGAGCTCCTCATAGAGGCCGGTGGCCTGGAGCTGGTCGCGGACGTAGCGCAGCGCGGAAAAATCTTCCGTGGCGAAGCCGACGGAATCGAACAGCGTGATCTGCTCGGACGTCTTGCGGCCCTCGGCCTTCCCGGTCATCACCTGCCACAGCTCGGTCACCGGATGATCGGCGTCGAGCTGCTGGATCTCGCCCTCGATGCGGGTCTGCGGCGGGAACTCGACGAAGATGTCGGAGCGCAAGAGGATGTCGCGGTGCAGCTCGGTCTTGCCGGGGCAGTCGCCGCCGACCGCGTTGATGTGGACGCCGGCGCCGACCATGTTGTCGGTGAGGATCGTGGCATACTGCTTGTCGGCGGTCACCGTGGTGATGATGTCGACGCCTTCCACGGCATCCTGCCCGGTCGAGCAGATGGTGATATCGAACCCCTTGCCGGCGAGGTTGCGGGCGCATTTTTCCGAGGCCGAGCGGTCGATGTCGTAGAGCCGCAGCCGGTCGATGCCGACGAGCGCCTTGAAGGCGATGGCCTGGAATTCGGACTGGGCGCCGTTGCCGATGATGGCCATGGCGCGGGAGTTCTTCGGCGCCAGGTATTTTGCCGCTACCGCCGAGGTGGCCGCCGTGCGCAGCGCCGTCAGGATGGTCATCTCGGTCAACAGCATCGGATAGCCGGAGCCGACATCGGCGAGCACGCCGAAAGCGGTTACGGTCTGGCGGCCTTCGCGCATGTTCTTCGGATGGCCGTTGACATATTTGAAGCCGTACATCTTGCCGTCGCTGGTCGGCATCAGCTCGATGACGCCGTCATGGCTGTGCGACGCGATGCGCGGCGTCTTGTCGAACAGCTCCCAGCGGCGGAAATCCTCCTCGATATAGGCGGCGAGCTCGGTGAGGAAGCGCTCGACCCCGATGGCGAGCACCAGCTTCATCATGCGATCGACGCTGACAAAGGGAACGATGGCAAGGCGCGAAGGCTGGGTCATGATCAGAGGTTTCCGGAATGGCTGCGGGTCGGGCGATCCATGATGCGGCGGCCCATCAGGCTGGCGGTGAGGTCGACCATCAGGGTGGCGGTACGGCCGCGCTCGTCGAGGAAGGGGTTCAGTTCGACCAGGTCGAGGCTTGAGACGAGGCCCGAGTCGGACAGCATCTCCATCACCAGATGCGCCTCGCGGAAGGTGGCGCCGCCGGGCACGGTGGTGCCGACGGCCGGCGCGATCGAAGGGTCGAGAAAATCGACGTCGAGGCTGACATGCAAGAGCCCGTTCTCCTCCTCGACGCGGGCCAGGAAGGCGCGCAGCAGCGGGGCGATGCCGTGCTCGTCGATGGCGCGCATGTCGTGCACGGTGACGCCGGCTTCAGTAAGCGCGCGGCGCTCGGCCGGATCGACGCTGCGCAGGCCGATGGCGCAGATGCGGACCGGGTCGACGGCTTGCGGCAGATCCGGGAAATAGCCCTTGAAGCCGGCCTGGCCGCTGGCATAGGCGAGCGGCACGCCGTGCAGATTGCCGCTGGTGGTGGTGTCGAGCGTGTGGAAATCGGGATGCGCGTCGAGCCACAGCACGAAGAGCGGCCGTCCGCGCTCGGCCGCGCGGCGCGCCACGCCCGACATAGTGCCGGCGGAGATCGAATGGTCGCCGCCGAGGAAGATCGGCATGGCGTCCCGCGAAGCCGCGTAAGCGGTCTCGGCGATTGCCGCCGTCCAGGCGGAGATCTCCGGCAGCGCCTTCAGCGCGAGATTGCCGTGCGCCACGGGCCGCGCCGCGGCTTTCTCGACCGCGCCCCAGTCCTCGACCTGGTGGCCGAGCTCGGCCAGCACCGAGACCAGCCCTGCTGTGCGCAGCGCGCTCGGCCCCATCTCGCATCCCATCCTGCCCGCGCCGTCCTGCACCGGCGCGCCGACGATCCTGCAGCGCATCTTTTCTCACCTTGCGATTGATCGAAGGAGTGAACCATCAGCTGCTGGCGGCTTGAACAGTGAAAATTGGCATTTCGAGAAGACTAATCTATCATAATGGTCAGATGATTTGATCGAAATGGAAGCCATGGACGCGCTGGACGAGAAACTGGTGACGCTGCTGAGGCACGATGCGCGGCGCAGTGTATCCGACCTCGCCATCGATCTCGGCGTGTCACGCGCCACGGTCAGGTCGCGCATGGAACGGCTGGAAAAGTCCGGCGAGATCATCGGCTACACTGTGGTGCTGCGCGCCGACGCGGTCGATCAGAAGATACGCGGCGTGATGACGATCGAGATCGAAGGCCATGCCGCCGACCGCGTCGTCAAGGCACTCGGCGGCCTCGCCGAGGTCTCGACCATCCACACCACCAACGGCCGCTGGGACCTGGTGGTCGAGCTCGGCACCGCCACGCTGACGGACTTTGACGCGGTGCTGCGGCGCATCCGGCTGATCCCCGGCATTACGGGGAGCGAGACAAGCCTGCTGCTGGCGACGCCGAGGACGACGCGGGCGCGGCTGGCGTAGCGGCAGGATCGGTGACGGCAGCGCCAAGGCGTGGAGCGGTTCGGCGATCTTGCGAAACGCCGGGCCGCTTCAGGTCCTTATTTCGTGCGCCGCGGGCCGAAGGCGACGGGCCGGGCCGCGATCCGGCTTTCCCGGAATTGCTCCAGGACTGCCGCATCGCACCGCTCATGCAGGCGGTCAGCCGTTCGGATAATAGCCGCCGTCCGAGCCGTCGCCCATATAGATTCCCTGGCCGGTAGCGTTTCGGAGCCGCTGGTCCAGCTCATTGATCCGCCCGATCGCAGAGCGGCCGCCGGGGGGCTGGATGCTATCGGCCTGCCGCATCAGGTCGCGGGCCTTTTCCTGGCTGATCTTGCCGGCCTGCCTGGCCGCACGGATGCCTTGCTTCACGCCAAGCAGCTGCTGCGTCGCGGCTCTCGCTTCGGGCTCCGCCGGCACTGACGCCGTGGTCATTGTGTCGACCTGCGCCCTATGGTGGCGGTGCACGGCATAGGCGCTCGAAAGCGGTATGGCCGCGAAGATCGAGGCGGCCGCGATGAGTTTTGGGGTGAAAGAACGCATGATGACATCTCCTCGTGATGGAGGAAGCGGCAAGACCGCTTTTTCCGAAAACGGGCCGTCCGGTCGCGTCGTGTCGCGGTGCTGGCCATTCGCCGCCGGCGGATCTCGGCCCAGAAACGACATATAGAAAGCCGCCCCGGCGTTGAAACGGAGGTGGAACGCAAATGTTATCCGATGTGATCTGGGATTGAATCGCCGATGCGCCGTCGGCGAGGCGGGTTCCCAAGCCCGGCCGCCTTCAAGCGACGCTGGCGAGCGGGATCGGCCAATCGATGGCCTGCCCGATTGGCCCGGCATTGGCCTGGTCGGCAAGTTGCTCGGCTTCGCGTTGCGTCAACCCGATCAGCAGCCTGCCTGCTATCTCCGCCGGGAGATCGGAAACCAGATCGCAGACAAGCCAGTCGTCGCAGGGATCCTGTATTGCCGCGAACCTCATAGGCGCTCCTTGTTTTAGCGCAAGCTAAAGTTCCGATGATGCCCAATCGTTCCATTGCGGGGCGATCAAATATCGAGAAAGAGGCACGGCCGAGCGCGGCACCGAGAGGAATTCATTTGCCTGGCCCGCGAGCAGCTCCGCCTCCTCGCGAGTCGGGCCAAGCAGCAACATGTCCGGCATTCGCGCCGGGAAACCGGACCGCAAATCGAACACCATCCGTTGGCCGCACGGATCCTGTAAGGCTGTGAACCTCATGGCCGACGTTCTATCTTTGCTTTGACGCAACTCCGAACGGAAGACTGCGGCGAAGTCGCCGAGCATAACCGCTCATACTTTCCTGGAATTGCTCCAGCTATGCCCCAACGTAACGACTTGCGGGAATACCTCCCGCGAGACTGCCCGGCCGGATTAATTCCAGCACTTCACACAACATATAGTTGTCGGGCGCCCGGCAAAAGAGGCTCTACAGTCCCTTCGGCATGCGACTCAAGTCTGATGGGGAGCGGATACTTTCCGGATGCGGACGTGGCTGTTTGAAGGAAAATATCGCGTGAACCATCTGCCAGATATTTCACGGAAGATCCGTGGGGATGCGGCAATGCGCGGTGCCGACGGTCCAGACGTAACTCCGGCGCGGTGCCGAGGCGGGTTTCCCGCAGGCCACAAACTCGAAAAAGCCGCGGAGACCGCGGCTTTTCGTTTGCTTGATTCCTTGAAGGAAACTGGAGCGGGTGAGGCGATTCGAACGCCCGACCCCAACCTTGGCAAGGTTGTGCTCTACCCCTGAGCTACACCCGCTCGCGCGGCCTTGGGCCGCAAGCCGCGCCTATATGGCCGAAGAGCGCGGCGATTGCAACAGGGAAATGACGGTCTTTTTTGGCGCGAATTCTTCCCGCGGTGACGTTCGCGTCGAAAGCATCGAAGCGGCGGCGAAACCGGACTGCTCGCAAATCCGCAGGCAAGCCGCCGCCCGCTTTGCCCGCAATGGCTCCGGCGGCCTTGCCCCGATGGCACCGTTGGCCGTAAACGGCATGAGCCCTTTTTTGACCGCGCGAGGACCGATGCCGAAGACCGAAGCCGAGCTCAACGAATTTCTTGCCGATCTCGGCATTTCCGTCTCGACGGTCAGGCACCCGCCGCTGTTCACGGTCGCCGATTCGCAAGGCCTGCGCGGCGAGATTCCCGGCGGCCACACCAAGAACCTGTTCCTCAAGGACAAGAAGGACAATTATTTCCTCGTCACCGTCGGCGAGGACGCCGTGGTCGACCTGAAGCAGATCCACCACCTGATCGGCGCCGCCAGCCGGGTGTCGTTCGGCAAGCCGGAAATGCTGATGGAGCTGCTCGGCGTCATCCCCGGAGCGGTCACCGTTTTCGGCCTGATCAACGACACGGAAGGCAAGGTCAAGGTCGTGCTCGACGAGGCGTTGATGAGCCACGACGTCATCAACGGCCATCCGCTGACCAATGAGGCGACGACCTCGATCGCCGCCGCCGACCTGATCAGATTCGTCGAGGCAACCGGCCATGATCCTGTTATCCTGAAAGTCTCATGACCTTGAAAGTGCCCTTGCCTTGAAGGCCTTATTGCCTTGAAACTCGGGGGCTGATCGCCACATGGAAGGCGGTTGCGAAATCCGACAATGACGCGCCGGGCGCCGACGCCTGAGAGCGTGACCGAAAGGGCGACAAGATGAGTGACAACAATCCGTATAGCGGCGCGTTTGGCGGCAATGGCGGCCAGTATGCCCAGACGGTGCAATATGGTGGCGGCGACCGCGCCAAGGTTTCGCTCGGCGACGGACCGGCGGCGGCCGACCTTATCAAGGACACCACAACAGCGACTTTCGCCGCCGACGTCATCCAGGAATCGCGCCGCCAGCCGGTGCTGGTCGACTTCTGGGCGCCATGGTGCGGGCCTTGCAAGCAGCTGACGCCGCAGCTCGAAAAGGCGGTGAAGAACGCCGGCGGCAAGGTCAAGCTGGTCAAGATGAACATCGACGATCATCCCTCGATCGCCGGCCAGCTCGGCATCCAGTCGATTCCCGCGGTCATCGCCTTCAAGGACGGCCAGCCCGTCGACGGTTTCATGGGCGCGGTTCCGGAAAGCCAGGTCGCCCAATTCATCGAGAAGGTCGGCGGCAAGAGCGGCGGCGCGCCGCAAATCGCCGACGCGCTTGCGGCGGCGGCCGAGGCGCGCACGGCCGGCGACGTCCAGACCGCGGCCGGCATTTACGACGCGGTCCTCGAGCAGGCGCCGGAGACGATCGAGGCGGTCGCAGGCCTGGGCGAGATCCTGTACGATGCCGGGGACGTGGAAGGTGCCGAGGCCGTGCTGGCGCGAGCGCCCGAGGACAAGAAGGACGCGCCCGCGCTGGCCGCGCTGCGCGCCAAGATGACGCTTGCCGCGGAAGCGGCCGCGCTCGGCAATCCGGCCGAGCTCGAGCGCCGGCTCGCCGCCAACCCGGCCGACCATCAGGCGCGCTTCGATCTGGCGATGATCCAGAACGCGCGCGGCGAGCGCGACGCGGCCGCCGACAATTTGCTGGCGATCGTCAAGGCCGACCGGACCTGGAACGACGACGGCGCCAGGGCGCAGCTGTTGAAGCTGTTCGAAGCCTGGGGAATGACCGACGAGGCGACGCTCGCGGCACGCCGCAAGCTCTCGTCGCTGCTGTTCTCGTAGGACGGTTTCGGCGATTCACAGAGCCGCCGAACCGCTTTAAGTTCGGTTTGCGCAATTCCGGACGGAAGGCTGCGGCGAAGTCGCCGACCCCAACTGATACTTTCCCGGAATTGCCGTGAATTTTTTGCCGGCTGTCGCGGCCGGCAGGCTTGCGCAGCGGGACATCAGCGCCAGATAAGGGCGGGGCCGGATGCCGATCGTGACGAATTCGCCGGTGCGAGAGGAGATTGCAGCTTGATACGCTTGCCGGCGTTGCTTTGGGAGGGTTGCGGTGCGCGTCGGTAACGCACTTTACAGGCTTGCCAAGGATCTGCCGGCGGCAATCCCGGTTTTCCCGCTCGCCGGCGCGCTGCTTCTGCCGGGCGGCCGCATGCCGCTCAACGTTTTCGAGCCGCGCTATCTGCAGATGATCGATCTGGCGATGGCCGGCTCGCGGCTGATCGGCATGATCCAGCCCAGCCTCGACGGCGCATTGCGCGACGACGGCGAGCCTGAACTGTGCAGCGTCGGCTGCGCCGGGCGCATCATCTCGCTCGCCGAGACGGGCGACGGGCGCTATTTGATCTCGCTGCAGGGCGTGTGCCGGTTTCGCATTGTGCAGGAGCTTACGGCAAAGGCGCCGTTCCGGCAGTGCAAGATCGCGCCGTTTCTCGCCGACCTCGAGGAAGACCCGGCCGGCGCCGACGTCGACCGGCCGGCGCTGCTCAAGGCGTTTCGTTCCTATCTGCAGGCCAACGACCTCGAGGCCGACTGGGAAAGCGTCAGCCGCGCCGAAAACGGCATGCTGGTCAACGCGCTGTCGATGATGGCGCCCTACGGGCCGGCCGAGAAGCAGGCGCTGCTGGAAGCGCCGGACCTGAAGACGCGCGCCGAAACGCTGATCGCCATCACCGAAATGACGCTGGCGCGCGAGGATGATGAGTTTGGCTCGAGTCTACAATAAGTGTATTGATATTCAGGTGAGCCCGGCCTGCGAACGGCAGCTTCCTGCGCTTCCGGTGCTCACGTACGTTAAGTACGCTCCGCTCCGGTTCTCGGAAGCCACCGTTCTCGACTCGGCCTGACCTGAATCTCAAGACACTTAGACCGTATAGTGGACAAGGGAAGAGTGCGATGGCGGCGGACGGACGGGACGGACGAAAAGCCACGGTCGACCCGAAGCTGCTGGAGCTGCTCGCCTGCCCGCTGACGAAGGGACCGCTAACCTGGGACCCCGAGCGCAACGAGCTGGTCTCGCGCGTGGCGAAGCTCGCCTATCCGGTGCGCGACGGCATCCCGATCATGCTGCCCTCGGAGGCGCGCACGATCTCGGCCGAGGACATGCTAACCCCACCGCCGCGGCTCGGCGGGCCTTCGTGAAGACCTTTTGCTGACAACCGGAACGCTGGCGGGACAGCACCCCCTTCTGCCCTGCCGGGCATCTCCCCCGCAAGGGGGAGATTGGCAGCTTGGACGTCGCGCCCTTCTTTCGACGTCGCCAATTGGCGAAAGCCGCGCAACATCTGATCTCCCCCCTTGCGGGGGAGATGGCCGGCAGGCCAGAGGGGTGTGAAGGAACGCGGCTTCACAATTCTTCCTCATCTTGGCGTCTTCGCTCCGATTGAGGTCGAAGGCCTCTGCCTCACTGAAAATTCCGCCCTTTCGGCATGACTTGTTGCGCGACACCCGACAGGGCCTCGGTCTCCCGGCGGACCGGCATGCCTCGGCTTGCGGCGGCTCCAACCGGCCGTTCGGCGGGATTATGCTCGATGACCGGCCGGTTGGCGGACTCCAGCAGCACGCCCAGCCAGGACGTCAAATCCTCGACCCGGTCGGCGACGATGTGGATGACGTCCGATTCATGCTGCAGCTTGCCGGTGACGCGGATGAAGCGCGCGCCCATGACCACCGGGCGGAAGCGGTCGAAGACGCGTGGCCAGATGATAACGTTGGCGATCGATTTTTCGTCTTCCAGCGTGAGGAAAATGGCATTGCCCTTGCCCGGACGCTGGCGCACCAGCACCAGCCCGGCGACGGAAACGCGGCGGCCGTCGCGCACAGACGGCAAACGGGCGTTGGGGGTGACGCCGGCGCGATCCAGCCGTTCGCGCAGGAAGGCGACGGGATGCTCCTTCAGCGACAGGCCGAGCGAGCGGTAGTCGTGCACGACATGCTCGCCGAGCGGCATTTTCGGCAGCTTCGTTTCCGGCTCCAGCTCGCGCAGGCCGAGCGACAGCTGATCGAACAGCGGCAGTTTCTCGGCGGCGCTCTTGCCGTCAAGGGCGCGGACTTCCCAGAGCGCGGCACGGCGGTCGAGGCCGATCGAGCGGAAGGCGTCCGCTTGCGCCAATTTTTCGATCTCGCCGACATCGAGGCCCGAACGCAGCCAGACGTCCCTGACTGAACGATAGCCGTCGCCGCGGCGGGCAACGACTATATCCATGCGCTCTTCGGACAGGCCCTTGATCTGGCGGAAGCCGAGGCGGACGGCGTGAGCCGTCTCGATGACGCCGCGCATCGAGGCGTGGCGCTCGAGAATGCGGGACGAATCGAAGGCGGTTTCCTCAAGTGTGCAGTCCCAGACGGAATGGTTGATGTCGACCTCGCGTATCTCGACGCCATGGTCGCGCGCATCGCGCACGAGCTGGGCCGGCTGGTAAAAACCCATCGGCTGGGAATTCAGGATCGCGGCGCAGAACACGTCCGGATAAAAGGTCTTGAACCAGCAGGAGGCATAGACAAGCAGCGCGAAGGACGCGGCATGGCTTTCGGGAAAGCCATATTCGCCAAAGCCTTCAATCTGCTTGAAGCAGCGCTCGGCGAACTCTCTGGGATAGCCCTTCTTGACCATTCCCTCGACCATTCGCGTTTCATAGTTTCCTATCGTGCCGGTGCGTTTGAAGGTCGCCATGGCGCGGCGCAACTCGTCTGCCTCACCCGGCTTGAAGCCGCCGGCGACAATGGCGATCTTCATCGCCTGCTCCTGGAACAAAGGCACTCCAAGGGTCTTGCCGAGAATCTCTTCCAACTCAGGCTTGGGGTATTCGGCCTTCTCCTTGCCTTGCCGCCGGCGCAGATAGGGATGCACCATGTCGCCCTGGATCGGGCCGGGGCGCACGATCGCCACCTCGATGACGAGGTCGTAGAAGTTCTTTGGCTTGAGGCGCGGCAGCATCGACATCTGCGCACGCGACTCGATCTGGAAAACGCCGAGCGTATCGGCTCTTTGGATCATGGCGTAAACGCGCCTGTCCTCTTCGGGAAGGGTCGCGAGCACATAAGGCTGTCCAAATGGATCCCGCGCCCGCGGATAATGATCGGTGAGCAAGGTGAAGGCGCGCTTCAGGCAGGTCAGCATGCCGAGCGCCAGCACATCAACCTTGAGGATCTTCACCGCGTCGAGATCGTCCTTGTCCCACTCGACCATCTTGCGCTCCTCCATCGCCGTCTTGACGATGGGCACGACCTCGTCGAGCCGGTCGCGGGTGATGACGAAGCCGCCGACATGCTGGGAAAGATGGCGGGGAAAGCCCATGATCTCGTTGGCGCGTTCCAGCACCTGCCGTGACAGCGGATCGGCGCGATCGAGGCCGCCGGCATTGGCTTCCCTTTCGCCGAGCTCGGAGGTCGACCAGCCCCAGATGGTGCTGGACAGCGCGCTGCGGACATCCTCCGACAGACCCATGGCCTTGGCCACCTCGCGCAGGGCGGAGCGGCCGCGATAGCTGATGACGGCGGCGGCCAAAGCGGTGCGCTTGGCGCTGTATTTCGTATAGATGTACTGAATGACCTCTTCGCGCCGCTCATGCTCGAAATCGACGTCGATGTCGGGTGGCTCGTTGCGCTCCTCCGAGATGAAGCGCTCGAACAAGGTGTCGATGCGCTCGGGGCCGACCTCGGTGATGCCGATGCAGAAGCAGATGATCGAATTGGCGGCCGAACCGCGGCCCTGGCAAAGAATGCCCTGGCTGCGGGCGAATTTGACGATGTCATGGACGGTGAGGAAATAGCGGGCATAGTTCAGGCGCTCGATCAAGACGAGCTCGCTGTCGATGCGTTTCAGCACATCCTCGGGAACGCCGGCCGGATAGCGAACGGCCGCGCCTTCCCGCGCCAACCGTTCGAGCTCGGCCTGCGGTCCAAGCCCGGATTCGGTCGGCTCGTCCGGATAATTGTATTCGAGGTCGCTGAGCGAGAAGGCGAGCTCGTCGGCGAAGCGTAGCGTCTCGGCCAACGCCTGCGGGTGACGGCGGAAAAGTCGCGCCATTTCCAGCGGCGGTTTCAGGTGGCGCTCGGCATTGGCCATCAGCTCCAGCCCGACCTCGGAAACCGGCGTGTTGAGGCGGATCGCGGTCAGCACGTCCTGCAGCGGCCGGCGATCGGCGGCATGGTAGAGCACGTCGTTGGTGGCCATCAGCGGGACGCGGAGATGCTCGGCCATCGCGGAAGCCTGCTCGATGCGGAAACGGTCGTTGCCGGCATAATCCGGCGCCACGGCCAGCCGGAGCGCCGCGCCGAAGCGATCCTTAAACCGGCTAATGAATGCCAGGTTGTCTTGTGCGCCTGCCGACAGATCGGGCAGGATCGCCAGCGACATCCGATCGCCCCATTCGAGCAGGTCGCTCAACTGGAGCAGCGTCGCGCCCTTCTCGTTTTCGTCGCGCAGATTGGCTTGCGTGAGCATGCGGCAGAGATGCCCCCAGCCCTGGCGGTCGCGGGGATAGGCGAGGATATCCGGCGTGCCGTCGCCAAACACCAGGCGGCAGCCGGGATGATAGGCGAGCTTTTCCACCCTGGCCTGTTGCCAGGCGCGCACGACGCCGGCGACCGTGTTGCGGTCGGCAAGGCCGATCGAGGCAAAACCGTAGAACTTCGCCGTCACCACCAGCTCCTCGGGTTTCGAAGCGCCGCGCAGGAAGGAGAAATTCGAGCTTATGCCGAACTCGGCATAGGGGATGACGGTCAGCGCATTCATGCGAACACCCCATGCATGAACCAGCGCGGCGGCGCGGCCTGCGCGGCGCTGCTGTAGAGGCCCTGGCGGTAGAGCCAGTAGCGGCGCCCCTCGCTGTCCTCGATGCGGTAATAGTCGCGGGTCGGCGCCTCTTCCTCGCCGGGCAGCTGGCGCCACCATTCGGCGGCGATGCGCTCCGGCCCCTCGGCGCGGGCGACACGATAGAGCGCGCGCCGCCAGCGGAAATTCATCGGCGGTCCCTCCGGGATCTCGGTCGCCGGCACCTCGATCGGCTCGGGCGAGCGGAACAGGCGCACCGGCCGCTCCGGCGGGTAAACGGTCATCGGTGGTGCTGTTCGGGGCGGCGGCGTCCGTCCGGCCGCCGGGGCGCGTCCTTGCGGCGCTTCGGCGAAAGGTACGGTTTTGACGGCGCGTTCCGGCAGATGGCTTTCGACGACCACCGGCTTCAGCACGGCGGCTTCGCCGAGACGGGCGCGGACGCGGTCGGCAAAGAGCGCGATGTCGGCGTCATCGTCGTCGGTCTCGCCGGTGAGGTCGCCCTGAGCCAAGTCGAAGGCCGCGACCGACAGCACGGACAGCCGCACGAGATCGAAGCCGAAGCCGGCGTCGATGCTCTGCTCCAGCGCGGTGAGCCGCTCATGGAACAGTCTTTGGATCAGCCGCGGCTCGCGCATCGGGCGGGAGGTGCCGACGGCGATGCGGTTGACGGCGCCATCGACGCGGAAGAGAAGCAGCGCCAGCGTCCTTGCGCCCTCGCCGCGGCGTTCGAGGTCGGTCTTTAAGGCGATCGCCAGCCGGCTCACCAGCCGCTCGATGTCATCGGTGTGCACGACCGGCTCGGCAAGATGGCGCTCGACCGAGAGCGGCGCGACGGGAAGGCGCGGCGACACGGCCTCGTCGAGGCGGCCGAGCGCCTGGTCGAGGCGCAGAAGCAAGGTGGCGCCGAAACGGCGGGCGAGCGGCGCGCGGGGTGCTGCCACCACCGCGCCGGCGGTGCGCAGGCCCACACTTTCCAGGCTGGCGCGGGTTTCCGGCGCGATGCGCAGCGCCGACAAGGGCAGCGGCGAAAGCAGCGCCTCCTCCTCGCCGCCGGCCACGATGCGATCGCCATGGAAGCGCGCCGCCGCCCAGGCGGCGCCCGGCGTCGAGGCCAGCCCGGCGCGGGCATCGAAGCCCTGCTGGAAGAAGCGGGCGAGGATCTCGTCCTGCATGGCGCGCTCGCCGCCGAACAGATGCGTGCAGCCGGTAACGTCGAGGAACAGCCCGTCCTCGCCGTCGATCGCCACCAGCGGCGTGTAGCGGTCGCACCAGTCGGCAAGGCCTTCGAGCAGGCGGCGGTCGGCTTCCGGATCTGCCTCGACCACATCGATCGAGGGATGCATGGCGCGCGCATCGGCGATGCCCATGCCGCGCTTCAATCTGAGCGCCTCAGCCCGCTCGTCGAGGGCTGCGATGCGCTGGGTGTTGTTGTCGCGATGGCTGATCACCAGCGGCGGCTGAAGCGACGGCAGGCGATGCGAGGGCCGGGAACGCCAGGACCGCCCCAGACGCTGGCGCAGGATCCGCTCCGCGGCCAGATGCGGGAACCACAGCGACAGAATTCTCTGTTCTTTCTGCAAAAGCGTGTTCATCGGGGTTCCACTCCAGTGTGAACTGTCCAGGCAGGGCCGTGCGGCTCTTGCCGATATCGACTTTGAAGGCGGGGCGGCCGATCGAGCCGGCGAGCGGCCCGGCGAGGGTCTCGCGGCTTGCCGCGGGCGCCGCCGAAACGATGAGACGCACCGGAGCGGCGGTGGGATCGGCCTCGCCGGCCTGGCGCAGCAACAGCAGCGGGCGGCCGGCGCTCCGGGCCCGCGCATGCAACCGGCGCGTGGCGGTGAGGTCGAGAAGCCGCGGACTGCCGCGGATCTCGAGGATGACCGCGGCAAAGGCCGTCATGCGGGCCGCCTCCTCGGCGATCCACAGCGCGTCGAGCAGCTTCGGCGCCTCGGAAAACAGCAATTGCCCCGGCTCGATGCCGAACAGGGCATGAAGGCCCCTGACATAGGGCATGCCGGCCTCGTGGAAGATTTCCGCCGTGCCGACCCAGAGGATCGGCAGACCCTGCTTCTCCCTGAGGACCAGGCTTACAAGCGAGAGCGCGAAGCCGGCAACGGCGCCGGCATCGCGGGTCTCCAGGCCATGGATTTCGCTGAGCGCCGCCTTGGGCAGGCCGCCGCCAAGCGCTGCATCGAGCCTATCGATGCCGGTGTGCAGGAAGGCATCCGCCGAAGCCACGGCAAGGCCGCGCCGGACAATCGTCATATCCGGCCCGGCGGCATCGCTGGGTGTTTGGTTTTGCGCCATTCCGGACGGAAAACTGCTTCGCACTTTTCCTGGAATTGCTTCGGGCGCGCACCCCGAGGGCGCCTGCAGGCGCTCGGGCAGCGTTCCCTCGATCTTCGCGATCTGGCGGCGCAGGGCAAAAACAGTGTCCCGCGCCACGGCGCTCATCGCCATGACGTTCACTTCCAGCAGCAGTTGTTCCTGTTATGTTCCTATAGATTCCAGAGGCGCCCGGAAGAGTCAAGCAGAGTCGCAAGGAATTTATTCCTTCGTCTTTTACCCTGAAAGCGAACACCCCAGCCGGTCCATTTGCCTCAATCGGCGTGAAAGCCTATATGCCGGGATTAAAGGACATTTCATGGCCCGCATCTACAAGACCCGCACCTGGCACGACCAGCTCTCGCCGTCGATGGACGAGATGGAGCTTCTGGCGCTAGAGGCCTATGCCCATCTGCCGGACGAGTTCCGCAAGCTCACCGGCGAGATCATCATCCAGATCGCCGAGTTCCCGACCGACGAGATCATGGACGATCTGTCGCTGGAGACGCCCTTCGACCTGCTCGGCCTGTTCGAGGGGCGCGGCATCGCCGAGCGCTGGAACCCGCAGACCGGCGAAGGTCCAAACCGCATCACGCTCTACCGCCGCGCCATCCTCGACTACTGGGCCGAGAATGAAGAGACGATGGGCGACATCGTCACCCATGTGCTGATCCATGAGATCGGCCACCATTTCGGCCTGTCGGACGACGATATGGAGCGGATCGAGGAAGCGGCGGAGCAGGCGGCGGCTGGGTGAGCACGCACCTCGTCATCCTAGGGCGAAGCAAGGAGCGAAGCGACGCGCGTAGACCCTAGGATCCATGCCATTCCATCAACACCAAGCCCGCGGTGCAGGACGGAACGCCTGCCGCCCGACACCCGCAAACGTCCCCTATATTCTGACTCGCTGCGCCTTTCGGCTCAGGTCCCGGCATGGATTCTAGGGTCTTCGCGACGGAGCTTCGCTCCTGCTCCGCCCTAGAATGACGAAGTAGGGGTTGCCTCCCTTCCTACCAGTCGCTGAGCTTGGTGTCCGGGCCGTAGTCCTGGCCTTCGACGTCCTTCACCACGGCTTGGCCGCAGCGCATCGACTTCGTCTGCTGGTCAAAGGCATAGGTCGGCGAGCCGAACAGGTGCCAGCCCTTGTTCAGGGCTGCCGTCACCTTGTGGCAGAAAGTTGAATCGTCCGGGCCGGACAGAAAGCGGTAGAGTTTCATTTATCGAGCCTATCTTGAAGACCGGCGCATCATGCGCCGATGATCGCGGCCTTCGCCAGAAGTTTCTCGGCTTCCGCCAGGTGCAGTCGCTCGACCATGCGGCCGTCCAGCGCAATCACGCCCTTGCCGGCATTCTCGGGCCGCGCGAACGCATCCTTGATCGCCCGGGCCGCAGCCAGCCTCTCGGGCGACGGCGAAAAGGCGCGGTTCGCCGGCTCGATCTGGGCGGGATGGATCAGCGACTTGCCGTCGAAACCCATGGCGGCCCCGTCGGCGCATTCGCGGGCAAAAGCGTCGAGATCGCGAAAATCATTGGCAACGCCGTCGATGACATCGAGCCCGCCGGCCCTCGCCGCAAGCACCAGCTGCATCAGCCACGGCATCAGATAGCGCCGGTCGGGCGTCGCCAGGATGCCGGTCGCCTTCACCAGGTCATTCGTTCCGGTCACGAAACAAGCCAGCCTCGAAGCCGGATCGCGGCCGAGTTCGGCGATGGCGCCGATGTTGAGCAGCGCCCTGGGCGTTTCGACCATCGCCCATAGTTTCACGCTGTCCGGCGCGAAATTGTCGTCGAGCAGGTCGCCGGCCTCGAGGATGTCGCGCGGCGTGGCGATCTTGGGCAGAAGAATGCCGTCGGGCTCGGCCTTGGCCACTGCCAAAAGGTCATGGGTGCCCCATTCGCTGGCCAAAGGATTGATGCGCACCACCATCTCGCAGCGCCGGTCGCGCCCGGCGAGAATGCCGGCGACCTTGTCGCGCGCGGCTTTCTTGTCGGCGGGCAGCACGGCGTCCTCGAGATCGATGATGACGGCGTCGCAGGCCAGGGAGCCGAGCTTGGCAAGCGCCTTGTCGTTGGAGGCGGGAATGTAAAGCACAGAGCGGCGCGGGCGGTAGGGTTCTTGAGGCATCGCCGATCTATGCCGGGTGATGGCGGATGAGGCAAGGCGGAGGGGACAGGACAATCGCATATGGCGGCGCCAGCCCCCGCTCCGTCTCGGCGCTGCGCGCCGAGCCACCTCTCCCCCACTTTGTGGGGGCGAGGAAACGCTAATCGCCGAGGGCGCGCGACCTTCGCAGGCCTGGGTTCCTCACCCCCGCCAGAGGCGAGGGAGAGGTGGCTCGGCGAAGCCGAGACGGAGAAGGGGAGCGCCCTACGCGATTATCCCGCCGAAAAGGCGACCTGCCTGCACTAAATCTGCAAATCCTTACTGAAAAGCTCCGGGATTCCGCCGCGCGCTTTCCGCATGGGCCGGCGAAACCGCGGCATGAGAACACCTCACATACACCGCTGGTCCCTGCCGCGCCGGCTCCGCAATGAAGGCTGGTGGCTCGTCGAGCCGCAAAGGCGGTGCCATGAGGCGGCCATCCTGCCTTTCGCCCCGAGGTCGCTCCACATGGTGGGAGCGGACACGCCGGGGACGGCTCGGCGATGACGCTCCTTGCCGACCCCGCCATGGGCTCTGCCCAGGCATGCGCCAATGCCCGAGGCCCTTGTCGGTTCATCTCCTTGCCCCGATGCAGCTCCGGATCGAAAACAATTTCGCACTTTTCCCTGGAATTGCTCTAATCCTGCCGTCATCCTACCTTACGCGCCGGGCCGCTGATTTCATGCCGCACAACATTCTCGTCGCTGACGACGACCCGCATATCCGCGAGATCATCTGCTTCGCGCTGGAAAAGGCCGGCATGAAGACGGCCGCCGTCGCCGACGGCGCAGCGGCGCTGCAAGCGGTCGAGCGCCGCGCGCCCGATCTCATCGTGCTCGATATCGGCATGCCGGAGATGGACGGGCTGGAGGTCTGCCGCAGGTTGCGGCAAAAGTACGACGTGCCGGTGCTGTTTTTGTCCGCGCGCGACGAGGAGATCGACCGGGTGCTCGGGCTGGAGATGGGCGGCGATGATTATGTGACGAAACCGTTCAGCCCGCGCGAGCTGGTCGCCCGTGTCAACGTCATCCTGCGGCGCGCGCGTCCGGCGCCGGTCGAAGAAGAAGCCGACGAGCGTCAATTCGCGCATGGCAAGCTCATGCTCGTCCCGGCAAGCCATGAAGCCAGCTTCGACGGCAAGCCGCTCATCTTGACGGCGATCGAGTTCGCGATCCTGAAGGGCTTCCTCGCCCGCCCGCAGCATGTGCTTGGCCGCGACGCGGTGATGGCCAATGCCTATGCCTCCAACATCCATGTCTCGGAGCGCACGGTCGACAGCCATATCCGCAATGTGCGGGCCAAGCTGGCGGCGGTCGGCTGTCTCGATGCGATCGCCACGGTGCATGGCGTTGGCTTCCGGCTCGGCCGGTGCGGTGGTTGAGCAAGGAGAAGTGGCGGCCCAGGCTTGCCACCGTCGTCGTCGTCATCCTCATCCTGGTGATGGCGCTGCCGCTGGTCGGACTGTTCTTCTTCCGGCTCTACGAGAACCAGCTCATCCGCCAGACCGAAGGCGAGCTCATCGCGCAAGGCGCGGTCGCCGCCGCCGTCTATGCCCAGGAGGTGCGCGCTGCCGGCATTCCCCAGGAAAAACTCGGGTCGCCGATCTCGGCCGATCCGGCAAGGGACAACAACTATCCCTATGATCCGATCGAGCCGCGCCTCGACCTTGCCTCGGACGATGTCATGCCGACGCGCCCGGCGGCGCTTCCCGCCACCGCCGATCCGGCCTTCGCGGCAATAGGCGCGCGGCTCGACGGCATCCTCGACGAGACGCAGAAAACGACGCTTGCCGGCTTCCGGCTGCTCGATCCGCGCGGCGTGGTGATCGCCGGCGGCGACGAGGTCGGCCGGTCGCTCGGCGAAATCGAAGAGGTGCGGACCGCGCTTTCAGGCGCCTATGCCAGCGCGCTCAGGCTGCGCATTCCCGACCAGCCGCCGCCGCCGCTCTACTCGGTGAGCCGCGGCACCAGGGTGCGCGTCTTCGTCGCCCTGCCGGTCGAGCTCGACGGCCGGGTCGCGGGCGTGGTCTATCTGTCGCGGACGCCGAACAACATCGTCAAGCACCTCTATGGCGAGCGCGGCAAGGTGACGTTGGCGGCGATCGCCATCCTGGGCGGCACGCTGCTGATCGCGCTGGTGTTCATCCGCACCGTCAGCCGGCCGATCTACGCGCTGATCGACCGGACGAAACGCATCGCCGCCGGCGACCGCGAAGCAATCAGGCCGCTCGCCCATCACGGCACGCGCGAGATGGCCGCGCTGTCGGCGGCGTTCCTCGACATGGCGCAAAAACTGCAGGCGCGCTCCGACAGCATCCAGACCTTCGCCACCCATGTCTCGCATGAGCTGAAATCGCCGCTGACGGCGATCCAGGGCGCGGCGGAGCTGCTTCGCGATTCCGGCGGCGCGATGGACGAGGCCGAGCGCAAGCGTTTCTCCAACAACATCGTCACCGATGCCGGGCGGCTCAATCTCCTGGTGCGCCGACTGCTTGACCTGGCGCGCGCTGAGAATCTGGAACCGAGCGGCGAAAGCACGACGCTTCATGCGGCGTTGGCATCCTTGCCGGTCGACACAAGGCTGGAAGCGCGGCTTGAAGGCGGCGGCGATATCAGGCTCGGCATCTCGGCCGAGAATCTCGGCATCGTGCTCGCCAATCTCATCGACAATTCGGCACGGCATGGCGCCCGAGAGGTGGCGATCCATGCTTCAGCCGATGGCGAGCGCGCGTCGGTCCGGATCGGCGACGACGGCGACGGCATCTCGGCCGCCAACCGCGCCAGGATCTTCGAGCCGTTCTTCACCACGCGGCGCGAGACCGGCGGCACCGGCATGGGGCTCGGCATCGTGCTGGCCCTCCTGAAAGCGCATGATGGCACGATCAGGCTGGTTGACTCCGAGCGCGGCACGCGCTTCGAGATCGATCTTCCTGCATTGATTTGAGCGTGCGAACCCGAGCGTCGGGATCATGCTCTGAAGTCGGAGAACCAAAAGCGTGCGCTACGACATCGTCATCATCGGCGGGGCCATCGTCGGGTCCTCGGTCGCCTATTATTTGCGCGAGGAGGGCTTTACTGGTTCCATCGCGCTGATCGAGCGCGATCCGCAATTCTCGCATGCGGCGACGACCTTGTCCTGCGCCTCGATCCGCCAGCAATTCTCGATCCCTGAAAACATCCGCCTGTCGCAGTTCACGCTGAAACTGTTCCGGCGGCTGAAGGAAACCTTCGGCGCCGATGCCGATATCGGCTTTCGCGAGGGCGGCTATCTCATCCTCGCCGGCGAGGCCGGGCTGCCGATCCTCAAGTCCAATCACGAGACGCAGGTCGCCGAGGGCGCCGACATCCTGCTGGAGGATGCCGGGCAACTGGCGCAGCGTTTCTCCTGGCTATCGGCCGAAGGCATTTCCGCCGGCGCCTTTGGCCGCAGCGGCGAGGGCTGGTTCGACGCGCATGCCATGCTGATGCTGTTCCGCAAGGCGCTGCGCGACAGGAAGATCGATCTCATCACCGCCTCCGTCACCGCCATTGCGCGCGACGGCAACCGCGTCACCAGCGTGAGCCTCGACAATGGCGAGACGCTGGAAGCCGGCATCGTCGTCAACGCGGCCGGGCCGAATGCCGGCAAGGTCGCCGCCTTGGCCGGGTTGGCGCTGCCGGTCGAGCCGCGCAAGCGCAATGTCTTCGTCTTCGAAGCGCGCGACAAATTCGCCGACATGCCGCTGCTGGTGGATCCGTCCGGCATCTATGTGCGGCCCGAGGGCTCGGTCTACATCACCGGCGGCGCCGAGCCGGAGGAAGGCGATCATGCGCCCGATCCAACGGATTTCGAGGTCGAGTGGCCGCTGTTCGAAGAGGTGATCTGGCCGGTCCTAGCCACCCGCATCCCGGCATTCGAGGCGATCAAGCCGACGCGCGCCTGGGTCGGGCATTACGACTACAACACGCTTGACCAGAATGCGGTGATCGGCCCGCATCCGGAGGTGGAAAACTTCCTGTTCGCCAACGGCTTCTCCGGCCATGGCCTGCAGCAGGCGCCGGCGGTGGGGAAGTCGATCGCCGAGCTCATCGTGCATGGCGGGTATCGGACGGTGGATTGCAGGGCGTTCGGGTATAGCCGTGTGGCTGAAGGAAGGGCGTTCAGGGAATTGAATGTGATCTGAGGGCTGCCCCCTTCCCCCCTTGTGGGGGAAGGTGTCGCCGAAGGCGACGGATGAGGGGTGTTCCAGGGAAAGCCAACGTCTCACTCCGCTGGAACACCCCTCATCCGTCTCGGCGCTGCGCGCCGATCCACCACCCGGCCCTTCGCAGGCTCAGGGCGTTCGAAGCTCGACAAGCCAAGCAATTGGCTTTTCGTCCACTGCGCGGACCGCTTCTCACCCCACAAGGGGAGAAGGTGCACTAAGCCGCCTGCCGTCCGTCACTAAAATATGTTTGCAGCCATCCAAGCACCCGCGCCCAGCCTTCGGCATGTTCCGCCGCGGCGTCCGGGAAACCTGCGAAGCCGCCGTGGCAGATGGTGAGCCGCGTGCCGCCGGCGATCGGCTCCAGCAGATAAGCCACGGTCGTTTCCTTACGACCGAGCGCCGGATGGTCCCAGCCGTAGCGCCGCGTCTGCACGATCCGACGCGGCATTTCGATTTCGAGAAACTCTCCGCCGGCGGGCAGGCGCCTGCCGTCGGCGGTTCGCACCGTGACACGCCAGCTTCCGCCGACGCGCAGATCGGCGTTCCAGCCGGTCATGCGGTAAGTTTCGGGCGAACCCCACCAGCGCTCGACCTCGCTGGTTATCAGCGCCGCGCCAACTTCGTCCGGCGAGGCGGGAAGCTCGGCCGAGGCCATGACCGTATCCGCATTCGCCATGGCTTGCGGCAAGGATAATTGAAGCATCGAATCCACCTTTGCCGACAATTGTCTCTATCCGAAACGAACCTTTACTCCTTCGACGGCGGGCGCTCGAAACCCTTGCCGGTCTCGAGCAGGCTCTTGAGGCTCGCCAGCACCAGCGGCCAGCCCTTGGCGACGTTCTGGATCAGCCTGTGCGGGCCGTCGGCCTCGTGGGTGACGGCGAGCTTCATCAATTCGCCGTCGGGCTCGATGGTGAAGGTGCAGCGGGTGTAGCCGTCCTCCTTCACCTCGGGCATCCATTCGTTGCGCCATTTGATCACCAGACGCCGCGGCGGGTCGATCTCGAGAATCTCGCCGGAATCGGCGATGCGCCCGTCGGGGAAGACCAATTTCCAGCTCGAGCCGACCTTCCAGTCGCTCTCCTGATGGGAGCTGAGGAAGAACCGCCGGTTGAATTCCGGGTCAGTCAGCGCCTGCCAGAGTTTTTCAGGCGTGGTGCGGATGTAGGTGACATAGACAAAACTGTTCTCGCTCACGGCTCTTCCCTTTCAAGGCGTTGCTTCAGGTCGCTGAGAGCGGCAAGCCGCCCCCGCTCGAACTTGCCGATCCAGCGCTCGGCGATCTCGTTGATCGGAACGGGGTTGAGGTAGTGCTCCTTCTCGCGGCCCCGGCGCATGGTGGTGACGAGGTTCGCCTCCTCGAGGATCGCCAGGTGCTTGGTCACCGCCTGGCGCGTCATCTCCATGTGCTCGCAGAGCGCGTTCAGCGTCTGCCCGTTCCGGGCATGGAGGCTGTCCAGCAATTGCCGGCGGGTCGGGTCGGCCAAAGCGCGAAAGACGGCATCCATGCTCATGGGTTTATTATGCAACCATTTGGTTGCATGTCAAGCAAAAGGTTGGCGGCCGCAGCCATGAGGTCGTCCGGAGGTCAGCGCTTGCGGGAGAACCAGAAGGCGTCGGTCATGCGCGTCATGCCGATGCGCTCGTAGAAACCGACGGCGTCGGGCATCGAGATCAGGCTGATGGCGACCGAAGGCCCGAGCTGCCGCTGCGCCTCGTCCATCAGGCCCTTGCCGACGCCGAGCCCTTGCGCCGAGGCGGATACGGCGAGTTCGGAGATGTAGCAAACCCAGGAGAAATCGGTGATGCCGCGCGCGACGCCGATCAGCGGCTTGCCCTCGATGTCGAGCCGCGCTGTCAGCACCAGATTGGCATTGCCGAGCATTGTCTTCAGGCGCTTCGTCGTCGACGGGCCGTGTTGCACCGAGGCCGGATTCGACCAGCACACGGCGGAATTCGTCGACGTCGAGGGCGGGCTCGCTGGCGTAAAGGACTTTTGAAGGATTGGCCATGGCCGCAGACTGCACCAGCCTCCCATAATTTCGAAGTCGTTTTTTTTGTATTCCAGCTCCGGCGCGCATGCCATGCCCGACATTGGCCCAAGGCCCGCGCACGAACAGTTGCCTTTCATTTGCCGCCGGCTTTGTGTAAACCATCCGGCAAAATTCCCCGCAAGCCACGAAGAAGACGGGCAAGGATCATGGATAAATTCACCAAGCTCACCGGCGTCGCCGCGCCCATGCCGATCGTCAATGTCGACACCGACATGATCATCCCCAAGGATTATCTCAAGACGATCAAGCGCACCGGGCTCGGCACCGGGCTTTTCGCCGAGATGCGCTACAATGAGGACGGCTCGGAGAACCCGGATTTCGTGCTCAACAAGCCGGCCTACCGCAAGGCGCAGATCCTGGTCGCCGGCGACAATTTCGGCTGCGGTTCGAGCCGCGAGCACGCGCCCTGGGCGCTGCTCGATTTCGGCATACGCTGCGTGATCTCGACCTCGTTCGCCGACATCTTCTACAACAACTGCTTCAAGAACGGCATCCTGCCGATCACCGTCAGCCCGGAAGACCTCGACAAGCTGATGGACGACGCCTCGCGCGGCTCCAACGCAACGCTGTCGATCGACCTCGAGGCCAAGGAAATCCGCGGGCCGGATGGCGGCGTGGTCAAATTCGACCTCGACGATTTCAAGCGCCACTGCCTCTTGAACGGCCTCGACGACATCGGGCTCACCATGGAAAAGGCCGGCGCCATCGCGTCCTTCGAGAAGAAGAATGCCGAGCAGCGCCCCTGGGCCTGAGAGACCGTTTGGAAATTCTACTCCGGCGGCCATCTGATGGCAGTTTCTGCGCTTCCGTTGCTCACGGACCAAATGTCCGCTGCGCTACGGTTCTCGAAACCACCACCATATGACTCGCCAGAGCGAATTTCGAAACAGTCTCTGGGCGGCATGGCTTTAAATCAATAGGCTCCGGCCTTCGCAGGCCGGGTTCGTGACGGCTGAATGGAGGGACAGTCATGACACGCTCGCTTCTGGCTGCTTCGGTGGCAATCCTTCTCGCCACGATCGGCGCCAATGCGCAAACCACCGCGCCGGCCACGCAGCCGGTGCCGGCCGCGTCCGACCAGGGATCGAGCAACGACCAGGCCGCGTCGGATGACGACAAGCAGGCGCCGATCCCCTTCGAAGGCGGGCAGCTCACCATCACGCAGCCGGAGCAGGATGGCGAGAAGGTGCTGTCCTATGACGGCAAGCAGCTCGCCAGCAATTACGACGTCTTCTTCGACAAGATCGTCAAGATCGGCGACGTCAACGTGGCGCTGGTCGATGTCGGCGACGGCGGCAATCAGTGCGGGCCGGCTAAGGTCATCGTCTGGAAGCCGAAGGACGGCGAGATCCAGACCACCACTGTCGAGCAGGACGAATGCGGCGCGCCGCCGGCAGCAGTCTCCGACAGCGCCATCTATTTCGTGCCTTATCTGCTGCCGGGCGAGTCCAAGCCGGCGCTGCAATGGTCGCCCACGGAAGGGCTGACGACCTCCGGCACCCTGACCTACACGCCCGAACCCGGCACCGGCTGGAAGGATGTCGACCCGTCGAAATTGGACAACATCATCGATGCCTTCCACAATGAGGCCGTCTACAAGGCCGGACAGGCGTTGCTGGGCAACGACATGCCCGACATGGCGACCAGCCTTCTGGTCGGCGGCGGCACCGAAAAGACGGCGTCCGGCGCCTTCTACGCCACCGGCTGCGTGCCGCATGACTGCGGCGGCAATGACGGCTTCATGGCCGTCGACCCGGCCAAGCAGAAAGTCTATTTCGCCCGCCGCGGCGACAATGGCGAGCCGCAGGCCTGGCCGTCGATGAAGGACTGGCCGGACGACATCAAGAAGGCGTATGACGACGCGCAGGGGAATTAGGGTTCGCATCGCAACGACCATCCGCGGCTTCGTCATTCTAGGGCGGAGCGAAGCGAAGCGGAGCGCAGACCCTAGAATCCATGCCGTGACCGTTGCCGTAGGGTGCGAGTGCCCAGAATTCTGCACGGTTGGCGGCGCTTCGGCGTAACGGCATGGATTCCAGGGTCTGCGCGCGTCGCTTCGCTCCTTGCTCCGCCCTGGAATGACGGCCTGAGGAAGGCTCCGGCTAATCTCCAAGGATTGCGCTCACGTCGTGACAATACTCCGCATTGCTTGGCCCACGACCAGCCGAGCCTGTTTTGCTAGATGCACGCCGACCTAAACCAACGCGAGGCTCCCATGCGCAAGCTGATCTCCACCGGTTCGCCCTTCGAGAAAACCGCCGGCTATTCGCGCGCGGTGGTGCAGGGCGACTGGTGCTTCGTGTCGGGAACGACCGGCTATGACTATGCCACCATGACCATGCCCGACACGGTCGAGGCGCAGACGCGCAATTGCCTTGCCACCATCGCCAAGGCGCTCGCCGAAGGCGGGTTCGACATGGCTGACGTGGTGCGCGCGCATTACTACATCACCGACCAGGCCTATGTTGACGTGGTCTTCCCGATCCTTGGCGAGGCATTCGGCGACATCCGCCCGGCGGCGACGATGATCGTGTGCCAGCTCAACAAGCCGGAGATGAAGATCGAGATCGAGGTGACGGCGCTGAGGCGCACGGCATAGGCTGCCGGCACTGGGAAGCGCGCAAAGCAGGGGTCAGCCTATGGTGAAAGTCGAGCGCATCGTCGCCAACATTGCCACATCCGACATTGCCGCGGCCAAGCGCTTTTACCAGGACGTGCTCGGGCTTGATCTGCTCATGGATATGGGTTGGATCGCCACCTACGGGTCCGAGGAACGGATGCAGGTGCAGGTGAGCTTCATGGCGCAAGGCGGATCCGGCACGCCGGTGCCGGACCTGTCGATCGAGGTCGACGATGTGGACGCGGCGCTCGACGCAATGAAGGCCGCCGGCTTCGCCGTCGAATACGGCCCGGCCGACGAGCCCTGGGGCGTGCGGCGCTTCTATGTGCGCGATCCGTTCGGCAGGCTGGTGAATATTCTGTCGCATCGGTAGGGCTCTTCCAGCTTGGGTTCCTCGCCCCCACGAAGTGGGGGAGAGGTGGCTCGGCGAAGCCGAGACGGAGAGGGGGAGTGCCCTACGAAGGCCCCCTCTCCGTCCGCTTCGCGGACACCTCTCCCCCGCCTCTAGCGGGGGCGAGGAAACCAAGCTTCGAGACATCCCCTTGCGCCGCAATCGCTTGGCGGTTAGCAAGGCCGCATTTCTCCAGCTACTATTGGGACGGTTCTCCATGGCTTCGAAAAATCTCCTCCTGCTCGCCGGCGACGGCATCGGCCCCGAGGCCATGGCCGAGGTGAAGAAGCTGATCAAGGCCATGAACGACAGGCTGGGCAGCGGCTTTGTTACCGACGAAGGACTGGTCGGCGGCTGCGCCTACGATGCGCATGGCGCGGCGATCTCCGACGCCGACATGGCCAAGGCGATGGCGGCGGACGCCGTGCTGTTCGGCGCCGTCGGCGGGCCGAAATGGGATACCGTGCCTTACGAGGTGCGCCCCGAGGCCGGACTGCTGCGCCTGCGCAAGGACATGGAGCTGTTCGCCAATCTCAGACCGGCGATCTGCTATCCGGCTTTGGCCGCCTCCTCCTCGCTCAAGCAGGAGGTGGTCGAGGGCCTGGATATCCTTATCGTGCGCGAGCTGACCGGCGGCGTCTATTTCGGCGAGCCGAAGCAGATCATCGATCTCGGCAACGGCCAGAAGCGCGGCATCGACACCCAGGTCTACGACACGTTCGAGATCGAGCGCATTTCGGGCGTCGCCTTCGAGCTGGCGCGCACGCGCAAGAACCACGTCACCTCGATGGAAAAGCGCAACGTCATGAAGTCGGGCGTTTTGTGGAACGAGGTGGTCAGCCAGACGCACAAGGCGCGGTACTCCGATGTGAAGCTCGACCACATGCTGGCGGACGCCGGCGGCATGCAGCTGGTGCGCTGGCCGAAGCAGTTCGACGTGATCGTCACCGACAATCTGTTCGGCGATATGCTCTCCGACATCGCCGCCATGCTCACCGGCTCGATCGGCATGCTGCCTTCGGCCTCGCTCGGCGCGCCGGATGCCAAGACCAAGAAGCGCAAGGCGCTCTACGAGCCGGTGCACGGCTCGGCGCCCGACATCGCCGGCAAAGGCATCGCCAACCCCATCGCCATGATTGCGTCCTTCGCCATGTGCCTGCGCTATTCCTTCGGCATGGTCGTCGAGGCCGACAAGCTCGAAGCGTCGATCGCCGCCGTGCTCGACGACGGCCTGCGCACCAAGGACATTTTCTCGGCCGGCATGAAGGAAGTCGGCACCACCGAGATGGGCGACGCCATCATTGCCAAGTTCCTGGGATGATCGTATGACCGTCGACATTCGCTGGGCGAGGGTCGACGATGCCGAAGCGCTCGCCACCCTGCTTTGTGCGATGGCCACGCATTACCGGCAGGCGCCGCTCGATCACAGCCGGGCGGCGGCCACTGTGCGGCAATGGCTTGGCGACGAGAGCCCGGCCTATCCGCATTCGCCTTGGCTTTCGCGAATGGCGAGCCCGCCGGCCTCGCTTCGGTGGCGATTGCCCACCCAGGCATCGATCTCGAAAGGCTGATGTTCCTGAAGGATCTGTTCGTGCGCGACGTCGCTCGCGACAAGGGCGTCGGCCGCGCGCTCATCGGCTTTCTCGCCGGCCATTGCCTCGGCAAGGGCATCGGTCGCATCGACCTCACGACCGAAGACTGGAACGAGGGCGCGCTGCGCTTCTACGACCGGCTCGGCGCAGAGCGCCATGGCCAGAAGGTTTTTCTGCGACTACCGGGCGACGCGCTGAACAAGGTCGCCAGAACCTGACGCCGGCCGATATAGGTGCCAAGGCTGGGTAAACCTCCGAGATTAGCCGAAGCGACCGAACTTCGTCATCCACGGGCGGAGCGGGAGCGAAGCGGACGCGGAGACCCGAGGATCCATGCCGTGACCTCGCGCGAATAGTAAAGGCGGTGCAGAACAAGGGCTTTTCTGCACCGCTGCGACGCGTGGAGGTCACGGCATGGATTCCAGGGTCTGCGCGCGTCGCTTCGCTCCTTGCTTCGCCCTGGAATGACGGAGGCGTAGTGGCTGCCGGCCCGCGCGCGTCGGGCTGACCTACGCGGGCCGCTTCTTCTGCTTCTTGCGCTTTGCCGGCTGGCCGGATTTTGGCTTTTCGAACTTCGCCTTACCCGGCTTCGCCCAGGGTTTCGCCTCGCCACCAGGCTGCCGCTCGTGCGACGCCCGCTTCTCGAATCCGGGCGCGCCCTGGTCGAAAGACCGCTTGCCGCGATGCGGCTTTTTCTCCGGCCTCTGTGGCTGGTAGCCGGCGCGCGACAGGTCCGGCGTGCCGTCGATCCGCCTGACCGCGATACTGCCTTGCAGCTTGCGGTCGGGGCCGATCGCGGCGACGAACCGGTCGGCCCAGTCTGCGGCGATCTGCACGAAGGTTTCCTCCGGCTGCATCTTGATGGCGCCGATCTCGCGCTTGGACATGCCGGCGGTGCGGCACAGCATCGGGATCAGCCAACGCGGCTCGGCATTCTGCCGGCGGCCAACCGAGAGCGAGAACCAGACGCTATCGCCGAAATCGTCGCGGTGGCCCGATGTTTCTTCCCCGCGGCCGGATGTCTCTTCCCGGCGTGCGAACTTCTCCTTTGATGGCGCGAAGGGCGCGACATCGATCAGGTCCTCAGGCGCCGAGCGGCTTGCACGGCAAAGCCGCACGAAGGCGGCGGCCACCAGCTCGGCGCCGTGCCGTTCCAGGAGCGCCGCGGCGAAGTCGCGCTCTTCCTCCTTCACCGGCTCGCCGAAGGAAGGATCGGCCAGGATGCGCTCGTCGTCGCGCCGCAGCACCTCGTCGGCTGAGGGAGGGCTCGCCCAGGCCGCGGTCAGGCCGGCATTGGCGAGCAGCCGCTCGGTGCGCCGGCGCGCATTGCCCGGCACGATCAGCGCGCTGACGCCCTTACGGCCGGCGCGTCCGGTGCGGCCGCTGCGATGCAGCAGCGTCTCCGGATTGCTCGGCAGGTCGGCGTGGATGACGAGATCGAGATTGGGCAGGTCGATGCCGCGCGCGGCGACGTCCGTGGCGATGCAGACCTTGGCGCGGCCGTCGCGCATTGCCTGCAGGGCGTGGCTGCGCTCGTTCTGGCTAAGCTCACCGGAGAGCGCCACCACCGCAAAATTGCGGTTGTTGAAACGCGCTGTGAGATGGTTGACGGCGGCGCGGGTGTTGCAGAACACCATCGCATTGCCCGCCTCGTAATAGCGCAGCACGTTGATGATGGCGTTCTCGCGATCGGCGGGCGCGACCGAAAGCGCCCGGTACTCGATATCGAGATGCTGCTTTTCCCCGCCGCCGGCCGAGATGCGCACGGCGTCGCGCTGGTAACTCTTCGCCAGCGTGGCGATGGAGCGCGGCACGGTGGCGGAAAACATCAGCGTGCGGCGCCCGGCGGGCGCCGCATCGAGGATGAATTCGAGATCCTCGCGGAAGCCGAGGTCGAGCATCTCGTCGGCCTCGTCCAGCACCACCGCTTTCAGCGCCGACATGCCGAGCGCGCCGCGCGTGATGTGGTCGCGCAGCCGGCCCGGCGTGCCGACGACGATATGGGCGCCACGCTCCAGCGCGCGCCGCTCGGTGCGCATGTCCATGCCCCCGACGCAGGAGGCGATTTCGGCGCCGGTCAGCTCGTAAAGCCATTCCAGCTCGCGCCGCACCTGCAGCGCCAGCTCGCGCGTCGGCGCCACGACCAATCCGAACGGCGCGCCGGCCTCGGCAAACCGCTCAGCTTTCCCAAGCAGGGTCGGCGCCACCGCAAGGCCGAAGGCGACGGTCTTGCCGGAGCCGGTCTGCGCCGACACCAGCGCGTCGGCTTCGCCGAGCTCCGGCCCAAGCACCGCCTTCTGCACCGGCGTCAGCGCCGAATAACCGCGCTTTTCCAGCGCCTGAGCCAGCGCAGGAACAATCGTTTCGAAACTGGACATTTTCTTCTTTCGGAATTCGGGGTTCTGCGCTCGTCATGGAGCACAAGGCCGGCACTGCGCCAGCCAAACGAAATTTGAGCCGTTCGTACTTCCTGCAGCCGCCATTGTACAGAGCAGGCGGCACCGCCTTTCCCTTCTCCCCTTGTGGGAGAAGGTGGCCGCGAAGCGGCCGGATGAGGGGTGCTCCAGGGAAAGCCAACGCCTCACTCCGCTGGAACACCCCTCATCCGTCTCGGCGCTGCGCGCCGATCCACCTTCTCCCACAAGGGGAGAAGGAGAGGCGCTACGCCAATTGACTCTTTTGCCAAACTGCGTAAAAGCCCGCGTCGAACGGGATGGTTTTCCGATGCGCGGCCTTTCGATGGCTCTTCTTGCATTCGACTCCCCCAGCCACAATGTAACGCATTGGGCTGGGCGCTTAGACGCGTCCGTCCGTTCCAGCAAAACCCCATTCTTGGCCAAGAAAACCGGCAAAACCACCACCAAAACGGTGTGATTCCCTTGGCCTAACCACCCTCTCCCGGGTACGGCCCGGGGGGCGAAACCCGCATGAGGCCGGCGGGTTTTCTCCAACAACCAAGCGGAGAGGGACAGGAGATATCAGATGAGTTTCAAGGTTGCGGTAGTCGGCGCCACGGGCAATGTGGGCCGCGAAATGCTCAACATTCTCGACGAGCGCGGCTTCCCGGTGAGCGAGGTGGTGGCGCTGGCGTCGCGGCGCAGCCAGGGTACCGAAGTGTCCTTCGGCGACCGCACGCTGAAGGTCAAGGCGCTTGATCAGTACGATTTTTCCGACACCGACATCTGCGTGATGTCGGCCGGCGGCAATGTGTCGAAGGAATGGTCGCCGAAGATCGGCAAGCAGGGCTGCGTCGTCATCGATAATTCGTCGGCCTTCCGCTACGATCAGGACGTGCCGCTGATCGTGCCGGAGGTGAACCCGGACGCGATCTCGCTGTTCACGCGCAAGAACATCATCGCCAACCCGAACTGCTCGACGGCGCAGCTGGTGGTCGCGCTAAAGCCGCTGCATGACGTCGCCACCATCAAGCGCGTTGTCGTCGCCACCTACCAGTCGGTGTCGGGCGCCGGCAAGGAAGGCATGGACGAGCTCTTCACCCAGACCCGCGCGGTGTTCGTCGCCGACCAGGTCGACGTCAAGAAGTTCACCAAGCGCATCGCCTTCAACGTCATCCCGCATATCGATGTCTTCCTCGACGACGGCTTCACCAAGGAAGAGTGGAAGATGGTGGCCGAGACCAAGAAGATGCTCGACCCCAAGATCAAGCTGACGGCGACCTGCGTGCGCGTGCCGGTGTTCATCGGCCATTCGGAAGCGGTCAACATCGAGTTCGAGAAGCCGATCACGGCGGATGAGGCGCGCGAGATCCTGCGCGAGGCGCCCGGATGCCAGGTGCTCGATAAGCGCGAGAACGGCGGCTACATCACGCCGCTCGAATCGGCCGGCGAGGACGCCACCTTCATCTCGCGCATCCGCGAGGATTCGACCGTCGACAACGGCCTGTCGATGTGGGTGGTCTCCGACAACCTGCGCAAGGGCGCGGCGCTGAACGCCGTGCAGATCGCCGAACTCCTGGTCGAGCGCGGCCTGATCCAGCCGAAGAAGAAGGCGGCCTGACGGCAGTTTGTTTTCGCTCACGGGCCGCACCGCCGCTGCCGCGGCTGGCCCTGCGCGGGCGCGCCGGACGACCGGCGGCCCGCAGTCGCAGGCTCGGCCTTCGGCCGTGGCGCTTCTTCCTTCTCCCCTTGTGGGAGAAGGTGTCGCCGAAGGCGACGGATGAGGGGTGTTCCAGGGAAAGCCAACGTCTCACTCCGCTGGAACACCCCTCATCCGTCTCGGCGCTGCGCGCCGATCCACCTTCTCCCACAAGGGGAGAAGGGAACGCTCGCACTTTTCGGGTCAGCTGAGCTCATGATCGGTCCGGCTTCCAATATCCTCCTGCGTCCGGCCATCGCTTCCGACGCGGCCGCCATCGCCAAGCTGATGCGCGCGTCGGTCAATGCCTTCGACTGGATGCCGGTGTTGCACACGCCGGAGGAGGACCTGTTCTTCATCCGCGATATCCTGCTGCCCGAGCAGCAAGTGGCGGTCGCCGAGACCGCCGAATGCATCGTCGGCTTCATCGCCGCCAAGGGCGAATGGGTCGAGCAGCTCTATCTTGATCCGGCCTGGACTGGACAAGGCATCGGCAGCCGGCTGCTTGCTCAAGCCACCGCCGGCATACCTGTAGTCAAGCTTCATTGCTTCCAGGCCAATACCGGCGCGCGCCGCTTCTACGAACGCCACGGTTTTCGCGCCGAGGCCCTCGGCGACGGCTCGGCCAATGAGGAAAGCTTGCCGGATATTCTTTATGTCCTCAGGCGCTGAGCTCAGGCCCATTTTCGGCCGCCAGGCCGCGCAATATCGCCAGCGCTTCCTCCGCCCGCTCCGCCGGCACGAACAGATGGTCGTGATAGAAGGCCGACACCGGATTGACGCCCATGCCTGCCGCCGCGAGCCGCGTGGTGATGGCGGCGAGGAAGCCGACGGCTTCCAGCGAGGAGTGGATGTCGAGCGTGATCATCCGGCTGCGGAACGTGCCGGCAAGGCCGGCTGCTTTCGCTGCGTCTTCCGCGACGATCAGCGTCAAACCTTCGTGCTCGCGGAATTGCATGACGGGATCGAGCCCATCCGGCATGGCCGCGTCCGGCGCCAGCGTAGCGAAGACGTAGGTTCCGGCGAGCAGTTGCGGCGTCATCGAAGCCAACAGCCTGCCCAGGTCGGTCTCGCCGGTCATCGTGCCACCTTCCGTTCCACGCACTGAACCACGCTTTTGAAAAAAGCGCACCCCGACCCGTAGGATCGCCGCGTGGTTCTCCGTCCTTGGTTCGAAGCTGGCAGAAAGTCGGCCCTTGAACCATCAGGAGGAACACCCATGAGCATTTCCGAAGCCGTGCCTGTCTCGAACGGCGCCTTGTGGACCGGGCGCGTGCTAAGCGCCGTCGTCATCCTGTTCATGATTTTCGACGGCGTCATCAAGCTGCCGCCGCTGGATGTTGTCACCCGGACGATGACCGAACTCGGCTGGCCGGCCGACGCCAATGTCGCGCGCATGCTGGGTGTCATCGGGCTGATCTCGACTGCGCTCTACGCATGGCCACGTACATCGGTGCTCGGCGCCATCCTGCTCACCGCCTATATGGGCGGCGCGATTTCGACGCATGTGCGGATCGGCAACCCGCTGTTCTCGCATACCTTGTTCGGCGTCTATCTCGGCATAATCCTGTGGGGCGGGCTCTACCTGCGCGACCAAAGGGTGCGCGCGCTGATCCCGTTCTCGCGATAGAGGAGCAAAAGAAATGTTTGCCACCATCCTCATCATCCTGGTCGTCATCGTCGCCGCGGTGCTGACCTATGCCGCGACCCGGCCGAACGATTTCGTCGTCACGCGTTCGGCCAGCATCAAGGCGCCGGCCGAGACGATCTTCCCGCTGATCAACGATTTCCGGCGCTGGCCCGAATGGTCGCCCTTCGAAAAACTCGACCCCGGCATGAAGCGCACGCTGTCGGGCGCCGAAAGCGGCAAAGGCGCGGCCTATGCCTGGGAAGGCAACTCCAAGGCCGGCAAGGGCCGCATGGAGATCACAAATTCGGTGCCGTCATCGCTGGTGTCGCTCAAGCTCGACTTCGAAAAGCCGTTCAAGGCCAACAACAGCGTCGACTTCACGCTTTCGCCGTCCGGCGAGGGCACGACCGTCACCTGGGCGATGCGCGGGGCAAGGCCCTTCATCGCCAAGCTGATGAGCCTGTTCATGAATTTCGACACGCTCATCGGCAAGGATTTCGAGGCCGGGCTCGGCAATCTGAAGCGCCTTACGGAGCGCTGAAAACCATGAAGTTTCAACGAGTTGGCGTTCAGTGCTGCAAATCCGGCCGGGGCCTAGCCGGCCAATCTTCATCATTGCCGGGATCAATTTAGCTGTTTGTGAGTTTAGGGCATGGCGGCGAGGACGGCGCTTGAGAGAGGAACAGCAATGAAGAAAGCAATTACCATCCTGGTGCTGACGGTGGCCCTTGGCGCCTGCTCGCAAACGGAAAAGGGTGCTGCGATCGGTGGCCTGGGCGGTGCGGCGGTCGGTGCCGCAGTGGCGGGCGACCCTGTGCAGGGCGCGGTCGTGGGCGGCGCGGTCGGCGCAGTGGCCGGCGCGCTGATCGGCCATGCCAGCGAAGCCGGCCAGTGCCGCTATCGCGACCGTTACGGGCGTGTCTATGTGGCGCGCTGCCCGTCCGGCTATTGAGATATCGGACCGAAATCGAACAAAGAAAAACGGCGGGCCGATACCCGCCGTTTTCATAAGCGACGAAGAACCGTGATTACTCGGCGCTGGCCGCCTCAGCCTCGGCCGGTGCGGCGCTCGCCGCGGCAGCCGCCGCAGCGGCGTCTTCCTGGGCCTTCTTCAGCAAGGCAGCGCGTTCCTGCGCCTTCTTGCCGGGCAGAGCCTTGTTCGGGTTCGAGCGGGCCTCGCGCTTGGCAATACCGGCCTCGTCGAGGAAGCGCAGCACGCGGTCGGTCGGCTGGGCGCCATGCGACAGCCAGTGCTTGACGCGGTCGGCGTCGACCTTGACGCGCTCGCCGTCCTTCGGCAGCAGCGGGTTCCACGAGCCGAGCGACTCGATGAAACGGCCGTCGCGCGGCGAACGGGCGTCGGCGACGACGACGTGGTAGTAAGGACGCTTCTTCGAGCCCGCACGGGCCAGTCTGATCTTCAGTGCCATTTCTTTGTCTCCTAAAAGCTCTGATTTCGTTGATGAGTTTTCGGCTGGGTTCAGCCGGTTTTCGTCACGCCGTTGGCAGCGGCGATCTGTTCGTGGTGCCGGATCACTTCGCGGACGACGAAGTTGAGGAATTTCTCCGCGAAATCCGGGTCGAGATGCGCATCCTTCGCCAGCTGGCGAAGACGGGCGATCTGCTGCTGCTCGCGCGCCGGGTCGGCGGGCGGCAGGCCATGCTCGGCCTTCAGAACGCCGACCGCCTTGGTGCAGCGGAAGCGTTCGGCCAGCATATGGATGAGGGCGGCGTCGATATTGTCGATCGAAGCGCGGTAGCCGGCCAGGATGGCGCGTGCATCGGCCATGTCTTTCTCCTCGTTCATCGCCCCTTCACTTCTTCTTGCCCAAACCGGGCAGCCCGCCGCCGCCCAGGCCCGGCAGACCCGGAAGCTTCATGCCGCCAGACAGGCCCGGCAGTCCGCCGCCACCGGGAAGCCCGCCCGGCAGGCCCTTGCCGAGGCCGGCGGCCTGCGCCTGCTTCTGCAGGGCTTCGAGCTGCTTGGGATCCATCTTAGACAGGTCGGGCATGCCGCCGCCGGGCATCATTCCGCCCAGCCCCATTTTCGAGGCGAGGCCGCCCATCATGCCGCGCATAAGGCCGCCGCCTTTGCCCTTGCCGCCCATCGCCTTCATCATGTCGGCCATGCCGCGATGCATCTTCAAGAGCTTGTTGATCTCGGCCGCGTCGGTGCCGGAACCGGCGGCGATGCGCTTCTTGCGCGAGTGCTTGAGGATATCGGGGTTGGCGCGCTCGGCCTTGGTCATCGAGGAGATGATGGCGAGCTGGCGGCCGAACATCTTGTCGTCGAGGCCGGCGGCCGCCAGCTGGTCCTTCATCTTGCCCATGCCGGGCATCATGCCCATGATGCCGCCCATGCCGCCCATCTTCGACATCTGCTGAAGCTGCTGGGCAAGGTCGTTCAGGTCGAACTTGCCCGACTGCATCTTTTTCGCCATCGCCGCCGCCTGCTCGGCGTCGATGGTTTCGGCGGCCTTCTCGACGAGCGAGACAATGTCGCCCATGCCGAGGATGCGGTCGGCGATGCGCTTGGGGTGGAATTCCTCCAGCCCGTCCATCTTTTCGCCGGTGCCGATGAGCTTGATCGGCTTGCCGGTGACGGCGCGCATCGACAGCGCCGCGCCGCCGCGGCCGTCACCGTCCATGCGGGTCAGCACCAGGCCGGTGATGCCGACGCGCTCGTCGAAGCTTTTCGCCAGATTGACGGCGTCCTGGCCGGTGAGCGAGTCGGCGACCAGCAGGATCTCGTGCGGGCTCGACACCTTCTTGATGTCGGCCATCTCGACCATCAGCGGCTCGTCGATATGGGTGCGGCCGGCGGTGTCGAGGATGACGACGTCATGGCCGCCGAGCCGGGCGGCCTGCACAGCGCGCTTGGCGATATCGACCGGGCTCTGGCCGGCGATGATCGGCAGCGTCGCGACCTTGGTCTGCTCGCCGAGCTGGCGCAGCTGCTCCTGCGCGGCGGGACGCCGCGTGTCGAGCGAGGCCATCAGAACCTTCTTGTTCTGCCGCTCGGACAGCCGCTTGGCGATCTTGGCCGAGGTCGTCGTCTTGCCGGAACCCTGCAGGCCGACCATCATGACGACCACGGGCGCCGGCGCGTTGAGGTCGACGGCTACGCCCTCGGCGCCGAGCATCTCGACCAGCTCGTCATGGACGATCTTGACGACCATCTGTCCGGGCTTGATCGACTTCAGCACCGCGGCGCCGACCGCCTTCTCGCGCACCTTGTCGGTGAAGGAGCGAACCACTTCCAGCGCGACATCGGCCTCGAGCAGCGCACGGCGCACCTCGCGCAAAGCCGCCGAGACATCCGCCTCGGACAGCGCGCCGCGACCAGTCAGGCCGTTCAGGATGGAGCCAAGACGCTCCTGGAGGGATTCAAACATCTGCGGTCCTTGATCTCGGTGGGGTTGACCGAGAGGTAGTGCGTTCGCGCCGGGTCGCCAAGCAAAAGCGCAAAGCCAAAAAGCACCCGGGGGCGCATCGCGCTGCCGGGTGTTGGCCTCCAGGATCTCTTTACAGCACCCGCCTCAAAGAGGCTTCGGCGTCCTGGTCGGCTTTCGCGAAAGAAAACTCGTCGCGGAATTCAGCGGCTCTAGACAGGAAATCGGCAGCGGAGTCAAGGCCAACGCATGTCGCGCAAAAGTGCGCAGCGGTTTTGCGGCAACGACATGCGTCAAGAAACTATGCTGGAATCCCGGCCAAAACGCCGCCATTTGGGGCGTCTCATAGCGGACTTTGCCGGGTCGCCCCGACCCGCAGCGGCGAGCGCCGGTGCAAAAGCAGCAGCATCGTCAGAAGCGTGCTGACGACGCCGATCGCGGCGATGAGAACGGCGTCCAGATTGGTCCAGCCGGGGCCTTCGAGAGGCTTGGCATTGAGCAGCGCGAAGGAATTGTAGGCCTCCTGGTGCGAGATCAGCAGGAAGCCGGTCAAGTTGTTGCCGAGATGGGCGCCGAAGCCGGCGCCGAGATTGCCGGTGACATAGACCAGGAGCGTGAGCAGCAGGGCGAATGTGCCGATCGAGATGAAGACACTGGCATTGATGGCCAGCGTCGAGGCCGTATTCCAGTGCAGCGACGTGAACAGCAGGCCCGGCAGCACCGCCCAGACCAGAGGACTCCCGAAGCGACGAGCGAGGGCGCGCAGCAGATAGCCGCGAAACAGCATTTCCTCCGACGAGGTCTGCAGGAATGCGAGCAGCGCGATCGGCGCCAGGAAGAGCAGCCAGGACGACAGGGTGATCGGTCCGCGCGCGATCTCCGGCTGCAGCCAATAGAGCAGCACCTCGGAGAACAGCGAGGTGATCAGCACCGCGACCATGCCCTTGAGGAAATCGCCGCCAGCGATGCGGCGGGTGACGCCAAAGAGAGCCGACAGCGGCTCGCCATGCACCAATCGCATCGCCACCCACAGGCCGATCCAGATGCCGGCAAAGGAGCTCAGCGCGCTGAGGATGCCGACGGGCGATGCCAGGAAGTCCTGCATGTACTGCCCGGTCGAGGGGCCGGGCAGGCGCCAGACGATGTAGACATAGGTGCCGGCAAACAGCACGACGGCCGTCGCCGCCATCCAGAAGGCAATGACGATCGCCGTGCCGAAGAACAGCCGCAGCAAATTGGTTTTTTCGTTCGGCGAGCGGCGATAGCGCTCGAAGGCGGCATTTTCGATCGTCACGCGGCTCCCCTGCCGAAGGCTTTCGGCTGTATTGTGTAGGAGGTCGGTGGTTACCGCGCGATTACCTTGCTTTGAGCCGGGACTGACTGGATCGCGTTGAGGGCACGAACATCGAATTCGTACCACGGAACACTAACGCGCGATCACGACGGTAAGAGATTAGCTGGAACGCCCATCTCATCGTCATCCACGGGCGGAGCAAGGAGCGAAGCGACGCGGCGCAGACCCGAGGATCCATTCCGTTACTTCCGAGCGTTGCCACAGTGCAGAATTCTGCCCCGCTGCGCTCTTCGGCCGGGGTCCCGGAATGGATCCTCGGGTCTACGCGTCCGCTTCGCTTCCGCTCCGCCCGTGGATGACGAAGTTCGGACGCTTCGGCCAATCCCAAACGTGTGCATTGAACGCAGGCAAGCCGGCTGAGCCGTCAGCACGGAAAAGAAGCGGCCGCCATCGCCGGCGGCCGCTCGTCTGACGACGATCAAGCCCGATCAGCGCATCACATAGACGATGCGCCGCGTGCCCGGATCGACCAGCGCCGGCTGGTTGTTCACGTAGACATAGCGATACCGGTAATCGGGAATCTCGCGCAGCTCGACCGTGTCGGGCAGCGTGGCTCCGGTCACCACCTCGCCCTCGAGATAGACCGGATCGACCCGGTGTGTGGTGACATAGGTGCCGACCTCGGCCGGCGGTCTGCCGATCGACTCGATGGCGTCGTCGCCGGGAACGATAGCGCCGGTGTAGCTGTCCGTGGTGTAGATGTTATCGGTCGGCGGCGACACGACGGCGATTTCGGCATTGGCCGGCCGGCGTGTCAGCACGACGCGGCTGCCGCCGAAATCGCCCGTCACATAGTCGGAATAGACCCAGCCATTGCCGCCCGCTTCGGCGATCGTGCACCATTTGCTGTTCGCGATGCAGCCGGTGAGCGTTGCCGACTGGCCGGCGGCCAGCACGCCAATCACGGGATATTGCGGGCCGGGGCCGGCGCGCACATTGAGATCGGCCACCGCCGAGACGGCAGTGTCGGCCAAGGCCGCGCCCGACATGGCGAACAGCGCGCCGGCAAGCGCCGGAAACAGTACGCGTTTCATGTTTTCACTCCGTTTTTCCACGCTCCCTCGCGGTCGGAAACGAAACCAAGGCTTATGCGTTCCGGCTAAAGCGCCTTTCGGCCGCTCACGAATTGTTCCATGATTTCTCGGGGTTGCGGTCAAAAGGGCGTGAGCGGGCGCAAGGCGCTTTAGCCGCGGCAAGTCCCGCCGGACCGGCGCCAATGACCACGACCTCAACGTCTTTCATGAGGCAGGCCCGCCACACCTGATGGCCGATCGCAGGCAATTGCCCTTCTTTCGCCTGTGTCGGGTGTCATGTCCCCCCGCGAGGACGGTGACAACCGGGCGTTTCGCTGGCAAATTCGCAGCCGGGACGTGATTCAAGGCAACCAGGAGAAGGACATGGCATTTTTTGCCAAAAGAAGAATTTTCGCGGCCGCCGCGGCGGTGGTGGCGATGCTGGGGCTGGCGACGGGCGCCGAAGCCGCGGCCAGCTGCGGCAAGAACGGCGCCGGATTCGACGCCTGGAAGCAGGACTTTGCCGCCGAGGCCAAGGCCAACGGCGTCGGCCAAAGGGGGCTTTCGGCGCTGGAGGGGGCGACCTACGCGACAAGGACGATTTCGGCCGATCGCGCCATCCACAAGGCTTTCAGCGGCTCGGTGGAGGCTTTCATGAAACGCCGCGGGGCGTCCGCGATCATCTCGAGAGGCCGCGCGCTGAAGAAGGCCAACGCGGCGATGTTCGCCGATATCGAGCGGACCTATGGCGTGCCGCCGGGCGTGCTGCTCGCCATCTGGGGCATGGAAACCGGCTTCGGCGCCTCGATGGGCAACCAGAACACGGTGTCGGCCATTCTGACGCTCGCCTATGACTGCCGCCGCCCGGACTATTTCACCCCGCACGCCATCGCGGCGCTGAAGCTGGTCGATCGCGGCGCGCTGAGCGCCTCCTCGGTCGGCGCCATGCATGGCGAGATCGGCCACACCCAGTTCCTGCCCGGAAACGTGCTGAAATATGGCGTCGGCAGCGGCAACCTGCGCGACCGCAACACGGCGCTGGCTTCCACCGCCAACTATCTCAAGGCGCATGGCTGGCAGGCCGGCGCGAGCTACGAGGCCAATATGGGCGCGATCGCGGGCTGGAACTCGGCCAGCGTCTACCAGCAGGCCATCGCTCGTATCGCCGAAGCGATTGACGCGGACTGATCGAGGTCGTCATTCCACGGAAAAGCTCGGCCAAGCGCCGGGCTTTTTTGTTTGTGGAGGTTGGCAAAAGCCGGGAAAGTGGGGATCACTTCCCTCGGGGCGCCTTGGGGCCTCGCGGAGCGACCTGTGCTTCGTCATTCTAGGGCGGAGCAAGGAGCGGAGCGACGCGCGCAGACCCTAGAATCCATGCCATGGCATTGGCCGTAGAATGCTGCGGTCCAGAATAGGCGCCGATGGCTGCGCCAGCCAGCTAGGATCGCCAGATGACCGGCTATGTCTACATGACTGCTAGCCAGAAAGGGGGCACGATCTATATCGGTGTCACCAATGACCTTGCCCCCGCATACCCGAGCACAAGAATGGCCAAGGTTCCAGCTTCGCCAGCCGTTACGGTGTGCAGCGTCTCGTCTGGTACGAGGAATATTTCGACATCGCTGATGCCATCCAGCGTGAGACGTCACTGAAACGCTGGCCACGGCGATGGAAGATTGAACTGATCGAAAAGAGCAATCCGGAATGGTTCGAGCTGTTTCGTGGAATTGGCTGGTAAGCGTTCTGCACCGTGGCGGCTCTCGACCATCCCGGCATGGATTCTAGGGTCTGCGCGCGTCGCTTCGCTCCTTGCTCCGCCCTAGAATGACGAAGGACAGGTCGGCGGGACAGCACCCCCTCTGCCCCACAGGACATCTCACCCGTAGGGGAGATCCGCAATTTCAGCGACGGTTCCTTGCCGCCAGTGTCCGGAGCCGCAATCCGTTCAACCGGATGAAGCCCTCGGCGTCCTTCTGATCGTAGGCGCCGCGGTCGTCCTCGAAAGTAACCAGCGCGTCGGAATAGAGCGTCTTCTTCGACTTGCGGCCGGTGACGATGACATTGCCCTTGTAGAGCTTCAGCCGCACCGTGCCTTCGACGTCGTCCTGGCTCTTGTCGATCATCGCCTGCAGCATGACGCGCTCGGGCGAGAACCAGAAGCCATTGTAGATGAGCTCGGCATAGCGCGGCATGAGCTCGTCCTTGAGGTGGGCGGCACCGCGGTCGAGCGTGATCGATTCGATCGCCCGGTGGGCGGCGATCAGGATGGTGCCGCCGGGCGTCTCGTAGACGCCACGCGACTTCATGCCCACAAAACGGTTCTCGACCAGGTCGAGGCGGCCGATGCCGTTGTCGCGGCCGAGGTCGTTGAGCGCCGCCAGCATGGTGGCCGGCGACAGCTTCTTGCCGTTGAGCGCGATAGGATCGCCCTTGAGGAATTCGATCTCGATCTCGGTGACGACATCGGGTGCATCCATCGGCGAGACGGTGCGCTGATGCACGAATTCCGGCGGCTCGCTCCACGGATCCTCCAGCACCTTGCCCTCGGATGAGGAGTGCAGGAGGTTGGCGTCGACCGAGAACGGGGCGTCGCCGCGCTTGTCCTTCGGCACCGGGATCTGATGCTGCTCGGCGAAATTGAGAAGGTCGGTACGCGACTTGAACGACCAGTCGCGCCACGGCGCAATGACCTTGATGTCCGGATTCAGCGCATAGGCGGATAATTCGAAGCGGACCTGGTCGTTGCCCTTGCCGGTGGCGCCATGGGCAATGGCGTCGGCGCCGGTTTCCCTGGCGATCTCGACCAGGTGCTTGGAGATCAGCGGCCGGGCGATCGAGGTGCCGAGCAGGTAGGTGCCTTCATAGACGGCGTTGGCGCGGAACATCGGGAAGACGAAGTCGGCGACGAATTCCTCGCGCACGTCGACGATGCGGATGTCCTTGATGCCCATCATCTCGGCCTTGCGGCGCGCCGGCTCCAGCTCACCACCCTGGCCGAGATCGGCGGTGAAGGTGACGACTTCGGCGCCGAGCTCGGTCTGCAGCCATTTCAGGATGATGGAGGTGTCGAGGCCGCCGGAATAGGCGAGCACGACTTTCTTGACGTTCTTGGTCTTGGACATTTTTGGCGGTTCCGCGGGAAAATAGCTTCGCGGGCGAGGTATCACGGCCTTTCCGGGCGGCGCAAGAGACGACGGTGAGCAGGGCGAGGCAATCGCAGCGCGCGATCTCCCGCTCGAGGGCACGGCAATCGCATAAGGCTATGGGAGGATAGCCTGCCTTGATTGGCGTCATCCTCGCGCTTGTCCCGAGGATCTACCGGCCTGTCGCGCTATATCCGCGTGCGACGGCGGATCCTCGGGACAAGCCCGAGGATGACGGCGTGGCATTGGCCTTCGCGATAAAACTCCATATGCGATTGGCCTGCCATCGAGGGGAGATTGTGCCGACGCCATATCGCCAGTTGCTGGCGAAGCCGAAGTGGCTGCGCTATAGGGGTTAAGATCCATCCCGCAGGGGCTTCCCCATGTCCTTCATTCCCGACACTTCGACGCTGATCCAGTTCGCCATCGCCACGGTGATCCTGGCGATCACGCCTGGGCCGGACATGACGCTGTTCGTCTCGCGTACGCTGAGCCAGGGCCGCGCCACCGGCTTTGCCTCCATGGCCGGCGCGCTCTGCGGCACGCTGATCCACACCACGCTGGTGGTCGTCGGCATCTCGGCGCTGATCGTCGCCTCGCCGATGGCCTTCTTCGTCTTGAAGATTTTTGGCGCCGGCTATCTGGTGTTCCTGGCTTTTC
The DNA here is from genome assembly GCF_020165015.1 of Mesorhizobium sp. CA7. Taxonomy (NCBI): domain Bacteria; kingdom Pseudomonadati; phylum Pseudomonadota; class Alphaproteobacteria; order Hyphomicrobiales; family Phyllobacteriaceae; genus Mesorhizobium; species Mesorhizobium sp. CA7. Next base: position 49,558 of record NZ_JAIUHH010000025.1, read on the forward strand.
AAGCGGTGACGAAAGGCTCGGCCTTTTCGCCGGAGAAGAGGACGGGACCGCAGGTTTCGCTGTTCCGCAGCTGGGCGGCCGGGCTCGGCGTCAACCTGCTCAACCCCAAGATCATCCTGTTCTTCATGACTTTCCTGCCCCAATTCGTGTCCGCGCACGATCCGAACGCGTCCGGAAAACTGTTCTTCCTCGGCGTGATGTTCATCGTGCTGTCGATCCCGGTGACGGCGCCGATGGTGCTGGCGGCGGAGAAATTTTCGGCGGCGATGAAGGCAAGCCCGCGGGTGACGCGCGTGGTCGACTATCTGTTCGGCGGCGTGTTCTCGGCCTTCGCGCTCAAGATCCTGACCGCGCAGGCGAAGTAGGGCTCACGGCTCGGCATCAAGCAGCGCCTCGCGGCGCCAGCTTCCGGCCCGGCGGCCGGCGGAGAGCCAGTAGAAGATGCCGCCGACCATGCCGGCGCCGATCACCGCCAATCTGGCATTGGTTTCGGTGACATCGAAATTGGCGTCGCCCACATTGTGCACGAAGCCGAGGAAAACGAGTGCGATGACGGCGCCGCCCAGCGCGTAGAACAGCCAGTCGCGCCGGCCGAGCACCTCGGCGATCAAAATGACGACCGCCGCCGGCATGAAGGCGAAATAGGCGACGAACAGCGCCACGAAAGGCACCGAGAAATAGAGCGATGCGGTGGCCGTCGGCTCCGGATCGGCCGGGGTGTAGCCCAGATGCGCCAGGACCAGGATGTTGAGGAAGGCGCTCGCCGCCAGCGAGCCGACGATATAGCCGACCAGAATAACGGCGAAGCGGACGAGATAGGCGATGATGCGCCTCACGCCTCGCCGTGCCCTGCGATCATCATGGCTTCGAGCGCCAGCCGGTCGACCTTGCGCATGCGCTCGGACTCCGACTTCAGCTGGCCGCAGGCGGCGAGGATGTCGCGGCCGCGCGGGGTGCGGATCGGCGAAGCATAGCCGGCATTGTTTATGTAGTCGGCAAACTTCTCGATCGTTTCCCAGTCCGAGCACTGGTAGTTGGTGCCGGGCCACGGGTTGAACGGGATAAGGTTGATCTTGGCCGGAATGCCCTTCAAGAGCTTCACCAGCGCCTTGGCGTCGTCGAGCGAATCGTTGACGTCCTTCAGCATCACATATTCGAAGGTGATGCGCTTGGCGTTGGAGAGGCCCGGGTAGGCCTTGCAGGCGGCGATCAGCTCCTTGAGCGGGAACTTCTTGTTGATCGGCACCAAAAGGTCGCGCAGATCGTCATTGGTGGCGTGCAGCGAGATCGCCAACATCACGCCGATCTCCTCGCCAGTGCGGAAGATTTCCGGCACCACGCCGGAGGTCGACAGCGTGATCCGCCGCTTCGACAGCGACAGCCCGTCGCCATCGGAGGCGATCAGCAGCGCCTTCTTCACCGCCTCGAAGTTATAGAGCGGCTCGCCCATGCCCATCATGACGATGTTGGATACCTTGCGCCCCTCGGCCGGCACGATGGCGCCGTCCGGCGTGTCGCGGTCGGGGAAATCGCCGAGGCGGTCGCGCGCGGTGAGCAGCTGCGCCAGGATCTCTTCGGCAGTGAGGTTGCGCACCAGCTTCTGCGTGCCGGTGTGGCAGAAGGAGCAGGTCAGCGTGCAGCCGACCTGGGACGAAATGCAGAGCGTGCCGCGGCCTTCCTCGGGAATGTAGACGGTCTCGATCTCGACCGGACGGCCGGCGCCACGCGGCGGAAAGCGGAACAGCCATTTGCGCGTGCCGTCAGCAGAGATCTGCTCCTCGACGATCTCGGGCCGGGCGACGGTGAAATGCTTGTCGAGCTCGGCGCGCAGGTCCTTGGAGATGTTGAACATATGCGCGAAGTCGGAAACGCCGCGCACATACATCCAGTGCCAGAGCTGCTGGGCGCGCATTTTTGCCTGGCGCTCGGGCACGATGCCGGCGCCGACAAGCGCCTCGCCGAGCTCGGCGCGGGTCAGGCCGATCAGCGACGGCTTCTCGGCCGGCGCTGCGCGGCGCAAGGCATCACGTGCGCCCTCGGCGGTAAGATCAAGCGAAATGGTCATGGTGGCGCCAATATAAGCGATTTGCGGCCGATTTCAGCATCGGCCGCCAGGAAGCGCGGCGCATAGCACAGCCCGGCGCCGGAGTCATGGGTGGGCTTTCCTTCTCCCCTTGTGGGAGAAGGTGGCCGAGCGGAGCTCGGTCGGATGAGGGGTGCTCCAGCGGAGTGAGGCGTTGGTGTTCACTGGAACACCCCTCATCCGTCTCGGCGCTGCGCGCCGATCCACCTTCTCCCACAGGGGGAGAAGGCCGCGACTGGCGATGGCCCTTGAAAACAGATCACATCTTCGTGTTGGCGTAACCAATCGAAACGCTTCCGCGAACCTGAAAGGGGCGACCATGCCCCTCAACAATGGGAGTTGTTCAAATGCACTCGATCAAGCTCGCACTCATTGCCGGCCTCGCCGGTCTTTGCGCCTCGCAAGCCTTTGCCGAAGATACAATGGGCGCCATGACGATGATGAAGGGCGGACAGGTCACCGCGATCATGCCGGACGGCCACATGGGCACCATGATGCCGGACGCCAAGATGAGCGCCGAGATGATGAAGATGGCCAAGCCGATCAAGCATTGCATGATGATGATCACCGACGCCAAGGGCAAGGCCTACATGGTCGACACGTCGACCAAGAAGGCCCAGGCCGAATGTGAAAAAATGGCGATGTGACCTCGCCCTGCGCGCCGACCTCCCCGCCGGCCGGTGCGCCGGCGGGTTATCCGCCATCGGCTAGCGTCCCCTTGAGCACCGGTCCTCGACCTGACGGACATAGCGTCGGGCTCGCCCTCACGGGTTGATCGACCCGGCGAGTGTGCTAGGGCGAGTAACCATCACGAGGACGGTCATGCCCGGCATATCCCGAAAATACCGCATGCTGCGGCGTTCCCACGCCATGTGGATGTCGCGGCGCGTCTGGCAGCCGCGCCTCGTCTTCTGGGCAGGCGCCATCTCGATCGGCCTGATCAGCGTCCTGTTCGCGTTGCTCGCCGACCGGGCGCAGGCCCTGTTCCATCTCATGACGGGCAATGACGGCGGCTGGCGCTTCTATCTGCCGCTCGTCGTCACGCCGCTCGGTTTCGTCCTTTGCGCCTGGCTCGCGCATTCCTTCTTTCCGGGATCGCAAGGCAGCGGCATTCCGCAGGCGATCGCGGCGCGGCATCTGCGCGACGAGGAAGACCGCAGCCGGATCCTGTCGCTGAGGCTGGTGGTGGGCAAGATCGCGCTGACCATCGTCGGCCTCGCCTGCGGCGCCTCGATCGGCCGCGAAGGCCCGACAGTGCAGGTCGGCGCTTCGCTGATGCTGCAGGCGGCGCGCTGGGGCGGCATGGCGCAGGCGCGCGGCCTGATCCTGGCGGGCTCCGCCGCCGGCATCGCCGCCGCCTTCAACACGCCGCTTGCCGGCATCGTCTTCGCCATCGAGGAAATGGGCCGGGCCTACGAGGCGCGCACCAACGGGCTGGTGCTGACGGCGGTGATCCTGGCCGGCCTCGCCTCGCTCGGGCTGCTCGGCAACTACACTTATTTCGGCGTCGCCAGGGACACGGTCGCCTTCGCCACGGACTGGCCGCTGGTGCTCGCGTGCGGCGTCATCGGCGGCGGTGTCGGCGCGCTGTTCTCGCTCTTGGCGCTGAAAGTCATGCGCCGCATCCGGCGCTGGAACACGCTGCAGCCGCTGCCGCGCACGCTGGTCGTGGCGGCTGTCTGCGGCCTGGCCGTCGCCGCGATCGGCATCGCCTCCGGAGGATCGACCTTCGGCACCGGTTATGTGCAGGCGCGCGGCGCGATCGAAGGCACGCCGCTGCCGGCCTTCTTCTTCGTCGAGAAGTTCGCAGCCGGCCTCTTGTCGATGGTATCGGGCATTCCCGGCGGCCTCTTCGCACCGTCGCTGGCGGTGGGCGCCGGCTTGGGCAGCACGCTCGGCCTGGTCTTCGGCACGGCCACCGGCACGGCGGCGCTGCTCGGCATGGCCGGCTATTTCGCCGGCGTCGTGCAGGCGCCGATGACGGCCTTCGTCATCATTCTCGAGATGACCGGCAACCACGACAATGTAATCGCGCTGATGTGCGCGTCGGTGCTCGGCTACGGCACGGCGCGGCTGGTCTCCAACGAACCGCTCTACCATGCGCTGTCGCGCGTCTTCATCGCCGAGGCGATCCGGCGGCGCAGGGCGCAGCCAGAGCCCGCGCAGGGCTGAGCGCCATTCCAAACAAAAGGCCGGGCATGATGTCCGGCCTTGCGTCAGGTTCGAATGCGGTTCCCGCCTATTTGCACTTGGCGATGGAGGCCAGCGCGGCCGAGATGCCCTTCAGCGAGAAGACGTAGGAAGTGGGGTTGCCGCGGCCCGACTTCGCCTGCACCTTCATGTCGGAGCCGGTCTTCATGGCGGCGATCAGCACCGGCTCTTCCGCCGCGTTCTCGACCCAGGCCGACTTGCCGCGGGTGAACATCGAGAAGGACTTCTTGTCGATGGTGACGGTGGCCTTCGAGCCTTCCTGGAAGTTGTAGCCGGCGATGAATTGCGGCTCGTACGAGACCTGCTGTCCGGGCCGCTGGCTGACGAAGAAGAACATGTCGCCATGGTCGAGCGACGGGGGCTGCTTGTCGGTGGGCACGGTCAGCACATAGCAGACCTTGCCGGCGGCCGACTGATAGCTGTAGGTGCCCCAGGCGTTGTGCTGGCCGATCTTGGTCGCCTGCTGCGCCAACGCCGGCGCCGCCGAGGCCGCCAGGACCAGGCTGGAAACTATAGCAATCAATCCGCGCATCGTTCTTCCCGTATTCCAAATGGGGCGGAGGCGGGCCGCGTGGCGTCCTGCCGTCGCTTCATTTTGATTTAATCAGGGTTACCAAACGGTGAATTGTCCTTGAAGAAAAGGAACCCACCCCAGGAAACCGCCACCATCCGCGCCGCCACTGTGGATTGATGCCGGCGCGACGTCCCGGCGCGGAGTTGGATGCCACGAAAACGGCAAGAGTTTGTCTTTTCGTCCGCGCCGATTTGCGGGCCTGAAGCGAGCCGGGATCAGCTCTTGTCCGCCAGCGCGTCTTTGGCGGCCTGCCGGTGGGCAGGCGTGATATGGGCGCTGACGGCGGTGATCGCCGCGGTCAGCACGGCAAGGTCGTCGGTGAAGCCGAGGCCGACGACGAAATCGGGAATGAAATCGAACGGCAGGACGAAATAGCCGAGCGCGCCGAGCAGGGTGGCCTTGGCGCGCAACGGCGTGTCCCTGTCCATGGCGCAATAATAGGCGGCGACAACCTCGTCCATGAACGGAATCTGCCGCGCCGCCTTTTTGGCAGTGCGCCAGAATTTTTCGCGTACTTCGCCCTCGCCGGCAAGCTTGTCGCCGAAGCCGAAGAAATCGAAACCGGTACCTTGCGCCATCAATCGCTCCTTGGCGGCCGCGTGCATCGTTGCGGGCGGCTCGCCGCGGGAAAATGTGGTGAAAGCGGGAGGCGGCTACAAGAGTTTAGGAGGCGCGCCGACCTGAAAATCGAACTCGCAACAATAACCAGCGTGGCAATCGCCTCAGTGTGGTGGTTGGCCAAGGCATCCCTCCGATCGTCATCCACGGGCGGAGCAAGGAGCGAAGCGACGCGCGCAGACCCGAGGATCCATTCCGTGACATACGAACGCCGCTCACGGTGCGGAGTTCTGCTCCACTGCAATTCTCGGCAAAGGTCACGGAATGTCGCTTCGCTCCTTGCTCCGCCCTGGAATGACGAAGCCAGGCTGCTTACGGTGCAGAATCCTGCTTCGCTGCATTCCTCGGCCAAGATCACGGAATGGCCAAGATCACGGAATGACAAAGGTCACGGAATGGATCCTCGGGTCTGCGCTCCGCTTCGCGTCGCTTCGCCCGTGCATGACGAGGTTGAGAGGCTTCGGACAATCGCGAACGTTCGCCACGGTCTGCACCGCCGCGACGCTCGTAGGCCACGGAATGGATTCCAGGGTCTACGCGCGTCGCGGCGGCTCTTTGCTCCGCCCTGGAATGACGAAGTCCGCTCGCGCTCAGCCGAAATACACGTTCATCCGCTTGGCGAGCTCGATATCCAGCGCCGTGACGCCGCCTGCGTCATGCGTGTTCAGCGTCACGTCGACGGTCTTGTAGACATTCGACCAGTCCGGGTGATGGTCCATCTTTTCAGCCGCCAGCGCCACGCGCGTCATGAAGGCAAAGGCCTCGGAGAAATTCTTGAAGACGAAGCTGCGCTTGATGGAGGCGCCGTCGGCGGCGAGCGACCAGCCGTCAAGTTCCGCAAGCGCGGCGACGATCGCTTCCTTGTTGAGTTTTTCCCTGTTCATGTCCGGTCCCTGTGCTATTCGCAGATGATCCAACCATAGCGCCGGATCGATGAGCGCAAACCCCATAAAATCCATTCTGTTCGTCTGCCTTGGCAACATCTGCCGCTCGCCGCTGGCCGAGGGCGTGTTCCGCGCCGTCCTGACCGAGCAAGGCAAAGAGCAGGGTCTGGTGATCGATTCGGCCGGGACGGGCGGCTGGCATGCCGGCCAGGAGCCGGACCGGCGCTCGATCGCTGTGGCGGAAAGGCACGGCGTCGACATTTCAGGGCAGCGGGCGCGCAAGGTGCTGCCGGAGGATTTTATGCGCTTCGACCTGATCCTCGGCATGGACCGGGCGAATGTGCGCGACCTCAAGGCGCTGGCGCCGCAGGCCGCGCACGACCGCATCCATCTTTATCTGGATTTTGCCACGGGAAAGGCCGTGGACATTCCCGATCCCTATTACGACGGCGCCGAGGCCTTCGCCTCGGTCTACCGCATGATCCGCGAGGCGTCGGATGCGCTGGCGAAGCGGCTCGGGGCCAGCGCTTCGCCGACCAGCGGCCACGCCTCTTCGACGATGTAGGGGCCGCCGCCGACCGAATCGCGCGACGACATCAGGACGAAGCGGCCGACGCGGAAGGGCAATGCCGCGAAATTGCCGCGCGCCGAAAGATATTGCGCGACATCGAGCGGGCTCCCATTGCGCAGGCGCGCCAGCGTCACATGCGGCGAAAACTTGCGTGGGTCGGCCGGCAGGCCGAGCCGCTGGCAGATGCGGTCGATCTCGCCCTGCAGCGCCGTTAGGTCGGGCGAGGCCGACACGCCGGCCCACACCGCATGCGGCTTCTTGCCGCCGAAGGCGCCGACGCCGGTGAGCGTGAGCTGGAAAGAGGGGCGGTCGACGCGGTCGAGGGCGTTGGCGATCTCGTCGGCAACATGGCCCTCGACATCGCCGATGAAGCGCAGCGTCAGGTGGTAGTTTTCGACGTCGATCCAGCGCGCTCCGGGCAGCCCGCCCCGGAGCAGGGACAAAGAGAGAGCAGCATCACGCGGAATTTCGAGGGCGGTGAAAAGACGTGGCATGTGAAGCCTCCTGTCCTCGAATCGAAACTCTCGTTCCTAGCGAATCATCGATATTGGCGCGGGGCAAGCGGTTTGTTGTCCACAAAGTTTCCCCAGCGGAAAGCGTGGCATCACGGACTCATGATGGCCCTCCATTGTCGGCGATCGCCTTCTCGACCACGGGCAGGATGCGCTCGACCATGACGTCGACACCCCGGGGATTGGGATGCAGGCCGTCTCCCAGCTGCAGGTCGGGGTGGCCGGCGACGCCGTCGAGGAAGAACGGATAGAGCGGAACGCGGTATCTTTCGGCAAGCCGCGGATAGATGGCATCGAAGGCCTTCTGGTAATCGGCGCCGAGATTGGGCGCGGCGCGCATGCCGGCGAGAAGCGCCGGGATGTTGCGCTGCTTCAGCTTGCCCAGCATCGCGTCGAGGTTCTTTTCGGCGATCTCAGGCGAGACGCCGCGCAGCATGTCGTTGGCGCCGAGCTCGAGGATCACCAGCCTTGTGCCGTCCGGCACCGACCAGTCGAGCCGCGCCAGCCCGCCGCTCGATGTGTCGCCCGACACGCCGGCATTGGCGACGGCGACGTCGAGGCCCTTTGCCTTCAGAGCCGCTTGCAGCCTGTCGGTGAAACCCTGGCCGGGGCCAAGGCTGTAGCCAGCCATCAGGCTGTCGCCGAAGCCGACGATGGTGAAGGTGGCGGCGCGCGCCGGCGAAATGGCGCCGCAAAGGGCGAGGAAAAGGATGAGGGCTGCGGCAGAACGGTGTTTGAATGCCATGCGGCGAGCCCCATATGACCGAAACAACCCAACGAAGGAGACACAGACCGTCTCCTTTTTTCACATATAGGGCACTTTCATTGTGACAGAAGCCGTCATCGCGCTGAGGGACGTATCGCTGACGCTCGGCGAGGGCGCGTCCTCCGTCCATGTGCTGAAGGGTGTGAGCCTCGACGTGGCGCCCGGGCAAGCCACCGGCATCGTCGGTCCGTCGGGCTCCGGCAAGTCCACGCTGCTGATGGTCCTTGCCGGCCTGGAAAGAGTCGATTCGGGCACGGTCCGGATCGCCGGCGAGCTGATCAACGATAAAAGCGAGGACCAGATCGCTTCGTTTCGGGGGCGAAACATCGGCATCGTGTTCCAATCCTTCCATCTCATCCCCAACATGACGGCGCTGGAAAATGTCGCCGTGCCGCTCGAGCTCGCCGGCCATACTGATCCGTTCGGGGTGGCCGCGCGGGAGCTCGCGGCCGTCGGCCTGAGCGACCGCGTGACGCATTATCCGGGAGAGCTTTCCGGCGGCGAGCAGCAGCGCGTGGCGATCGCGCGGGCGCTGGCGCCGTCGCCGCGCATCCTCATCGCTGACGAGCCGACCGGCAATCTCGACCAGGCGACGGGAAAGCAGATCGCCGACCTCCTGTTCGCCAAGGCGGCGGAACGCGGCATGACGCTGGTGCTGGTGACGCATGATCCGGCGCTGGCCGGGCGTTGTGCGCGCCAGGTCTCGATGCGTTCGGGGGGGATCGAGGATGCGCCTTTGCTCAAAGTGACGGCATAGAGGCATGGCGGCCGCCCGGCTTCGAACCCTGAAGCTCGCCATCCGCTTCGCGCTGCGCGAGATGCGCGGCGGCCTGTCCGGTTTCATGATCTTCCTAGCCTGCATCGCGCTGGGCGTCGCGGCAATTGGCGGCGTCAATTCGGTGGCGCAGGCGATCTCGGCCGGCGTCGCCAATCAGGGCCAGACGCTGCTTGGCGGCGATTTGCGCTTCCAGGTCAACCAGCGCAGCGCTTCCGATGCGGAACTCGGCTTCATCAAGGGCCTCGGCACGGTTTCGCTCAATTCCGGCATGCGCTCGATGGCGCGGCTGGAGGACGGCTCGGACCAGGCGCTGGTCGAGGCAAAGGCCGTCGACGACGCCTATCCGCTCTTCGGCGCTCTGGAAACTGATCCGGCGCTGCCGAAGGAGCAATTGTTCGGCGAAAGCTCCGGCGTGTTCGGCGCCGCCGCGCCCGACCTGTTGTTCGACCGGCTCAATCTTCACATCGGCGACAGGTTGAAACTCGGCAGCGCCATTTTCGAATTGCGGGTGAGGCTGGTCAGCGAGCCGGATGCGGTGTCGGACGGTTTCGGTTTCGCGCCGCGGCTGATGATTTCGCGCCAGGGCCTTGCCGCATCCGGCCTGGTGCAGCCCGGCAGCCTTGTCGAGAACGCCTATAAGGTGCGCCTGCCCGACGGCACGTCCGAGGCGCGGATCAAGGACATCCAGGCTCAAGCCGCGAAGGATTTCCCGCAGGCCGGCTGGTCGATCCGCACGCGCAGCAACGCCGCCCCCGCGCTCTCCGCCAATATCGAGCGCTTCTCGCAATTCCTGACGCTGGTCGGGCTGACGGCGCTGGTGGTCGGCGGCGTCGGCGTGGCGAACGCCGTGCGCGCCTATCTCGACGGCAAACGCGGCGTCATCGCCACCTTCAAGAGCCTCGGCGCCTCGGGCGGCTTCGTCTTCACCGTCTATCTGGTGCAGATCCTGTTGATTGCAGGCCTTGGCATCGTGCTCGGGCTTATCGTTGGCGCCGCGATGCCGTTCGTGGCGAGCGCGCTTCTGCAGTCGGTCATCCCGGTGCCGGCGCAAGGCGGCTTCTATCCCAGCGCGCTTGCTCTGGCCGCGCTGTTCGGCCTGCTGGTGACGCTGGCCTTCGCGCTTTTGCCGCTCGGCCGCGCCCGCGACGTGCCGGCAACCGCGCTGTTCCGCGAAATGGGCTTTGAAAGCCGGGGCTTGCCGCGCCTGCCCTATACGGGCGCGGCGCTCGCGATCGTGCTGGCGCTGGCGGCGTTGGCGATCCTTTCGGCCAACGACTACCGCATCGCCTCGATCTTCGTCGGCGCCACGGTCTTTGCCTTCCTGGTGCTGCGGCTGGTAGCGGCGCTGGTGCAATGGGCCGCAAAAAGGAGCCCGCGTGTGCGCTCTGTCTCGCTGCGGCTGGCGCTCGGCAACATCCACCGTCCCGGAGCGCTGACGCCCTCGGTGGTGCTGTCGCTCGGCCTCGGGCTGACGCTGCTGGTGACGCTTGCGCTGATCGATGGGAATCTCAGGCGGCAGATCTCCGGCAGCCTGCCGGAGCGGGCGCCGAACTTCTTCTTCGTCGACATCCAGAGCAGCGATGTCGATGCCTTCGCCGGCCTCGTCGGCAAGGAGTCGCCGCGGGGAACGCTGGTCAAGGTGCCGATGCTGCGCGGCCGCATCATGGCGCTCAACGGCGTCGACGTCGACAAGCTGAAGATCCCGGCCGACGGCGCCTGGGTGCTGCGCGGCGACCGCGGCCTGACCTATGACGCCAAGCAGCCGGAAAACGCGACGCTGACCGAAGGCGCATGGTGGCCGCAGGACTATTCCGGCGAGCCGCTGGTGTCGTTCTCGGCCGAGGAGGGCAAGGCGATCGGGCTGAAGCTCGGCGACACCGTCACCGTCAATGTGCTTGGACGCAACGTCACCGCGAGGATCGCCAATTTCCGCCAGGTCGAGTGGGAGACGATGGGCATCAACTTCGTCATGGTGTTTTCGCCCAACACCTTCGCCGGGGCGCCGCATGGCTGGCTGGCGACACTGACCGACAAACAAGCCACCATGGCCGACGATGCAAGGCTGCTCAACGCCGTCACCCGCGCCTTTCCGGCTGTGACGACGGTGCGCGTCAAGGACGCGCTCGACATTGTCAACCGGCTGGTGGCGCAATTGGGCGCGGCGATCCGCGCCGCAGCCGGCGTGGCGCTGATCGCCTCAGTGCTGGTGCTGTCCGGGGCGCTTGCCGCCGGCAACCGGGCGCGCATCCACGACGCTGTCGTGCTGAAGACGCTCGGCGCGACGCGACGGACGCTGATTGCGGCCTTCTCCCTGGAATATATGCTGATCGGTCTTGCGACCGCGCTGTTCGCGCTTGCCGCCGGCGGCATCGCCGCCTGGTTCGTGGTCGCGCATGTCATGACGCTGCCGTCGCATTTCATGCCACAGGTCGCGGTGGCGACGATCCTGGTTTCGCTGGCGGTCACCGTCGGCATGGGCCTTGCCGGCACTTGGCGGGTGCTCGGCCACAAGGCGGCGCCGGTGCTGCGCAACCTCTGACGGCGGGGGCCGAGAGCCGCCCGCCCGCTTAAACCTTTGTAAGCCCGGTTAAATTTTTGTAAGAAAGACGCTCGGAAGACCCGAAAACCGGGCTTTTGCCTTCTCACGAAGCGTTGCGCCTCGTTACCGTCTTGTTCTTGACGTCGAGAACGCTCATATTTTGCGCAGGCATGCTGGAGCCCCGCCAGCGGCGCCTGGTCTCGAATGACCTGTCACCGGACGGGGCAGAAGCAACAGAGGATTTCCAATGGCTGATCCCATTCGCAACTACCAGACGTCCGCCGCCCCCGGCGTGCGCGTCGATATCGATCAGGGCCTGCGCGCCTATATGATCAAAGTCTACAACCTCATGGGGCTTGGCCTGCTCATTACCGGCCTTGCCGCCTGGGGCGCTTTCCAGCTCGCCATCACCGGCGACGGCCAGCTGACCGCTTTCGGCCAGCTGATCTATGCAAGCGCGTTCCGCTGGGTCGTCATCCTGGCGCCGCTCGCCGCCGTGATGTTCCTGTCGTTCCGCATCCAGTCGATGAGCGTGGGCGCGGCTCAGGCCACGTTCTGGGTCTATGCCGGCCTTGTCGGCCTGTCGCTGTCGACGATCTTCCTCGTCTACACCGGCACCAGCATCACGCAGACCTTCTTCGCCACGGCCGCGGCCTTTGGCGGCCTGTCGCTCTACGGCTACACGACCAGGCGCGACCTGTCGGCGTTCGGCTCGTTCCTGATCATGGGTGTGATCGGCCTGCTGATTGCGATGCTGATCAACATCTTCCTGCAGTCGTCGGCGCTCGCCTTCGCCATCTCGGCGATCGGCGTGCTGGTCTTCGCCGGCCTCACCGCCTACGACACGCAGAAGATCAAGGAGATGTATTTCGAAGGTGACGTCGCCGACGTCGCCGGCCGCAAGGCGATCATGGGCGCGCTGCGCCTCTATCTCGACTTCATCAACCTGTTCATGTTCCTGCTGCAGTTCATGGGCGACCGCCGCTAAGGGCGGTTATCCTGGTTTCAGTGGACCATAGATTTGCGAAGGGCGGCCCAACGGCCGCCCTTTCTTTTCGCGCAGTCCTCTGCTGATATCGAGGCAGCAACGAGAACTGCACAAATTATGAGCACTATTGCGATCAGGGCCGCTACTGCGGCCGACCTCGACCGTATTACCGAAATCTATGCCGATGCGGTCGCGCACGGCACGGCAAGCTACGAGCTGGAGCCGCCGAGCCGCGCCGAAATGGGCAACCGATTCGACGTCCTAGCGGCGGGCGGCTTTCCTTATCTCGTGGCGGAGAAGGACGGTGTCGTGCTCGGCTATGCCTATGCCGGGCCGTTCAGGCCGCGTCCCGCCTACCGATTCGTCATCGAGGATTCGGTCTATGTCGCGCCAGAGGCCAAGGGGCAGGGCGTGGGCTTCCTGCTGATGCGGGCGCTGATTGAGAGGGCGCGCGCGGCGGGCTTCCGCCAGATCATTGCGGTCATCGGCGACGGCCGCGCGGACAGCGCCTCGGTGCGGCTGCACGAGAAGCTCGGCTTCCGCCATTCCGGGCGCCTCGAGGGCTCCGGCTACAAGCACGGACGCTGGCTGGACACGGTGTTCATGCAGCTTTCGCTGAATGGCGGCGCGGAATTGCCGCCGGATCCGGATTCGCTGCCGGAGCGAAGGTTTCGGGGACCCAGGGGGAACTGAGGAATTGAAGAATTGAAGAATTGAAGAAGAGGCGCTCAGGTCTGCTGGAGACGCGGCTTTTTTCCTCAGTTCATCAATTCTTCAGTTCATCAATTCGTCTTCTCACGCCTCGACAACCTTCAGCTTGGCATCGAACACGCCGAGCACGCGGCCGAGCTCCTGGCCGCGCTTGAGGATGCGCCCGCCGGCGGCGATGACGGCGAAAGCGCCTTGCCGGCGCGCCAGCCTGGGGTCCTTGACGATCTGGAACAGCGGCACTTCGCTGGCCCGGCGGAAGACGGAAAAGACAGCGCGATCAGTGAGATGATCGATCGCGTAGTCGCGCCATTCATTGGCCGCAACCATGCGTCCGTAAAGCCTCAGGATCTGGTCGAGCTCGCGCCGGTCGAATCGCACCGGCTGGTCTAGGCGTACGTTGCGCGCCTCGTGCAACGGGATCAATATTCCGGATGCTTCCCCATCCTCCGTCCCGCCGCTGTGATCGGTCATGCCTCGATCCTTCGATTGAATCATGCGCCAGCCAAGGTTCGCGCTTTCATAAGGGAATTGCAAGGGCACGATGGAAATGCGGCGCCGGCCGAACACGCGCGGGTCGCGCGGTTTCCCAAACGTCCAGTCACGTTTGCGAAACACATGTTGGAATTGGTGATGCTCCGCCACATTCTCGCCACAAATAATCCGCGCTCATGCCCCAATGTCCGACGAATTTACGGTCGTTGCCTGAGACGGTTCGGTCCGGCACCGGCTCGTAAACCCCAAGCCCCCCGCCCACGGGTCAGCGTCGGATCGAACCAACCTCAGTTTTTCCTTGGAAAAACCAGGTGCGACGATCCCAAAACCTGAATGACCGGCGTCAGAAGCAAGCTGACGCCGGTTTTTTATTTTCCAGCTCTCCTTGTCTACCGCATGCACAAATTTCCAAGCGGGCTGATCTTTGGCGATAGTGTGCATGCAGCTTGGCGCATGCATTGTCCAATGTAGCGCTGGTCGACCCCCACTCCGTCTCGGCTTCGCCGAGCCACCTCTCCCCCGATCGACGGGGGAGAGGAAAGGCGCC
>NZ_JAIUHH010000026.1:0-53160 GCF_020165015.1 Mesorhizobium sp. CA7
CAGTAGGCAGTAGGCAGTAGGCAGTAGGCAGTAGGCAGTAGGCAGTAGGCAGTAGGCAGTAGGCAGTAGGCAGTAGGTGTCCTGTTTCCTACTGCCTACTGCCTAAGCCCTACTCCCTTGCTGCTGTTAAGCAGCGAGATCTCGCAGCACGTACTGCAAGATGCCGCCATTCTTGAAGTAGTCGAGCTCGTCCAGCGTATCGATGCGGCAGACGATCGGCACGTTCTTCACCGTGCCGTCGCCGAAGGTCACCTTGGCGACCATCTTCTGGCGCGGCTTGATCGTGTCCAGGCCGTCGATCTCGACCAGCTCGTCGCCCTTCAAATTGAGCGAGGCCCATGAGGTGCCGTCCTCGAAGACAAAGGGGATGACGCCCATGCCGACCAGGTTGGATCGGTGGATGCGCTCGAAGGACTGGGCGATGACCGCGCGGACGCCAAGGAGATTCGTTCCCTTGGCCGCCCAGTCGCGCGAGGAGCCGTTGCCGTACTCGACGCCGGCGAAGATCACCAGCGGCACGCCTTCCTGCTTGTATTCCATGGCGGCGTCGTAGATCGACATCTCCTCCTTCGAAGGATAGTGGATCGTGTAGCCGCCTTCGCGGCCGTTCTCGCCCAGCATGTGGTTGCGGATGCGGATGTTGGCGAAGGTGCCGCGCATCATCACCTCATGGTTGCCGCGCCGCGTGCCGTACTGGTTGAAGTCGGCGACGCCGACGCCATGCTCGGTGAGATACTTGCCGGCCGGCGAAGCGGCCTTGATCGAACCGGCCGGCGAGATGTGGTCGGTGGTGATCTTGTCGCCGAAGAGACCGAGCACGCGCGCGCCCTTGATGTCGCCGATCTTGCCGAAGGCGCGGCCCATGCCGGCGAAATAGGGCGGGTTCTGCACATAGGTCGAACGGTCGTCCCAGGCGTAAGTCTGGCCTTCCGGCACCTTGACCTTCTGCCAATAGGCGTCGCCCTTGAAGACGTCGGCATATTTGCGAGCGAACAGCTCGCGGGTGACGTTCTTCTCGATGAACTCCTGGATCTCGGTCGAGGTCGGCCAGATGTCCTTGAGATAGACCGGCTTGCCGTCGCTGCCCTCGCCGAGCGGCTCGGTCGTCAGGTCCCTGGTCACCGTGCCGGCCAGCGCATGCGCCACGACCAGCGGCGGCGAGGCGAGGTAGTTCGCCTGCACGTCCGGCGAGACGCGGCCTTCGAAGTTGCGGTTGCCGGACAAGACCGCGGCGGCGATCAGGCCCTTGTCGTTGATGGTCTTCGAGATCGGTGCCGGCAGCGGGCCGGAATTGCCGATGCAGGTGGTGCAGCCGAAGCCGACCAGATTGAAGCCGATCTGATCGAGCTCCTTCTGCAGGCCGGACTTTTCGAGATATTCCGCCACCACCTGGCTGCCCGGGGCGAGCGAGGTTTTCACCCACGGCTTCTGCTTCAGGCCGCGCCGGTTGGCGTTGCGGGCCAAGAGGCCGGCGCCGATCAGCACACTCGGGTTCGAGGTGTTGGTGCAGGAGGTGATGGCGGCGATAACGACGTCGCCATGGCCGAGATCGTGATCGGTGCCCTCGACGGCGTAGCGCTTCGAGATCTCGGCGGCCTTCTTGTATTCGGTCTCCATCGCTTTGGCGAAGCCGGCAGGGATGTCCTGCAGGGCGACGCGGCCCTCGGGACGCTTCGGGCCGGCCATCGACGGCACCACATCGCCGAGGTCGAGCTCGAGCAGATCGGTGAACACCGGGTCGGCCGAGCCGGCGTCGCGCCACATGCCTTGCGCTTTCGAATAGGCCTCGACCAGCGCGATGCGGTTTTCCTCGCGGCCGGACATGGTCAGGTAGCGAATGGTTTCGGAGTCCACCGGGAAGAAGCCGCAGGTGGCGCCATATTCCGGCGCCATGTTGCCGATGGTGGCCCGGTCTGCCAGCGTCATGTTGGAGAGGCCGGGGCCGAAGAACTCGACGAACTTGCCGACGACACCCTTCTTGCGCAGCATCTGGGTGACGGTGAGCACCAGGTCGGTGGCGGTGACGCCTTCCTTGAGCCTGCCGGTGAGGCGGAAGCCGATGACCTCGGGCAAAAGCATGGAGACCGGCTGGCCGAGCATCGCGGCCTCGGCCTCGATGCCGCCGACGCCCCAGCCCAACACGCCGAGACCGTTGATCATGGTGGTGTGCGAATCGGTGCCGACGCAGGTGTCGGGATAGGCGACGGTTTCGCCGTCCTCCGAATTGGTCCACACCACCTGTCCGAGATATTCGAGGTTGACCTGGTGGCAGATGCCGGTGCCGGGCGGCACGACGCGGAAGTTGCGGAAGGCCTGCTGGCCCCATTTCAGGAACTTGTAACGCTCTTCGTTGCGCTCATATTCGAGCTCGACATTGCGGGCGAAGGCCATCGGCGTGCCGAACTCGTCGACGATGACGGAGTGGTCGATGACGAGATCGACCGGCACCAGCGGATTGATCTTTTCCGGGTCGCCGCCGAGCGCCTTGATGCCGTCGCGCATGGCGGCGAGGTCGACGACGGCCGGAACGCCGGTGAAATCCTGCATCAGCACGCGGGCCGGGCGATAGGCGATCTCGACGCCGGCGGTGCCCTTGTCGGTCAGCCAGGCGGCGACCGCCTGGATCGATTCCCTGGTGACCGAGCGGCCATCCTCGTTGCGCAGCAGATTCTCCAGCAGCACCTTCATCGAATAAGGCAGCCGGGCGATGCCGGTGAGGCCGTTCTTCTCGGCCTCAACGAGGTCGAAATAAACATAGTCCGCGCCACCTGCGGTCAGGGTGCGGCGGCAATTGAAACTGTCGAGGGATTTCGTCACGGCGATCCGTCCTTGTCTGTTCAGCCTGAAAGGGAACGGACGCCGTTGGCATGCAATCACGCGCAAAGGTGCGGGTACGGCCATTTCCGCTGTCCGCTCCCAAGCAACCCGAGCCGTTCAAGGCGGCGCGTGCGCTGGTTCGGCGCTAATTCTGATCCCGCGCCGACCGCTGGCACGGATGAACCGCATATAGAGAATTTCCCGGAATAGTTCTAGACAGTCGAAAGACGAATTTGCGTGAGGCGGCGAGCGCCGCGAAACGGTGCTTTCGGGACGGGCAAGAATGCGGCTGATCGCCGAAAATCTGGGCGGCGAGCGCGGCGGCGAGACGGTTTTCTCCACCATCAGCTTCGCGCTGGAAAAGGGCGAGGCGCTCATCGTCACCGGGCCGAACGGCGCGGGCAAATCGACGCTGCTGAGAATCGTCGCCGGGCTGCTGCCGGCCGCCGGAGGCAAGGTGCTTGTCGAGGGCGGCGGCGAGGCTTTCCCGACGGTCGCCTCGGCCTCGCACTATCTCGGCCACCTCAACGCAATGAAGACGGCGCTCAGCGTCGAGGAGAATCTCGGCTTCTGGCGCGCCTTCCAGGGCGAGCCGGGGCTGGACGTCGAAGAGGCGCTGGAGACGGTGGCGCTCGGCGGTCTCGGGCATCTGCCCTTCGGCTATCTGTCGACGGGGCAGAGGCGACGCGCGTCGATCGCCAAGCTTTTGGTGAGCCGGCGGCCGGTCTGGCTGCTCGACGAGCCGACGGCGGGGTTGGACAAGGCCTCGGAGAAGCGGTTCGCGGGGCTGATGCGGGGCCATCTGGCGGATGGAGGGATCGTGGTTGCGGCGACGCATCTGCCGCTGGGGCTGGAAGGGGCGAAGGTGTTGAGGATGGGCGATTGATGTCGGCGCGAGGCACCCCCCTCTGCCCTGCCGGGCATCTCCCCCTCAAGGGGGGAGATCAGCAGCTCAGGCGCCCCATTTGCCTTGCTACGCTGGAGATTGGCGAAAGCCGAGGCGACATCCAATCTCCCCCCTTGAGGGGGAGATGGCCGGCAGGCCAGAGAGGGGGGCCTGGGCGCGGGCATCTCAAATCATGCTAGCCCTCTTCCTCCGCGACATGCGCCTTTCCATCCGCGTCGGCGGCGGGGCACTGATCGGCGTCATCTTCTTCCTCGCCGTGATCGTCACCATCCCGTTCGGCGTCGGGCCCGATCTCAATCTGCTCGCCCGCATCGGCCCGGCCATCCTGTGGATCGCTGCGCTGCTTGCCTGCCTGCTCGGGCTCGACCGGCTGTTCCAGGCCGACCGCGAAGACGGCTCGCTGGATCTCCTGGTGCTGAACAACGACCGCCACATGCTGGCGCTGACGGTGCTGACGAAATGCCTGGCGCACTGGACGGGCAGCGTGCTGCCGCTGGTGGTCGCGGCACCTCTGCTCGGCCTGTTCATGAATATGGCGCCGCTGGGCATCGGCGCCACGGCGCTCACGCTTCTCGTCGGTACGCCGGCCATCACCTTCATCGGCGCGGCGGGCGCCGCGGTGGCGGTGGCGCTGCCGCGCGGCGGATTGCTTATTTCGGTGCTGGTGCTGCCTTTGACCATTCCGGTGCTGATCTTCGGCGTTTCGGCAAGCTATGGCGCGGTGGCCGATCCGGCGCCGTTCCTGCAGCCTTTCCTCATTCTTGCCGCGCTGACGCTGTTTCTTGCGGTGCTCGGTCCACTGGCGGCAGCGCTGGCGTTGCGGCACGGGACGGATTGAGGCGACGAAGACGTTGCCTCACTGCGGCACCGCGGCAAATTGCGGACCGGCCGACGCGGGGTTATGGAAAGACATGATCGGAACGGTTGACATGGCTACGAACAGGGAGCGATCGCTATGAGCGCGCACGCCCTGTTCGTCACCGCCGCCTATGCCATCACCGCCGTCGTGCTCGCCGGGCTGATCGGCTGGATCCTGCTCGACCAGCGGGCGCGCAGGCGTGAGCTTGCGGCGCTGGAAGCGGCCGGGGTGCGGCGGCGTTCCGACAAGGCCGTCAAGCCATGAGCCTCGAAACCGAAGCGCCGCGCCGCCGCCTGTTCGTGCTTCTGCCGCTCTTGGTGTTCCTGGGGTTGGCGGGGCTGTTCCTGTCGCAACTTCTCTCGGGCCGCGACACCTCGGAAATCCCCTCGGCGCTGATCGGCCTGCCGGCGCCACGGACCGACTTGCCGCCGCTCGAAGGGACGAGCCTGCCGGGACTCGCGTCAAAAGACTTTGCCGGCAAGGTGACGCTGGTCAACGTGTTCGCGTCCTGGTGCGCGCCGTGCCGCGAGGAGCATCCGGTGCTGCTCGGCCTGTCGCAGGACAAGCGCTTCACGCTCGCCGCGCTGAACTACAAGGACCAGCCGGAAAACGCCCGCCGCTTCCTTGGCGAGCTCGGCAATCCGTATCAGGCGATCGGCGTCGATCCAGCTGGGCGCGCGGCGATCGACTGGGGCGTCTACGGCGTGCCGGAGACCTTCGTCATCGGCAAGGACGGCAAGATTGCCTACAAGCATGTCGGGCCGCTGACGCCGGAGTCTGCGCGGGACCTGCTGTTGCCGCAGATCGAGAAAGCGCTGTCGGCGCCGGGCTGAGGCGCCTCCCGTCCCTCGTCATTCTAGGGCGAAGCAAGGAGCGAAGCGACGCAGCGCAGACCCTAGAATCCATTCCGTTACGTTGATCGTAGAACCCCGCGGTCAAGAACTGGCGCTTGTGGGCGCGCGTGCCTGCACCGCTGCGGCGCTCGAAGGTCACGGCATGGATCCTCGGGTCAAGCCCGAGGATGACGAAAGCGTCGAAGCTCAGCCGTAGATCTGCTTGTGGATCTGGTAGAGCATTTCCGAACGGTCGGCGCGCAGATCGGCGAGATCGCGGCTGGACAGGTTCTCGATTTCGGCGACAAGGCGGTTGTAGTGACGGCGCTTGGCGATGCTGGCGCGGGCGCGGGAGACAAGATTGTCGAACATGACAGGGTTCCTTTCATGCCGCATTGGCGCGGCCGGTTGTTCCTCCCTGACGATTGCGAGCATGACATAGGAATGGTGCGCTGCAAAAGAAAGATGTTGCAATGCACCATTGCAACCAGCGCATAGCCGGTTAACCGCAAGCTAACGGGCCATGCGTCCGGCGTGGCATACGAGACCGGTCCGCTTCACGCAGTTCTCATCCGTTTTGTCATACAAATTGCAGACTGCCGCCTTGCCAGATCGCCTTCGGGCTGGCTTGATCCGCCCGTCACGTGAATGCCGGGAGGAAATTGATGGCGGCCGCAGACTATTACGAAGTTCTCGATCCGCGCTTCGCGCGCCTGTTCAACGGCAACGCACAGGTGGAGAAGTTGTTCACCGGCTGCCGCTGGGCGGAAGGACCTGCCTGGTTCGCCGCCGGCCGCTATGTCGTCTGGTCCGACATCCCGAACAACCGCATGTTGCGCTATGACGAGACCGACGGGAGCGTCAGCGTGTTTCGCCAGCCGTCCGGCAATTCCAACGGCAACACGGTCGACCGGCAGGGCCGGCTGGTGACCTGCGAGCATTCCGGCCGCCGCGTCAGCCGGACGGAGTTCGACGGCTCGGTCACTACCATCGCCGACAAATGGAAAGGCAAGCGGCTGAACTCGCCCAACGACGTGGTGGTGCGCTCCGACGGCTCGATCTGGTTCACCGATCCGAGCTACGGCATCGACACCGACTATGAGGGCGACAAGGCCGAAAGCGAGATCGGCGCCTGCAATGTCTATCGCGTCGATCCCGAGACCGGCGATGTCGAGGCGGTCATCACCGACATGGTGCGGCCCAACGGGCTCGCCTTCTCGCTCGACGAAAGCCTGCTCTATGTCGTCGACACCGGCCGCACGCATGGCGAGAAGAATCCGGCGCATATGCGCGTCTTCAATGTCGGCAAGCACGGCAAGAAGGTTTCCGGCGGCAAGGTGTTCGCCGACTGCACCGCCGGCCTGTTCGACGGGTTCAGGCTCGATGCGGACGGACGCATCTGGACAAGTGCCGCCGACGGCATCCATTGCTACGACCCCGACGGCACGCTGATCGGCAAGGTGAAGGTGCCGGAAGTGACCGCCAACTGCGTGTTCGGCGGCAACAAACTCAACTGCCTCTACATCGCCGGCACCACCTCGCTCTACATGGTGCGGCTCATGGTGAACGGGGCCAAGACGTACTGACAGCGAGGCATATCAGCGGGAGAGAAAAATGCCGTTCGTCAACATCCGCATCGTCAAGGAAGTGATCGCCGCCGATCCGGCCGGCAAGAAGGCTGACATCGCCAGGAAGGTGACTGCGGCCATCATGGACGCCACCGGGCTCGGCAACGACGACGTCTGGGTGGTGTTCGAGGAGGTCAACGCCCGCGACTGGTATGTCGGCAAGACCGATGTCGAGACGCGGAGGAAGGGGTAGGTTCCTCCTTCTCCCCTTGTGGGAGAAGGTGGCCTCGCGAAGCGAGGTCGGATGAGGGGTGTTCCAGCTGGGAGACGCCGTTTGTCCAGCGACGAGGTCGCCGTCGTCTCACTCCGCTGGAACACCCCTCATCCGTCGCGGCGCTGCGCGCCGATCCACCTTCTCCCACAAGGGGAGAAGGGAAAGCGGCGCCACTCACCGCCCGCGTATAAATTCCACAAAATCCCGCACCGCACCACGCATCGCCTCCCGGTTCGCATCCTCGCTGAGGATCGCCTCCACCTCCGCCGGCTTCTTGCCCAGCAGCGCGATCTCCAGCGCCGTCTCCTCGTACATCGCGAAGGACATCGTCCGCATGACCTCGGCAAGCGCTGCCCGCGCATAGAGCGAACGGGGCGAGGCATGGACCAGCATTGCCGGCTTGCCAACCGCCGCGTCGCGCGAGACCAGCCAGTCGAGCGCGTTCTTCATGCCGCCGGGCACGCCATGCGCGTATTCCGGGCAGGAGACGATGACGCCGTCGGCGCGGGTGATCATCTCGATCAACTTAGCCGCTTCGGGCGGCATGCGCTCGCCCTCGTCGTCGGGGTTGAAGATCGGCAGCCGGCCGAGGCCATCATAGACCTGGACACGGCCGCCCGCGGGCGCGTTGGCGGCCAGCGCCGTGACCAGGGTCGAGTTGGTCGAGGCGGCGCGCAGGCTGCCCGATATGGCGATGATCTCGATCAAGGGAGAGCCGGACAAAGGGTTGAGTCGTCCGGCAAGCCTACCACATGGTCTGGCGGTAATCGTGGTCCAGCTCGCGGTCGACCGGCGCTTTCGCTGAGTGCCAGCTGGTCGCGGATGATCTGGCCGAGCGTCGGCAGGGTCGCGCGGTCATACCAGGTCTCCGGCTTCCACAAATCGGAGCGCATAAAGGCCTTGGCGCAGTGCATATAGGCGGCCTTGACCGTCACCAGGATCACGCTCTGCGGCTCCTTGCCGTCGACGGCCAGCCGTTCGCGCAAGGTGGGGTCGACAGTGATGCGGGCATCGCCATTGACGCGTAGCGTCTCGTTCATGCCGGGAATGAGGAAGAGCAGTCCGACCGATGGGTTGCGGATGATGTTTTCCAGCGTGTCCAGCCGGTTGTTGCCTGGACGGTCGGGAATGCGATGGTGGCGTTGTCGAGGATGGCGGTGAAGCCGGGCTTGTCGCCTTTCGGCGTCACGTCGGCATTGCCGGCGCCGTCGGAGGAGCCGATCAGCACGAAGGGGCTCTTGCCGATGAAGGATCGGCAATGGCCGTCGAGGACTTTGAGCTCCTTGCGGATAGAGCCGTCGGTCGGCCGGGGCGTCTTGTAGATCGTCCTCAGCTCGTCATGCGTGGTGAGGAATTCCATGCTGCCCCTCATTCTGGCGCAATTCCGGACGGAAACCGCTGCACTCTTTTCCTGGAATTGCTTTAATTCCCGGCCTTCTCTTCCTTGGCTTTTTCCTCCAGCGAGTGGCGCATGATCAGCGGCATCTGGCTGAAGGTGAACAGCAAGGTGATCGGGATCGTGCCCCAGACCTTGAAATAAAGCCAGGTCGCCTCGGAAAAGTTGCGCCACACGACCTCATTGAGCACGGCGAGGAACAGGAAGAACAGCCCCCAGCGGAAGGTCAGCTTGCGCCAGCCTTCGGCATCGAGCTGGAAGGCGGAATCGAAGACGTAGCCGAGCAGCGAGCGGCCGAACAGCAGCCCGCCGAGCAACGTGACGCCGAACAGCGAATTGATGATCGTCGGCTTCATGAAGGCGAAGGTCTTGTCCTGCAGGTAAAGCGCCAGCGCGCCGAAGACGAAGACGACGATCGCCGAGACCAGCGGCATCAGCGGCAGGCTGCGCGTCAGCAGCCAGGAGGCGCCGAGCGAAAGCGCGGTCGCCACCATGAAGAAGGCGGTGGCGATCAGGATCGGCTCGCCGAGATGGGCAAGCACCGGGAATTTCTCAGCCAGCCACTCGCCGCGAATGGTGGTGAAGAAGAACACCAGGCCAGGGCCAAGCTCGAGCAGGAACTTCAAGCCGGGGTTGATCGGCTTGCGGCGTGGATCGGACGGGTCGCGTTCGATGATGTTCATAAAAGTCCTTCTTGCGCACGATCTGGCCGAAAAGCAGGCGGCCTTGCAAGATCGCGCCTTGTTCAAGCCACGCCGGCGATGGCTCTCGCGAATTCGCTGGCGGAAAACGGTTCAAGGTCGTCGACCTGCTCGCCGACGCCGATGAAATAGACCGGCAGCCGGTGCTTGGCGGCGATCGCCACCAGAATACCGCCGCGCGCCGTGCCGTCCAGCTTGGTCATCACCAGGCCGTTGACGCCGGCGACGTTGCGGAAGATCTCAACCTGGTTCAGCGCGTTCTGGCCGGTGGTGGCATCGACCGTCTGCAGCACCGTGTGCGGCGCTTCGGGATCGAGCTTGCCCAGCACGCGCACGATCTTCTCCAGCTCGGCCATTAGCTCGGTCTTGTTCTGCAGGCGCCCGGCCGTGTCGATGATCAGCACGTCGGAGCCGGCCTCCTTCGCCTTCTCGAAGGCGTCATAGGCGAGGCCCGCCGCATCGGCGCCGAGCTTGGAGGCGACGACCGGCGATTTCGTGCGCTCGCCCCAGATCTTGAGCTGCTCGATCGCGGCGGCGCGGAACGTGTCGCCGGCGGCCAGCATCACCTTGAGGCCGCCATCGGTGAGCTTGGCGGCCAGCTTGCCGATGGTGGTGGTCTTGCCGGTGCCGTTGACGCCGACGACCAGGACGACATGCGGCTTGTGGCTGAGGTCGAGCTCGAGCGGCCTGGCGACCGGCGCCAGCACCTTCTCCACCTCCGCCGCCATCACGGCGCGGACTTCGACGTCGGAGACGTCGCGGCCGTAGCGGCTGGAGGCAAGCGAATCGGTGACGCGCAGCGCGGTTTCCAGGCCAAGATCGGCGCGGATCAGCACGTCCTCCAGGTCCTGCAGCGTGTCTTCGTCCAATTTGCGCTTGGTGAAGACGCCGGCGATGTTGCCGGTGAGCTCGCGCGAGGAGCGGGCAAGCCCTTCGCGCATGCGCTGGAACCAGGAGCGCCGCGGCGCCGGCTCCGGCGCCTTCACCGGCTCGGCCTTCTGCTCGACCTTTTTTGAGACCGTTACCTTGCCGACAGAGGGCGCGGGTGTCGGCGGCGACGGCAAAGTCTCCGGCTCCGGTGCGATCTCGGCATGGATCGGCTGCAGCTCGACGGGCGCGGGCTGTCGAATAGGAGGCGCGATTTCCGCTACGGCTTCGGCGGACGGTTCCACAGAGGGCGGCGCCGCTGGTGGCACCTCGATGGGCACTGGCGTTTCGACCGGGACTTCGGCAGGCGGCGTCGGCACTTCGACCGGTGGCTGCTCAGGCAGCGGTTCCGGACGCGAAGGCTCGATGTCAGGTTGCGTCGGCGCAGGTGCGGGCACTTCCTGCGGAGCAGGTTCGGGCGTCGGCGCAGGTAGAGGCTCGGGTTGTGCCGGCGGCACTTCCTCGGGGGCCGGCGGCTCCGGCTTCTCGGGCGTCGGCTGCGGCTCTTCTTCCGGCTCAGGCTGCGGCAGCGGTTCCGGCTCGGCGGGAATGGTGGGCTCTGGCACCGGCGGGATGGATGGAGCAGGCTCGGGCTTCGGCTCTTCGGGAACCGATTGAGGCTCAGTCTCCGGCTTCAGCGCGTCCAGCGCGTCCCACTTGATCGGCGGCAGCGCTTCGTCGACGCGCTCCTCGACGACCTCTTTCCTGCCGAACGAAAATATCTTCTTGAAGAAACCAGCCATACGTCTCGCAGTTCTCAGGCGGCTTGCGCGGCAAGCGGGGCCGCAATCAGCCGGGCGCCGTCATGGCCGGCGACCATGGCATCGACGATCTCGCCGGGCGCGCCGGCGTCGATCGCGGCCAGCGTAAAACCTTCGGTGCGGCCGAGCCCGTCGCGCTCGACCAGAATCGATTGCCGTGTGCCGGAGAGCGACGACAAATGACGGCGATAGGCGGCCTCGCCGGCGGCGCGCAGCCTGGCGGCGCGCGCCTTCACCACCTCACGGCGGACCTGCGGCATGCGCGCGGCCGGCGTGCCTTCGCGTGGCGAGAACGGAAAGACGTGGAGATGCGTCAGGCCGCATTCCTCGACGATTTTCTCCGAATTCTCGAACATCGCCTCGGTCTCGGTCGGGAAGCCGGCGATGATGTCGGCGCCGAAGACGATGCCGGGACGCAGCTTGCGCACGTCCTCGCAGAAGCGGATCGACTGGTCGCGCAAATGCCGGCGCTTCATGCGCTTCAGGATCATGTCGTCGCCCGACTGCAGCGACAGATGCAGATGCGGCATCAGCCTTTGCTCAGTGGCGATGGCATCCAGCAGGTCGTCATCGGCCTCGATGGAATCGATGGAGGACAATCTTAGCCGCTTCACGTCAGGCACCTGGCGCAGGATGGTCTTCACCAGCTTTCCCAACTTTGGTGTGCCCGGCAGGTCGGCGCCGAAGCTGGTCATGTCGACGCCGGTCAAAACGATCTCGGCATAGCCGTTGCCGGCCAGGCGCTTGACCTGCTCCACCACCGCGCCCATAGGCACGGAGCGCGAGTTGCCGCGGCCGTAAGGGATGATGCAGAAGGTGCAGCGATGGTCGCAGCCATTCTGCACCTGCACGAAGGCGCGCGCGCGGCCCTCGATGGCGTCGACCATGTGGCTTGCCGTCTCGCGCACCGAAAAAATGTCGTTGACGCGCGCCTTCTCGGTGTCGTTGACGCCGAAATCGGGCAGCGCGCGGTAGGAGTTGGCCTTGAGCTTCTCCTCATTGCCGAGCACCAGGTCGACCTCGTCCATTGCGGCGAAATTCTGCGGCTCGGTCTGCGCCGCGCAGCCGGTGACGATGATGCGGGCCGAAGGGTTCTCGCGGCGGGCCTTGCGGATCGCCTGCTTGGCCTGGCGCACCGCTTCGGCGGTGACGGCGCAGGTGTTGAAGATGAAGGCGCCGCCATTGAGCTCGCCCAGGCCGGCGCTTTCGGCCTCGCGGCGCATCACTTCCGATTCATAGGTGTTGAGGCGGCAGCCGAAGGTGACGACGTCGATACCTGTCGTGGTGGAGGCTTGGGATACCACGCCTTTTTGAAGGGCGGACATCAGGCGGCGCTTTCGGTGTCGCGGGCCCAGGCGCCGGTCGAGGGATCGAAGCTGCCGGAAAATTCCCATTCGGCGGCACCTGTCAGGATGACGTGATCGTCGTCGCGCCATTCGACATTGAGCTCGCCGCCGCCGGGCGCGAGCAGCGAGACGCTGCGGCCGGTGCGCCTGGTGCGAGCCGCCGCGACCGCGGCGGCGCAAGCCGCCGAGCCGCAGGCCTTGGTGAGGCCGGCGCCGCGCTCCCAGGTACGGATGATCATCGTTTCGGGCGAAGTCACCTGGGCAATGGTGATGTTGGCGCGCTCGGGGAAGATCGGATGGTTCTCAAGCAGCGGGCCGAAGCGGTCCAGCTCATAAGACCAGACGTCGTTGTCGACCCAGAAGATCGCGTGCGGGTTGCCCATCGACACCGCCGAGGGCGAATGCAGCACCGGAGCGTCGATCGGGCCGATCTGCAGCTCGATCATGCGGGTGTCGCGGAATTCTTCCGCCAGCGGGATCTCCTGCCAGCCGAAACGCGGCTTGCCCATGTCGACCGAGATAAGACCGTCCGCATGCTCCTGCGCGTTCAAGACGCCGGCGCGGGTCTCGAAGGTGAAGCTCTTGTTGCCCGTCTCGGCGGCCAAAGCCTGCACGACGCAGCGCATGCCGTTGCCGCAGGCCTGCGCGCTGGTGCCGTCGGAGTTCAGGATGTCGATATAATAGGCCGTGCCCGGCGTCTTCGCGTCGTGGATCGCCATGATCTGGTCGAACTTCGTCGCCGCGTCGCCATTGAGGGCGATCGCGGCCGCCGCCGTCACCTTGTCGGCGCGGCCGCGCATGTCGGCAACGATGATCTCGTTGCCGATGCCGTTCATCTTGGCGAAGGGGGCGCTGCCTGCCATCTAAACCGGTCGTTCCAATCCGTTGGCCAATCCGTTTGGGCGCTATATGGCGGAAACGGGCGGGAATTACCAGTCCGGCGTGGCTCTGGCGACGACGAAGAAGAGGCCGCGCAGCGACCGGTCGCGCCGCGACGACCTGGCGGTCGCGCCAGCGACGACCAAGTGGTCGCGCCAGCGACGACCAAGTGGTCGCGCTTATGTTACCGCGAAGACGCCGAGCACGATCAGCAGGAAGATGATCAGCACGATGCCGATGAGGATGCGCGCGCCGGTAGCGGCCGCGCCTGCCAAAGCCGGCATGCCGAGCAGGCTCGCGGCGGCGGCAATGATGAGAAGGATGATGATCCACCTGATCATGGGGAAGCTCCAGCGGTTTGCGTCGTCCGATCAACGCGTTTGGCCGGTTTGGGTTCCTTTGTAGATGGCCGGCACGTCCCATAGCTCTCCCGGTCGCATGGCACGGAAACGTTCTGGCGGCAGGTCTTCGGCGGCCAAAGCCTCGGCCAGTTTCCGGGCCGGCTCATCGACCGGCTCGTCGGTGAGGTGGAAGGTGCCCCAGTGGCAGCCGGCGGCGAAGGCGGCGTTGCACAGCTTCATGCCCTGAACGGCCTCCTGCGGATTCTGGTGCTGCGGCGCCATGAACCAGCGCGGCTCATAGGCTCCGATCGGCAGGATGGCGAGGCGGAAGCCGCCATGCTTTTCTCCCATCAGCCGGTAGTTGATGCCGTCATGGAAGCCGGTGTCGCCGGCGAAATAGATATTGCCGGCCATCGTCTCGATGACGAAGCCCGCCCACAGCGCCATGCGGCGGTCGCGCCCGCCGCGCGCCGACCAGTGATGCGCCGGTTCGACATGGATGGCGGCCGTGCCGGCATCGAGCCTGTCGCCCCAATCATGCACGCTGAGCCGCATGCCGGGCGCCGCGCGGCCGATGATGGCGTCATTGCCGAGCGGCGCGATCACCAGCGGGTCGTGTCTCTCCCTCAGCCGCTTCAGTGTGGCGAGGTCGAGATGGTCGTAGTGATTGTGGCTGATCAGGACCAGGTCGATCGGCGGCAGGTCGGCAAAGGCAATCCCCGGCGCATTGACCCTCTTCGGCCCGGCGAAGGCGAAAGGCGAGGCGCGCTCCGACCAGACCGGGTCGGTCAGGATATTCAACCCCGCCGTCTGGATGAGAAGCGAAGCATGGCCGACCATGGTGAGTCTCAGCGCGCTGCCTTCCACCCGTCTATCCGGCTTCGCCGGGGGAAACGGGCTCGGAACCGAAGCCGGCCATTTCGCCCGCCCGCCGCCGAATTGCCATTTGAGGAGATCGGTGAAGCTCCCGGGCGGCCTGCCGCCGGGATTGAAGAACAGGGTGCCGTCGAAATGATCGCTGGGCGGCCCGCTGTAGTAGCGGTTGGCGGTTCCTTTCCTCGCGGCCATTCTGTCTCCCGCCCGCTTGTGTCGTCTCCTGAGATAAGGACGCGCCGGCCTGGCGCAAGCATTTTGCCGCCGAATGCCAATGGCCGAAGCCGGGCTCGTCTAGGATCGGACAGGGGTGATCGTCATGGTAATGAAGCGAACCAAGACACCGTGGATGAAGGCGGAGGATTTCGGCCGCTCGCTGCCGCCTGGGGTCGGCATCAACCTGCTGGTTACCGACCTGACGGCGATGGAGGCTTTCTGCCGCGACGTGCTTGGCGCCCGGATCATCTATGGCGACGAGGATTTCGCGGCGATCGAGCTGTTGGGCTCGATCTTCATGCTGCACGCCGATCATTCCTATCTGGACAATCCGATGATCGGCGTCACCGCAGGCGCCGAGACTCGCGGGGCCGGTATCGAACTGCGCCTTTACGGCGCCGATCCGGACTCGGTCGAGAAAAAGGCGGCCGCGCTCGGCCACATCGTGCTGGCCGGCTCGATCGACAAGCCGCATGGCTTGCGCGAATGCTACATCGTCGGCCCAGATGGTTATGTGTTCGTGCCGAGCACCAGGATTTAATATTGATATTTCAATAGATTACAAGGTTTTCAATGGCGGCTTCCCGACTGTGGCCCTCCGCTGCGATAAATTTGCAACAGCCATTTCGAAAACCCTATTTTAACCATATCGGGTTGAAATTCTGCCACCTTCGCCGTCTTGGTGAAGCGGAGATTACGCGGATGGCTCCCCCCGGCCAGATCCGACGGAGGTGGTAAATGCATTTTTCAAGGACTGGCCTTGTGGCCGTATCGCTGGCCGCGCTCGTTGCGAGCGGCTGCTCGACTTCGCGCTTCTCGTCGATGGACGACCAGCAGCCGACACCGCTGACCCCGGCACCCTCCGGCACGGTGACGCAGAATCAGCTGCCGCCGCCGGCTTCCCCCGGCACCGCCGATCCGTCGCAATTTCCGACCGCTCCGAAGAACACTCAGGTCGCGTCGCTGCCGCCGGACGGCACGGCGCCCGCCGGCGCCACCGATCTCACCGCGGCCAGCGTCGCCGGCGTCTGGAACGTCAATGTCTCCGGGCAGAGCTGCAAGGTGGCGACGCCGCAGACCAAGTTCGGCGCCGGCTACCGCGCCGGTCCGCTGCACTGCCCGGCGCCGATCGACGGCATCAAGTCGTGGAATGTGGCCGGCAAGCAGCTGACGCTTTACGACGAGAACGGCGGCACGCTGGCCAGGCTCTATTCCTCCGGCGGCGAAAAGTTCGACGGCCAGACTTCCAACGGGCAACCTATCTCGCTTACAAGATAACGCGAGGGTGTGCTGATGTTCAGGTGAGGCCGGCCTGCAAATGCCGGTTTCCTGCGCTTCCGGCCTTCGCCGGCCGAAGCACTTAGGAGTGGCGTGGTAGTTGAATTAAGGCTATGGCCGGCGTAGACCGGTGCTCACGTACTTCAAGTACGCTCCGCTCCGGTTCTTGGAACCCGCCATTTTCGACTCGGCCTGACCTGAAGCTCAACACACCCTGGCCTTTCCTCAGGCGTTCCGCGCAAAAGAATGCAAAAGACCGGACCCATGCACCTGCGCGACGGTATCCAGACCCACGCCACCGTCAGGCAGCGCTACGAGCATCTCGTCCAAAGCGGCGCGGCCGAGCGCGACCCGGCGCAGGAGCGGATCGTCGCTGCGCTCGACCGGTTGATAGACGAGATCTCGGCCAAAAGGCTGGCGCATAAATCGAGCGCACTGGGCTGGCTGTTCGCGGCCAAGCGTCAGCCGCGCGAGCCGGTCAAGGGCCTCTACATCCATGGCGGCGTCGGTCGCGGCAAGACCATGCTGATGGACATGTTCTTCGAGCTGTTGCCGGTCCGGCGCAAGCGCCGCGTGCATTTCAACGACTTCATGGCCGATGTGCAGGATCGTATCCACAAGCACCGGCAGGCGCGCAAGAATGGCGACGTCAAGGAAGACGACCCGATCCCGCCGGTGGCGCGGGCGCTGGCCGATGAAGCCTGGGTGCTGTGCTTCGACGAATTCTCGGTCACCGACATCGCCGACGCGATGATCCTGTCGCGCCTGTTCTCGGCGCTGTTCGGCAACGGCGTGGTGCTTGTCGCCACCTCCAATGTGGCGCCGGAGAACCTTTATCGCGACGGGCTGAACCGCCAGCTCTTCCTGCCGTTCATCTCGCTGCTCGAGCGCAATGCACAGGTGATGACGCTGGATGCCGAGAAGGACTACCGCCAGGAAAAGCTCAACCGCCAGCCGGTTTATGTCACGCCGGACGACGCCGCGGCCGAGCGCGCGCTCGACGAGGCCTGGAAGGCGATGACGCATGGCCAGCCGATCGGCGAGGTGACGCTGACGCTGAAAGGCCGCCAGCTCGTCGTGCCGCGCGCCGCCGGCGATGCGGCGCGCTTTTCCTTTGCCGACCTCTGCGAAAAGCCGCTCGGCGCGCGCGACTATCTGGCGATCGCCGGCCGCTTCTCGACCGTTTTCATCGACCATGTGCCGGTGCTGGGCGAAGGCAAGCGCAACGAGGCCAAGCGCTTCATCCTTTTGATCGACACGCTCTACGACCACCGCATGCGGCTGGTGATGAGCGCGGCGGCGCCGCCCGAACGGCTTTATACGGCCAAGCGCGGCACGGAAGTGTTCGAATTCGAGCGTACAGCCTCGCGCCTTGTGGAGATGCAGAGCCGCGACTGGCTGGACGGCTGGGCGGAACGGCGAAAAAAGGAGGTGGCGGCTGCAGAGGTGAGGCAGGCGAAGGGGTAGAAGGGGATTACCTTCGTCATTCTAGGGCGGAGCGACGCAAAGCGTCGCGGAGACCCTAGAATCCATTCCGTGACTTAGGACATGGAATGCAGCGGTTCAGAATGGGACTCTTGTGGACGCCTCTCTGTCAGATCGTTCTGCCTCGTGGTATCGCTTTTATGTCACGGAATGGATTCTAGGGTCTGCGTGCGTCGCTTCGCTCCTTACTCCGCCCTAGAATGACGACTTGAAGGGACGGCTCCGTCAACCGCCCTAGGAGGAAGATGCAGTTTCGGCCAACTTCGAAAGCCGATATACATACATCACGAAATCCTCCGCCTTCCCATGCGGCTCCTCCCTCGTTTCATAAAGCGCCCGCGCCGGTCCGTTGTCGGGCTCGGTGCCGACCCAGGCTTCCTCACAGCCGTGCTCACGGCCGATCTCGAACGTCGCGTCGAGCATCTTTCGCGCGATGCCCTTCCGCTGGAAGGCCGGCGCCACGCCGATCTCGTCGATATAGAGCTCGCTCATCTTGTCGGGATGGCGATGAACGACGGCGGCGCACTGGCCGACCACGATTTCGTCGACGATCGCCACGATCATGAAATGGCCGGGCGAGTTGAGATAGGCAGCGAGACGGTCCGGTCGCACCGGCTCGTCGAACACCTCCTCGGCCACCCGCATCACAACCGCGTCATCGCCCGGATGAAGCCTTCTGATTTCGACGTTCATTGTGTAAATTCTCCTCAGTCGGCTCATAAACTTTGACGTTTACGTAATTCCCAGTGCATCTAACCGATTGAAAACGTTAGGCTCAAAATAATCGTTTGAATTTCTTGCGCGCCGGAGTTATTCGGTGCGGCCAAATCTCGCGGTTTCCCGCATCCTTTCGGCCCCTCCGGCCCGTCACGACTTCGTCACAGACAAAGGAAAACATCCTCACATGGCACGCAACAAGATAGCGCTCATCGGCTCGGGCATGATCGGCGGCACGCTCGCCCATATGATCGGCCTCAAGGATCTCGGCGACGTGGTGCTGTTCGATATCGCCGAGGGCATTCCGCAGGGCAAGGGTCTCGACATCGCGCAGTCTTCGCCGGTCGACGGCTTCGATTCCCGGCTGACCGGCGTCAACGACTATGCCGGCATCGAGGGCGCGGATGTCTGCATCGTCACCGCCGGCGTGCCGCGCAAGCCCGGCATGAGCCGCGACGACCTTCTTGGCATCAACCTGAAGGTGATGGAACAGGTTGGCGCCGGCCTCAAGAAATATGCGCCGAAGGCCTTCGTCATCTGCATCACCAACCCGCTCGACGCCATGGTGTGGGCGCTGCAGAAGTTCTCCGGCCTGCCGACCAGCCATGTCGTCGGCATGGCCGGTGTGCTCGACAGCGCGCGTTTCCGCTATTTCCTGGCCGAAGAGTTCAAGGTCTCGGTCAAGGACGTCACCGCCTTTGTGCTCGGCGGCCACGGCGATTCCATGGTGCCGATGATCCGCTATTCGACCGTCTCGGGCATCCCGCTGCCCGACCTCGTCAAGATGGGCTGGACCTCAAAGGAGAAGCTCGACCAGATCGTGCAGCGCACCCGCGACGGCGGCGCCGAAATCGTCGGCCTGTTGAAGACCGGCTCGGCCTATTACGCGCCGGCGGCTTCCGCGATCGCGATGGCCGAATCCTATCTCAAGGACAAGAAGCGCGTGCTGCCCTGCGCCGCGCATCTCTCGGGCCAGTATGGCGTGAAGAATACCTATGTCGGCGTCCCGGTGGTGATCGGCGCCGGCGGCGTCGAGCGCGTCATCGAGATCGATCTCTCCAAGGCTGAGCAGAAGATGTTCGACAATTCGGTGGCGGCCGTGCAGGGCCTCACCGAGGCCTGCACCAAGATCGCCCCGCACCTCGCCGGCAAATAAAACGTCCTTCCCCCGGAGACCACGCGCATGAACATCCATGAGTATCAGGCCAAGGCGCTGCTGAAGACGTTTGGCGCGCCGGTCGCAAGCGGCGTTCCGGTGTTCAAAGCCAGCGAGGCGGAAGCCGCGGCAGAAGCGCTGCCCGGCCCGCTCTATGTCGTGAAGAGCCAGATCCACGCCGGCGGCCGCGGCAAGGGCAAGTTCAAGGAGCTCGGCCCCGATGCCAAGGGCGGCGTGCGCCTGGCGAAGTCGGCGGCGGAAGTCGTCACCAATGCCAACGAGATGCTCGGCCACACGCTGGTCACCAAGCAGACGGGACCTGCCGGCAAGCAGGTCAACCGCCTCTATATCGAGGACGGCGCCGACATCGAGCGCGAGCTCTATCTGTCGATCCTGGTCGACCGCTCGGTCGGCCGCATCGCCTTCGTCGTCTCGACCGAGGGCGGCATGGACATCGAGACGGTCGCGCACGACACGCCGGAAAAGATCATCACCGTTGCCATCGATCCGGAAAAGGGCGTGAGCGCCGACGACGTGAAGAAGCTCAATGCCGCGCTGAAGCTCGACGGCGATGCGGCGAAGGACGGCGGCACGCTGTTCCCGATCCTCTACAAGGCCTTTGTCGAGAAGGACATGAGCCT
This sequence comes from Mesorhizobium sp. CA7, assembly GCF_020165015.1. Taxonomy (NCBI): domain Bacteria; kingdom Pseudomonadati; phylum Pseudomonadota; class Alphaproteobacteria; order Hyphomicrobiales; family Phyllobacteriaceae; genus Mesorhizobium; species Mesorhizobium sp. CA7. The sequence goes on from NZ_JAIUHH010000026.1 coordinate 19,976, forward strand.
GCTCGAGGTCAACCCGCTGATCGTCATGAAGGACGGGCATCTGCGTGTGCTCGACGCCAAGGTGTCGTTCGACAACAACGCGCTGTTCCGCCATCCGGACGTGATGGAATTGCGCGACACCACCGAAGAGGACGAGAAGGAGATCGAGGCGTCGAAATACGACCTCGCCTATGTCGCGCTCGACGGCAATATCGGCTGCATGGTCAACGGCGCCGGCCTTGCCATGGCGACGATGGACATCATCAAGCTGTATGGTGCTGAGCCGGCTAACTTCCTCGACGTCGGCGGCGGCGCTTCCAAGGAAAAGGTCACGGCGGCGTTCAAGATCATCACCAAGGATCCGGCCGTCGAGGGTATCCTGATCAACATCTTCGGCGGCATCATGAAGTGCGACGTCATCGCCGAGGGCGTGATCGCCGCGGTCAAGGAGGTGGGCCTCAAGGTGCCGCTGGTGGTTCGGCTGGAAGGCACCAATGCCGAGCTCGGCAAGAAGATCATCAACGACAGCGGCCTCAATGTCGTGTCGGCCGACGATCTCGACGACGCAGCCAAGAAGATCGTGGCGGCGGTGAAGGGCTAAGCGGATGCCTCCGCGCAAGATAAACCTGGTCGAGGCGGCGGATCGGACGATCACTAAGGTCTTCGATCCGCATATCGCCGGCGACGTCAACGATGCCCAGGCCAAGGTCGCCAAGTTCGGCGAGGTTTTCGACTGGCATGCGCATGACAATGAGGACGAGGCCTTCCTGGTGCTGCGCGGCAGGATCGCCATCGATTTCCGCGACGGGCCGGTCGAGCTTGGCGAGGGCGATTTCATCGTCGTGCCGCGCGGCGTCGAGCACCGGCCGCGTTCGCTGACGAAGGAGCCGGTGGTGCTGATGTTCGAGCCGGCGACGACCTTGAACACCGGCAACGCCCGGAGTGACCTCACCGTCACCGACCTGAAGCGGCTCTGAGCCATGAACGCGTCACCCTTCTCTTCCCTCTCTGACGGTCACCAACGCCTGCAGGCGCTGGTCGGCGCGTGGCGCGGCGAGGAAGAGGTCGCGGCCACGCAATGGACCGATGCCGGCACGGCAACGTCAGAACTGCAGGCCGAGGCTGAGTTCGGCGGCTTGTTCGTGGTGCAGCGCTATCGCCAGCGCCGCGACGGCACCGTCTCGTTCGGCGCGCATAATGTGTTCGGCTTCGACCAGGAGAGCGGCCTCGTCACCATGCATCAGTTCGACTCGATGGGGTTCGTGCCGATGTCGCCGGCTACCGGCAGGTGGAACGGCAACGAGCTGATGCTGGAACGGTCGTCGCCGCGCGGCGCCGCGCGCATGGCGTACAGCTTTGACGGCGCTGACGCCTACCGCATGAAACTTCAGTTCAACTCCGCCGGCAGCGATGCATGGCAAGACATGGTGAGCGGCCTCTACCGGCGCGTTCCGCCTTCCGAGATGAAGGAAGGCTGAGCGATGGAGATCAGGACGGTTGAAGGGTCACACATAATCACACATATTGTACCTGTGTATTTATGTGGAGAACGGACAATGAAGAACGTCACCTTGGCCATTGACGAGGCCCTCCTTGAAAAGGCGCGCGGCCTCGCTGGGCGTCGCCAGACGACGCTCAATGCCCTTATTCGCACGCTGCTCGCGCATGAGGTCGAGCAAGAAGACCGGATCGCCTGGGCGCGGGAAGGCATGCGCAGGTTGATGAAAGAATCGCCGCTCGATCTAGGCCCTGCATACAAATGGAACCGGGACGAGATCTATGCCGAACGAGAGGATAGAATGCTTTCTCGACTCGAACGTCCTCCTGTACGCGGCTTCGGAGAGGACGAGTGATCCTCGCCGCCACGATATCGCGCAAGGCCTTGTCCTCGGGACCGTGTTCGGCGTCTCTGGCCAGACCTTGGCAGAGTTCGCCAACGTGGCAAGGCGGAAGTCGGTCTCGGCCGATGCTGTGGTCGACCAATGGCTGGTCTTTCTCGGCACGCTTCCTTTTGTCCCGGTCGATCAGGCCTATGTCATCGCGGGGCTTCATCTCGCGCGTCGCTATCAACTCAAATATTACGACGCGGCGTTGCTTGCAGCCGCGGAACGGCTCGGCGCGCCGATTTTCTACACCGAGGATCTCAACCACAACCAGGTCTATGGCTCGGTCCGGGCCGTCAATCCTTTCTTGTAATCGCTGAATTCAGAGGCGTTCCCACCCATGTCCATTCTCGTCGACAAGAACACCAAGGTGCTGGTCCAAGGCCTGACCGGCAAGACCGGCACGTTCCACACCGAGCAGGCGCTGGCCTATCACGGCACCAAGATGGTGGGCGGCATCCATCCGAAGAAGGGCGGCGAGACCTGGACCGGTTCCAAGGGCGAGACCCTGCCGATCTTCGCCACCGTCGCCGAAGGCAAGGCAAAGACCGGCGCCAACGCTTCCGTCATCTACGTGCCGCCTGCGGGAGCCGGCGAAGCCATCATCGAGGCGATCGAGGCCGAGATCCCACTCATCGTCTGCATCACCGAAGGCATCCCTGTGATGGACATGGTCAAGGTCAAGGCGCGGCTCGACCGCTCCACCTCGCGGCTGATCGGCCCGAACTGCCCGGGCGTGCTAACGCCCGACGAATGCAAGATCGGCATCATGCCCGGCAACATCTTCCGCAAGGGCTCGGTCGGCGTTGTTTCGCGCTCGGGAACGCTTACCTATGAGGCAGTCTTCCAGACCACCAATGTCGGCCTCGGCCAGACCACAGCGGTGGGCATCGGCGGCGACCCGGTCAAGGGCACCGAATTCATCGACGTGCTGGAGATGTTCCTCGCCGACGACGAGACCAAGTCGATCATCATGATCGGCGAGATCGGCGGCTCGGCCGAGGAAGACGCCGCGCAGTTCCTCAAGGACGAAGCCAAGCGCGGCCGCAAGAAACCGATGGCGGGCTTCATCGCCGGGCGCACTGCGCCGGCCGGCCGCACCATGGGCCATGCGGGCGCGGTGATCTCCGGCGGCAAGGGCGGCGCGGAAGACAAGATCGCGGCGATGGAATCGGCCGGCATCAAGGTGTCACCGTCGCCGGCGCGGCTCGGCACGACGCTGGTCGAGGCGATCAAGGGTTAAGTGAGTAGCGAATAGTGAGTAGCGAATAGCGAATAGGAAAAACAGAGTAGCAGCGCGATCCGGGCAGTCCCTACTCGCTATTCGCTACTCACTATTCGCTCCAAAAAGGAGACGGAGCCAGGCTCCGCAGACGAAAATGGCAAGACAAGATCAGGCCAACGACCAATTCTCGCTCACCTCATTTCTTTATGGCGGCAATGCCGATTACATCGACGCGCTCTACGCGGCCTATGAGGACAATCCCGCCTCCGTCGATCCGGAGTGGCAGGATTTCTTCGCGGCGCTGAAGGATGACGCGGGCGATGTCCGCAAGAACGCCAAGGGTGCGTCCTGGGCGAAGCCTTCCTGGCCGCTGCAGGCCAATGGCGAGCTGGTCTCGGCGCTCGACGGCAATTGGGGTTTGGTCGAAAAGGCGATCGAAAAGAAGGTCAAGGAAAAGGCCGTCGTCAACGGCGCCGTGCTTTCCGACGCCGACGTGCATCAGGCGACGCGCGATTCCGTGCGCGCCATCATGATGATCCGCGCCTATCGCATGCGCGGCCACCTGCACGCCAATCTCGACCCGCTCGGCATCGCCAAGCCGCTCGAGGACTATAACGAGCTGTCGCCGGAGAATTATGGCTTCACCGAAGCCGATTACGACCGACCGATCTTTCTCGACAACGTGCTTGGGCTCGAATTCGGCACCATCCGGCAGATGCTGGATATCCTGACCCGCACCTATTGCTCGACGCTCGGCGTCGAGTTCATGCACATCTCCGACCCGGAAGAGAAGGCCTGGATTCAGGCGCGCATCGAAGGTGCCGACAAGGAGATCACCTTCACCGCCACCGGCAAGAAGGCGATCCTGTCGAAGCTGGTCGAGGCCGAGGGCTTCGAGCAATATATCGACGTCAAGTACAAGGGCACCAAGCGTTTCGGCCTCGATGGCAGCGAGTCGCTGATCCCGGCGCTGGAACAGATCGTAAAGCGCGGCGGCCAGCTCGGCCTGAAGGAAATCGTGCTCGGCATGGCGCATCGCGGCCGCCTCAACGTGCTCTCCCAGGTAATGGCCAAGCCGCACCGCGCCATCTTCCACGAATTCAAGGGCGGCTCGGCGGCTCCCGACGAAGTCGAAGGCTCGGGCGACGTCAAGTATCACCTCGGCGCCTCGTCGGACCGCGAGTTCGACGGCAACAAGGTGCACCTGTCGCTGACGGCCAATCCCTCGCATCTGGAAATCGTCGACCCTGTCGTGATGGGCAAGGCGCGCGCCAAGCAGGATCAGTTGTCCGGCCGTGAGCGCGGCGAGATCGTGCCGCTGTCCGAGCGCGCCAAGGTCATGCCGCTGCTTTTGCACGGCGACGCCGCCTTTGCCGGCCAGGGCGTGATCGCGGAAATCCTCGGCCTGTCGGGCCTGCGCGGGCATCGCGTCGCCGGCACGTTGCATTTCATCATCAACAACCAGATCGGTTTCACCACCAATCCGCGCTTCTCGCGCTCCTCGCCCTATCCGTCGGATGTGGCCAAGATGATCGAGGCGCCGATCTTCCACGTCAATGGCGACGATCCGGAAGCGGTGGTGCATGCCGCGAAAGTTGCGACCGAATTCCGCATGAAGTTCCACAAGCCGGTGGTGGTTGACATGTTCTGCTACCGCCGCTTCGGCCACAATGAGGGCGATGAACCGTCCTTCACCCAGCCGATCATGTACCGCAACATCCGCAGCCATAAGACGGTGGTGCAGATCTATGCCGACCGGCTGATCGCCGAAGGCCACGTCACCCAGGCCGAAGTCGACAAGATGCGGGCCGACTGGCGCGCACATCTGGAAGCCGAATGGGAAGTCGGCCAGCACTACAAGCCCAACAAGGCCGACTGGCTGGACGGCGCGTGGTCGGGCCTTCGCACCGCCGACAACCAGGACGAACAGCGGCGCGGCAAGACCGCCGTGCCGGTGCGCACGCTGAAGGAGATCGGCAAGAAGCTGACCGAGGTGCCGAAGGACTTCGAGGCGCACAAGACCATCCTGCGCTTCCTCGAAAACCGCCGCCAGGCGATCGAGTCGGGCGAAGGCATCGATTGGTCGACGGCCGAGGCGCTGGCTTTCGGCGCTATCCTGCTCGACGGCAATCCGATCCGGCTTTCCGGGCAGGATTCGGAGCGCGGCACCTTCTCGCAGCGCCATTCGGTGCTTTACGACCAGCGCGACGAGACCCGCTACATTCCGCTCAACAATCTCTCGGCGGCGCAGGCCGGCTACGAGGTCATCAACTCGATGCTGTCGGAGGAGGCGGTGCTCGGCTTCGAATACGGCTACAGCCTGGCCGAGCCCAAGGCGCTGACGCTCTGGGAAGCGCAGTTCGGTGACTTCGCCAATGGCGCCCAGGTGGTGTTCGACCAGTTCATCTCGTCGGGCGAGCGTAAGTGGCTCCGCATGTCGGGTCTCGTCTGCCTGTTGCCGCATGGCTATGAGGGCCAGGGGCCGGAGCACTCGTCGGCGCGGCTGGAGCGCTTCCTGCAGCTCTGCGCGGAAGACAATATGCAGGTCGCCAACGTCACCACGCCGGCTAACTATTTCCATATCTTGCGCCGACAGCTGAAACGCGACTTCCGCAAGCCGCTGATCCTGATGACGCCTAAATCGCTGCTGCGCCACAAGCGCGCGGTGTCGACGCTGTCGGAGATGGCGGGCGAAAGCTCGTTCCACCGACTGCTTTGGGACGATGCGCAGCTCTTGGCCGACCAGCCTATCAAGCTGGTGAAGGACTCCAAGATACGCCGCGTCGTGCTGTGCTCGGGCAAGGTCTATTACGACCTCTATGAGGAGCGCGAGAAGCGCGGCATCAACGACATCTACCTGCTGCGCGTCGAACAGCTCTATCCGTTCCCAGCCAAGGCGCTGATCACCGAGCTGTCACGCTTCCGCAATGCCGAGATGGTGTGGTGCCAGGAAGAGCCCAAGAACATGGGCGCCTGGTCGTTCATCGATCCCTATCTCGAATGGGTGCTGGCGCATATCGACGCCAAGCATCAGCGGGTGCGCTACACCGGACGGCCGGCCTCGGCCTCGCCGGCGACAGGGTTGATGTCGAAGCATCTCAGCCAGCTGGCCGCGCTGCTCGACGACGCTCTCGGCGAATAGGGCGCCTGGCGCGCAAACAGGCCGGACGAAACAGACCTCAAGAAGACAACGGACAGGCACAATGGCTACCGAAATCCGCGTCCCCACTCTCGGCGAATCCGTCACCGAGGCGACTGTCGGCAAGTGGTTCAAGAAGGTCGGCGACGCGATCGCCGCCGACGAGCCCCTGGTCGAGCTCGAAACCGACAAGGTGACGGTGGAAGTGCCCGCCGCGGGCGCCGGAACGCTGGCCGAGATCGCCGTCAAGGAAGGCGAGACGGTCAATGTCGGGGCGCTGCTCGGCTCGATTTCGGCCGGCGGCGCGGCTGCAGCGCCCGCCACCAAGCCGCAGGCGGTGGCGCAGGCGTCCAGCCCGGACGCCGCGTCCACCACCAAGCAGGCGGCGGCCGAAACCGCCAAGATGGCCGGCGACGCCGGTCCGGTCGAGCCGCGCACCATGCCGCCGGCGCCGGCCGCGGCCAAACTGATCGCGGAACACAATCTGTCGGTCGACCAGCTGTCCGGTTCCGGCAAGCGCGGCCAGGTGCTGAAGGGCGACGTGCTCGATGCAATCGCCAAGGGCGCCCCTTCCCAGCCGGCCGAGACGCCGAAGGCCGCTCCGGCGCCCGTCGCGGCCCGCGCGCCGTCCACCGCCGAGGATGCGCCGCGCGAGGAGCGTGTGCGCATGACCAAATTGCGCCAGACCATCGCGCGCCGCCTGAAGGAGGCGCAGTCGACCGCCGCCATGCTCACCACCTTCAACGAGGTGGATATGAGCGCGGTGATGGCGCTGAGGGCCAAATACAAGGACGTGTTCGAGAAGAAGCATGGCGTGAAGCTCGGCTTCATGGGCTTCTTCACCAAGGCTGTGACGCATGCGCTGAAGGAGATCCCGGCGGTCAATGCCGAGATCGACGGCACCGACATCATCTACAAGAACTTCGCCCATGTCGGCGTCGCCGTCGGCACCGACAAGGGGCTGGTGGTGCCGGTGGTGCGCGATGCCGACCAGATGTCCATCGCCGAGATCGAGAAGGAGATCGGCCGGCTGGGCCTTGCCGCGCGCGACGGCAAGCTGTCGGTGGCCGATATGCAAGGCGGGACGTTTACGATTTCCAACGGTGGTGTTTACGGCTCGCTGATGTCGACGCCGATCCTGAACGCGCCGCAGTCGGGCATTCTCGGCATGCACAAGATCCAGGACCGGCCGATGGTAGTCGGCGGCCAGATCGTCATCCGGCCGATGATGTATCTGGCGCTCAGCTACGATCACCGCATCGTCGACGGCAAGGAAGCGGTGACCTTCCTGGTGCGGGTCAAGGAAAGCCTGGAGGATCCCGAGCGGCTGGTGCTCGATCTGTGATCGGAGCTGATCCGCAATGAGCGGCTGGCTGGAACGGTTCGGGGTTGCGCTGGGTCGCGCGCTTCGGACTTTTCGGCCAACTGCCTCGGTTGCCACCGCTTCACCGGCGAAATCGATTGAATCGGATGCGCCGCCGGAAAGCAGTAATCTGGGCGTCTTCGCTCTTTCCGACGCTGAAATGGCGGAACGGAAGATCAGCGCCATCACGATCGGTGAACTCGAGTTGCCAACCGGCGAAATCGTTGCCTGCGACCCGCTCATCACCGGACTAAGCCGGCCTGCCTTCAGCCGCAAGGTGAAGCCGGGACGCTATCCGGTCATACTGCTTCAGGCGCAGGGCTGCATTGCGGCAGCGGTCTTGCGGTTCGGCCCCGGCTTGCCAATACGCTGGGAATGGGCGACCTTCGTTCCCGATCGCCCGCCGGTCTATAAGTCAGAATTTCTTGAATTTATCGTCGATGACGCGGTTGCGTCGTTTATGGACAAGTCGTTCCTGACGATAATGTCTGACCAAGAGGAACTTGACGACTATCTCGCCGACGTCGCGTGCACTATCGACAGGTTTTGTATCGACAGTCCGATTGAAGGCAACCCGATCAATGTAGCCATGTTCGACACTGGCTATGGCGACGGCGCGTATCGGTCTTTCTGGGGGTTGGACGCATCCGGCGAACCACTGCTCCTGATGACCGACTTCGAAGTGCTCGAAAACGCCGATGGCCGTGAAAACAACCAGGTCACTGATGGCTAACGAAATCGCACCCATGATCGGATTTGCGGCCGAGTCGCCAGCCTCGATTACGAGCGGTCGGCTGCAACGGTTCAAGCTAGGCCAGACGGTGCACGGCCTGCAGCGGACTTTCCGGCGCGGCATCATCCTGCTCGGCCTATTTGCCACGCCCTCGCTGGCCATCGCCGCCGATTGGGATCCGGCGACGGCGAGCAGCAATTTCGGCATCTTCGCGCTCAGCGACGCACAACTGGCGGAGCGCAAGATCACCGTCACGCAGATCGGCGAGCTCGAACTCCCGACCGGCGAGATCATCGCTTGCGATCCTCTGATCACGACCGACGACTGGCCGGCGCTGGCCCGCAGGGTGAAGCCCGGGCACTATCCGGTCGCGCTGTTCGAGGCGCAGGGTCGCGTGGCCGCGGCTTTCCTTCGCTTTCGACCCGGCGTGCCGGTGCGCTGGGAGCTCGCCACTCTGCCCGGCCAGGACGTCTCGACGCTGAACGGCGACGAGATCTTCGGCTATCCCGTCGACGCCGGCCTCGGCTCGTTCATGGACAAGGCGGCGATGGCCTTGATGACGGCCGCGCAGGACAAGCTGAAGCCCGATCAGAACTATTATGACGATGTGCTGGCGGCCGAGTTCGCGCCCAACCAGGACCGGTTCGTCATGCACCGTCCGGCCGCCGGCAATCCGGTCAACATCGCGATGTTCTGGAGCGGCTGGGGCGATGGGTTCTATCCGTCCTTCTGGGGGCTGGACGCTGCCGGCGAGCCGGTGGTCCTGATGACCGATTTCGGCGTGCTCGAAAACGCCGACGGCCGCGAGAGCGACCAGGCCAAGTGATGACGGATGCCGCCTCGCCCATGATCGGATTGATGGCCGGATCGCTGGCGCTTACGGCTGCGAATTCCAGCGCCTATGCCGCCTGCCCGATCCAGCTTGCCGTCTATGGCGAGGTGCAGAGCGGTGCCGAGATCGACTTCACGCCGGCCGGCAGTTCGGCGACGATCACCAACGCCTTCCGCATGATCCTCGACAACAATGTCGTGCTCGACGGCATCGTGATGTGGACCGAAGGCAGCGCCGCGCGGCCGCACGGCTCGCTGATGTACAAATGCCCGACGGGCGACGTCACCGGCGAGGAGCTTGCCGCCTGCACGGTCTGGGAAGGCGTCGTCTACAGCGCCGACGAAAAGGGCGGCGTTGGCCTGCTGCCGGCCGAAGGCGCCGACGCGCCGAAAAGCCTGATCTTTCCCGATCTCGGGCCGTCGCTCGAAATGTCGGCCGCCTATGGCCCTGCCGGCTTCTCCAAAGTGCCATGGGACATTTTCGTGCTGAAAGGCTGCCAGGAATGAGCGCGCACAGAAAGACGCTGCTGGTCACTGGCGGCAGCCGCGGCATCGGCGCCGCCATCTGCCGGCAGGCGAACCAAGCCGGCTACCGCGTGGCGGTCAACTATGTTTCCGACCAGAACGCGGCGGACAAGCTGGTCGCCGAGCTGAAAGCCGTTGGCGGCGATGCTTTCGCGGTTAAGGGCGATGTCGGCAACGAGGCCGATGTAATTGCGATGTTCGAGGCGGTGGACAGCGCCTTCGGCCGGCTCGACGCCTTCGTCAACAATGCCGGCATCGTCGACGTCAAAGCGCGGGTTGACGAGATGAGCGTGGCGCGGCTGGAGCGCATGATGCGCATCAATGTCGTCGGCTCCTTTCTCTGCGCCCGCGAAGCGGTGAAGCGCATGTCGACGCGACACGGCGGCCAGGGCGGCGCCATCGTCAACTTGTCCTCGGCAGCGGCTAGGCTGGGCTCGCCCGGCGAATATGTCGACTATGCCGCCTCCAAGGGCGCGATCGACACCATGACCATCGGTCTGGCGCGTGAGGTGGTGCTCGAAGGCATTCGCGTCAACGCGGTCAGCCCCGGCATCACCGAGACCGAAATCCATGCCTCGGGCGGCCAGCCCGATCGCGTGGCGCGGATGCAGGATTTGCTGCCGATGAAACGCGCGGGAACGGCCGACGAAGTCGCCAGCGCGGTTCTCTATCTTTTGTCGGATGCGGCCTCCTATATAACGGGCGCGATCCTGAATGTGAGCGGCGGCCGCTGAGGGCCAGACCAGAAGGACACCATCATGGCTTATGACGTCGTTATCATCGGATCGGGCCCGGGCGGCTATGTCTGCGCCATCAAGGCGGCGCAGCTCGGGCTGAAGACGGCGGTGGTCGAGAAGAACGCCACCTTCGGCGGCACCTGCCTCAATATCGGCTGCATTCCGTCGAAGGCGCTGCTCCACGCCTCCGAGATGTTCGCGGAAGCCGGCCATGCCTTCGATACGCTGGGCATCGAGCTACCGGCGCCGAAGCTCAATCTGAAGAAGATGATGGCGCATAAGGACGCGACGGTGACGTCCAACGTCAACGGCGTCGCCTTCCTGTTCAAGAAGAACAAGATCGATTCCTTCCGCGGCACCGGCAAGGTAGTCGGAGCCGGCAAGGTTTCGGTGACCGGCGAGGACGGCAAGGTCGAGGAGATCGAGACCAAGAACATCGTCATCGCCACCGGCTCGGATGTCGCCGGCATTCCGGGCGTCAAGGTCGATTTCGACGAGAAGGCGATCGTCTCCTCCACCGGCGCGCTGTCGCTGGCCAAGGTGCCCGCCAGCCTCGTCGTCGTCGGCGGCGGCGTCATCGGGCTGGAACTCGGCTCGGTGTGGGCCCGGCTCGGCGCCAAGGTCACGGTCGTCGAGTTCCTGGACACTATCCTGGGCGGCATGGACGGCGAGGTGTCGAAGCAGTTCCAGCGGTTGCTTTCCAAGCAGGGTTTCGAGTTCAAGCTCGGCGCCAAGGTCACCGGCGTCGCCAAGGTCAAGAAGGGCGCCAGCGTCACCTTCGAGCCGGTCAAGGGCGGCGCGGCCGAAACCATCGAGGCGGATGTCGTGCTGGTCGCCACCGGGCGGCGCCCCTATGCCGACAGCCTGGGGCTGAAGGAAGCCGGCGTCGAGCTCGACGAGCGCGGCCGTGTCAAGACGGATGGGCATTTGAGGACCAATGTACCCGGCATCTATGCCATCGGCGACGTCATTGCCGGGCCGATGCTGGCGCACAAGGCCGAGGACGAGGGCGTCGCGGTGGCCGAAACGATCGCTGGCCAGGCCGGTCATGTGAATTACGACGTCATCCCGAGCGTCGTCTACACCAGCCCGGAGATCGCTTCGGTCGGCAAGACCGAGGAGGAGCTGAAGAAGGCCGGCATCGACTACAAGGCCGGGAAATTCCCGTTCAGCGCCAATGGCCGCGCGCGCGCCATGCTGCATACCGACGGCTTCGTGAAGATCCTGGCCGACAAACAAAGCGACCGCGTGCTCGGCGTCCACATCGTCGGCTTCGGCGCCGGCGAGATGATCCACGAGGCGGCGGTGCTGATGGAGTTCGGCGGCTCCTCGGAAGACCTGGCGCGGACCTGCCACGCGCATCCGACGATGTCGGAAGCGGTCAAGGAAGCGGCGCTGGCCACGTTTTTCAAGCCGATTCATATTTAGCTGCGCACCAGCGCCATCGCTTCGGCATCCTAGGGCGAAGCAAGGAGCGAAGCGACGCGCGTAGACCCTAGGATCCACGCCGTGACGCTAAGGCGTTGCAACGCTTGCAGAATTTTGCGCTGTTGCGCTCTACGGCAACGGTCACGGCATGGATACCCGGGTCAAGCCCGGGTATGACGAAGGCGCCGTAGTTGCTCCCCAACCAAACGGCCCGCCCATCGGCGGGCCGTTTGTCAAGCTATAGCCCGGTTACTGAGCCGGCGCAGGTGCCGGAGCCGGTGCAGGGGTCGGCGAGGGTGCAGGAGCTGGGGCTGGCGCCGGAGTGGGCGTAGGCGCAGGAGCCGGAGTTGCCGGCGCTGGTTCAGGCGTTGCAGGCGCCGGAGCCGGCGTGCTGGCGGCCGGCGGCTCAGACGGGGCGGGCGCATGCTCGCCGCCGCTTCTGCCAAAGACATAATACGCAACCACGGCCAGGATAATGACAACAAGGGCGATGAGCCAGCCGCTGCCGCCGCCACCGCCACTCGAGGTGGGAGGCGTGCTCGAAGGGGTGAACGGGTCGTTAGGGTTCGCCATGAAACGTGTCCTCCTTGGATGAAAGTCATCAAAATAACAGCCATCAACGCGCTGAGCCCGCATCGGGTTTCACGCGGACGGACGGAAAGCGCTGAAAAACCGGCGTTTTCAGGTCCGCCAGCCGCCAGACGACTCAGTTGACGGCGGTAACACTATACCCTGCCTTGCGAAAATCCTCGACCAGTCCTTCCGGACCGGGCAGATGCATGGCGCCGACGGCCATGAAGACGTTGCCCTTGGCCAGAATCGGCCCGGCATGCGCCGCCATCACCTTGTTGCGGCTGATGATCATGGTCTGCTCGAAGGCGGCATAGCCGGCCTTGTCGTCCGCCGTCTCCGGCAGCACGGCGCGGAACAGCGGCCAGAACATGCCGACCTCGCCACGCTGATAGAGCACGATCATCGTCTCGTTGACGTCGTTCACCTTGTCGCCGAGCTTCATCGTCTCGACCAGGCTCTTCATGTGGAATTCGATCGGCAGCGAAGCCATGGCGCGCAATTGATCGACGGCGGTTTCGAGCCCTTCGACGTCCTTGCCCGAGGCCTTGGCGTCCGAGGCAAGCTTGACGTCCAGCACGGGTTCGCCGGCGCTCTGGCGCGCCACCTCGCAGGCCGGCAACGCCATCATCGCCGACAGGATCCACGGCTTCATCTTGGCGACCGTCGCCGGCGGGATGCCGCGCGCGTCGAGCCCCTTGTCCAGCGCCGCCGCATCGTCCGGCGACAAGAGCGACGACAGGGTGGTGTTGTCGGTGAACATCATCAGGCCGGGTTCGCTGGCCATCGCGGCCATCATCTTGGCCTTGTCCATCGCATCGGTGGTTTCAATGACGATTGTGCCCGCGCCGTCATAGGCTTTCTGCGCCGCGGCCGGCAGCGTCGTGACGCGCGTATCCGTCATGTGCATGGTGCCGAACAGATAGGACGGTTTTTCGCCCGGTTTCTCCAGCTTCCACAGCAGGCCCTTGCCGTTGGGTACGGCCGCGGCCTCGGTCTCGACCTTCTTGAAGGCGGCCGGATCGTTCTTCTCCAGCGCCGTCAACAGATCGGCTCCGGCGCAATTGGGCGCTGCGGCAAGCGCCCGGCCGGCAAGCAGCAGGACGGCCAGGAAAGACAAGAAGAACAGCAGGTTGAGCGCTGCAAGCAGCTTCAACGAGACTAAGGCCGCGCGGTCGGCGATGGCGATGACGCGTTTCATGAAGAAGCATCTTAGCGCCGAAAAGCGGCAAAACGGTTAATCGGATCGGGGAAATTGTCTTCGGTCGGTTCTGGTTTGCGGCGTAGACGTTCTGCGGGTTGGCGACGCGTATGGACATGGCGCGCCTTGGTGGTTAGCGGAAACGCCCATCACGTCGTCATCCACGGGCGGAGCAAGGAGCGAAGCGACGCGCGCAGACCCGAGGATCCATGCCGTGCCTTCAAAGCGCCGCTGCGGCCCAGAATTCTGCACCGTTGCACCCCACGGCCTAGTGCACGGCATGGGATTCCAGGGTCTGCGCGCGTCGCTCCGCTCCTTGCTTCGCCCTAGAATGACGAGTTCGGAGGGCTCCGAATGGCCTCAGAAGCGATCACGCCCTTGGATGCGCCTTCTCGTAGATGTCGAGCAGCCTGGCGGTGTCGACGCCGGTATAGATCTGGGTGGTCGACAGGCTGGCGTGGCCGAGCAGTTCCTGGATGGTGCGCAGGTCGCCGCCGCGGCCGAGCAGGTGGGTGGCGAAGGAATGCCGCAAGGCATGCGGCGTCGCGGTGTCGGGCAGGTTGAGCGCCGAGCGCAGTTTCGCCATCTCGCGCTGGACGATGGCCGGGTTGAGCGGGCCGCCACGGGCGCCACGGAACAGCGGGCCGTCGGGACCAATATGGAAAGGGCAGAGCCGGCGGTATTCGGCAACCGCCTTGCGGGCCACCGGCAGCACCGGCACCAGCCGCGTCTTGCCGCCCTTGCCGGTGACGCGCAGCACACTGTCGGCTTCCGTTGCGAGGTCGGCGCCGGTCAGGCCCAGCGCCTCGGAGATGCGCAGGCCGGAGCCGTAGAGCAGCGTCAGCACGGCGGCGTTGCGTGCGGCGATCCACGGCTCTTCCGCCAGTTGGCCCTCCATCGCCACGACCTGTTTCGCGTCGCTTGCCGTCAGCGGCTTGGGCAACGATTTCGGCTGGCGCGGCGCGCGCAGGGCTGCGGCGCCTGCCGCGTTGACCATCCCGCGTTTTTCGAGAAAGCGCAGCAGCGAGCGGATGCCGGCAAGGCCGCGCCCCAGCGTGCGGGCGCCGGCGCCTTCATTGCGCCGCGCAGCGAGGAAGCCGCGCAGATCGGCCGGCCGCAGCTCGGCAATGTCGGAGATGCCCGGCGCGCCGCCGCAATGGCCGGTCAAGAAATGCAGGAACTGGCGGGTGTCGCGCTCATAGGCCTCGACCGTCTCCGGCGACAGGCGGCGCTCACGCGCCAGCGTTTTCAGCCAGGTCTCGCGGGCCGCCTGAAGGTCGGGTTTTGCCGGGATGAGGAATTCCTGCATGGGCTTTTTCCGTTTTTGGCAGTTTCGGACGTACGGGTTAGGAAGCGGTGAAGAGGCCGTCATTGAAATGACGGCTTGAGGGGATTAGAGCAGGGCAAAGGAAGCGCCGCCGATGCCGAAGCTCGAAAACCCCGTACAGATGGCCGTGATCGGTGCCGCGCACGGCATCAAGGGCGAATTGCGGGTGAAAACCTTCACCGGAGACCCGCTGGCGCTGGCCGATTACGGCCCGCTTTATGCCAGGGACGGCCGCGCCTTCCAGATCACCGATATCAGGCCGGCCGGGACTGTGGTGGTCGTGCGCTTCAAGGGCGTCGGTGACCGCAACGCCGCCGAGGCTTTGGCCGGCACCGTGCTTTTCGTCGACCGTTCGGTGCTGCCCGACGACGGCGAGGAGGACGAGTTCTATCACGCCGATCTCATCGGCCTCGATGTCAGGGATGATACGGGCGTCATCGGCAGGGTCGTCGCCGTGCATAATTTCGGTGGCGGCGACATACTCGACGTCACGCTTGCCGGTCGCAAGGGCGTGCTGATCCCGTTCACGCAGGCCGCGGTGCCGCATGTCTCGATCGCCGACGGATTCGTCGAGGTCAACCCTCAGGCGGCGGGGCTGGTCGAAGACGAAGAAGGCGACGAAGCGCCCAGGGATGCCGGCTTCGACCCGAAGGGTCGGCCGCGCGGACCGAAGGATGCCGGGGGCAATCGGTGAGCTTTGCCGCCTCGGTGCTGACGCTCTATCCGGAGATGTTTCCAGGCGCGCTCGGCCTGTCGCTGGCCGGCCGCGCGCTGGAGGCCGGAACTTGGTCGCTCGAAGCGATCCAGATCCGCGATTTCGCCACCGACAGGCATCGCACCGTCGACGACACGCCGGCCGGCGGCGGCGCCGGCATGGTGATGCGCGCCGACGTGCTGGCCAAGGCCATCGACCACGCCTCGCCGCCGGGCGACGAGCGCCCAAGGCTGCTGATGAGCCCGCGCGGCAAACCGCTGACCCAGGCGCGTGTGCGCGAGCTCGCCGCCGGGCCGGGCGTGGTCATAGTGTGCGGTCGCTTCGAAGGAGTCGACCAGCGGCTGATCGAGGCGCGAGAACTGGAAGAGGTCTCGATCGGCGATTTCATCCTGTCGGGCGGCGAGCCGGCAGCACTTGTGCTGCTCGATGCCGTGGTGCGGCTGCTGCCGGGCGTCATGGGCAATGCCGTGTCGGGCGAGGAAGAAAGTTTCGAGAACGGCCTGCTCGAGCATCCGCACTACACGCGGCCACAGGAGTTCGAAGGCAGGCCGATTCCGGACGTGCTGATCTCCGGCAACCACAAGAAGATTGCCGAATGGCGGCGCGCCGAAGCCGAGAAGCTGACGCGGGAGCGGCGGCCTGACTTGCTGCGCGCTCAGCCCTTGGTGAAATAATAGAAGGCCAGGAACAGGCCGACGGCGACGACGAAGCCGCGCACGATGCCTTGCGGCACGCGCTTGGCGATCCAGACGCCGGCATAGCCGCCCAGCGCGCCGCCCGGGATCATGACGATCGCCTGCGGCCAGGCGACGACGCCGCCCGAAACGAAAACCAGGATGGCGATGGCCGCGATGACGACAGCCAGCATGTTCTTCAGCGCGTTGAGACGGTGGTAGTCGCCGGCCTGCGTCAGGCCGAGCGTCGCCAGCATCATCACGCCCATGCCGGCGCCGAAGAAGCCGCCATAGACGGAGGTCGCGAACTGGGCGAGCGATCCGGCGAATGAGCCGGCCCCAGGCTTGGGCGCCGGTTTCAGCCACGGCCCGGCGGCGAACAGCGCGGTGGCGGCGATCAGCAGCCAGGGCACCAGGGCGCGGAAGGACGGATTGGAGAGCGCAAGCAGGATGAGCGAGCCGGCCAGTGCGCCCAAAGCGGAGATGACGCAGAGCAGCAGCGCTTGGCGCCAGAAATGCCTGATGTCGTCGAGATAGGCGAGCGTCGAGGTGATGTAGCCGGGAAACTGCGTTACGGAGGAGGTGGCATTGGCGACGATCGGCGGCAGGCCGACCAAGCTCATGGCGCCGAAGGTGACGAAGGTGCCGCCACCGGCGACGGCATTGACCGCGCCGGAGACAAAACCTGAGAGAAAGAGTAAGGCGGCATCGAAAAAAGTCATTTTCCCCGCTTAGGAAGCTTGCAAGCCGCGCGCAACCCGGCACGGCCGCAGTAAATGTGGGCCATTGGCGCAAATATGCCGCAACGCCCTTGTCTTGATGCATGTCGGGGTCCCCGAACCGCGCGCACTGCCGGGCGACATGCATTAGGGCGTGACAAAGCGGCAAAATGGCTGTATGTGCCCGCCCGAACCGGAAGAACAATCTTTCGGACCCGTCAACAAGTGCGGTGTAGCCGTCCCTGCCCGGTGTTTCGACAAAGGGCATAGCCGAGCGGTCATTGGAACTGCAAGGCGAGCTGAGGACGCTCTGACTGTCGGAAGAACAAGAAGTGGATATTTGAGATGGATCTCATCCGTCAGCTCGAGGCCGAACAGGCCGCCAAGATCGAAGCCAAGCGCAAGCTGCCCGAATTCCAGCCGGGCGACACCGTGCGCGTCCAGGTGCGCGTCACCGAAGGCACCCGCACCCGCGTCCAGGCCTATGAGGGCGTCGTCATCGCCCGTGCCGGCTCGGGCTTCCAGGAGAATTTCACCGTACGCAAGATTTCCTACGGCGAAGGCGTGGAGCGCGTTTTCCCGGTCTACTCGCCGATGGTCGAGGGTGTCGAGATCGTGCGCCGCGGCAAGGTTCGCCGCGCCAAGCTCTATTATCTGCGCGACCGTCGCGGCAAGTCGGCCCGCATTTCGGAAAATACCGGCGTGCGCGCCCGCAAGCTGAACGATGAAGAGCGCGACGCGCTGAACGCCGAGCGCGCCCGCATCGAGGCCGAAAAGGTCGCCGCCGCCCAGGCGCTGGCCGCTGAGACGGCCGCCAAGGAAGCCGCCGAGAAGAAGGCTGCCGCCGAGGCCGCTTCGGCCGAATAAGGTTTTTGCGAGACAGGTTTCGGAAAGGCGGCTTCGGCCGCCTTTTTTCGTTGTGCAGCTGTCGCAAGCGTGCGGAATTTGATCGAAGCCTTCGCGTTTCGAAACCATCCTTGAAGAGCACTGGATTGCGCATTCACGCGCCGCGGCAGTGCGGAGCGGCTTGCAAGGCGCTTGCGGCAAGCTAAAGTCGGCGCCGGATTTTCTCTTGGCGCGTGAACATCGCGCGGCCAATCATCTTCGGGGAGTTTGTCATGACCAAGTCGAAACTGCTGCTGGCCGCCATGGTGGCCTGGCTTCTCGCGCCTGTCGCGGCGCTCGCCGACAATTTGCCGGACCTCGGCGGCAGGAAGGTCGTGGTGGTGACGGAAAACGCCTATCCGCCGCTGCAGTTCATCGACAAGAAGACCGGCAAGCAGATCGGCTGGGAATATGACGCGATGGACGAGATCGCCAAGCGGCTGAACTTCAAGGTCGAATACCAGAACACCTCCTGGGACGCGATGATCCAGGCGGTCTCCGACAACCAGTACAACATCGGCATGACCGGCATCACCATCAAGGACGACCGCAAGGAGAAGGTCGACTTTTCCGATCCCTATATGCGCTCGGAGCAGTTCATGCTGGTGCGCGGCGACGAAAGCCGCTTCACCGACGCCAAGAGCTTCGCCGCCTTCAAGGACGGGCTGATCGGCGCCCAGCCCGGTACCACGCCCTTCTACACCGCCGTCTACAGCGTGCTCGACGGCAATGAGCAGAACCCGCGCATAAAGCTGTTCGAGACGTTCGGCGCGACCGTGCAGGCGCTGAAATCGGGCGACGTCGACGTTGTGCTCACCGACGGCACCGCCGGCCAGGGCTATGTCGATGCCTCCGAAGGCAAGCTAAAGCTGATCGGCGGACCGCTCGGCACCGAGGATTTTGGCTTCATCTTCCCGAAGGGCTCGGACCTGGTGAAGCCGGTCAACGCCGCCATCGCCGCGCTCAAGGCCGACGGCACGTTCGACAAGCTCAACAAGAAGTGGTTTCTCGATTACAAGATGGGGCAGTGAGCCCGTCTTGTTGCGCGCAGTGAGTTTGCAGGAAATTGCGCTGACATTGCGCCAAGGCCCCCCTCTCTGCCCTGCCGGGCATCTCCCCCTCAAGGGGGGAGATTGGCAGCTCCGCCGACGATGCTCCTCATTTAACGTTGGTGATTGGCGAAAGCCCACGCGAAGTTCGATCTCCCCCCTTGAGGGGGAGATGGCCGGCAGGCCAGAGAGGGGGGCCTGGGCGCTACCTTCTCGAGACGTCCGCTCCATCGGCATCACCTGATGCCACCCGCGTCCAAATCCAAACCCGAATTCCCCTGGTGGCTGGCGGCCGCGGCCATCCTTGCCTTGGCCGCCGCCCTCGCCATCGCTTCCAGCGACCTCTATGCGCAAGTCTTCGCCACAGTCGCCAAGGGCATCGGCATCACCATCTTCGTCACCGCGGTCGCTTTCGCTTTAGCCTCCGCCTTCGGGCTTGGCATCGCGCTGATGGCGCTGTCGGGATCGCAGTGGCTGCGCCAGATCGCGCGCTTCTATGTCGAGATCATCCGCGGCGTGCCGATCCTGGTGCTTTTGTTCTGGATCGCCTTTGCCGGCGCGCCGGCCTTCGTCGCCGCCTGGAATGCGCTGACCGCGCCGCTGCAGGGCGCCGGCCTGATGGGCGAGCTGCTGGTGCGCGACGTCTCGCTGCTCTGGCGCGCCATCATGGCTTTGACCATCGGCTACTCGGCCTTCATTTCGGAAGTGTTCCGCGCCGGCATCCAATCGGTCGAGAAGGGCCAGATCGAGGCGGCCAAGGCGCTCGGGCTCAGCCGAGTCCAGCGCTTCCGGCTGATCGTCTTCCCGCAGGCGATCCGCACCATCCTGCCGCCGCTCGGCAACGACTTCGTCGCCATGGTCAAGGATTCCTCGCTGGTCTCGGTGCTCGGCGTCGCCGACATCACCCAGATGGGCAAGGTCTATGCCGCGGGCTCCTTCCGCTTCTTCGAGACCTATTCGATCGTCGCCTATATCTACCTGATCCTCACCGTCGGCCTGTCGCTGGCGCTAAGGGCGCTGGAACAGCGGCTACGTCGCCAGCATCAGGAATAGCCGGCAGCAAAAGTCCGCGCTGCCTCTTTGTTTTTGACGCAATTCCGGACGGAAAACCGGTTCCCACTTTTCCTGGAATTGCTCTAGCTTGGGTCATGTGCATCCGGCGGAGGAGACGCCCATGAATTTCGACAAGGCCAATGCGGCGCTGGATTCCGTCTATTCGGCCGATTCGCCGGAAGGGCTCGCAAAGGCCTATGCCGACTGGGCGGCGACTTACGACAGCGAGACCGCCTCGCTGGGCTACCTTCTGCCTTTCCTCATCGCCGCCTGGGTGGCGCGGCACGTGCCGGCGGGCGAAGGTCCGCTGCTCGACGCCGGCTGCGGCACGGGCCTGTCGGGGCCGTCGCTGAAGGCTTTGGGCTATGGCGACATCGCCGGGCTCGACCTCTCCGACGACATGCTGAAGATCGCCGGCAGCCGTCAGGCCAATGGCAGGCCGGCCTATAGCGAGCTGAAGAAGGCGATGCTCGGCGGCCGGCTGCCCTGGCCCGACCGGCATTTCCGCGCCTTCTTCTCGACCGGCGTCTTCACCATCGGCCACGCGCCGGCTTCGGGCCTGCATGAGCTGGTGCGTATCACCAAAAGCGGCGGCCACGCCATCTTCACCGTGCGCGACCAGGTTTTCGAGAGCGGCGGCTTCCAGGCAGTGTTCGACGAGTTGGCAGAGGCGGGGAAATGGCGGCTGGTCGAGGAGAGCCCGTGGTTCCGCTGCTATGCCATCGGCGATCCGGAAGCGCTGGTGAAGACGTTTGTGTTCGAAGTGGTGTGAGCGCAGCCTTCCCCTTCTCCCCTTGTGGGAGAAGGTGGCCGCGAAGCGGCCGGATGAGGGGTGCTCCAGGGAACGCCGACGCCCCAATTCGCTGGAACACCCCTCATCCGTCTCGGCGCTACGCGCCGATCCACCTTCTCCCACAAGGGGAGAAGGGGAAGTCGTGCTAATTGCCGAAAAGCCAAAACATTGCTATCTACCGCGCCATGGAAAAGCTTTTCAGCGATCCGGCCTATAAGGGTTTCGTGCTGCAGGACAGAAAGCGCCTGCCGTCGCGTTTCTCCGCGCGCGTCTGCGGCGCGCTCACCAGCCGACTTCGCTGAACCGACCGATCGCAGTCGTCGCGCCGGATTGCCGGCGTCCTTTTCCCATTCTCATATCGACGGATTTACGCACATGAGCGCACCGCGCACCCTCTACGACAAGATCTTCGACGACCACACGGTCGACCGCCAGGACGACGGCACCTGCCTGCTCTATATCGACCGCCACCTCGTGCACGAGGTCACCAGCCCGCAGGCCTTCGAAGGCCTGCGCATGAGCGGCAGAAAAGTCCGGCATCCGGAAAAGACGCTGGCCGTCGTCGACCATAACGTGCCGACCTCGCCCGAGCGCAAGTTCGGCATCAAGAACGAGGAAAGCCGCATCCAGGTCGAGGCGCTCGCCAGGAATGCCAAGGATTTCGGCATCGATTATTATTCCGAGAACGATATCCGCCAGGGCATCGTCCACATCATCGGGCCCGAGCAAGGCTTCACGCTGCCCGGCATGACCATCGTCTGCGGCGACAGCCATACCTCCACGCATGGGGCGTTCGGCGCGCTTGCGCATGGCATCGGCACGTCCGAGGTCGAGCATGTGCTGGCGACGCAAACGCTGATCCAGCGCAAGGCCAAGAACATGCTGGTGCGCGTCGACGGCCAGCTGCCGGAAGGCGTCACCGCCAAGGACATCATCCTCGCCATCATCGGCGAGATCGGCACCGCCGGCGGCACCGGCTACGTCATCGAATATGCCGGCGAAGCGATCCGCTCGCTGTCGATGGAAGGCCGCATGACGATCTGCAACATGTCGATCGAGGGCGGCGCCCGCGCCGGCCTGATCGCGCCGGACGAGACGACCTTTGCCTATGTCAAGGACAAGCCGCGCGCCCCGAAGGGCGCCGCCTGGGATGCGGCGCTCGCCTATTGGAAGACCCTGCAGTCCGACGAAGGCGCGCATTTCGACAAGGTCGTGGTGCTCGACGCGCAAAAACTCCCGCCGATCGTCTCCTGGGGCTCCTCGCCTGAGGACGTCGTCTCGGTGCAGGGCACTGTGCCCGATCCGCAGGAGATTGCGGACGAGAACAAGCGCACGTCGAAGATCCGCGCGCTCGACTATATGGGGCTGACGCCTGGAACCAAGATCACCGACATCGAGCTCGACCGCGTCTTCATCGGTTCCTGCACCAATGGCCGCATCGAGGACTTGCGCGCCGCAGCCAAAGTGGTCGAGGGCAAGAAGGTCAATCCGCGCGTCAATGCCATGATCGTGCCGGGTTCGGGCCTGGTCAAGGAACAGGCGGAGGCCGAGGGCCTCGACAAGATCTTCGTCGCCGCCGGCTTCGACTGGCGCGAGCCGGGCTGCTCGATGTGCCTGGCCATGAACGACGACCGGCTGAAGCCGCATGAACGCTGCGCCTCGACCTCGAACCGTAATTTCGAGGGCCGGCAGGGCTTCAAGGGCCGCACTCATCTGGTGTCGCCGGCCATGGCGGCGGCCGCGGCGATCGCCGGCCACTTCGTCGACATCCGCGACTGGAAGTAACAGCCGGCCGCGTCTCTCAACAAGGGCCCGAACACGACGTCCGGGCCTTTTGCTTTCAGCGATCTATCTGCGAATGATCTCGTGAAACTCCTCGCGCCGGCCGGGCTCGTCGGCGGCGACGACCAAGGCCAGCTGCCGCTCGTCGAAAATCCTGAACCACTCGTCCCACTCCACGAGTTCGTAGCCGCCGCTGTTGATCGGACGCTCCGGGCGGTCGGTGTCTTCATAGGCCTGCTGCCCAAAAACCAGCCGCAGCATGGGCTGCGTTCCGGCTTCGGGCGAGACGTCGACGATGGCCGGGAAGCCGGCGCGCGCCGCCGCCCAGGAGCGGATTTCATCGTGGTTCGTCAAAGTGATCGTGCCCGCCATCTCGATCGTCTCCCGTCTGGCGTCTCCTGTCTGGCCGGACAACGCCGCTCCGGCAGGCCGGTTCCGCGTGGCATGCGATGTATCTATCGAGACTTAACCGCTTGTTTGGGCTTGCGTCCTAGTATCTCCCGTTGGGTAAGTTGGGAAAAGTCGCAGTCTTTTGGACACCGGTCTGCTCATAGCGCTGCTCAATCCGACGATAGCGCTGGCGCTCGGCGCTGCGTTCCTCGTGCTGTGGTCCTATCAGCGCCATCGACCGTATCTGGCTGTGCTCGGCGCGAGCTACTGCCTGTCGGCACCGGGTTTCCTGCTGCAATATTTCACGCTTCCGATCGGCGTGGCGCTGACCAAGCTCGTTTCCAACATCTGCTTCACGATCGCGGCCTGCTGCCTCTCCAGCGCGATCATCGCGCGCTACGGGCGGCGCGTGCCCTATGTCGGGATCGGCATCGTGACCGGCGGCGGGCTCGCCGCCTTCATCTGGTTCATGTTCGTTCAGCCGGACCTCACCTGGCGCGTGCTTGCGATGAATTTCGGCTTCGGCGCGCTCAGCCTGCTGGTCGGCGCCGAGCTGAGAACGGTGCGCCACAACGGCCCAACCGAGAAAATCCTGCTCGTGCTGTCGCTGCTTTCCGGGCTGAACTTCATTGCCCGCACGCTGGTTGTCGTCATCGCGCACGGCCCGTTCCCCAGCTATGACGGGTTCTACGGATCGTCCTACTGGACGACCGCGCTGCTTTCGCACGCGCTGTTGTCGCTGCTGATCGCGCTTTGCCTGTTCACAGCGGCGGCGCTCGATGTGATGAGGGCGCTGAAGGACGAGACCCATACCGACCCGCTCTCGGGCATCCTCAATCGCCGCGGCTTCGAGGAGCGGGCGAACCTGTTGCTCGACCAGTGCGGCAAGGCCGGATTTCCCGTCGCGCTGGTGCTTGCCGATCTCGATCACTTCAAGGCGCTGAACGACCGGCACGGCCATGAGGCAGGCGACCGGGTGATCGCCGACTTCGCCGCCAAGCTGCGTTCCGCCACCGGCGCGCGCGGGGCCGCCGGCCGCATCGGCGGCGAAGAGTTCGCCGTGCTTTTGCCGCTGAGCGACCTGGCGTCGGCAAGGCTCTTCGCCGAAGCGATCCGTTCCTTCTATTCGGCCGGCGCGATCGAGGGCCTGCCGCCCGACACGAGGGTCACCGCAAGCTTCGGCGTTGCCGCCCGCACCGGCAGGGAAGGGCTGATGCCGCTGATGCGGCGCGCCGACGAGGCGCTCTACAAGGCCAAGAAGAACGGCCGCGACAGCGTGCGGCTTTCCTATGAGAGACCTGAAACCGCCTTCGCTGCCGAGCCGCTCGCCGTCGGCTGAGGCAAAGGCGATCGCAACGTTCGCGATTGCCCGAAGCTCCTGCAATTTCGTCATCCTCGGGCTTGACCCGAGGATCCATGCCGTTACCTCCGTTGTAGAATGCTGCGGCGCAAATTCCGTAACCGCCGCAATGACTTAATGGAACGGCATGGATTCTAGGGTCTGCGCGCGTCGCTCCGCTCCTTGCTTCGCCCTAGAATGACGACAGGCCGGGCCTTGCCGGCCGCGATTGCGTGCGCGTGTCAGGCTGCGGCGGAGCCAAACGCCGACGGCCTTCAGCGGCAAGGATTGAGATTGGGCATCTCGCCGTCGGAAAGCCCGTACATATAGGAACGGCCCTTGACCAGCACCGGCGGCTGGTAGCAGCCGGGCGCGCCAGCCTCGTCCGCATCGTCATAGATCACATCCGGCTGGCCGCCGGTGTATTGGGAAAGTTCTTTCGCGAGTTTGCCTTCGCCGACGATGATGCGCTTGTAGCCGGCGGCGCTGTCGATGACGAGATTGCCGAAGGAATCGGCATAGACGCGGTCATGGTGGCGCAAGCCGGCTTCCGCCGGCGCGGCGATTGCCGTCACCAGCCCCGCGAACGCCGCGGCGGCAACGCCTGCCCGCACTGAATTCGAACGCATGTCGCTCTCCCTTGATGACGCAATGAATCGCGCCTGAATTCCGGTTCGAATCGGAAATTAACCCTTTCTTAACCTTTGTTAAGAGGCGGAAGGCTTTCGGAGCCGGTTGTTAAGGAACATGGTTAATTTTCGAAAGCGGGCTTTCCCGACGGCGAGGGCGACCCTGGCGCAGGGCTGACTCCGGGTCAGCTTGATCTTGCGTCGCCGCGTGGCTACAGCGGTCCACCGTTTCACGGAAAGGCAACCGCCTCTCTCTTTGTTTCGACGCAATTCCGGACGGAAGGATACGGCGAAGGCGCCCGACCCAGCCGTTCACACTTTTCCTGGAATTGCTGTAGCGTGCCGCACACGAAAGGGCAGCGCATGAGCTTTGGCCACACGGTTCGGGTGTCGATCACCATCCCGCTGCTTCTCGCGGCCGCGGCTTGCGTGCCGCAGGACGGCGCGCCGAAGGCGGCGAATGCCGCCCCACCCGCTCGCTCGACTGCTCCGGCCCCGCAGTCCGCTGCACCCGTGGTGCCGCCAGCAGCTGCAACACCCCCGATACCTGCAACAGCCCCGGTAGCTACAACCGCGCCGGCACCTGCAACGACCAAGACCCCCGCAACCCGCGCGCCCGCAACCAAGATCGTCACAGACCTTACCGTGCCGCGGTCCGGCATCGGCACGGCCAACTATAGATGCGGCAATGGCGGCATGATCACCATCCAGAATCTCGGCTCGTCGTTACGCCTGGTCCGCCCGGACGGCTCGACCGAGGAATTCGCGGCCTCACCCACCAACCAGAGCAGCCGTTACCAGGAAGCGGCGACGCATGACGCAATCGTGATCGACGGACGCGAAGCGCTGGTGATGAAGAGAGGATCGACGCCGCAGACTTGTCGGAGATAGCGCTCTTTGTTGCACTGCAACGAATGCTGAGCCGGCGTCGGAACAGCCGCTAATCGATTGAAGCGCGTGAAGGCCAATTTCTCACACTAAATGATGTTTCCAAAACGATTTTCCGGCTTTGACGCGGTGCAAAAAGAGCATTAGAAACCGGCTGTCCGGAGCCATATATGAGGGCGGCAAAGGCCGCATCGCGGCTCCAGGATGCCGAACTGGGGGAGCCATGAGCAAATCACCAGCCACCCGCGCAGTTGCCAGACGTGAACGGCCGCTCTCGCCGCATCTGACGATCTACCGGCCGCCGATCACGATGACGATGTCGATCATCCATCGCATCACCGGCGGCGCGCTCTATTTCGGGACGCTGCTGGTGGCGGCCTGGCTGATTGCCGCTTCGAGCTCGCAGGCCGCATTCGACTGGGTCAACTGGGCCTTCGGCTCCTGGCTCGGCCGACTTGTTCTCTTCGGCTACACCTGGGCGCTGATGCACCACATGCTGGGCGGGCTGCGCCATCTTATCTGGGACACCGGCGCGGGACTGGAAAAACACACCGCGTCCAGGATCGCCTGGGCCACGCTCGCCGGTTCGATCGTGCTGACGCTGCTGATCTGGATCGCCGGCTATATGGCGCGGGGAGCTTTCTGATGGCCGCCAACAATTCGGACATGCGCACGCCGCTGGCGAAGGTCCGCGGCCTCGGTTCGGCCCGCGAGGGCACCGGTCATTTCTGGCGGCAGCGGCTGACCGCCATCGCCAACATTCCTTTGATCCTGTTCTTCGTCGGCTTCCTCATCGCGGTCAACGGCCATGACTACACGGATGTGCGGGCGGCGCTTGCGAACCCGTTCGTGGTGGTCATGCTCGGGCTGGTGCTGATCTCGCCGCTTTACCACATGCGCATCGGCATGCAGGTGATCATCGAGGATTACGTGCATGGCGAGGGCATGAAGCTGGCGCTGATCGCGCTCAACACCTTCTTCTGCGTGGCAGTCGGCGTCGCTTCGCTGTTTGCCCTGCTCAAACTCGCATTCGGAGGCTGACGTCTTGGCCAACGCAAATACAGCCAGCACGGCTTCCGCCTATACTTTTGTCGACCACAAGTTCGACGTCGTCATCGTCGGTGCCGGCGGCGCCGGCCTGCGCGCCACGCTCGGCATGGCCGAGCAGGGGCTGCGCACCGCCTGCATCACCAAGGTTTTCCCGACGCGCTCGCACACCGTCGCGGCGCAAGGCGGCATCGCCGCCTCGCTTTCGAACATGGGGCCGGACTCCTGGCAATGGCACATGTACGACACCGTCAAGGGCTCGGACTGGCTGGGCGATGTCGACGCCATGGAATACATGGTGCGCGAGGCGCCGGCCGCCGTCTACGAGCTCGAGCATTATGGTGTGCCGTTCTCACGCACCGAGGAAGGCAAGATCTACCAGCGGCCGTTCGGCGGCCATATGATGAACTATGGCGACGGTCCGCCGGTGCAGCGCACCTGTGCGGCCGCCGACCGCACCGGCCACGCCATCCTGCACACGCTCTACGGCCAATCGCTGAAGAACAACGCGCAGTTCTTCATCGAGTATTTCGCGCTCGACCTGATCATGGAGCCGGACGGCACCTGCACCGGCGTCGTGGCTTGGAACCTCGATGACGGCACAATCCACCGCTTCTCGGCCAAGATGGTGGTGCTGGCGACCGGCGGCTATGGCCGTGCGTATTTCTCCGCCACCTCGGCGCATACCTGCACCGGCGACGGCGGCGGCATGGCGGCCAGGGCCGGGCTGCCGCTGCAGGACATGGAGTTCGTGCAGTTCCATCCGACCGGCATCTACGGCGCCGGCTGCCTGATCACCGAGGGCGCGCGCGGCGAAGGCGGCTATCTCGTCAATTCCGAGGGCGAGCGCTTCATGGAGCGCTACGCGCCGTCGGCCAAGGACCTCGCCTCGCGCGACGTCGTCTCGCGCTGCATGACGCTGGAGATCCGCGAGGGCCGCGGCGTCGGCAAGAACAAGGATCACATCTTCCTGCATCTCGACCATCTTGACCCGGCGGTGCTGCACGAGCGGCTGCCGGGTATTTCCGAGTCGGCCAAGATCTTTGCCGGCGTCGACCTCACCAAGGAGCCGATCCCGGTGCTGCCGACGGTCCACTACAATATGGGCGGCGTGCCGACCAATTACTGGGGCGAGGTCCTCAATCCGACCTTCGACAATCCGGACCGCGTGTCGCCGGGCCTGATGGCGGTCGGCGAGGCCGGCTGCGCCTCGGTGCACGGCGCCAACCGGCTCGGCTCCAACTCGCTGATCGACCTCGTCGTGTTCGGCCGCGCGGCGGCGATCCGCGCCGGCCATGTGATCGACCGCAAGTCGGCGATCCCGTCGCCCAACGCGGCCTCGGTCGAGAAGATCATGGAGCGCTTCGACAGGCTGCGCCACGCCAACGGCTCGACGCCGACGGCCGTGCTGCGCGAGAAGATGCAGCGCGCCATGCAGGAAGACGCCGCCGTATTCCGCACGCAGGAATCGCTGGAGAACGGCTGCAGGCGCATTTCGGAACTCTGGCGCGAGCTCAAGGACATCAAGGTCACCGACCGCTCGATGATCTGGAATTCCGACCTCGTCGAGACGCTGGAGCTGGAAAACCTGATGGCCAACGCCATCACCACGGTCTACGGCGCCGAGGCGCGCAAGGAGAGCCGCGGCGCGCATGCGCGCGAGGATTTCTCGGCGCGCGACGACGCCAACTGGCGCAAGCATACGCTGGCCCATCTGAGCGAGGACGGCAAGGTGACGCTGACCTACAGGCCGGTGCATACCGAGCCGCTGCTGGCCGAAAAGGACGGCGGCATCAGCCTGGCCAAGATCGCGCCGAAGGCGCGGGTGTATTGACCATGGCGCAGGCGACCACGGGATATTCCGGCACGCCGCTCCCGGCCAAGCTTGGCCTCAGGGACGGCATGGTCACCGCCTTCATCGCGCTGCCGCCGGAGCTCGATGCGCTTACCGAGGCGGTGTCCTTTGCCGGCGTCGACAGGCTCGCCGAGTGGTCGGCGATCTCGGGCAGCCGGAAATACGATGCCGTGCATGCCTTCACCCGGCAGCGCGCCGAGGTCGAGGACGGCCTGGCCGGCATCGAGACGGCGATCAAGCGCGACGGCATGGTCTGGGTCTCTTGGCCGAAGAAGGCATCGAAAGTGCCGACCGACGTCACCGAGGACGTCATCCGGTCGGAGGCGCTGAAGCGCGACCTGGTCGACGTCAAGGTCGCCGCCGTGAACGAAATCTGGTCCGGGCTGAAGCTCGTCATCCGAAAGGACCGCAGGTAATGGTCGAACTCACGCTTCCCAGGAACTCGAAGGTCCAGCAAGGCAAGATCTGGCCGAAGCCGGAAGGCGCGACCAACCTGCGCGAATACCGCATCTACCGCTGGTCGCCGGACGATGACGCGAATCCGCGCATGGACACCTATTTCGTCGACATGGACGATTGCGGGCCGATGGTTCTCGACGCGCTGTTGTGGATCAAGAACAAGATCGATCCGACGCTGACGCTGCGCCGTTCCTGCCGCGAAGGCATTTGCGGCTCCTGCGCCATGAACATCGACGGCTCCAACACGCTGGCCTGCACCAAGGGCGTCGAGGATATTTCCGGCGCGGTGAAGGTCTATCCGCTGCCGCATATGCCGGTGATCAAGGACCTGGTGCCCGACCTCACCAATTTCTATGCCCAGCACGCCTCGATCGAGCCGTGGCTGAAGACGGTCTCGCCGACGCCCGCCAAGGAATGGCTGCAGAGCCACGAGGACCGCGAGAAGCTCGACGGGCTCTACGAATGCATCCTGTGCGCCTGCTGCTCGACCTCCTGCCCGAGCTACTGGTGGAACGGCGACCGTTATCTGGGCCCGGCCACGCTGCTGCAGGCCTATCGCTGGCTGATCGACAGCCGCGACGAGGCGACGGGCGAGCGGCTCGACAATCTCGAAGACCCGTTCCGGCTCTATCGCTGCCACACCATCATGAACTGCGCGCAGACCTGCCCGAAGGGGCTCAATCCCGCCAAGGCGATCGCCGAGATCAAGAAGATGATGGTGGAGAGAAGGGTATAGTTCTCGCGGCCTTACTCGCAGGTAGCGACCCTTCGCGCCCCCCTCTGTCCTGCCGGACATCTCCCCCACAGGTGGGGAGATTGGCTGTCACCGCCGCTTTCGCCAATCTCCAAGGTTGAAGGATGAGGCGCCGTCGGCGAAGCTGCTAATCTCCCCCCAAGTGGGGGAGATGTCCGGCAGGACAGAGGGGGGCGCTGTCCCGCCAGCGTCAGAAAGGATAGGCAACCCATGACCGATCTCCCCGTCCTCTCTCCCACCGAAGCCCGAGTCCTCGGTTCCCTGATTGAGAAGAAGGAGCTGACGCCGGACGTCTATCCACTGACGCTCAACGGCGCGCACGCCGCCGCCAACCAGAAGACGGCGCGCGAGCCGGTGATGGCGCTGGAGCTGACGGAGGTCCGGCGGGCCTTGAGCACGCTCGAGCAGAAAGGCCTCGTGCGCCAGGCCTTCGCTTCGCGCGTCGAGCGCTACGAGCATCTGATGGCGCAGCGCTTTTCGCTGACCACGCCGCAGATCGTGGTAATCGGGCTGCTGCTGTTGCGCGGGGCGCAGACGGCGCATGAACTGCTGGCCCGTTCGGAGCGGATGGCGCGCTTTGCTTCGATTGAGGAGTTGCGCGGCAATCTCGACCTGATGATCGGCCGCCGGCCGCCGCTGATCCAGCTGCTCGAACGCGCGCCCGGCCAGCGCGAGGAGCGCTATGTGCATCTGCTGAGTGGTCCGGTGGAAGCGGCAGCGGTGGCGACGGCGCCCTGGCAGCCGGCGGCGACATCCTCGGACGCCGACCTCGAGGCGCGGGTCAAGGCGCTGGAGGAAGAGGTCGCTGGGTTGCGCGCCAAGATCGAGGCGCTGGGCGGTTAGCTCACTGGAAAGGCTGGCGCGAGCCGCCCCCCTCTGTCCTGCCGGACATCTCCCCCTCAAGGGGGGAGATTAGCAGTTCCGGCGCCGGCGCCCTTCTTTCACCGTCGGCGATTGGCGAAAGCCGACGCGACATCTGATCTCCCCCCTTGAGGGGGAGATGCCCGGCAGGGCAGAGAGGGGGGCGAAGGATCGCCAGCCTTTGCGGAGAAGTTTCTCACCCCAGCCTGGCATCCAACGACACATTGATCGCTCCCAGCGCCTTCGACACCGGGCATTCGGCCTTGGCCTTCTCGGCCAGCTCCTTGAACTTCGCCGCGTCGATGCCCGGCACCTTGCCGACCAGGGTGATGGCGCTGCCGGTGATGCCGGTGCCGGGCACCAGCGTCACCACTGCCTTGGCGTCGAGCTCGGCGGCCGGCGTGCCGTTTTCGGCCAGGAAGTGCGACAGCTGCATGGTGTAGCAGCCGGCATGCGCGGCGGCGATCAGCTCTTCCGGATTGGTGCCGGATTTGCCGCTTTCGTCCTCGAAACGCGCCTTGAACGAATAGGGCGTGCCCTTCAAGGTGCCGCTCTGGGTGTCCAGCGTGCCGTTGCCTTCCTTCAGATTGCCTTTCCAGACGGCGTTTGCGGTGCGGTCCATGGAATCCTCCTGCCTTGTCGGGGTTTGCGCCGGCGGGCGCCGACGTTCCCCGGAACTATAGCGCGGGCGCGGCGGAAGACCATCCATGGCCCGACATGATTGTGCTTGCGCGAGGCGCTTCGAAAAATTCTCGAAAAAAGCGCATGCAAAAATGTCGACTTCCCGTCTGCCCGACCGTCCTGCGGGCGGCCACTCCCGGCCGATGGAGGTTAAGATGGATAATCTGTTTCTTGCGGTCTGGGGAAAGCCCGAGCGAAAAGGGAGGCGACTTGAAGAGTTCTGGCTCGATCCGCCGGCGCTTGGCTTCGGCCGGCTGGCGGCGGCCATCGCCATCATCGGCGTCGCGACATGCCTGCTCGACCATGCGGCGACGGCAGCCAAGACCGACACCGTCGCCTCCTATAATGCGTCGACGAAAGGAAGCTCGAAATGAAATATGTGCTGCTGGTCTATGGCGAGGAAAAGGATCTCTACGCGCTGACCCCCGAGCGCATGGCCAAGCTCGATGCCGACTCGCTCGGCTATGACCGGGAGCTCGACCGGCAAGGCAAGCTGGTCATCGCGCAGGCGCTGCAGTCGGTGACGACGTCGAAATCGCTCCGGCGGCGCAAGGGCAAGGTGCTGGTGACCGACGGCCCCTTCGCCGAGACCAAGGAGCAATTGCTGGGCTTCGTCATGGTCGAGGCGGCGGACCTTGCCGAGGCGCTCGATATCGCGGCCAAGATCCCGTTGGCGGAGCTCGGCACGGTCGAGATCAGGGCGATCTACGACGTGCCGGGGTCATAGCCGCCGGTCAGCATGGGCGCGACGCCGGTTGAAGTTATCTCTTAGGATACATCTTCAGGGTTTCTTCACGGACGCAACCGTTGCGTGTTGAAGCGATGCCGCGCTTCTTTTATCGTCGCCGCGATTTCGGGGGAATTCGGCATGCCTTTCCTGATCGCCATCCTCGGCCTGCTCGGAGCGGCCGCCATCTGGTGGTACCGGCTGAAATATATGAGCGACGCCGCGCGCGAGGTCGCCGATGTCGTCGGGCGCGTCCGGGGCAACATCCGTCGCAAGAAATTGCGCAATCAGGCCGCGCTCTCACCGCTGACCGCGATCGACGATCCGGTGGTGGCGGCGGCGACGCTGATCACCGCGATCGTCGCGGAGCACGGTCCGGTCCTGCCGCAGCGCGAGGCGGTCATTCGCGAGGTGATCGCGCAGATCGCGGACAGCCAGAAGAAGACCGACGAGGCGGTCGTCTACGCCAAATGGGCCGCCGCGCAGATCGACGACACCACGATCGTCATCGACAAGCTGGCGCCGTTCCTGCGCGAGCGCCTCGATCCGCATGAGCGGGACGACCTGCTCAGGATGTTGAACCGCGTCGCGCAAGGCGGCGGGCAGAGCCTTAGGATCGCCGACCAGCGGATGCTGAAGCTGCGGCAGAAGCTGGGATTCGAGGTGAACTAGAATTCAGGTGAGGCCGGCCTGCAAATGGTGGCTTCCTGCGCTTCCGGTGCTCACGTACGGAAAGTACGCTCCGCTCCGGTTCTCGGAAGCCACCATTTTCGACTCGGCCTGACCTGAATTTGCCACGGCGCCACAAGGCGATCAGATCGCCTGCCTTCGTGATTGGCCGAACGCCCATCGCGATCGTCATTCTATGGCGGAGCAAGGAGCGAAGCGACGCGCGCAGACCCTGGAATCCTGTGTGTTGGTTCTGGTGTATGGTTGAAGTGGGA